>DDFI01000011.1 GCA_002337095.1 Candidatus Saccharibacteria bacterium UBA1932
TCCAAGATGTATGGGAGCCGGATATCTATAACGATGAGATTATTGACAATAAAAAGATAAGTGAAGTCTTAAAGGCGTTGCCATTCAAAATCTAGCCTACATCGACATATGCAGGCTCTTCACCCGCCACTGTCTTTCGCAGAGAGAGCTCATCGTTAATTTTGATGACATAGAGTACGAGAGTGAGTAGTGCAGTGTAATAATCAAAGAAATAGTGATTTTCATCTTTGTAAGTCGGCGTTCCGTGTTGGTATGAATTTCTGATTGCCCAGCTGTTATCAAACTGGCTATTGTTTAGTACAAAATTTAGATAGTCAGATTCCTGTCTTGCAAATAAAGTGGCCCCGAATACAAGCCGACCGTCAGCGTACATATCATCAATGACTTTTTGTATTTGAGGCTTAACGTGATGGTATCCCACGACCCCATATGCAAAAAGCATTTTATATACATAAAGTACGTTTACATCCTTGAATTTTAAGGTGCTGTTCTTGCGTTTCGCCAACACTCCGTGCTGGATGAGATAGTCTATTCTAGGCTTTTGATAATTGTGGAAATCGGATATTTTCAGTCGTTGTTTAATGATTAAGCTGGCAAAGTCGTGTGACTGACGCTTATCATCAATGTAGGTTAGGGAAGATTGGCTCGAATACAGCAGGTTCATAATTGAATGAGAGACATCATCTTCTGACAGATATGCGTACTTGTCTTCAATAGCACTCCTCAAGTCTCTTATAGCTGGGGTGTTCGTTAAACTCACTACCTCGCTATCAATCGAACCAGTGTCTGCAAATACTGAGTACTGAGTGCGTATGCTCTCTTCGATTCTAAATAACGTAGCTGTTTTATTGGCAGTATGTTCGCCCGTGCTCGGCATATTTAGTGGTAGCCATTCTAGCCCGAACTCATTCTTGGAATAGGTAGAAAAAAACCAATCAATAATATCTTCGAGGCTGATATTATGCCTCGTAGTATATTCAGATACTATACGTAACTTTCCAGTTGCCATCTGGTGCTTTAATCCAAAGAATTGCCCAATAATGTAGGAATTTTCAGTTGTTACTCCCATATGACGCTCAACAATGCCCATTTCCGCATTAGGGAAGCTTGGTAGGGTTGATATTAAGTCTTCCGTGAAAAAATCATATAAATACTGAAAATTATTCAGTAGTGTTGGAAAATCCGTGTGAGCTTCAATCCAAGAACTCTCAACGTATGAAATCATATCTGTCGGAGAACTATCTTTAACCTCTTCATCGTATGCCTTTCTGGAAGACAGTATGGCGAGCTTAATTGATAGACCGCCACCCTTTGATAAGTCACCAAAAAGTTTATTCTGAATCTCTTCGTTTCGCTTTTTAATTTTTACTTTTGTTGAGGCATCGATAGAGATATACTCCTCAGTTCCCTTAATAGGTTTCAAGAGAATATCTAGATAGTTGGGGTTCGCTTCATCAGACTCAATATATTTATGACAAAGTGCGAGCATATCATCTTTCGAAATATTCTTCGGTATATATAGCTTCCTTTTACTGTGTGAGTAAGTGTAATTGCTTAGAAAGGTCTCGAAATTACGAGGATTAGAGAGGAACAGTTTTTTAAGAGTGGTTGGGAACCTTTCGACTAGGTATTTTGACTCAAGGATATCCCATATAGGGACACTCGACCCTAATAGTAGACTCTCAAATTCATCTTCGGTCACTTTATCGCCCAGTTTATAAACCGAGAAAGTAGCGATAAAATCATCATAATACTCGCTATCCAAAGCCGATATAGCTCCAGCAATATCTTCAACTGATAAACTGGAGAAATATTTGCCCAGTAGGCCTTTTGCTATCTTCACCTTCGATACGAGCTCTTTGCGATAGTTCGCATCCCATTCAGTACTAAATAGGTTGTTATCGATAAACTTTGTTAGATTAATCAGCTCAAGAGCATCGTTAATGTTATTGAGCTCGGTCGAAGCGTCCAGCGAATCGGCGACCAATTGCAGCCTCTCTAGATAGAAAGAAATGGACATATCGTTATTGCTGTAATACTTAATCCGTTTATCGCTCATAGGTACACTTAGTATAACAATATAACCCCTATAAAGTTGCAAAATATGCTACGATAATAGGGCTTACATCAACAATTGGATGCCACTTTGTGGCACGGTATTGCATTAAAAATGCAGTCACGTGCAAAAAGCAGTTGGTGCAATACCCGATTGTTGGTGTAAGCAACCTAGTACGTGGCTGCTTTTTTGTTTTGGTGGCCAAAATAAATTAGAGGAGGCCTATGCAAAACGAACCAAGCACAAAGAATAAAATTAAAGAATTTATTAAAAAGCACAAAAAGCCACTTATCATAGCGGCCGTAGTTTATGCGGTCTTGATGATTGGAGTGCTTGCTTGGGTTGTGGGTGCCGTAGTCGGGGGTGATTCTGATAATCATCAGACTGCAGACTCTAGTTATACGCCACCAGCAGATAAATACCCTCGTGTTGACGTAAATGGACTCTCTGTTCAAGAAGCTTGCTCAAGACTGCAAGAAAAGGGCTGGAAAGTCGAAAGTGCATACGGAACTACCGAAGACTATAAAGACAGTGAGGTATCTGACTGCACAAAAGCGAATGGAACCGTTACGGACGTTAATTATTATGGTGACAGCCTTTCTATTTATTACACGTATACAAAAGACTCAAGCGACAGCAATAGTAAAATGGCAAACACCGAGTCGGAAGTCCAAAAATCACGCTACACCGTATCGGAAGACGCCGCCGAGCATTACTGTCAGGATGCAGGACTGTTGAATAAGTACGTCGATTCGAACGCAATCAGCACCGTCTACATATCAAATTACGACAAAAAGTATACCGATAGCTTTTCATTTGACGAGAATGGAAATCCGATTTGGTATTTCCAGTGGAACGGCAGGGATCAATCTAGCGGCGAGGCAGTGCGATTCTCTTGTTGGATTAGCGGCTCGAGCGATAGCGACATCACTTTGCACTGGCTATCGCTCGGTGGTCAAGACCTTTACGGCTCTTCAACCTTTGATTCTTATAAAGAAGACGGCACCAAAAGAAGCTAGACGTTGGTACTGAATTGGATATTTTTCGCGTTGTGTTCTCTCAACTTCCGATAATACTAATTACAAGCAATTATTCTATACCCGTTATCAAAGACGCAATCATAGGGGATATCTGTGTACTGGCAAGTGCTCCATTTATCAATCTTTCAAGATCTTCGGCATCCAATGATTCGTGAAATTGTATATGGAGTTCGCCATTGTTCATTGCTTCTGCTAGCTTATCGATAGTCATCTGGTGTAGTTCGTTGCAGTTGAAGGCAGTCTGTTTTGGAAAGAAGCTGTATTTTCCGCCGCTAATAACTGGCACGGTCGCTACAGAGTCTTCACCTTGTTTGTAAGCTTTCTCTGCCTCAACTTGAACTTGATGGGTTGCGTGGGGTGCCACGATGAGAACTTCGGTGCTCGGGTCGGCATTTAAGATTACAAACCTATGCGGATGCGGTGTCTCGAACGGATATATGCCAGAAATTTTAATAATAAGCCCTTGCCTTAGGGCCGAGCTGATTGTTTCCATATCATCATCCAGAGTCGGCATTTAGGCTACAGGACAGGAGCTATCTATTGAAAGATTTGCTTGAAGTTATTATTGGCGATGAATGACTCTAGATTTACTGACAGTAAATCACTGTCCAGTGAAAATGGGTCGTCATCTATTGACGGGTCTTTGAAGAAATCCCTTAAGTCTATAGGGATGCTTGTTCGGATGTTCTCTAGAGAAGCCTCGTGGCTCTTCCACTCGGGGTATTTATGGGTAGTATCGACAAGGTCAAATCGGGGTGTGTTGCCGAAGTTACTCCAGGAAAAATCTAATGCCTCCTTGTCACTTGTAGAGAGTGATTTCAAGTCTGATGGCCTTAGCGATTTTACCTCGTGATTTGTTGTGTCGAGACTAAAGAAGTCCTCGCTATACGCCAATGCTTCATCTGGAAGGAAGTCATCGTGGTTAATGATGTCTAGCGTCAAAGAGGCTACTGGCCCTTTAGGCATAGCGACATACGAGTCGCCAGTAACAAGCCTGCCGAATTTACGGAGGTGATACCTGTCGGCTGCCCACACTAGCTTCATAAGGTGAAGCTTGTTTAGGCTTTTTGTCCCACTTTTTTGCAACAAGTAATTAACCGACTCAACCACTTTTTGAAGCTGGAGTGTTTTCATAAGATGATTATCGCATTATATAGGTGAGGTTGCAAGCATAAGTATTTATGCCTCGAGCTGTCGCTTCTTGCTATGACTATTGCAATTTTTACGTACTTACAGGGGTAAAATGTTATAATAAGTGTAATGGCAAACAACTTCTATACTGCTACAGAAGCGCTACTTAGGGCGTATGAAGAGATTGATAGAAATCATAATCTTATTGAGATTGGCCCAGCATCAATTACCTTGCCCAATAGAACAGAGTTCTATGCTAAATCGCTAGGATTGAGCGAGCCCACGCTTACGCAGAAGCTCTTGAGCTACTATGGGGCGAGTGATGAGGTTTTTAGCTCTAAAGAATCAAAGCAGAATGATGTGATGTCGGCGGCTAAAAAGGATGCTGCAACCGTCGATTACATATTGGATGGACTGGCTGATAAAATTGTGCCCACGGATAACAGCGACATAAGGCTTAGCGATGAAGAGCTTGAAGATACATACAATGAGCTATTCACCTCTGTTAACGTGATAGGGGGCGAATTTCCTGAAATTGATAATCCTTTTGCGAGCGAGGAAGATTCTCATAACCAAAAACCTCTCGAACCTAATGAGGGCGATTCAGAGTAATGTCGCAGAGTGACTATTCGGGACTAGATCTTCTCACCTTGATTCGGAGTCAGATAAGTGATGACAAGCAGGTCGTTAATACTGATGATAAGACTGAACTGAAGTATGCACTATACCTACGTAAGTCTACCGAGGGCGAAGACAGGCAAGAGCATTCCATCGCAGACCAGCGCAAGGAGTGTTACGAGAGAGTGATTGATGTGTATGGTATTAAAATTGGCGACGAAGATATCTACGAGGACGAGAAGTCGGCAAAAACATCAAATAATCGCCCTGCCTTCAATCGAATGATTGAAAAAGTCAAAAAAGGGTATTACGACGGTATCATTGCCTGGCATTATGACCGCCTTGCTCGAAATATGAAGGAAGCTGGCGAAGTTATCGACCTAATCGATAACGGTATTCTCTCAGATTTACTGTTTGCAACAGCCAACTTTGAGAACACACCTAACGGGAAAATGGTACTGGGTATTAACTTCGTGCTCTCTAAGCATTATTCAGACCATTTATCCGAGTCTGTACTTCGTGGTAACGCAAGTAGAACATCTAGGGGCTCAATCCTTAATCATATTATCCACGGCTATCAGATAAGTGAAGAGCGGCGACTTATTGTGGATGGGAAGAACTGGGAGATTATTAGACAGGCATTTAGGTTGAAAATAGATGAAGGCCGAGGTCTGAAGCAAATCGCTGAGTATATTAACCATTCGGGCTATCAAGCCTATCGTATAGCAAAAGGCCACCACGGGTATGTTTTTACAGACAAGGACGTCTCAAAATTATTGAAAGTGCCTATCTATGCGGGTGTTCATAAGTACGGTAATCAGGCAGTGAGACTCAGCGACCACTACAAAAATTTCACCCCTATGATTAGTGAGGAGGAATATATTGGACTCAACGGTACGGATTTATTGGGACATAGTTACCGTCAGAGGTCTGGGAGGAAGAGCCGTAACGATGTGTCGAATTTTTTACGTTCATTTGTTATATGTGCCCACTGTGATAGAACTATGTCAACGGGCATTGTGACGAGGCGGAGGGACGGAGAGGTGGTGAATAGAGCTTTTAGGTTCAAGTGCGAAACCGAGAGCTGTCCAATGGTAAATAAGGGTCCTGCTGGCTCGGTTATCCGTGACTACGTTATTGATTTCCTTGGTAAGAATAACTTTGCAACCAAAGAAAGATATGCTCAGTATCTTTCTGATATGAAAGAGCATATAAGGAAGGAGACTGAAATACTCAAGTCGCAGAAGAAGCGGCTCGAGATGGAGCGCGGTCAGACGAAGAGAGCCTACGATAATGCCTTGAGGAATGCAAATACTGCAGACCTTGCTATGGCGAAGCATTACACCCCAGAGTTACTCGATGAATTAAAGGATAAGTACGACGCGGCTAGTGATAGTTTGGAGTCTGTGGCTGCAACACTTGCCTCTATGGACGAGGTTCCGCTGACTTTGAATGAATTTCTCGAACTTTATGCAAATACAGGGGAGATTCTGCGATTAACGAGTAGTATGACGCTTGCTGATGAGATTATCAGAATCTTCTTCTCGAACATTACGATTGAGGCCCATTCATATGGCAAAACTGGTAAACAAAAACAGTGGTCAATTGTAGACCACTGCCTTCGTGAGCCTTTCGACAAATTAGTCGAAAATACCGATAATCTTTCTTGGTCGGGGTGAAAGGGCTCAAACCTTCGACCTCTCGGTCCCAAACCGAGCGCGCTATCAACTGCGCCACACCCCGAAATGATGATAAAATGTACAGCCTCACTATGAACTGTGCCAGTCACACGTAAATTCCCTTGGAATTTCGTGCGACCCCGCCTCGCTCGGTGAGGATAAACCTCATCCGGGCTCCGGCCTTGCGACGTGACGCCTGTCACGTCTCACCCCGAAATCATATGTAATGTACATCGCAAATTATACCAGAGGCAGCGCAAAATGGAAAGCGTAAGAGTTGCGCTGGGGTGGAGTGGTGCGCTATAGTGGAGGGAGGATGAAATTGTTTACTCATATGAAACGGCCGACGACGGGCCGATGGAATGTGTGGGATAGCGTCGTGTTGGTGGCGAGCGGTGCGGGATTTGCGTTGCTGTCGCTTGGCGATATGAGCCGCTGGTCGGTGTGGTTTGACGAGGCGTATGGGCTGTTTATTATTCGCGGCAACTACCTAGATATTGCGCGGCTAACCTCGATGGATGTGCATCCGCCGCTGTACTATTGGGCGCTGAAGGCCTGGACAAGCGTATTTGGCGTGGGCAGCGAAATCGCGGTGCGCTCGCTCAGCCTGCTGTGGATAATGGTGGCGATGCTGTTTGTCTATCTGCTGGTACGGCGATGGTTTGGGCAGCAATCGGCTGCGTTGACGCTGGGGTTATTGGCGCTGACGCCACTACTGCTACGCTACAGTACCGAGGCGCGCATGTACGGTATGACCACAGCCATCGTAGCGGCCGCTACCTATGTGCTGGTGAGTGCTACCGAAAAATCGCGCCTGTGGAAATGGCTGCTATACGGCCTGCTGATGGCGCTTGGCATGTGGACACATTATTTTACGGCACTGGCATTCGCGGCACACTGGTTGTGGCGCTGGACGATGACGCCGGGCAAGGGGCGGGTGCGCCTAAAAAGCTTTTTTGCTAAGCCCTGGCTAATCGCTCACGGTGTGGCGCTGGTGGCGTATGCGCCGTGGTTGTCGTTTGCGATCAAGCAGCTCAGCGGCGTGCAGAGTGGTGGATTTTGGATTGCGCCGATTGGGTCGGCGACACCGCTGAATTTTGTGTCTGATACGCTGATGTATCGGGTAAACGGCGAAGTGACAAGCTGGCTGGCAGTGCTGGTATGGGCGAGTAGTGCTGCAGTAGCGGTGCTAGCATGGCGGCTCTATCGACAGCTCGACCACGAACAGCGCGCTCGCTATCGATTGATCGTAATCATGGCGCTGCTGCCACCCCTGATGCTGATCGTTGCGTCGCTGCCACCCCTCAGGCCGGCATTTGTCGATCGCTATGTGCTGTCGGCATCGATATTCCTGGTGGTGCTGATCGCGATCACACTGACGCATACCATTGGTCGCTGGCGTCGACCAGCGCGGTTGCCGATCGCGGCACTTGGCCTGGTGCTTGTCATGATGGTGAGTGGTATTATGTACGTGTATCAGATTGGGAATTTCAACAAAGACGGCAACGATCCATTGCCAATCCGTCCCACGCTCGAGGAAGTGTGGGCGCATACTCGTCCGGGCGAGCCGCTGCTAGTGAGTGGCATGTCGCGGTACTACGAGGTGGCGTTTTATGAAGACCGCGCGCCGAGCGGCACCGAAGTGTTTTTTGAGGCGTCGGATAATTTGACCTGGGGATCATACGACCCAGTGCGGCCCGCTACCACGCCCGGAAAAGTGTACGACACGGTGTCGTTTGCGCGCGAGCACGGTGGTAAAATTTGGTATATTGCCGACTGGGCTACGCCTGGTAAGCCTGCACTGCCGCACGACGGCAGCTGGACGGTCATTGGCGAAGTGCATGCGCCGAGCTTGCCCGATGGAAAATCGAGCATTCGCGCCGTCGAACTCCAGCTGAACGACACCTCGCAGTAAGCTTATCGCGGCAGAACAGTGCGCACCACGGGCAGTCGAATGAATAGCCATACGCCGATGACAGCGGCCAGGCCATAGAGCGTATTAATCAGCCAGTTGCTTGAATCGGGCAGCGTGAGGTTGATCAGGCAAATAATAAGGCCGTGTGCCAGATAGGCTTGCAGCGAGTGGTTGCCGATATATTCGATAATGCCGCCAGTGTGGCGGCGCAGCCACGGCGTGATATCATAAAACACAAATGCTAGCGCCGTAAACCACAGCGCCGATAGGCCAATGCGCGCTGGCGACATGATGGATTCACGGTACTGGCTGTCGAACTGGCTAGCGAGCGAGCCGGGCAACAGCTCGGGCCAAAATGTCGCAATGGCCGATAGCGCGATTGTCGCGCCAGCAGTGGCGAATAGGGCTATGCGCAGTTGAGCGGCTCGATGCGGGGCGATGGCATGCCACCAAGCCCGCAGCTGTTCAAAATAAAACCCAGCCAGCGTCGCACCAAAAAACAGCAGCTGCCATTTCATCCACATGGTGTCGTGCAACTGTCCCCAGCAATAGATCGCGATCGATAGTACCGCGAGCACCCACGCCAGCCGTCGACGCAGCAGCCATACCGTGCCCACCGACAGCAACAGGAATATCGCATACAGTGCCAAGAAATACACCCAGGTGTGCGGTTGCTCAAGCGTCGCGAATCCCCAGATGATTTCGCCCCAACTGCGCTGAGTCTCGTCGATTAAGCGCGTGTGCGGCATGCCGTGTACCAGGCCGCTCCACTCGATAGCCACATATATGCAGCCCGCCACGATCATCGCGGCGTACAGCATCAGCGCACGAAGCGATAATTTGGCGGCGAGGGTGCGAAAGGCGGTTTTTTGGCCCTTGTAGCCGCGCACGTAGCCGATTAAGAAGCCGCTAATCATCACAAATCCTTCAGCTGAGGATACCCACAGGGCGCCCTGGCCGCTCAGCAGCGCAAACGCGCTTGGGAAACGCCACAAGTGGTCGACAATAATATTAACGATAAAAAACCCACGCAGAAAGTCGAGGAATTCGAGACGCTGAGAGGGTGTGTTTGGCGCAGACATATCTATATATAATATAAATTTGTGCTTGTAATTTGCTTGGCCTAGCGCGGGCGGCGAGCAGCAGCTTCGCGCGCCAGGGTGGCAAAACGATCATCGATGACTGTCGGAGTAAATTCGCCGTAGCGGCGCAGAGCGGCCTGCTCGATCAGATGGTCGGCGAGCTCGGGATTTTTGGGCAGTAACGAGCCATGCAGATAGGTGCCGATGATGTTGCCTCGGCGCGCGCCTTCGGTGTCGTCTTGGCCGTTGTTGCCCGCGCCCTTGACCACGCGGCCGAGCGGTGCAACGCTTTCGCCCAAATACGTTTGGCCGCTATGGTTTTCGTAACCGATAATATCGCCAAATTCGTCGCTACGGGTAATGATGTTGCCGATGAGGCGGTCGGGGCCGGCCGTGGTGACGATGTCGAGTAGGCCGATACCGCGAATCATGGTGCCATCCTGCGTCTTGAAATGGTGGCCAAATAGCTGATATAGGCCGCAGACCACCAGCATCGGTACGCCAGAGTCGGCTAGCTGGTGGAGTGTATCGCCAATGGCGAGCAGGTCGTCTTGGATGTTCACCTGGCCCGAATCTTGGCCGCCGCCGCCGACAATCAGGTCGATACCATCAGGGAAGCTGTCGACAGGATTATAATCGATCACTCGCACCTGGTAGCCGTGCCACTCGGCGCGGCGCTGCAGTGTGAGCGTGTTGCCATGATCGCCATAGATATTCATGTCGCGCGGATACAGCTGCAGAATAGTAAGGAGTTTTGCCTGGCTCATATAACGTCCTCTACCTCTGTTATTTTGGCTAATTTGCGGCGCAGGGCTAGCATGGCGGTGTAGGTACAGTAGATGCGTTTTGGCTGGTCGGGGGCAGACTGCACAAAGCGTGCTAATGCCTCGGGTAAATCTGGGACGACATCGTGGAGCGCGACCTCGTCGTACTGGAGCCGCAGGGCCATATCGTAGGCGCGGATGCCGGCAACCATGGCGACGCCGTGGGGCCGCAGGCTTGCAAAATCAACATCCCATAGCCAGCTCATGTCGCGACCGTCGGCGTAATTGTCGTTGATGGCGATCATGGTGGCGTGACCGGCGGGGTCGAACGAGCTGAGCCCCAGGCGAAAGCCGGATGGGTTTTTGACCAGTACCAGCTCGAGCGGTTGGCCATGGACCATCAGCGATTCGCCGCGGCCAAATGCCGGCGTGACCTCGGCAAGCGAGACGATGAGTGTGTCGAGCTGCAGCTGCTTGCCCATGATGGCCCGAACTAGCGCTAGCGCCGCTGCCGCATTGTAGGTGTTGTAGATGCCCTCGAGCTTGAGCGGTATCTCGAATTGTTTGCCGGCAATGCTAAACGTCCCGTGGTGGTCAGCGAATTGCTCGAGTATGACATCAGCGGCAGACAGCTTGGGCGTTGCCTTGCCGGGCTGGTGTAGGTCGTCATCGGTCGGGAATCGCTCGCGTAGCCGCGACGCCAGGCCGAAATAGCTGACGGCAGCCGTATCGAGCGAGCTCGCGAGTGCCGCCACGCGTGGGTCCTCGCGGTTGAGTACCACCGCCTGGGTGGTAGCGCTCGCGATGGCCTGAAGTAAGCGAGCGGTGTGATCGATTTCGCCAAACCGATCCAGCTGGTCGCGCATGACGTTGAGGATCAGGCTATAGCGCGGCTCCACAGCGCGCACAAAATGCACCGCGTGGGCCTCGTCGAGCTCGAGCACCGCAATATCGGCGTGTAGCTTGCCGCTGTGGTCGACCTCGCCCAGCAGTGCCGCTGCTACACCGCGGGTAAAATTGCTGCCGGTGCGATTGGTAAATACCTTCAGCCCCTGGCCTTCCAGCAGTTCCACCACCATTTTGGTTGTGGTGGTTTTGCCATTGGTGCCGCTGACGACTACCACGCCACGCGGCAGATCCGCCAGCGTCCGCCGGATAAAATTCGGATCAATCCGCTCGATAAACAGCCCAGGCAGCGCCGAACCACCCCCGCGCAGCCGAGCGGCTTTTTGGACTCCTTTGCCCAACAGTGTGCGGTAGGCGAGTTGCATATCACTATTATACTACTCGTCGGACGATGCGATCAATTTGCGTGCGCGGGATGCGCCTGCTCATACTCGTGTTTGAATTGCAAAAATTCCATATGGTTTTTGAGCGATTGTGTCGCCGCATCATCAAAACGCCTGTTGGTCGCTGAGGTCACACTGTATAACATCCACCCCTGTATGATGACAATAACAGATAGTATAGCGAGGATAGAAACTATCATTTTTTCTGATTTTGAAAGCTGTTTTAATGCCATACTATTTCCTCCAGGATACATTAAAGGGTCTGTTCTCTATTATACTATCATGCTTGTTCAGACTCGGCCGTAGCCAGATAGCGACCAGTGTAGTACAATAATAGTTATGGTAATTGTGGGCCTGCTTGAGTGGTGGTATAGTGCCGGGTTTGTGGCTCGGCTACGGCGCTTGGGCGATCGGCTCGATCGGCTGATGGATTATTTTTCGATTGGATTGTTGCTGCGCACGTTATTTGCGCCGTTTCGGCAGATTTCGGCCGGGCAAGTGCAAGGGCCGCTACCGGTGCAGATGCGGGCATGGGCTGATCGGCAATTTTCGCGCCTGGTGGGGGCGACGGTGCGATTAATAATGATCTTCGCTGGCTCGCTCGTGCTCGGCTGCGCCGCTGTGTATGCGTTATTCGCCGCACTTGTATGGCTAGTGGTGCCGCTGCTACCGATTGCTGGCATGATTGTAATGATGACGGGATGGGCGCCATGGCACCTGTAGCGCTTGATTATTTGAGTCAGCGGGCCAGCGAAGCGCGATTTGCACGGCGGCTTGGCGGCAACTGGGGGCACGCGGTAGTTGCCGCCGGCTGGTTGTTGGTGGTCGTCGGCAGTGTACTGCTGGTGCTCGGCACCTCAGTTGGCTGGCTACTGCTGGGCCTCGCCGCAATTAGCTATATGATTACAATGTGGGACACCTGGTATTTGCGCCAGTTGCCACGCGGCCACACAGATCATCTAGACGACATACTGGCGGGCGACCTGCTGGGCGCTCTGCCAAAAACCCCCACACCCAGCGACATCGCTCTGGCGGCCGGTATGACGCCCGGCGGGCTATTTATTGGCCGGCGTTTAGGGATTACGCCGTCGATTCTGACTCAACTTGCGAGTGGTATTATTGATAGTGCAGCGATTTGGCGCCAGGCAGAGCAGTTGCGCGCCCAGCTCGACACCCCATTAATTACTGGTGAAATTGTGGCGGTGGCGATCGTGCAATCGGTGCCCGATCACGAGCGAATTATTGCCAGCATTCACCTGTCTAGTGACGATTTGGTCGATGGCATCCGCTGGTACGTACGGGTGCGCCAGCTGATCGACAATCAAGCGCGGCCGCGGCACACTGGTGGCATTGGCCGTGATTGGTCGTTTGGCTATATTCCGCTGCTGACACGATTTGGCCAGAATATCAGCCAGCAGATTATGCGTGGCGGGCTGATTACGGTAGATGTGGCGTCGCACACCGAGGCGATTGGCAGGCTGATTGATATTTTTGAGCGCAATGGCCGCCAGAATGCCGTGCTAGTTGGGCCGTCGGGTGTGGGCAAAACTACGCTGATTCATGCATTTGCCGAGCGCCTGCTTGATGCGCGCGCCGAACTGTCTGATTCGCTCAAATTTCGCCAAGTATTTATCCTTGATTCGAGCGCTTTGATTGCCGCCGCTCCGGGCCGTGGCGAGCTGGAGCAGCTGATTATGCGTACCCTTGGCGAGGCATTTAGTGCCCACAATATTATTATTTGTCTAGACAATGCAGAGCTGTTTTTTGAGGAAGGAATTGGCGCGGTAGACCTCACAAATGTACTGTTGCCGATCCTCGAGGCCGGCCGCCTGCGCATTATTATGTCGATGGACGAACAGCGATTCCTGCGTATCAGCCAGCGCAATTCCAGCCTGGCTAATTCGCTCAATCGCATTATGGTTGCGCCCGCTGATGAGCATGAGACAATGCAGATTATGCAAGAGCAGGTGCTGCTCACCGAAGTGCGCCAGCATGTCACCTACATGTACCAGGCGCTGCACGAGGCCTATCGGCTGAGCCAGCGCTATGTCTACGATCTGGCGCAGCCGGGTCGTGCCATGAAGCTGCTCGAATCGGCCGCTGGCTATGCCGAGCAGGGAATAGTGACAATGAATTCTGTGCAACAGGCCATCGAAAAAACCATGAATGTCAAGGTGAGCGTGGCGAGCAATGTCGATGACCGCCAAAAACTCCTGCATCTCGAGGACTTGATACACGAGCGCATGATCAATCAGACACGTGCTGTCGGCGTGGTGAGCGATGCGCTGCGACGCGCGCGTGCTGGCGTGCGCAGCCCGAATCGCCCAATCGGCACCTTCCTGTTCTTGGGGCCGACAGGCGTGGGCAAGACCGAGCTGGCGAAAAGTCTGGCGAGTGTGTATTTTGATGGCGAAGATCATCTAATTCGGCTGGATCTCAACGAATTTGTCACGGCCGAGGACGTCGCTCGGCTGATCGCCGATGGCGCCGACGACCCAGCCAGCCTCACCGCGCAGGTGATGAAACAGCCATTTAGCGTGATTCTGCTTGACGAAATCGAAAAGGCTCATCCGAGCGTGCTCACCACGTTGCTGCAGGTGCTCGACGAGGGCATTTTGCGCGACATCAAGGGCCGCGAAGTCAGTTTTCGCGATGCAATTATTATTGCCACTAGCAATGCGGGCGCCGATCGTATTCGCGAGTATGTTTCGCGCGGCTACAACCTTGATGCCTACGAGCAGCAGCTCACAAACGAGCTGATTAGTTCGGGCCAATTCCGCCCCGAATTCCTTAATCGCTTTGACGAAATCGTGATGTTCAAGCCGCTGTCACGCGCCGAACTATTGCAGGTGGTCGACCTCATTATCGCTGGCGTCAATGCCGCGCTTGCCGTCCAAAAAGTCTCTGTATTAGTGGCCAACGATGCGCGCGAGTTGCTGGTCGAGCGCGGCTATGATCCGTTGCTTGGCGCCCGGCCTATGCGCCGCGTAGTGCAGCGCTCGGTCGAGAATTTAGTCGCACGCGCCATGCTCAGTGGTCACGCCCAGCCAGGTTCGTCGCTCACCATTACTCGCAGCGACATCGACCAATTGCTTTCGAGCACCGAACAAGCTACGTCAATTGCTAATCCGCCGGCCCCATCATGATTAGTTTTTTGCGCAACCAATATCGTTTTGTGCTGGCGCTTGTGGTGCTGATTGCGGCTATCATGCTGTCGCTCCTCGGCCTACACGATATTGCTAGGTGGGCAATCTATACCTATAGCGGCATCATCGCGCTAGTGCTGCTGGTCGGCATGGTGCGCGATCTATTACACGGCAAATACGGTGTTGATATTTTGGCGATTGTCGCGATTACCAGTACCATTGCTGTCGACGAATACTGGGCGACGATTGTGATTGTTGTTATGCTGACGGGTGGCGAAGCGCTCGAGGCCTATGCCGGCGCCCGTGCCCGCGCCGAGCTAACTGCGCTGATGTCGCGTGTGCCCAAAACCACCCACAAACAAACCGTCGATGGCACGATTGTCGACATCGCCATCGCCGAGGTCAGCATTGGCGATGTGCTGTATATTCGCCCCGCCGAAGTGATTCCGGTCGACGGTACTGTGCAGTCGCCAGATGCCATTGTCGACGAATCATCGCTGACAGGCGAGAGCGAACCGGTCGAACTGAAGCGTGGCGATACCGTACTCAGCGGCGCTGTCAACGGTAATAGCGAGCTAATCCTGGCGGTTACTAAGCGCGCCGACGACAGCGAATATGCTCAAATCGTCAAGCTCGTCCAGGCCGCCGCCGATGCCCATGCGCCGTTTGTGCGCCTGGCCGATCGCTATGCGGTGCCATTTACAGCGGTGTCGTTTGCGATTGCTAGCCTGGCGTGGTGGCTGAGCGGCCAGCCCGAGCGGTTTGCCGAAGTGTTGGTCGTCGCAACCCCGTGCCCACTATTGCTCGCGGCACCAATCGCGATGATTAGCGGTATGAGCCGCGCAGCCAAACATGGTATTATTATCAAAAATGGCGGCGCACTGGAGCAGCTCGCCCGGGTGCGGTCGGCGGCATTCGACAAAACCGGCACCCTGACGGCGGGTACATTAACGGTTGCTGCGATCCAACCGGCCAAGGGCGTCACTGCTGAAACCTTACTAAGCCTGGCCGCCAGTGCCGAAAGCGCCTCGACGCACATCGTGGCCGCTGCGGTTGTCGCAGCTGCCCAGGATAGACATGTAAAAATCACAACACCTGATACGATTGAAGAACTGCCTGGCCGCGGCATCACCGCGCTACTTGGCGGTCAAACGATTCGGGCAGGCAAGCCGGGGTTTTTGGCCGAGCATGGCGTCATGATTCCGCGCGAAATTGCCGAGCATGTACAGACCGGTGTGTACGTGGCGCGTGGTGATCAGTATGTTGGCGCGGTGCTGCTTGGCGATGCGCTGCGGCCCAATGCAAAAGCCACGATCGAACAGCTGGGCGCACTGGGTGTTGGCCATGTGGTGATGCTGACTGGCGATGGCCGCGAAACGGCCGAGCGAATTGGTGCGATGCTGGGGCTAAGCGAGATTCACGCCGAATGCATGCCCCAAGACAAACTGCGTATCATGCAGGCCTATCAGCCGCGACCGATTATGATGGTGGGCGATGGCGTCAATGACGCGCCGGTGCTGGCGGCCAGTGATGTGGGTATTGCTATGGGCGCGCGCGGCGCTACGGCGGCCAGCGAATCGGCTGATGTAGTGATTCTGGTTGATGATTTTGGTCGGGTGGCGACTAGCGTGCAAATTGCCCGGCGCACATTACATATTGCACGGCAGAGCGTGCTGGCGGGGATTTTTGCAAGTATTGGGCTGATGTTGGTTGCTAGCACTGGTGTTATTCCGGCGGTGATTGGCGCGGGCCTGCAGGAACTAGTCGATGTGATAGTGATTATCAATGCCTTGCGGGCGCATTCGGCGCAGCATTTGTAATAGATTTCACAGCTGAGCAGCTGCCGTGCGGCATATACTAAGGGGTACGTATGGCAGATTGGACAAAAATCACTGGCGTGGGCGATGTCGAAGATCGGCGCGGCCTGTCGACGGGCGTGCTCGCCGGTGGTGGCGGCATCGTGACGGTTATCATTGTGTTTGCGCTCAATTATTTTGGGATTGCGGTTGATCCAGCGCTGGTGCAAACGGCCGTCACGCAGTTTGATCAAGCTACGGCTACTGCTCGCAAGCAGTCCCAGCCGCCAGAGTTTAGCGGTGACGACTCGTACCAGGTGTTTACTGCCAAGGTACTGGCCTCGACCACCGATACCTGGACGCCAATTTTTGCCTCTGCTAATCAGTCGTATACTGCGCCAAAAATTGTGTTGTTTCGTACGGCAACGGCGTCGGCGTGTGGCGGTGCGACCAGCCAAATGGGGCCGCACTATTGCCCGGCGGACCAAATGATCTATATCGACGAGATATTTTATGATGCGCTCAAAACCAAGTTTCAGGCCAACCCTACCGAAACTGCCCAGGCCTATGTGGTGGCGCACGAAGTTGGCCACCATGTGCAACATCAGCTAGGCGCTTTCGATGCCCGTGCCAACACTACTAATGCTGCATCGGTCCAGGTAGAATTACAGGCCGATTGTTACGCTGGCATTTGGGGCTATTCTGTGTCAAAACTCGGGGTAGTCGCGCCCGCAGAAATGCGCCAGGCTATGGATATGGCCGCCGTTGTCGGTGATGATCATATTCAGCGCAACACCACTGGCCGCGTGTCACCCGAGACCTGGACGCACGGCTCTAGCGCCCAGCGTATCGAGGCCTTTACGCGCGGCTACAACACTGGTAACCCTGGCGTCTGCAAGAATTTCTAGGCGAGTAATGTGCCAGATTTGTCACTGCCGCGTGGGTAGCGAACCGCCAGATAGATAACGACAACAATACATACCGCCAGCGAGATTTCGAGTGTGCCGATGGCGCTAGGATACCGGACATTCAATCCCGAGCCGGACAAATGGCGTGCCAGAATACCAGCAAATGCCCACACAAATACCGCCAGGTATGCCCAGTCGCGGCTACGCAAAGCATTGATGATACCGATGGTGGCCGCAACGAGCAGCACTAATACCATCCAAATACCTGGTCGCAGGCCGAATCCATCCCAGTTGATGCTCACCATCCAGACGGTGATGTTGGCGACTGTTGCGACACTAATCCAGCCCAAGTAGATACTAAATGGCAGCCGCGTGGTAACAAATGAGGGCACGTCGTACTGCGTATGGTCGAGCAGGTTATGGATGCGTTTGAGGCTCACTAGTAGCCCAATCATGAGCAGCACACTGAGCCAGATTACGCGGTACTGCCAGGCCAGCATCCAGCAAGTGTTGAGCACCGAGGTCAGCGCAAATAGCTTGAGAATGGTTACTTCGTGGGCAGGTTTGACGGGATGTTTGCGGGCCCGCAGCACGCCGTACGTAGATAGCAAATACAGCGCGAGCAGCACGTATATCACGCTCCAGATCGAAAACGTAACACCGCTTGGCGCAAATAAGTTAGCGTAGCTATCCGACACCGCTGCTATGGTGCTGCCACCAAGTAGTACCGTCGTAGCCGCCAGCTCATTAATGACGAGCGTCACCGCAAATGCGAGCACCGCGATAACCCGCCAATTACCATAATGAGGGGTGTGTTTTTTCCAGAACATACGAGATTCCTTGTGTTAGGTGATAGTATCAGTATAGCATAAGCGCCACCCCTGGCGGGATCTGTGGTACAATAAGGAAGATATTTTTTAACAATAGGTACATAACAACATGGCAAAGCACCGCAACTGGCATTCAGCCGATATCAAGCGCGCTCGCAAAAAGAAGCTCAAAGCCGAAAAACGCCGCAGCCGCATCTAACCCGCACAAAAATCCACCATACGTTTTCGCGCATGGTGGATTTGATTTGGTACCCCGGGTTGGGATCGAACCAACGACCTTAGGCTTAGAAGTCCTCTGCTCTTGTCCGCTGAGCTACCGGGGCATATCTGTATTTTAGCAGATTGCGCCCCCAATTCAGAACATTCTCCATGGCAATTCGACCCATGCGCCCGCAATTGCAACAGAGAATGGTGCGGGTAAGGAGAATCGAACTCCTAGCTTCTGATTGGAAGTCAGATATATTAGCCATTATACGATACCCGCGCTAGCATATGATTATACCAGCAATATGACGTATAATAAAGAATATGAAGATCAGTCGATTTGTCAACAATCTCCGATCGGGCAAGGTTCACACCAGTGGATATGCCGATGCTAGCAGCCAGAGTTTTGGTGCGGCTAGTGCCGAGACGTTCAGCCAGCGCCAGGCGGTTGAGTATAATCGTCAGCATGTCGGCGCCTATACGCAGTCTACGGTGGTCGGTGGGCACCGGCCGACGGCCTATGGGGTGAGCGGCTACTCTGTCGATACGTTGTCGGACCTCAAAACAGAGGCGGCTGCGCGTACAAATCCGGCGGCTCGTCGTTTGGATGTCATGCGACCGACGAGCCGCCCGGGCTATAATAGCGGACCATCAGCTGCTATGCCGGGGACCGCACGTGTTACGCCGCCAACTAGCCAGGTGCGTCATACATTTACCGAGCCGCGCTCGCGTAGTGGCGGGCCGTATTCTGCGCGCTAGCTAGTGACAGCCGCCCCGAGATGTGATAGAATATCAGAGGTAAAATACCACGTACTTTTGGCTATGTATGGTGGATATAACTCAGTTTGCCACGTACTTTACGATATTACTAATATGGCGGATGTAGCTCAGTTGGTTAGAGCGTCTGATTGTGGTCCAGGAGGTCGGGAGTTCAATTCTCCTCATTCGCCCCAGAATATATGCCCGAAGGTTGCTTCGGGTTTATATTTTGGGAATTGGTAGTTGGAGCCTCCGCGAGAGGGTGTGCTGACTAGAGGCCGTAGGTGGTTTCGATATGGGCACCAAGCGAGTTGAGGCGGGTGGCGAGATCTTCGTAGCCGCGGTTGATGCTGTAAATGTCGCGTAGCACCGATTTGCCAGGCGCTGCGAGCATAGCAAGCAAAATGACCACGCTTGGCCTTAGCGCGGCCGGCGCCGTAATGTCGGCGGGCTTCCAGCGGGTGGGACCGGTGATATAGACGCGGTGCGGGTCGACCATTTCGATCTGGGCGTTCAGCTTGGCAAGCTCGGTAAAATAAATCGCGCGGTTTTCGTAGCTCCAGTCGTGCAGGAGTGTGCGCCCAGCTGCGACGGTGGCGCAGAGGCCGAGGAAGGGCAGGTTGTCCATATTGACCCCCGGAAACGGCAGGCAGTGCAGCTTGTCTTTGGGTGCGACCAGCTGGGAATGTTTGAGGCTGATGTCGACCAGCCGAGTGTGACCATTGCGCGCGGCGTACTCGTCGCTGATGGTGTAGCGAAGGCCCATGCCGGCAAGGATGGCTAGCTCGAGCTCGAGGAATTCGATCGGCGCGCGCGTAATGGTGATTTCGCTATCGGTGACGATGCCGGCGGCGATAAAACTCATGGCCTCGATGGGGTCTTCGCTGGGGTAGTATTCGACGTTTTGGTTGATCGACGGCAGGCCGCGAATCTTGAGCACGGTGGTGCCGATGCCATCGATCTTGACGCCTAATTTCTGTAGGAAAAAGCAGACATCCTGCACCATATAATTGGGGCTGGCATTGCGGATGATAACCTCGCCGGCGTGCAGCGCAGCGGCCATGATGACGTTTTCGGTGACGGTGTCGCCGCGCTCAGTTAGCACGATGGTGCGGCTGACGGCGCGCCGGCGAAAGGTGGCTTCGTAGTCGGTACTGGTGGTTTCGACCGTTAGGCCAAAGGGTTCGAGGCCGGCCAAATGTGGCTCGACAGTACGCGTGCCAAGGCTGCAGCCGCCGGCAAACGGCAGCTTGAATTTGCTGTATTGATGCATGAGCGGGCCAAGGAACATGATGACGGTGCGGGTGCGTTTGGCGGCCTCGATGTCCATCTGGTCGAGCTTCAGTCGGCGTGGCGGGTCGATTTCGAGGTCGTTCTCGCCCACCCAGCGTACTTTGACGCCGATACTTTCGAGCACTTCGATAATACGGTTGACCTCTTCGATGCGAGCGATGCGTCGCAGAGTGGTCTTGCCCTGATTAAGTAGGCTGGCACAGAGCAGGCCAACGGCGGCGTTTTTGCTGGTTTTTGTCTCGATCGTTCCGCTGAGCGGGTGGCCGCCCTCTACGGTAAAATTCTGTTTGCCCTCGCGGTTGACGCTCAGTAGTGCGCTTGATAGCACCTCGCTGATGCGCGCAATCATCTCAAGGCTGATATTTTGGCCGCCCTTTTCGATGCGATTAATAGCGCTCTGGCTGGTGCCGACAGCGGCGGCGAGCTCGGACTGTGTCAGGTTGCGCGCCTGGCGCGTTTCTTGGATGAGGGCGCCGATTTTTGTAAGATATGCGGGGCTGGTCATAACACTATAGTATACCTGCTGTGATATATTTGCAACTGATTTGCCGCATATGGCCGTGCGCCAGTGTATAATGGATAACAGAGAAAGGGGTGACGATGACAGATACCGAGATCCAACGATTGATTCAGGGCGAGACTGCCCGGCAGCACGATGGCCTCGAGCTGATACCGAGCGAAAATTACGTTAGCGATGATGTGCTGGCTGCGCTGGGAAGCGTGTTTACCAACAAATACTCCGAGGGCTATCCTGGGCGTCGCTACTACGGCGGACAGGAATTTACCGACCAAGTAGAAACCTTGGCGATTGAGCGCGCCAAGCAGTTGTTTGGCGCCGATCATGCCAATGTGCAGCCTCATAGTGGCGCCCAGGCCAACGAGGCCGTGTACTACGCGTGGTGCCAGCCGGGTGATACGATTCTAGCGATGGATTTGGGCCATGGTGGGCATCTTACTCACGGCGCGCCGGTGACGCGTAGCGCGCGCGAGTACAACTTTGTGCGCTACAAAATGAAAGACATTGCGACCGGCGAGATTGACTATGATGAGCTGCGGCACCTGGCGCTTGAGCACAAGCCAAAGATTATTCTGGCTGGGTTTAGTGCCTATCCGCGCGAGCTCGACTATGGCGCATTTGCCGCAATTGGCCGCGAGGTGGGCGCGCTGTTGATGGCCGATGTGGCGCACATTGCTGGCCTGATCGCTGGCGGCGCGGCGCGCAATCCGTTTGACGACGGGTTTCATGTGCTAACCACCACCACACACAAGACGCTGCGTGGGCCGCGTGGCGGGCTGATCCTGAGCCGCGGTACCGTCAGCAATCCACTCAAGGCACCCGAAAAAACCCTCGAAAACATCCCAACACTGATCGATCGGGCGGTGTTTCCGGGCACTCAGGGCGGCCCGCATATGCATACGATTGCCGCCAAGGCCGTGGCATTTGGCGAGGCCTTGCAGCCAGAGTTTCGTGACTACGCGCACCAGATTGTGGCCAATGCCGCACGGCTTGCGACCGAGCTGCAGCAGCGCGGCTTTATCCTGGTGGCGGGCGGCACGAGCAATCATTTGATTCTAGCAAATGTGCACCAAAGTTTCGGCATCGACGGCAAAACCGCCGAGCGGGCAATCGACGCCATCGGCCTGACGCTCAACGCCAACGCCGTACCCGACGATCCGCTGCCGCCGTTTCGACCCAGTGGCATTCGCCTGGGCACGCCGGCCATGACCACTCGTGGCCTACGCGAAGACGACATGCCGCGTATCGCTAGCTGGATCCGCGCCGCCATTGATGCGCGCGATGATCCTGATCATCTCGCGACTCTCCGCGCCGAAGTCCGCGACTTCTGCCGCGCCCTTCCGCGCTAAATATCGATAGAATATGAAGAAGCCCCTCTAGAACCATGACGGTACCAGAGGGGCGTCGTTCTTCAGCCGGTTGTGCGTGTGCGGGCTAGCGATTACTTCTTGAGCATCGCTGCCTTGATCACCTCAGCGTAAGCGTTCTGACCCGCTACATTCGGATGGAATGAGTACTCCTTGTGAGCCAGGTCGAGCCCATTGAAAAAGCTGGTTCTACTGCAGACATATCGGTTGGCGAACGGTGAACCACCGGCGTTAGGGTTGATGTAGGTGATACGACCCTTGTTGCCTAGCGCTGCATTACGCGCAACCGTAACCGCCTTCGAGATGGTACTGTTCAGTTCTACCTGAACGGCGCGTGCTCCAGATACGTCCAGCAAATTGCAGTTCTTCGCGGTCGGACTCGTGAGGTACGGATAGCCAACCACGTACAGATGGGCATTCGGTGCCTTACGAAGGATGGTCTCGTAGGTTGTCGCAAGGTTGTTCTTGAACGCATCTGCGTGGATGTTGTTCATGAAAGCCTGGTAAATCAGAGACCCCTTGCCGCAGCCTGGAATACACCCCAGCAGATAGTCGCCAAAACCCACGTCATTGCCGCCAATCGATAGTGTCACCACTTTTGTACTAGCGGAAAGTGTATCGATCTGCGCGGGCTCGTCCCACTGTCCTGAGTACTTTACGTCTGAAGTGGTAGCGCCAGAGCAGGCGACGAACGCGACATCTCCGAGTTGAAGCGACGAGTCCTTAACCAGCAGACGCGGATAGGCGCGGGTGCTACGGTGGCAGCGATCCTCATTGTTGGGCGGCAGGGAGTTGCTGGCTGGATCAAATGGCTCTACTCCCTCTCCAGAAGAAAATGAGTCACCCAGCGCAACATATGTGGCGGATGGTGGAACGAGAGCCGTCCACTCAACGGTGCTATCCCTGAAGTGGGGCTTTTCTCCCCAGCCCTCGTAAGAGACATTGTGCACGTCATTGATACACGAGATGTTGCTCAGAAGCGTGCCATAGTGCAAATCGCCCCATGTTTGACGGTTGTGCATATAGCCGCTTTCCGTACCTGGCAGATTAACCCAGTATGGGACAGAGTTCGCATCGTACTCTAGGGTGTTTATGCTGCTTCCAGTGCCATCGCCGTGGAATCTGATGCCTGGTTTTTGGCCAGCGGACCCATAGGTGTCCCAAAATACGACGACATTATCTTGTTGCCAAGCCGGATCACCGGACCTGTATGCCACCCAGGAAGTATTTGGCCCGAAGTAGGGATTAGACTTGATAGTCTTGATCCATGCATTCGAGAAGTTTGGGCAGGTTGGAAGTGTGCCCGTCCAGGCAGAGGCGGCCGGAGCGACGATGAGGGAGGCGATGAATATGCCAGCAAGCAGGACCAGATTGGTCAAGATGCTCGTGATCTTCCGATACATGAGAGTTCCTAACTCTTCGAGTTGTCAATGAACGGGCCCGCGGACTGAGGCCGGGGCCGGGGTGTTCTAGTGGCTGGAGAACGGTATGATTATAGCACTAGGGTACCTGAGGAGCAAGGTTCTCATAAGAAAACAGCTCGGTTTCCCGAGCTGTTTAGAGAGTTGGCTACTAGTGTCTAGTTAGTAATGTCAGCTGGGCAGCCATTGCCGACGTGGGTCGTTTGAACCTTATTCTTACCTTCAGAGAAGTAGGCAATTACAACGCCCGTTTGTGTACCGGAAGCAGGACAAGGCGTAATACCATAGTGGTCTTTATCTGGAGTTGCAGTCGCTGCAATCATATCAAGAACTTTCTGTGGGGTATTAACGACAGTGTACGCTTCGAGGTTTGTGATAGCCGTTGAGGCATCTTTCAGCTTTGTCCAGTCGCCGTTTGCTCCCTGGTCATCGCCAATGTATGTATTAACGGCTTTTTGTAGACCTTCTACGTCTGACTGACGGCTTGCGTCACGTCCACGCTGCTGGATACCGGCGAAGGCGACGATTGAAATCGCTGCCAGGATGGCGATTACCACGATGACGATCATCAGCTCGACGAGTGTGAAGCCGCGGTCTTTTTGCATACTTTTGATATTAGTTAGAGTCATTTCTGAGGCCCCCTAATTAAAATGTGTGTATGTGATAATGATACACCGCTGGGGGAATAAACGCAAGCTTTTTGGCCGAAACTAGAAGTTGAGCTTGGTGGCGCTGACGGCGTTGGTGACGGTAAATGTGCGGCCGGCAACTTTTTTGGTCGAGGTAAGCTTGACTGTTGCAAGCGTCGTAGTGGGCGAGGCGGTGGTAGCAGCTGTGCCGCCAGCAGTGTCGTAGTAGCTGAGCGACATACTGGTGATATCCGAGGCGATTTTGATATCCGAAACTTTGCAGAGGTTTGATGGTACCTTGGCTGGTGAGCAGCTGTTTTGCTGCCAAGGAGTAAGCCCGGGGCAGGCGGCTGGCGAGCTAGGTACGATGGTGCGTCGCCACACGGTAGCATTGCTATCGAGGAAATATACGACGGTGATCATGACGATACTATTGCGATATTGCAGGGGGGTGCCACAGTTTACGGCAGGGTTTTGCGCAAAGCTGAGATCGCGATCGTTTGCGGGTGGTCGCTTGGTGACGCCAAGTTCGGTGAGAATCAGCGCAGAGCTAGATACAAACGGCGTAGTAGAATCGTTTACACCCTGCGGGAAGTTCATCGTGCCACTGGTTGCCGGGAACGCCGTGGCGAGCTTGATGTCGTTTTCGATTTTGTCGCCAGCATCCTGCAGGTTGTAGGTCATGATATTGCGTTCGCGCTGCACCAGCACCTCGCCCACCAAATTGGCCATCACTAGTACAAATGTGGCCAGCACTAGCATGGTGATTGGCGCCACCACCAGCACCTCGACAAGGGTAAACCCAGTGTTAATTGGCTTGATACGACGCATACGTTACCTGTTGATCAGTAGTAGTGCCATAAGTGATAGTAACGGTGACGCGGGTGGGCGAAACAGAGTTGCCGTACGGGCAGTCAAATGCTACTTTTGCCCGAGAAGTAGTCGGCAGCGTGCTATATGGCGGCAGTGAGACGTCGACCGAGGCCGCCGCCGTACAGACGCCTTGGGGCTGGGTTTTGGTCTTGCGCAAGAGGTCGTAAGCGATAGAACTAGCGTTGGTGCGGTTGCGCACCTCGGTGCTGTCCCCAACCGTCACGCCGTACAGCTGGTAGATGGTAATCAGGAATAGGCCGGCAATAATCATAGCGATCAGCAGCTCGATCGTTGTAAATCCATGTTGCTCGCCGCGACTCATTGGTTTTTGCTCACAATCGTGGTAGTGGTAACGCCGGCACTGCCCGAGGGCTCGAGCGTGTAGTGCAGGTTGAAGCGGGTGCACGGCGTCGTGCCCTTGCACAGCTCCCACGATGAGCCGTCGTAGTACAGCGGCTCATAGATGATATAGCTGGTGTCGGTGATCTCTGTTTGCGGATTGCTGATGACTTTTGTGGCGGGCTTTAGGTTGTAGGCAGAGCCGTTCGCCAGGAACGAAAAGCGGAAGATCGCGGCGCTGCTGTCTGGCAGGATATTCGTCTGCAGGTAGTTGAGGCGCGGGTCGGTAAGGGCATTGGCGATTTCGTCGGTAGAGGGGTAAAAACCTTGGTTGCGGTGGGTGCCGTCGGCGGCGCCTTGCTTGTAGTAGCTCTCGAGGGTCAGCGAAATGGCCTCGGCGTCGCTTTTGCGCTCGGCATTTCGGCCGCCGGCCTCTAGATAGCGCACGCTGATAAATGCTACTGCCATCAAAAATCCCAATATCACAATAACGATCAAAAGTTCGACTAGAGTAAAACCGCGCATTGAGCGTCTCATGTCACTTATTATATTACACTTATGCTAATTAGACGAGTC
Organism: Candidatus Saccharibacteria bacterium UBA1932; assembly: GCA_002337095.1. Taxonomy (GTDB): domain Bacteria; phylum Patescibacteriota; class Saccharimonadia; order Saccharimonadales; family Saccharimonadaceae; genus Saccharimonas. The sequence continues at coordinate 26,233 of DDFI01000011.1, forward strand.
AAATTCACCCAGGAATCGCACCTCGGGGTCGAGCTGCACGCCTAGCTTGGCTCGCACCGTGGCCATGATTTCGTGGGCCGCATTGTAGATATCCTGTGCGCTGGCATTGCCGGCGTTCTCGAGCTTGAGCACGTGCGACGGATGGAGGCGTACGTCGCCCCAGCTTTGGCCGCGTTGGTAGCCTGCCGCCAGCAGCACGTGCGCCGCCGACACTCGGGTAGCGTCGCCGCCGTGGACGGTATTCATTTTGCGCAGTAGCTCGAGCGACTTGTGTGTCTCGTCATAGCTCATGATGCGCTCGGCGACATCGGGTGCCACCATCGGATTGCGAAAAAACGACCCGGCCGTACGCATGGCATGTTCGTCGCGATAGTCCCACAGCGAGCCTGCACGCCTACGAGCCTCGACAATGGTATCGCGCCGTCCTGCGAGGGTGGTGAGGTCGTAGTTTTTTTCGGTTGCGACGACCAGGGCGGAGTCGTACTCGAGTTGCTTTGTAGGATGTGGTGACAGCCCGAAAGCGCCGCGCAGCACTAGCAGATGCCGCCGCGACTGTAGATACTTGCAATTGCGATAGGTCATCTCCAGCTGGACAACGTCAAGCCGCCGCATCTCGCCAGTCTGTGTGTCGAGTACCTCGGCCCACTGCAGCGTATCCGCCACCGCTTGGCCATAAGCTGCAATATTGCCCACAATTCCCGCACCGACATTGCCCGGAATTGCGCTCATGAACTCAAGCCCCCAGAGGTTGCGGTTGATCGCATACTGTACCAGGTCGTCCCACCACACGCCGGCGTCGGCGATGAGCGTGGTGCCTTGGCGCTCGATTTGCCCAGCGCGCAATATATACGTAGTGCCAGGTAGTCCGCGGTCAGAAATCAAGGTGTTGGCCCCAAACCCAAGGAACCATGTGGGCCTGTTGCTCGGCGCAATCTCTGCGGCAGTAAGTGGCGCAATTTCGTCCTGGATAAGTGCAGTCTCGGCCTCCCCACCACAGTGAAATGACGTGTAGGGCGCAAGTACAAGGTGATTGATACGTTTCATACTTTCAGTATACACCCTCAATCTGTTATAATTAGTGTTATACGCACCCGTAGCTCAGTGGATTAGAGTAGTTGGCTTCGAACCAATTGGTCGTACGTTCGAATCGTACCGGGTGTACCACGAAAAAATGATCATTGAAAGATGGTCGTTTTTTTGTGGTTTATATCTAGTACGGCCTGAACGGAGGAGCGCAAAGCGCGATATCTTACCTGGATCAAAACCTAGTCTATACGTGCTCGACGCGGAAATTGTCGAATGTCGGGCCGGGCGTGCCAAAGCCGCCGTAGTGAATGCCGGTGAGAGTGCCGGCAGGGAATGGCGCTGTGACATCGATAGCATGGCCTACGACGACGCCGTCGGCAATGGCGATCATTAGCACGCCGTCGGGAATTGTGCGGATTTTGAGCGCCAGGCGGCTGAATGTGGGCGGATGGCATGCGTCAAGATATATTGCGCTGTCGTTAACGCGTTTAAAGAAATTCACTTGGCCGCTGCCTTCACTGATCTCGAGCATATATAGATTGTTTGCGTCAACATATCGCGCGATCGGCCCCATCCACTTGCTAGCACCGATGCCAGTGATGTCGACGCCAACTATGACATCGGGCGTGCCGGCATCAACCACAATAAAATGCTCGCCGCTCGACCCAGGCACTAGGTGGTTGCTTGCGATTGTCCAGCTGCTCCCCGGTGCGACGGTCCATGCCTGACCGGTCGGCAAGCTACCCGGGGTGCTGCTGTTGGCGCGGTTAAAATCATCGCTCGCAATGGTTTGGCCGCGCACCTCGAGCAGCTGTGTTGCGGCGCTAGACGCCACTCCGCGCGGGCTGGTGGCGGTGACACTGATCGGGTAGCTGACTCCGGTAGAAATATAATTCTGTGGGCTGAGCGACCAGCTGCCCCCGAGCGTTGCGGTAGTCAGGTGCGCGCGGCCATTTACCACCACCCGCAGCTGGCTCCCCGATGGAGCGGTGCCGGTAATTACGGGTGCGAGTGACGTTGTAATAGCGGCGCTGGTGATTGTTGGCGTGGCTGGTACGGCGGCGTCCCCGGCAGGGGCGGCGCTGCTTGCGACCGTAATTGATCCGATGGCATAGGCACCAAACGCATCGCGCCCCGTAGTGGCCAGCTGAAGTGGTGCTAGCTGGCCACGCGGGTCAGTCAGGCGGATTGCTGCTGTTAGCGTACCGGCTGGCAAGCTGCTTGGCAACGTAACCACCGAGGTAAATGTGCCCGTCGGTACATCAGTGCCCAGCACTGTACGCAGATCATCAACCAAGTCGATTGTCCAGCGGGCGCCATTTGCCGCCAGTAGCACCAGTTGCGCTTGCCATACGTCGTAGGTAGGCGCCACGCCGTCGTTGCGCCACGCTGTCGTAATGGCGAGGCTGCCGCCAGCGGTCAGGTTGGTTTGCATATCGACGCGCGTCAGCCGATAGCGAAACCCAGCGATTTTGTTGGCTTGGTCAAATAGCTGCTGATCACTCGGAGTCATACTCGCAGCGTTAATGGGCTTGTTGCCCGATGATAGCAGCGACACCCGCAGATCGCGGATATTTTTGATGCCCTGAGTGACCGAAAAATTATTGCTATCATGCCCCCACTCGGTTACAAATGGCGCATATTTCCACGAATCGGACACCGCAGGCTGACCGATATTTTGATACGAGAGGTCCATGCAGCCTAAATAATCAAATCGCTGGCCAGCGCGACGGGTGACAGTCGGAGGATAGGTGGCGCCTACGCCCATAGCCGGTGCTAGCACGAAGCTATCCGGAAAAGCATTGATTGCCGCGTCGCAAACGACTTTTGCGCTAGCAGTGGTGATATCTGCCTGATATTCGCCGGCATAACTGAACCATTCACCAGTGTCGCCGTAGCCGCTGATGTCCATATAGAATAGCCGCGGGTCGCCGTTGAAAGTGTGGCCCACGCGGCTGATCATATTTGACCACGACGTCAAGTAGCCAGGCGAATTCCAGTCGGGGGCTTTGGCAGGCCCCGTGGTGGTCGGCAGGCTTGGAATCCACGATGGCTGGATTTCGGGTACGGTGTTTGCGTCAAAAAACGGCATAATCCGAAACCCAAATCGCCCGCCGCGTGTTGTGGCTTCGGCCAGGCCCGCCTCGATAAGAGTTAGGTCGTAGACGCCAGGCGAAATTTCGACCGCCCGCCAAGGGATTTGATCACGATAATAGGTGTCGACCAGGGGCCAGCCGACAGGATCGGCGGCGATGCCAAGCCAGTAGTATTGTCCGCGGCCAGAATTAGCAATCTCGGGGCTCGAGAGGGCAATCGCGCCGGGCAAAAAACTAATCGCCTGCGGCGTCACTGCCGTTTGTCGTGCTGCACGCCCCAACCGCCGCGCTTGTATGCTCATAGGTCTAGTATAGCAGGCATATGCGTTTGCCGTATGTGATTTCAGGCCGCAGCAGTTGCCAAATTCTGCTCACGATATATACTAAATAGTAGCAGCATATAGCAAATCATCTAAGGGGAAAATCTATGAAATCAGAAGCATCAGTTTCCGCTAAGCACACCACTAAGCCCGTAGCCACTGCCGCGCATACTCACGGAGTGTCGCGACTCGCCATGATGGTCATAGCGTTTTTTGCCTCGCCACTTGGCCTGGCTCGCATGTACCGCGGCGACCCAAATGGCAAGGTGCGATTTTGGCTGTATGTGGGCGCGATGTTTGCCATGGCGGTGCCGTACGTCAATATCATAGCTGGGCTTGTGATGTTGGTGCTGCTGGTGTGGGGAGTTGTCGATTTCTTTACACTCTACGGCGAGACGCACGACGCGCAGGGCCAACCCTTGCTTACTACCGCGCGTGACGAGCGATGGATCGAGATGATGCGCACAGTGTATATTGTAGTGCTGGTGATCTCGGCGGCGATGCTGCTGATCGCGATATCATTGTCGATCAATGGCCTGACGAACAGCTCGCCCCACTATATTCCTCGGGGTCGGTATTACTAGCTAGCCGGTTTCGATATATTATTGTTTTGTGATTCTAGGGGCAAATATTTGGAATGCTCTGGATTCTTTTATATCAAGGAGCATAAGGCATAAGGTCGGACCTTCAACAGAGGACAAAAAGGTGATATACTTATATCATGCCAGTAAGAAACGTAAATAAGCCTGATATTGCCGATGCATACTATCATGTGTATTTTCGAGGGCTTAATAAGCAAGAGATTTTTCGTGACGAGGCAGACTACAAGGTGTTTGTCTCGTTTTTTGATCGATATTTAACGAGAGCGCAGCGGCGTTCACCGTTTGGTGTGTACCCCCACCTACGGGGTAGGGTAGAGCTGCTCTGTTACTGCCTAATGCCCAACCACGTGCATCTGTTACTTTATCAAATAGAGTCCGCAGCAATGTCGCAGCTAATGCGCGGTTTGCTGACAAGCTATAGTCGGTATTTTAACAATAAGTACAGGCGTTCGGGACCGCTATTTGAGACACGGTACAAAGCGTCGTATATCGACAGCGAGACATACCTTGTGCATATTACGCGCTACATTCATATGAATCCGCGGTATTGGAAGCGATACCGCTACTCGAGCATCCAGTTCTATTTAGGCGTAACACCGGCGCCAGAATGGTTGCAGTATGAGCGGCTAGAGGAGATGACGCCGGCGCAGTATCTATCTTTTTGCCAGTCATATCAAGGGAACAAAGATGCGCTTCGACAACTCAAAGACGAGCTCGCCACCTAAATCACATAATTATCATCTGTTGAAGGTCCGACCTTCTGTGGCTTGGACTCATACCGCTCCATCAGCTCCCCATAAGCATCAACATCCCCATTAACAACACGGGCAACTATGGTCTGGTCCTGATTTATGGATTCATCTGGCATTTCTTCATTATGGCAGGTTGGCGGCTGATTCGTATCAGAAGTTTTATACATTATTTTCGTCCTACGCTTGAGTATATAGGTAGTACAACCCAAACAGTTATTTTATTTCAACAATTTTCTGTTTATTATTTTTTGATTTTTGAAAACAATTTTTCCCCGTCTCATCTCTTGTTCGTCCCAATATAACTCATCTTGCGCAGCAGCCCACGGTCTTTCTATTCCGCAGTAAAACAAACATACGCCGCCTTTCGATGTCCGCCACCTCCGGCTCATCCACGGAGGACGCACTACTTCGCTGCTTCTATTAAAATAATCATACTCGGACACAGTATCACCCTCGTCATGATCGCCAATACCAGGTGCGTAAAAAGCAATATCGTTGAGTTTTTGTCGTGCGTTCCATAGATACTCCTTGCTCGTCATTGTGTAGTATTGATCGTCAGGAAACGCCAGCACCGTCTGAAGAACATACCTTGCACGCCCCCGGCTAGTCGAATGATTTGCCCTTGGGACTCGCAGGTTCATAATTTCCTGCAGCACTACCATACCCATTGCTTCTTGCCGGTCAATTTCGTCCCAGACTTCCCGCAATCCGTCAATCCCCTGTGGATTAAAGCGTTCTGTTCTATACATTGTCACTTGACCCCATCATATTATTGTTTCAGGTAATTATATAACCTTATAGCCGCTCTCAAAACCATAAGTCTTTTAAAATATACCGTGGTCATGGTCAAGTTTATGACCTGTTATTCATAGATGTTGTACAATAAGAGCATGAGCTTTTCGCGGCGATTATTCCGAGCCAGTAATTCAACTCCGTCTACTACGCCGCCCGGGCCTTCAGACCCAGTAGCATTTTCAACCGCGACAGGGAGAGCTATCCCCGACACATTATATGGCGTAACTACCGAGTACATTACGCAGCTATCTGATTTAAGTATGTCGCTTTCAAGACATACCAAACGCCCGTGCATACGAATCGTTTTTCAACCGGGGATGAGCGCCTCAGAATACTCGTCCGCCGTCAGCACGATGCGAAACTCAAGTTATATTTTTGGCCAGCTCTATGACTCCACAGCCTTTCAAGAGGCCTCGATTTCTCAAATCCAGCAAAAAACCCGCAACTTCCTCGATACGTTTGGCGAGAATATCGATATTTACGAGATTGGCAATGAGCTAAACGGCGAATGGGTCGGATCGTCACAATCCGAAATCGACAGCAAAGTTATCGCTATATACGATGTTATCAAAAATGAATACTCATCGCTAAAGATTCGTACCGCCATCACGCTCAACTATTGGCCAAACAGCAATTACTACGCCCAATCATGGGAAAATACAGAAACGTACGCCGCAAATATGCCAGCCAAACTCCGTAGTGGTGCGGACTATCTCCTCCTCAGCTTTTACGAAACGGCTGGTAACCCGATATACTATCCGACTAACCAGGATTTTGTATCAATCCTCACCAAAATGGCCAACAACTTCCCCAATGCCAAGGTAGGTATCGGAGAGATCGGCGCACAAGGCGCAGTCGACGGCTTACCCAGAGACCCGACATTAGCTGACAAACAACGTATCGCCAACCGTTACTACGGCATGCACAACGACGTCAAAAACCTTCTCGGTTCTATCGGCAACCGTTACATTGGCGGCTACTTTTGGTGGTATTATTTCCAAGACTGCGTGCCGTATAACAAATCAGGTTCACTATGGCCAACCTTGGAGTCAAATTTCAATAATTATTCATGACACATCAAACGGCAGGTCGTATACGCATCGGAACAGGATTTGCTTGTACATCAACTTGTTTTGCGATAACTACAGTACGGTTTGTACTCGCAGGTTTGTAGGCAATTTCAGCCTTATCTGCAGACTTGCTGACGCGCAGACATTCATTAGTCCAAAGGTAATCAACATCCGGTCTGCTATGGTAGGTCAATCACCTGCTCATTTTTTTGTGGATGAATCCCCAAACGTTCCGAATTGTCTATGGGTCGATTGCTGAGCGTGCTGCCTTCGAGAACACCGAACTGAGCAGCGATAACTAGACAGGCTATAACGGCTCTGTTGACATAGGCTAGGTAAGACCACACTTGATAAATTGAGATAAAGTGCATGTGGGCTCAAGAAGTGTCAAGCTCCCCTTTCTTGCAACACTCGTTCTAAACTTTTTGGTTGTTGGTTTTGCTCTTTGAGCCGAGCGGCGTAAGCCGCTGGGCTCATTTGAGGCTGAGATGTATTCGTTCGTGGTTGTAGTAAAAGATAGCCATAGCGACGGCCTCATGGAATCGGGCGAGATCTTGGTGTCGGTTAAGGTTGCCGAGCTCAAGCTTGAAGTTGCCAAACCAGCGCTCCATGAAGCCGTTTTGCCAGGGGCTCGCGCGTTTGCTGCAGCTGAGCGTTATCTCCATTCTCTGACAAAGTTCCTGGTGCTTGCAGCTCAGATACTCGCTCCCTTGGTCGCTATGGAGTATCGCAGGGCTTGGATATTTACTCAGGGTGTCGAGGACAGCAGCGAGCGTCAGCTCGCTACTGTGTCTGGTGCCGAGCCGCCAGCCGACGACCTGTCTCGTTTTGAGATCGAGCACGACCGCTAGATTGTATTCCTCGCCATGGAAGTGGAGATGGGTAAAGTCTTGTGCCCAAGCCCCGGCATCGGTCATGGGCCGGTAGCTTTGTCCGGCTTGCGGCTTGCTCGCATCGCGGAAGACAACAAAACGCTTCAAGGCGTTCGG
>DDFI01000013.1 GCA_002337095.1 Candidatus Saccharibacteria bacterium UBA1932
GGCCGATGGATGTTGCGAAGGTTTTGAGTTAATACGGTTATTTACGCTTTTCACCCTTGTGGTGGGGGTTGGGGCGGGTTGTCCAAATATCAAGCATTGCCAGAATGACGCCAGTAGTGACAATCACGGGCTGATACTGTTCGACCGATCTAATCACGATGGTCGCTTGCGCATCGGCAACGACGCCGGCCAAAAACGCATCGAATGTCAGCACGCCTGCCAGCAGCGCAAATAGCAGCGCGTTGACACTCCGGGCCATTCCGCCGTGTACTTTTGGCGCTTTGGGCAACAGAATCAGCGCCGGCAGCAGTGTCAAGGTAATCGCCACCAGACTCAGCAGTGGCGGCTGTACAATTACCAATCCCGTGCTTGCGACAACTGGCGTCAGATCTGGCGCCCAGAGCTTCGCGAGCAGCGCTCCGGCCACGAGCGCCAGGCCGAGCAGCCCAAATCCCCGCCGCGCAATATACACGATCAGCGCAAGAACCGCGAGATAGACACCGAGCACTGCATAAAAGGTCATGGCCCTATTATACCACTAGCGGTGTGCGTACAAGACAATGGCTCACCAGCCTTTCATTCCGGCTATTACGCGCCAATCTTGTCTTTTTTGTGCTTGCGCCCAGCGTTGAGCTCGATGTATTCGATAAGTTTTGACGCAACATCACGCCCGGTAATGAGCTCGGGTGTTTTTAGGCTTGCACTTGAGTTGACCTCTAGCACCAGCGGGCCATGCTCTGAGCGCATCATATCTACACCGCAAAATGTCGCCAGGCCCATTGCCTTGGCGGCCTTGACGGCGGTTTTGCGCTCTTCGTCGGTGAGGCGCACCGGCACGCCAACACCACCCTGATGCGTATTGCTACGAAAATCATCGTTGAGGCTCTTGCGCATGATGCTCGCAACAACCCGTCCTCCCACTACTAGTGCACGGATATCGATACCGGCTGATTCACGCACAAACTCTTGCACAAGAAAGTTGACGCCCTCTACATAAAAGGCCTGCATAACTGCCTTGGCGGCTTTTGGGGTTTCGGCAAGCACGACACCGTTGCCGTGAGTCCCGCGGGCGACCTTAATGATAAGCGGCGTCCCGCCAGCGAGTTCGATCACATCCTCAAAACTCGCGGTCTCACGCGCGAATACGGTTTTTGGAATGCCAACGCCAGACTTAGCAAGCACCTGATAGGCCCGGAGCTTATCGCGCGAACGATTAATAGCGATAGAGCTAGAGACAGTAAATGTCCCTTGGTTTTCAAACTGCCGCACAATCGCCGTACCATATTTTGTGTAACTTTGGGCGATACGCGGTATAATCGCATCGTATTTGGCGAGAGTTTCGCCCTCGTAACGTATGACCGGCTTGTCTTTTTCGACCGATACATAACACCGAGTATAGCTGATAATATCTACCTCGTGGCCACGCTCGACCGCAACCTGAAATAGCCGCTGCGTCGAATAGTTTTGTGGTTCATTGGATAAAATAGCGATTTTCATAGTTATAACTCTCGATCTTCCTCGTCACCTGGCAACCCCTGCCCCACGGTGACGTCTACGATGTAATTGCCCTCGCGCAAAAAGCGTCGGCCTATGAGCACAGGGTACCGTAATTTGCTGCGATCTGCAAGCGTTAGGCGACAGCGCTGCGCATTTCCCTCTACAATAACTTCTGGAAACACCACGTAACGCTCTTGTACGCCATTGGCGTTTTTTACCTCTGTTGTTTCGAAATCACGCGTCACGAGCTCGGTGCCGGTATAGCCGTCTACCCCGGGGCGTAGGAGCACAAAATGCAGCGCACCATCGCGGACCTCTGCCCACTCATGATCAATTGATGAGCTATAGGCACCGGTATCTACTTTTGCAGGCAACTGCCTACATCCATATCCAGGGATGTCGACGCGCGATGCGCGACCAATAGTGGTAGTCATGGCTTCTTCCTCCTTTGCCGACTGGCGGCTTGATACAAAAAATCAATAAGTTTCTGCTGATACTGTGCGGCATGCAGTCCGCGATCGCGGTTGATTGTGCCGGGCATGGCGTTGATTTCAAACAGCACCCAGCCGGTATCAGTCCGACCAAAGTCTGCCGAATAAAACCGCTCCGCACCTAGCGTCTCGAGCTGAGCGTCGACATCCCGGCACAGCGCGCGAAGCTCGAGCGGGACATCCTCGATATCGATCAGGCGCGTCTCGCCACCATAGCCAATGTTAGATTTGAGGCCGCCCGCAGGTGGTGTGCGCAGCGTCGCAATCACGGCCTCGCCATTGATAATAATAACGCGAAAATCGTGCCGCCCCTCTACGATGCCAGGTATTCCCAGGTGAGTATCTACGAATTGCTGGACTTGCAGGGGAAATTCTTGGTGTTCGCGTACGCGATCATAGTCGTGCTTGGGGCCCACATAGACACCCTTGCCAGAGTTGCCATACAACATTTTGACCGCAACATGCCGACCAGGCGTGTCATTGATCGCCTCGCTCAGCTCGTCATCAGTGTAGACTAGCCGGCTGGTAGGATGAAAAGCTTCGAGCAATTCATACGAGGCGTGCTTATCATCAGCGAGACGGCGGAACTCGGGGGTGTTAACCTGCAGCACGCTATCGTCGTGGTCAAATTGATCCTTGACCCACAACACATCAACAGTAATCTGGCCGCGCGCTTCGAATACATATTCGCCATTATCCCGAGGCGCCAACACCCAGTGGCGCGAGAATACGCCATCACCCTGATACGTCCCATTCCCCATCAGGATAGCGACATACGCGCCCCGCGCCTCAAGCGCCGCGATTACTTCTTCGTACGCCCGTCGATACTGTGGCGCCTTAAAATGGAACGTCGTGATATCACGTCGCTCACGAAATATTCCAATTATAGGCTTATGCTTATTCATCTTGGTTTATCATATCATGCTTATGTCGATTTTCGCTTCAGTCACGCTAGGTCTTTCACCTACGTCACCGTCTGGACTTGCCGGAATAAAATCGATCCCGCTAAAACAATCCGCGTTTTTTGGTGGTGCTGAATTGCTCCAGGAGTTCGCGCTGGGTTTTGGTAAGCTTGGTCGGAATGTCGACGATGATCTGGACGATATGGGCGCCACGACTGTCGCGGCCCATGTGTGGCACGCCGTGGCCCGACAGTTTGAAATCGGTACCGCTCTGCGTGCCGGCCGGGATTTTCATGCGGACGGTACCATCCACTGTTTCGACATCGATCTCGGTGCCGAGCGCCGCATCAACCATGCTAATATGCTCCTCCGAGAGCACTAGGTCGCCCTCGCGAGTGAATTTTTTGTGCGCCTTGACCCTGATATGCACATAGAGGTCGCCTTTGGCGCCGCCGCCGATCGCCTCGCCGCGCTCGCGTAGGCGAATCGTTGCACCGTCGTCGATACCGGCCGGAATCTTGACAGTAATAGCCTGTTCGCGGCGCTCGACACCTTTGCCGTGACAGCGAGTGCAGACTTTTTCGGGTACTTTACCGCGGCCGCGGCAGGTTTCGCAGGTGACGGCCTGCTGGATCGGCCCAAACATCGTGTTCATGACGCGAGTCTGCTGGCCAGCGCCCTTGCAGGTGTCGCAGGTTTTCATGCTGTGGCCCGGCTCGACCGTCGTGCCTTTGCAGTGGGTGCATTCGTCGTCCATGGTGAGGTCGAGGCGGCGTTCGATGCCAAATAGCGCCTCCTCAAAATTCAGCGTAATAGAGGTCTCGACATCGCGGCCGTGCGTAGGGCCGTGCGTACGCCCGCCGCCGCCAAAAAACTGCCCAAAGATATCGCCAAGCCCACCATCACCAAAATTAAACTCAAACTGCTGGCCCTGGCCGCCGAAGCCGCCGAAGCCCTCGAATGGATTGCCGCCACCACCGGCCGATGCGCCACCGACGCCGGCATGGCCGAATTGATCGTAACGCTGGCGTTTTTGCTGGTCTTTGAGTACCTCATAGGCTTCGTTAACCTCTTTGAATTTGGCCTCATCGCCGCCCTCTTTGTCTGGGTGAAACTTAACCGCCGCCTTGCGAAAGGCTTTTTTGATCTCGTCGGCAGAGGCGGTTTTGGCCACACCTAGCACTTCGTAGTAGTCGCGTTTGCTCATATGGACCTATTATACTAGCCTAGCACTCGACGTGCAAGAGTGCTAACACGCCAGTCGGGGTTAGATTGATTCGACATCAGCGATATGGGTAGCATCATTCATACCAGCGCGCTGCATGGCCGTAATATGGCGCTGCTCTGCCACTAGATTGCGCGCCAGGATGCGAATCACCATGCCATTTGATACAATCACCGAGCCGCTGGCGCCAAACGGCAGCAATAGCTGGCTAATTGTGCCAATGCTACCGACTGATTCCCAGACATTGGTCGCGGCCATCGCCTCTTGGGCCGCATTGTTGTAGTCGTAGGCGGCTGCCGAGCCGACCCCTGGAATATCTGTGGGCGAGACAGGTCGAGTACGCCGCCGCTGACGATTGATCAGATGCAGATTGACCGCACCAGAACCTACGGCGATGGCGACGTTAGCGGGCTTAGGCACTTCGCCGTCGTATAGCAGATGCGCACTCTCGCTAATACCATAGGCTGCCAGGCCAATATGCGCCAGATAAATCACCTGGCGCAGGCGCGCGGCACGAATGTGATTACCGGCGCGGTCGTTGCGCTCGGCCAGAGCTATGCCAACGGGTATAACGACGTCGCCAGTGTCCATGACGACATTATTGATACTCGGTGCGCTGTGTCCCACGCCAAATTCACTGGCGTAGCTGGCAAGCAGGCTGAGCACATTCACCGCAGTTAGCTCGCGCAGCGTCGACCGAAACAGCGACTGCTGCTCGCTGGTGATGGTGTGATTGGTGCGGGCCTCCATAGGACTATTGTAGTCTTGATATGGGTCATTGCAAACCACAAACAGTTTGGTGATGTAGCGGCTCGTGGTACCATAGAATTATGACATACGAAGGAACCAAACTCACAGATTTTTCCCCTCTCGAGCGGGTCGAAAAGCTCGAAATCATCGACGTAGTGCCCGGTACCGGTGCCATAGCGCCCGCTGGCGCCACAATTACGGCACATTATACTGGTGCGCTATGCCATAACGGCGTGATTTTTCAGAGTAGCCACGACATGGGTCGACCGATTACGTTTGGCCTGGGCCAGGTGATTGCAGGCTGGCGCGACGGTGTGCCCGGCATGAAAGTTGGTGGTATGCGCCGGCTGATCATTCCCGCCGAGCAAGCGTATGGTGCGAGTAGCCCAGCACCAAATATCCCAGCTAATAGCGACTTGGTGTTTGATATCGAACTTGTCGAAGTCAAATAATTCCGCCTGTTGGGTAGTGATACTATAGGCGGCTCGCTGGGAGCCGCCTATATATGTTACTGGCTGAACCTCGCGACTATGGGCCGACCCACATGTCGCCGGCTTTGGCATTTGCGCCAGGATCGGTGGCACCGGTGAAGATCACCATGATGTCGGTGCGCGTAGTTGGGCGCGTGGTACCCGACGTATACATAACGCCGCCAACTACCACCCGGGCAGGATCTATAGTGCCGCTCGTGATTTGGGTAGCAGAAAACGCCTTGGCAGTGTCGGCGGTATTGTCGACATTCGCCAGACCGACGTCGGACTTGGTAAGCACCACGTCGCCAGTACGACTAGCCACGCTCGTGACAGGCACGCCGGCCCATTTGACGCCGTTAGTCTGGGTAGAATCGGCCGTGAGCACCTGGCCATTAGAGCCGACAGCGGTGCGGGCAACTGCACCAGCAGCGGTCGCGGCCAGTATGTCACCCTTGGCCGTCCAGGCCGAAAGGTTTGGCTTGGTAGCGAGTCCGGTGTCGACGTAGGTTTTGGTGGCTTTTTGGGTAGCGATTTTGGTATCACTGTTGGCAGTCAGGGTGCCGTCGGTATCAAGCTGCGAGCTCGCCAGCTTGGCGGCAAGGTCGGTGGTGAGGTTGGCGATATCACTTTCGACCAGCGTCACAGCACCAGTCTTGCCCGCAACAGAGGTAACAGGAGCTGCAGCGGGAGCCACGTTCTTCCACTTGCTAGTGGCGGTATCGTAGGTAAGTACTTGGCCGTTGGCTGGGGCGGTAACTGCAATATCCGACAGGCTAGTGAGCGCGGTCGGGATGGTTGGCTTGTTCAGAATCGCACCCATGCCGCTAGCAGCGTTCCAGTCAGCGCTCACTTGGGCTGCGGGGATAGTGGGCTTATTGATCAGGCTGGTGTAGTCGCCACTAGTAGCGACGGTAGCGAGGCTGGTCCAGGCAAGGCCACTTGCTTGAGCCGAGGCAGCAGCCAACACTTGGCCATCGGTGCCAACACCCAGGCGCGTCGTGGCGCCCGCAGTGCGGACAATCAAATCGCCCTTGGTGGTGGTGGGGTCGGCAAAGCCGGCGGCGGCAGCTTGGTTCTTCCACTTGCCGGCGGCGGCATCGTAGGTAAGTACTTGGCCGGTTGCAGGCGTGGTAATCGTCGCATCACTCAGAGTCGCAAGGGAGTTCGAGATGGTCGGCTTGTTGGTCAGGTCAGTGTAGCTGCCAGTAGTCGCCACAGTCGCCAGGCTGCCAGGCTGCACCGCGGTGTCGGCTTTGGCGCCCTGCGCGGCGGTAGCAAACGCGGTGGCATTGGCGCTTGCGGCGGTGCCGAGGGTTGGCTTGTTGAGGATTTGGGCTGCACCCGACGTTGCGTTCCAGTCGGCATTGGCCTGCGTCCCGCCACCAGTCACCGATGACCAGCGGTAGCCGCCAGGCGCCGACGAGTCGAGTGTCAGCACCTGGCCATTCGTCGCCCCTGATAGATTGAGAAGATTGCTTGCTTGCACTGCCCCCGGTGCGAGTGATGTTGCCGTGACAACATTGTCACGTAATGTACCGTCAGGCTTGTGTATTTGAAGCAAGTACTCGTTGAGTAAATCGCCCCATACGCCGCCATCCGACCCTGGTTGTGGTAGACGTGCCATAGATGTAATTGTCCTTTTGTGTGAGCCCTTTGAGCGTTAAATACTATCTATTATTTATCATACCATAAGCATGATACAAATAGAGCCTCTTTATTCGCGATCAAGCCGCACATCTGTTTCGTCGGTAATCTCCTGGCCAATAATAGCCTCAAACAAATCCTCAACAGTGACGATGCCGACAATCCGCTCGGCCTTCTGGACCGGCAACAGGTGGGCGTGACGGGCCGAGAATTGCCGCAGCAGTGTATCAAGCGCCATGCGCGATCCCACCGCTCGGGTTGGATACAGCCTAAAATGCCGCACCGGCACCGGCTTTTCGTCAAAATCAATATCGACCATATCTTTCATCAACAATACGCCGCGACAATGCCGCAGCTTATAATCAAACACTGGCACGCGACTATAGCCACGCGCCGTGATATCGTCCACCGTCGCCGCATCGAGGACGGAATCCTCGTCTAGCCAGTAGACATGCGCGATTGGCTGCATGATATCCTCTACCCGCCTCTCGCTCAGCTGCAGCGCGCCCTGGATAATGTCAACCTCGTCCTCGTCTAGCTCGCTGGCCTCGCCGATGCGATGCTCGGCGATAATCAAGCCCAGCTCGTGGCGACTGTGCAAATGCTGCTGCTCATCGCACCCAATAATTCGATCGAGCAACAGCTGCAGCGGCTTCGACAGTGGATACGTCACAATAATAATCAGCCGCAAAAACCACGACAATCGCGCCACGGCCACCAGCGCTTGCTTGGCGAACAGCGCCTGTGGCAGTACTTCGCCAAAAATCACAATCAAGATAGTGCTCAGCGCTCCTGCAATCAAGCCATTAAAATGCGGCTCTAGCACCAATGAACTACTAGAGATCGCCGCCACATTGCCAAGCAAAATCGCCGCCAGCGTCAGGTGACTATTGCGCCTAAATGGCAACGCCTGTCGCGCCATATCATTGCCCAGCCGAGCCTTGCGCTCCAGATCTGCCACACTGAGCGACATCACCGCAATGTTCAGCCCCGAGAACATCGCCGAGAGTCCTACGAATATCCCAACCTCTGCTACTAGCGTTATCGCATCCATATACCGATGTAGTATAGCAAATGTGCTGGTTATTTTCATCATAAATTATTGAAACTTTTGGGCCCCTACCTAGGTATATAAAGATATGACAGACTCACCCATCAGCTGGTATACTAGGTCTATTGCCCTCATGAATACACAAACACCTCGTGCAATCTATTCGCGCCTGATTGCGCTGGCGCGCCGCTCACCACGCAAGACGATATTCGTCATGAGTGACGGGTTACTGCTAGCACTGGTGATTGTGGGGCTGCTCAAAACCGCCGCACCCCTGCACCTGCAATATCAGGCCGCCAACCAGGCCGTTGCCAAGCCCTTTACGCTACGCCTGGGGCAATATATCAAGGGGGTGAACCTCGATCAAATTACTATTTCGCCAGCTGTGGCCGGCTCGTGGCAGCTGCAGCGTGGGGGCATTATTACCCCAGATCAGTTGGTATTTACGCCGCGTAGCTTTTTTGCAGTCAACACCACCTATCACGTCACCCTGCCGAGCATCGACCGCTATGTGCTTGGTGAGCGCAGCGTTCCACCGGTGCAGTTTAGCACCGAGGCCGCCCCTGCGCTGCTTGGCAGTGGGCTTGGCGGATTGGCCGACGGTGCCACGATCGCCGCCGATACCACATTCGTAGCAAACTTTTCGGCACCAAATAACGAGCTGCGCCACCTTGTACTCCGCAGCGACCCTGCGCTCGATTTCACCGCCGCTAGCGACCAAGATATGACCTTCCGCTGGAAGCCCACCACTCTCCTCCCTCAGGGTACGACCCTGAGTATTGAGCTATTCGACGACAAAAATGCCGAGAGCCTGCTGCGACGCTCGCTCAAGATCGCCGATGAGCCAACGGTCACTTCACCGACTAGCCGCGATCATATGGGCCAGCACGACAGCCTAAGTCTCACCTTTAGCCAGCCGATCGACCCCGCCAGCGACAAGCTAATTAGCATCGATACAGAGGGTAGCGGAACCTGGAAATCACCCACCGAATATGTGTTCACTCCCAAATCGCTCGAGGCTGGCCGCACCTATCACTACACCGTAAAATCCGGTCTACGCAGCCAAGCTGGCGGCATTCTCACTACCGATCAAACCGGCAGTTTTGCAACAACCGGCGCCGTGCGAGTGGTGAGCGCCGCGCCGCGCGGTAGCGGCCTGGCGCAACACCGCCAAGTTGTCAGCTTTACCTTTGACCAGCCGGTCGATCACGCCTCGGCCCAAGCGCGATTTAGCATCTCGAGCGGCACCATCACAGGCTTCACCTGGCAAGGCAACACCATGCAGGCCACCGTGAGCGATCTAGGATTTCAGCGCACCATTACGATGCGGGTTGAGGCAGGTGTTGCAAATGCGGGGTTTGGACTGCCAAGTAATGATTTTTATACCCACAGCTTCACCACCGAGGTGCGTAGTGTGCGCCTAGCCGTGCCCAGTTATCGGCAGCAGCATTCGGGCACCTGCGCGGCCGCTAGCCTACGCATGGCGCTTGGCTACCGCGGTATCGGCAGTGACGAAATGGGCCTGGTCGGTGCCATGGGTTATGCGCCGCGCGACATCGACCGCAGCACCGACCCGCCAACTTGGGATGACCCTAGCCAAATGTTCGTTGGCTCGGTCGACGGCTCGATCGCCGCCGGCACTGGCGCCGGGCCAGATGCCGCACCAATCGCCAAAGCCGCCCGTGCCTACGGCCGCAGCGCCCAAAACTTCACCGGCGCCGACCCTGGCTGGATCGCCGAGCAACTCTATGCCGGCAACCCCGTGCTGATGTTTGGGTCGTTCCGCGCCACCGGCACGACCAGTTGGCGTACGCCATCGGGCGGTACCGCCATCATGAATCTCACTGGCCATGTCACAGTGGTCGTTGGGGTTCAGGGCGAGCCTTCTGCGCCATTAGGATTCTGGGTCAATGACCCACTCGTCGGCAGTACGCAGTACTGGTCGGCCAGTTCGGTCGCCGCCAACATCGCCCGCGACCCCTACCGCCAAGCTGTGGTGGTATATTAGCAGAAACACCGCGATTATCGCGGTGTTCTCTACGGTTATATATCCTGGCTATTCTTCGTCATCGAGCATAAATCCGCCAAGGTCTTCGACGCTGATCCCACCCTCGGGTATCTTTGGCGCGCCAGATACCTGGCCTAGTACACCAGTCGGTGCGGCATCGAATTTTTGGGCTGCCTGCGCCACTGCGGCGTCTTCGTTGGCTTTTTGCTCGGCTGCAGCGGCATCGGCTGGTGAATCGGGCACCTTAGCAGTGTATTCATTGCCACGAGCCTCGGTATCTTGTAGCTTGCCGGCATCGTGCGCTCGCTTCAGGCCGTTGCCGACCGTTTCGACGTCAGCTAATTCGTCGAGATGAAGCCGCGTAAAGTCGTGATTGATTTTGATCTGCTCGTACATATCCAGCGGATTCGTTAGACGATCAGGGTGATTAGGAATCTCTTCAACATAAATCCCTGGGTTGGGTGTGCGTTTTGCTGGTTTTTCCATACTTTCATTATAGCACTTATGGTTGTTTTTGTCAAATATACCCCTGGTGTGGCATAATAGAGCCATGAACTTCATCAAGCGACGCCGCTACGCTGCCCCGTGGCGACAGGCGTGGGAGCTGCTGCGCTATCGGTATTTTCGCCGCTATGTGCGCATCGAGGGTGATGCGCGCCAAATCTGCCACCAAACAGTTGTGGGCTGCTGGAACGGCGTGTTCTATGCAACCAGCATGGGGAATTTTAATTATTTTTGGATTAGGGATTTTGCCGCGGTAGTAAAGTCGCTGCGGGCGCTTGGCCAGGTAGAGCGAGTCCAGGCGACGCTACGCTGGGCGCTCACCCACTACATTACGCACGACGCAGTGACACTGTGTATTACGCCGACTGGGCGGCTGTTTGATGCGCCGACGCGCGGCGTCGACACGCTGCCGTCGCTGCTGCACTGTTTGTGGTCGGCAAAATATCAGCTGGATGGTATTGAGCGGGAATTCCTTAACCGCAAGCTGGCGGAGTTTGCCGAGGATTTTATCGAGCCCGACACCGGCATGCTGCGCCCACATATCGACGCGGCCGAGCTACGCGACGGTGTACTCTATGATCGCAGCGCCTATGCCGTGGCGATGGTAGAACGAATGGCCTGGGCGGCGGAACATTTAGGGCTGCAGTATGGATTTAGCCATCGCATCTACCGCGACGAGCTGCTGACTCATTATTGGAATGGCCAGTATTTTAATGCAGACTACACCAACACGGCGTTTAGCGCCGAGTGCGCGCTCGTGCCGTTTATCATGAGGTCGGTAGAGGACGCCGACAAGCTCAACCTGACGCTCGATTATATCCGCGACCACCAATTGGCGCTACCGGTGGCGCTGCGCTACACCGATACGCCGCGGCGTTTTCGCTACCGGTGGTGGGCCACGACGGTGATGCGCAACTACGCCGGCGACACCATTTGGACATGGCACGGCGCATATTATTTGCGGCTGCTGTGGGGCCAGGGTCGGCCCGAGGCGACGGCGCGCGAAGCAGATTTTGCGGCGATGCTCGAGCGCTATCATACATTCCCCGAGCTACTACACCCCGACGGGCGACTGTATGATTCTTTGGTGTACAAGAGCTCCGAGGGTATGATTTGGGCGGCAATATACTTAACACTCGAAAAATACCGCTCTCGCTCGTAGAGGCTATGCGCTATGGTGAATTGTTATTGTCTACGCCAAGCATTATACTTATGGTATGACATCTGGTAGGCGGCGGCTACAACGCATGATTCGCACTAGTGCACCCCCCAGCGCTGCCAGCACCGGCATCCCCGCTGGCAAATCACTCGTGCCAAGCGGTTCGTTGACGGTCACGGTACCAGGTACTGTAATTGATGGTCTTGATGTTTCTGGCCAAATTAACGTCCGGGCGAATAACGTAACGATCAAGAACACGCGCGTTATAACGGGTGGCTACTATGGCATCGATCTTGGCTACGGTGCGACCGGCGTGACAGTATCGCACTGCGAGATTACTGCAAGTGCGACGCACTATACAGGTGTAAAGGGCGGCGGCTTCACTATGGATAACTGCTATATACATGGGTTCGAGAATGCCATTACCCTCACCGACGGCAATACTATTGTCACAAGCTGCTTCATCGAAAAAATGGATGGGGTGGGCAGCCCTCATTATGACGGCATCGAGATATATGCCGGCAATAACTACGAGATACGCAACAATGCTATCCGTTTGACCGACACAAATGGTAATTGGCTAAACGACACCGGTGCTATCAATATCACTCCCACGTGGAGCAATATCAGCGATGTGATCATCGATGGCAACTGGCTCGGCGGGGGGTCATATACGCTTAATCTAGATGAGCAAGGCGGCTACACTCTCACAAACCTGACGGTCACCAACAATCGCTGGTACGGGAGTGCTCCTGCCGGCCACGCCGCATACGGCCCAATACGCGCCGGCAACCTCATCACCACTGCGGCTCACAACACCTGGCACGATACCGGGCAACCCATCTAATAAGCTTAGAGGCTCGCCCCTGAAAGGTGTTGATCTTTATCCGTCTACATCACAGAAAAATTCCAATCCACCCGCACCGCGGTTGTAAATGCGGTAATAGATGAGACCACAAAGCCCCGCGCCTGTCTAGATTAGCGCGGGGCTCATCACATTTTTGAATTTATTCAGCGAGATTATTTCTCGTCTTTTTTCTTTTCGTCGACGACTTCGCCTTCGACGGGTTCGTCTTTTTTGTCCGACTCGGCGTCGGCTGGCGCTTCAGCTTCGCTCGCTTGCTGGTACATCTTGGCACCGATGGGCATGATGGCGTCGTTTAGCGCTTTGACGGCGGCTTCGAGCTCGTCTTTGTCGGTGGCATCTTTGTGCTTTTCGGCTTCAAGAACGGCGTCTTCGATGACCTTTTTGTCCTCGTCGCTGATCTTGTCTTTGAACTCATCGGGCATTTTCTTCGCCTGATAAATGGCGTTTTCGAGCTGGTTTTTGGCATCAACCGCTTCACGCTTTTTCTTGTCGTCGTCGGCGTGCATTTCGGCTTCTTTTTGCGCCTTTTCGATGTCTTCCTTGCTCATGTTGCCAGAGTTTTGGATGGTGATCGACTGCTCTTTGCCGGTGCCTTTATCTTTGGCGGTGACGTTGAGGATACCGTTGGCATCGATGTTAAACGTCACTTCGATCTGCGGCACGCCGCGTGGCGCCGGTGCGATGCCGTCAAGCACGAAGCGGCCAAGGGATTTGTTGTCCTGGGCAAACTCGCGCTCGCCTTGCAGCACATGGATTTCTACCTGCGGCTGATTGTCGGCGGCGGTGCTAAATGTCTCGGATTTGCTGGTCGGCACAGTGGTGTTGCGCTCGATCAGCTTGGTGCTGACGCCGCCCATCGTCTCGATACCGAGCGAGAGTGGCGTGACGTCGAGCAGCAGCACGTCTTTGACGTCGCCCGCCAGCACGCCGCCCTGAATGGCAGCACCGACAGCCACGACTTCGTCGGGGTTCACACCTTGCATCGGGTCTTTGCCAAAGAGTTTTTTGACACGCTCAACCACGGCCGGCATGCGGGTCATACCACCGACAAGCACGATTTCGTTGATGTCAGATTTAGAAAGTTTGGCATCTTTGAGAGCTTTTTCGACCGGGCCATTCAGGCGGTCAAGCAGCGGCGAGACGAGGTCTTCGAGCTTGGCGCGGGTCAGCTTCACCTCGAAGTGCTTTGGACCATCGGCATCGGCCGTGATAAACGGAATATTGACTTCGTATTCGGTCGTGGTCGAGAGCTCTTTTTTGGCTTTTTCGGCTTCGTCCTTGAGGCGCTGCATGGCGGCGTTGTCTTTCTTCAGATCGATACCGTCGGTTTTTTTGAATTCGTCGATAAAGTAATTGACAATCGCGTTGTCGAAATCTTCACCACCAAGGTGCGTGTCACCGTTGGTACTTTTCACCTCGAACACACCGTCACCCAGCTCGAGTACCGAGACGTCAAAGGTACCGCCACCAAGGTCGAAGACGACGATTTTTTCCTCTTTACCCTTGTCGAGGCCGTAGGCAAGCGCTGCAGCAGTTGGCTCGTTAATGATGCGCTTGACCTCGAGGCCAGCGATTTTGCCGGCGTCTTTGGTGGCCTGGCGCTGGCTGTCATCAAAGTATGCCGGCACGGTGATGACCGCTTCGGTAACTTTTTCGCCCAGGAACGCCTCGGCATCAGCCTTGATCTTGGAAAGAATCATAGCGCTGACTTCTTCTGGCGTGTAATCTTTGTCGCCCATTTTTACCGCCACGCCGGCGCCTTTTTTGACGATGGCAAATGGCATGATGTCGATGTCTTTTTGGACTTCGGCGCTATCAAATTTGCGACCAATCAGACGCTTCACCCCATAAATAGTGTTTTTTGCATTGGTGACGCGCTGGCGCTGAGCCACTTGGCCCACCAGACGCTCGCCGGCTTTGTTGACGGCCACAACGCTTGGCGTCGTGCGGTTGCCTTCGGCATTAGTAATCACTTCTGGTTTGCCCGCTACGAGATACGCAAACGCGCTGTTGGTCGTACCGAGGTCAATTCCGATGATTTTACCCATAATTATATCCTCCTATGATGTTGCTTGCTTTATCAAATTACTCTATTCATTTTAGCACTCTATAGTAGAGACTGCTAGTATGTCTTATTGTAGCGTAGTTAGCACTCGCATGTCAAGAGTGCTAACTTACTTTTTTTCTTACACTGGTGGAGGGACCGTCTCGCCTCGTTATTGAGATGTGACTTAAGCGACTGCAGCCCAAGAATTTACATCGCTAAGACGTGAAATTCTTGGCGCGAAAGGGGCACATCGAAATAATGAGGCGAGGGGGCGGTTTGTGAAACAGGGGTAATTTGGTATGATAAAAGCAATATGATTTGGTTTGTTAGTGTCCTCGTGCTGTTCGTCGTGCTCGCGTACCTCACCAATCCGTTTAGCCGTATCACGCTGGTGAAAATGCCGTTTGTTGTGCAAGATGATGGCACTTTGCTGAAGCTTACAGGCAAACAGCGGCTGCATGTCAATCAGCTGCGAATAGTCAAACTATACGCCTACCTGCTGTGTGGCTTCTATATCCTCCACACCCGCTATATCCATGCGCCCAAATCAAAAAGTACAGAGGTGGAAGACATCATTCGTGATATCCACCACCTGCGGTTCAATCCTCGCAAGTTACTTCTGACCAGTGGCGATCATTTTAGCTCGCTATTTGTGCGCAATCTCGGCGTATTCTACTACCCTACCCTTGACGCGCGCATTCCTTCACGCGGCGACGAATGGGCAAATCGTCAGATCGCGTACCTGCAGACCCTCTCCTACGCGCTGGGGGCATTTGCCAAACAATCGACGCTCACGACGACGATTGTGCCAACGGGCCGCTACACGGCAACCTGCATCAACTTTTATGCCTACCCGTCGGACACGCTGTATGGCATGCTGTATGCGCTGGCGAGTCTACGTGGCCTCGAAACGGCCAGAGCGTTTGACTACGACGGCGCGACAGATCAAACGCTCCAGACAATCCCCGCCGCAACAGCACTGCAAGACACCTACGCCAGCTCGCTCGCCTATCACTACCACGAATATCGGCGCACGGTGTACGACGAGGAGACCGGCCTCATCCGCCGCGATCTACACCTGAGCGGCGCCAAAGACATCACGCGGCGCGAGTCGGCATTTTATGACAATGTGGTGTTTTGGAAAACCACCGAGCTCGCCGGGCGGCTCGGCTTTATTCCACACGAGGAGGAATTTCTCGGCCAGCTAAAACAGCGCATCGTCGAGACGTTTTGGTACGAAAAATGCGGCTATTTCCTCGAGGACCTCTCGAGTGAAGGCCTGGCGCAGCGCTATTACTCATCAGATTGGTTGATCGTGCTCGCGACCGGCTTTCTCGATCCGAGCGACAAAAAAGAGCGTGCCTATTTCACTCGTTCGATCAGCTATATCCAGGCGCACGGCATCGACCAGCCCTTTGCCATCAAATACCAGCACGACACCCGGGCGCACCGGCAGTTTTTTGTCGTCAAACTCGCGGTGGCGAGCTACGGCGGCGACAGTATCTGGAGTTTTTGGGGGATGGAATATATCAAGACGTTGCTGGCACTCTACCGCATCACGGGTGAACGGCGCTACCTCGAGGCGGCCGATTATCACATCGCCAAATATGCCGATGCCATGTGCCGCGACCGCGGCTACCCCGAGCTCTACGACGCAGGCGGCAACATGCTCCAAACGCCCCTCTACCGCAGCATCCGCATGACCGGCTGGGTGATTGGTTACGAACAAGTCTTAGCAATGCGAGCTGCGATAGCCAAGTAGCGACATACTGGTCCCTACGAAAAACCGGCCTTACCCAGCCGGTTTACGTGATATAGACAGCAACCGCGTCCTATACAAAATTGGTGCCGACAAGCGATCCGTACCAAGTGGTGCCGCCGTTGAGCGACTCAAACACGAGGATATCAACCGCGCCAGCAGTGGTCGAAAGTGATGGTGCACCACCAGACCATTTGACCGAGCCCGGCCACGTCACCGTCGTACCGCTACCCTGGTGGAGGTAGAGCGAGAATGAGCAAGCTTTGCCGCTTGTTGCACCAGAGAATGTAAACGTAGTCGCACCTGTCATAGTAACATCGAACACATTGCCGTTCGCGAGATCGAGGTTCTGTGTACCGCTCGCGCCAGCAACCGTAGATGCCGTCTCCTGGCCGCCGCTATTAGCTAATGCAGCAGTGCCAATGATACTCGCATTGTTCCATTTACTCGTTGATGAATTGTATTTAAACAGATCGCCATTCGTAGTACCGCTGAGAAAAACGTCGCCGGCACCAGCTATGGTGTTGCTTGATGGTGTAAAAGGCATTTCTTATAACTCCTTGCTACCTATTATCGGTACCAGTTAGTGCCGTCGCTCCAGTAGTCGCGGCTTTCATATTGGTTATTGAGCGTATCAGTGCCAACAGTTAAATCATCAATGACCGACCCAGAAGGAGCAGCAACCTGAATACTATTGCCGTTTGGCGCTAGACGTTTGACTCGAACCAGACCGTTTGCCACTGGGGCCGGCAGAGTAATTGTGATACCAGTTGGGGTACTAGTGACGATGAGGCATTCGTTATTGGCAGCGGTGGTATTTGCAGAGATACTACGGAAGCTGAAGTTAAGTCCACCCGCGCCACCAGTCCCCGTAGCGTCCGCCTGCCA
>DDFI01000003.1 GCA_002337095.1 Candidatus Saccharibacteria bacterium UBA1932
AGAGAGTTAACTAGTCTTGAACCAATATTTATTAAGATCGTTGGCCGAAGTCAACCCATTAACGTCATTCTGATTCAGCGATACCCCATATACGTCTGTGGGGGATAAGTTATATCCATAGTGAAATACGAGACTCGTATCGGTTTTCATATCCTTAAACAAAGCGTATATTCTCTCATTAACTTCGCGCCTATTGCCGTCATGAATGGGTGCATCTGATGTTATAAGTAAGTAATATGTAATTTCTTGACCATATTTTTTACTTGCTTCATCGAAAGGCGGTACGCTTCCTTTTCCGCCTAAGTCATCTCGAGACAAGTCTGTCGACATCATATGAACACTATACGTTACATGATCACCAAATATAGCAGCTATTATATCCTTCAATCTTGCGGTTTCTTCGCGCCCCCATATGGCATCGTAATACCGATCATTAGTAGATTTAGACGAAGTTCTGACTATGAACTTTAGGTTTTCGTCACCCTTTTTGTATGCTACCGACTCTAGATTACCCTCTATGCCAAATCCGCTCCCTTTTCGCTCAGGCATAGAAACAACGAAGTCAGCATTATATTTTTCGTGCAAATATTGTTCCATT
Source organism: Candidatus Saccharibacteria bacterium UBA1932 (assembly GCA_002337095.1). Taxonomy (GTDB): domain Bacteria; phylum Patescibacteriota; class Saccharimonadia; order Saccharimonadales; family Saccharimonadaceae; genus Saccharimonas. Next base: position 599 of record DDFI01000003.1, read on the forward strand.
ACACGTTGTCCCGCAGACTTTTCTGATGCGTCGTTCATGTGCGCCACGAATAGAATAAATATAATCACGGTCAGCGGCAAGAGTAACCACATCCATTTACTCTTGAAAATATTTTTTTCACATGATGAGCACTCTTCTTTGCCATAACCCCTCACTTTGTTGCTTATACTTCTAGTATACGCTGCGATATTACTGAAGACAATATGTTTTTAAGTATGGCGTGAGTAGATTCTTTCATGGTCGAATATTCAGTCTTTTCATCGTCAGATATTCCATTACTATTCTCATCACGCCATATGCGCAACTTACTAAATACTTGGTCATGCGCGTCGATCCTTCCGTCATGGTTGAGGTCAAAATCTGCCAGCGCTGCGAAGCCGCTTGATGCAACGGTGCCGTCGGCGAGGACTGTTCGATCACCAAATAACTCTTTGCCGCTGGTGATCTTGCCGTTGCCGTCACGGTCAAGTACCAGCAGACCATCACCCTTGCCGACCCAGGCGGTGCGTTCGGCGTAGCCATTGGCATCAACGTCGAAATACATCGTAGAGGTAGACAGGTTCGTCGTCTGGATACCGTTGCCGTCGAGGTCGAGGATGAGGGGGTCGACGCGGACGATAATCACATGCAAGTAGCACAAGCGATCTGCTATGATACCCAGCAGAAAGCTTGCCAAAAATACACATGAGCCACAAACAACGTCACCCGATCGCCATACAACTAAACGCCAGATAGCCATGAGTGGTTTGCTGAGTGTGTTTGTGGGGATTATTGCATCGATTTGCATAACAATGGTCGCACTGTTTTCTATCGTGTACTTTAGCGACAATCCGCAGTTCATTCATGGTGTGGACCCAGACATACTGAATACTTACAAGGTAACGATGAGGAGAGTATGGTCAGCGTTCGCCATCTCACTATTACTGGTGGGCGTCCCGTTTTGTACATATACCGGCAGATTGTGTCGGCATTATGCCCATCGCCGTCCGACACGGGTAGTAGTGTGGGGAAGCATCAGTGGCGCAATTACGATGTGGCTACATGCCATGCTGTGGTTTGCGGCAAATCGCCCTGTTGTCGATGCGGGGTTTGCAATGATTTGGACTATCACTGTGTGCCCTACGATTTTATTCATATTTGCTGATTCCGCTATGGTACAATACGCCTTTGATGGTAAGTATTGCACTTGTTATTAGGGTAGTTGCGACAAGATTTGCTATTGCTCGTCAAGACCGCGCGACCGCCCAAGCAACTAATAGTGTATAGCTGAAGTTGGCTAGCCAATGCGATCGGCGCGCGCCAGTACGTAGCCGTTGATCTGCCGCGTCGTCCAGCCACGCTGGCGCAGCTCGAATCGTAGGCGGCCCAGCAACGCCAGCCTAAAGGCTCGCGTCGTCGCAAAACCCGCCTGGCGACAGATCCGCTCAAAACTCATTCGGCGCAATGCATCGCGAAACACTTCGGGGGTCATATTTAGCACATCAGCGCGCAGCTCGCCCTTGCGATCATGGCGCTGCAGCAGCCGGTCAAACTGCGAAACCGCCTTTGCCTTTCGCCGCCCAATTTGGCTTATCCCTGGCATGGCCGCAGCCACCGCTGTTACCACTAGTAACGAAGTTATAGTTTTTGTAGGAAGTTTCATAGGCATCCTCCTTTTTTATGTCTTGGCTGTGCGATGAATTCTGTACTCATCTACCTCTAGATTGTAGCGTGTCGTGGTGAGGGGAGGCTGATAGGCCCTAGCTTCGTTGTAAAAAAGAGTCAAGTTCGGACTTTTTAGGAAATCGCCACCAATCCGGACAGCTTTGTTGGTTGCGCGTCATATGCAGTATATTCATCACATTTCACCTGGCTGGGATGGAGGGATTCGAACCCCCGAATGCCGGGACCAGAACCCGGTGCCTTACCACTTGGCGACATCCCACTACTAGACAAGTTAGAATTATAGCACTCTAGCGGCGTTTGCTCAAGTCGAATCGGCGCGCAAGTGCCTCTAGGTCGCAGGCTGCACAAGCCAGCAGTAGCGCCAGTAGCAGCGAGAACCATAGTAGCCATTGGCCACCCACCAAATCGAGCGTCGTACCCAGCAGAGCAGCCGGCGGCAGCGTCATCCCCGAGCCCACACCCCAAGCCGATATCAGCACCCACAGCAACCCCGTAGCCAACACACTGTAGCGCGACACCTGCACGACGCGTCGCCGCAATTGCATCCCAATCAGATACGGCAGCGCCGCCAGCTCGGCCGACACCAGTGCCATAGCGATGATGCGGCTTGCCAGCTCGTTATCGGGCAGCCCCATCCCAATCAACGCACCCGGAAGCTGCTCAAAATGGAACAGCTGCAGCACCATCAGCACCATCACAAACACCGCACATGCCCGTCGATACATTGGCAGCGTTAGGCGGTCGGTGGGTCGTGTATGTGTAGTCTTCATAGTTATTATTATACCCTGTCTGGCCGCAGATCAAATGCTAATTATGCAAAATGTTGTGAAATATGCCAAAAACGCTTGTGTTTTCGCCACCAGGGGTGTACAGTAGTGACAGCGAACGTTACAAAAACAAACAAGTCACACCAAACTTCCGTAGCACTCGCTCTACGTGATCCACCACAACACATCTAAAAGCAACCCGCTACCAGGGTTGTTTTTGTTACAGACCGCGCTCGATTCGCCGCGACTGGCTGGCTCGCCACTCGGCAACTTGTCCATGATGTCCACTCAGCAGAATATCAGGTACTTGTCTGCCCCGCCATTTGGCAGGTCGCGTATATTGCGGGAATTCGAGCGTCTCAGCATCGCTAAAGCTCTCGATCACGGCGCTTTCTTCGCCACCCAGCACGCCCGGGATAAGCCGCACGATGCTATCGATAATCGTCATCGCCGGCAGTTCGCCGCCAGTCAGCACGTATTCGCCCACACTGACCTCGGCATCAATAAACTCTACAATCCGCTCGTCGTACCCCTCGTAACGGCCGCACACCAGAATATAGCCATGGGTTGCCTCGGCATATTCACGCGCCATCGCCTGGCGCCAGGTGGTGCCGCGCGGCGTCATAAGCAGCACCTTGGCGGTCGGGTCATTGGCGCGCGCAGCCTGAATCGCCTGATACAGTGGTTCTACCATCAGCAGCATGCCATCACCACCACCGTACGGTGTGTCGTCCACCTGGCGTCGTGGCCCTAGGCCAAACTCGCGCAGATCAATCGTGCTTAGCTTTGCCAGCTGGTTTGACTGAGCCTTCCACATCATCGAGCTACCGAATACACCGGCAAACATTTCGGGAAACAACGTGATGACTTGGAGTTTTTTCACTGTTACTATCATACCCTGCTTCGCCAACTATTTCCAACGTAACCAATATGCCGTATACTTATGATATGGATATCGAATCGTCTCCGCGGCCCTCTGATGCGGCCGATACCGCCGCCGTACGCGATGAACGGCTGGCAAATTCTGTCAAGACGGTGCTGGCGCCATTGCACGCCAACATCAACCCAGAGGACGACCCCGATACATCGCACGTATTCGAGCGTGACATCCCCAACGTCCATACCGACATGGAGGTCACCGGCGCGCCACTAGTCGATCCTGCCAATGACGATACGCCCCTACCAGATGCCGTAGCGTACCACGAAGATGTCATCAAAAAATACGCCGCCAAAAAACACGGCACCTCGGCCGCTATCTATCTGGCCTATATTGTCGGCGTGCTCGTGCTCATCAACGTCGCCGTGATTGGCATCTCAAAATTCCTAGTACACTAGGACCTGCCGCCCGCGATTGTTCATGCTGCCCTGCCATCAGCTATTCAGGCGTTACCAAATCAAAAACCCCATCACAACGATGAGGGTTTTGACACATATAAGGCTCTCAAACCTGTTGGTTTGCTCGCATAGAGCTTCTCGCAGTTCATGTGTTTGAACTAATGTTTATTATATATCGAGGTCGTCCAGTTCCGCAAGCTCTTTGCGGGACTTTTTTGCGAAGTCAGACTCAGCCGCCTCATTATCCACAGGTTCATCTGTAGAGTTATCCACATTATCCACCGCCGGATCATCCGGCGACATGACGACATCGCCGTCTTGGTCGTTATTGACGATCTTCAGGTTGTAGCGGGCAGTGTTTTTGGTGCCAAGTGCGCGTAGCAGCGAACGCAAGCTCTGCGCCGTGATACCGCGACGGCCAATCACGCGGCCAAGATCTTCGGGATTAACTGTCAGCGTTAACAACACGCCCTTTTCGTCGATGATCCGCTCAACCACCACATCATCTGGATGTCCGACAAGGGATTTTACGATATATTCTACAAATTGCTGGTCGATAGTTGACATGCCCACAGGTCTCCTTTGCTGTCTCTCTATTAAAATACCGTACTCTCATTGTAGCATGTTCATCCGCAAAAAGCCGCAAAAATCCCGAGCCGCATAGCCAGGCTCGGGATGACAAATGACAGGGGTAGACTAGCCTTCGACAGGGGTGTCGGACGACTCTGGCGCAGCGGCTTCGTCAGCCTGTGGCGTAGCTTCGGCCTCTGGCTCAGCTTTTGGCTGGTGTTTGCGCAATTTTTCGGTGTTGCGGGTGGTTTTTTGCTTGTCAGCGCTTGGTTGTTTTACCCAAACAGGCAGCTTGATGCCGGCATCAGCTAGCAGCTTAACGACGCGAGGAGTTGGCTGAGCACCATTATCTAGGTATTTTTGCGCGAGCTCTACCTGAACCGTGGCTTCTTTGGTGTGGGGATTGTAGCTGCCGACATAGGCAACCACACGGCCGCTACTAGGGTGACGGTTAGATTCTTGGACGGCGAGACGGTACACAGGATAGGCTTTGCGACCGTGACGCTGGAGGCGAATTGCGAGCATATTCGTTAGATTTCCTTTTACTTCACATTAGCTTGATAGTTCTACTTCTCACCAAGTATACACGTTTACAGGGGTAATGTCAACGCCAGTCGGGCGCTACTTGGTGCGTTTAGTATAGGTAGCAAGGGCGGCACGGGCAGCGGCCTGCTGGGCGACTTGCTTAGACGGGCCAATGCCGCGGCCCATTTCGACATTATTGACAAACGCACCCAGGGTGAATAGCTTTTCGTGGTCGGGGCCTTCCTCGTTGAGTACTCGATACACAGGGGTGGCGCCGTCGATTTTTTGCGACACTTCTTGCAGGTGTGATTTTGGGTCGCGCCAGCTGCCGGCTGCCAGGATTTCCTCGAGCGTCGACAGGATATGGCGCGTAATAAATACCGCCGCATCATCATACCCGCGCTCCAGATAGATAGAGCCGATGACTGCCTCAAATGCATTTGCCAAGATTTGCTGGCGGGCGCGCGGGCTGCCGTTTTTTTCGCCACGGCTCATGCGTAGCAGCGGCTCGTAGCCTAGTCGATCGCCGGCTGCACTAATGCTCTCGGTGCGCACCAGCGCGGCGCGCCAGCTCGTCAGAATCCCCTCGGGCTCGGCAAACGTCCGGTACAGATAATCAGTCACCACCAGCTCGAGCACGGCATCACCCAGGAATTCCAAACGCTCATTGTGCTCAGATACGGATTTTTTGTGCTCATTAACATAGCTGCGGTGGGTTAGGGCTGTGATTAATAGGTCGAGATTTTGGTACTCGAATCCTAGTTTTTCGCGGGCAAATTCCTGATATGGCGCGGTTTGCATGCCCGACATTATGCGCACCTCTGGCGGCAGTACGTGATACTCTGGTTCATTATAATTTTTCCTGTCTTATACGTTTCATTGCAAGCAGCATGAGTTTGCCAATATCCTCGTATTCAATCAGATCGAGCGCCTCGGCAAACGGAAACCACTTGATGCCGTTCATCCACTCTTCTTTTTGAATTTCGTTGCCGTCGGTATTGACCCGCATCAGGTACACCTGCTGGCTAATCAGCACCAGCTTGTCAACGCGGCGATAGCGAAAATGGATCTTGCCCAGCCAGCCCAATACGTCAACATCGTGCAGCCCGGCCTCTTCGCCGATCTCGCGGCGGGCAGCCGCCTGGGCTGATTCGCCCTCCTCGATATGGCCTTTTGGAATAGTCCAGCGATCTTTGTGATCCTGAATCAGCAGGATTTCGACGCCACCGCTACGATCGCGACGAAACACAATGCCACCAGCCGTTGGCTCACGGACGATTTCCTGAATAGAGGGTTTGCGGCCAAAATATTTCTTGAATTTATCAAGCTTGGGATTCTGCATGCGTGTCTGATTTCCCTTCTACAAGTGTGCGATAGGCCGTGCCGAGCACGCCATTGACGAACTTGCTGGAATTATCAGAACCAAATGCTTTGGCGAGCTCCACCGCTTCGTTTATCACGACCTTTGGCGGCACTTTGTCGCCGCGGTAGATCAGCTCAAACAGCCCAAGGCGCAAAATATTGCGATCAATCCGGGCAATCTGCTCGATCGGCCATTCTGGCGCCATCGGCCGCAGCTTGTCGTCAAGCTCTGGCGTCGCTTCAATGACGCCGCGCACGAGGTCTTCGACAAACGGCTTGTCGTCGATCGCGGTCTCATAGCGCTCGAGGTTGCGGCCAAGGATGTGCGCGACATCCACGCCCGCATCTTCGGAGCCGACGCGAAATTCATATTCGTAAAGGGTCTGCAGGGCGACGATGCGACCGAGGTGGCGGTTTGATGCCATAGCGTTTGGTTCTTTCTTTTCTAATGTTCGATGTTAGATTTGTATGTTAAATGACGGCAGCGGCGACTTATTTCGCTTTGCCAGATTCGCGCTTAGTAGTGCGCACTTTTACCGGTGATTTCGAGTTGACAAGGCGCGCCAGCTTGAGGCGCAGGTGACTGCGGCGCAGGCCGGTCTTGCGCGGGCTGCTTTGTTTCTTTGGTTGAGCCATGGGTAAAGTTCTCCTTTTTTCAGGCTTATCTATAAATCTTGATGATTATTATACTAAATAATGCCGACAATCTCAAGCGTTTACCCGACTCGTTACGCCGCCATTCGTGCCCATTGTTGACAATCGGTACAGATAGTGCTGTAATTCTATTAGAGCTGCTAGGCATTCCGGCCTGCATCTTCAACCTTTTGAGGAGTTATCATGATTGAGCTCGTCCTGATCGGCATCGGTGTGTACTACGCCATCAAGGCGCTGCGGATGCGGCACATGAGCCTTGACACCCTGCGAGCGCACCGCTACAGCTCTGTAGTAGTGTTGGTTGGTACGTTGGTGATCATGGTCATGAACCAGCCAGCTGAAGTGTATCAACAACAGTTGCTAGCCGTGGCACTAATACTCCTGCTAGGAGCATCTAGCGCCTTCCACGACGCGATCCGCGTTCGCGAGGAGGAGCCGGCGCTCATCGAACGCAATCGACGCGTCAAAGCTGGTCAGTAGGCTCCCCTCGCCAACCCTCTCCAAAACGCCCTCCCCGGGAAGTTTTCGGAGGGGGCGTTTTAGTTGTTGGGTTACCACGCAGCTATCTACGCGACGATGCTGACAAGCTTGCGCGGCACATAAATCACTTTGCGCGGCTCGCCGGATACGAATTTCTGGACGTTTGCATCAGCCAAAGCGGCGGCTTTGATATCGGCTTCACTCGCACTCTGCGCCACCTCTAGCTTGGCACGTAATTTGCCATTCACCTGCACAATAATCGTCATGGTGTCGGCGACCAAATATGCCTCGTCCCACACCGGCCATGGTTCGGTGTCGAGCTGGCTATCGTGTCCCAGTTGTTGCCACAATTCTGCAGCCATATGCGGTGCAAACGGCTGCACTAGCTTGACGAGCGATTCGATCGTAAAGCGCCAATCGTCGTTAAAGCCACTCAGTTTTAACTTGTAGAGTTCGTTCACGAATTCCATCTGTGCGGCAATCGCAGTGTTGAAGCTCAAGCGATAGATGTCGTCGGTGACTTTTTTGATAGTAGCGTGTGTCAGGTGTTGCAAGACCTTGCCGCTCCCGTCGTACGCTTTGCCTACGGCATCGCTACGTAGGTCGCTAGGTGCGAGTACTGCCGACGCGTCCGCCTCTGAAATTTTTGCATCCTGCGAAGAATTTCGGGTGCTGCCCCGCACGTCGTCACCCGCTATTTGCGTACTCCACTCCATGTACTCCTGTACCAGCGCCCAGGCACGGTTGAGAAATCGGTACACACCAGCGATGCCGCGGCTCGACCAGTTGGAATTTTCGTCAATTGGCCCGAGGAATAATTCAAAGGTGCGCAGTGCATCGGCACCATACCCGGCATCGATGACTTCGAGCGGATCCACGGTGTTGCCTAGGCTCTTACTCATCTTGCGGCCGTCTTCTGCCTGAATCAGACCATGGTAGACAAGTTGCTGCACGGGCTCAGCAAAATCCGTCAGGCCCATATCGCGGAACACGTGTGTCCAAAAACGCACGTACAGCAGGTGCGCCACCGCGTGATCGCCCCCGACGTACATGTCAAGCGGCGCCCAGGTGTTGACCTTGTCTGGTGCGAACGCTGCCTCGGCATTGTGCGGGTCGGTATAGCGTAGCAAGTACCACGAGCTACAGGCGTAGCCGTCCATCACATCGGTCTCACGTGTGGCCGGGCCGCCACAGGTCGGACAGGTCGTGTTCACCCAGTCGGTCTCGCGTGCCAGCGGTGATTTGCCGTCACCTTTTGGCGCAAAATCATCGACATCGGGCAGTAGCACGGGTAGTTGATCGGCCGGCACGGCCACGGCGCCGTCTTTTTCACAGTGGATAATCGGAATCGGCGCACCCCAGTAGCGCTGGCGGCTAATCAGCCAATCGCGCATTTTGTAGGTAACTTTGGCGCGTCCGCGATTCTCTTGCTCGAGCCACGCCACAATCTGCTCACGCGCCTCACTCGATGCCATCCCGTCGAACTGGCCAGAATTGACCATCGTGCCCTCACAAGTATTTAGCGTAAATACAGAGGCCTCGGCGAGATAATGCCGCCAGGCGGCACTATGATGTTTCCAATTCGGGCTGATCTTTGCTTCGACTTCAGTTTTACCAAGCCAGACAATTGTATGTCGTCCATCCTCAATTTCGCTTTTGACCTGCACGGAATCATCTACGACAACTTCATAAAATGCGCCCCAAGTCATTTGATTCTTATTTTTTGTATGGCGATATCCATTCACAGAAGTATATGGCGTGACCTGGCGGATAGAAATAATATTGGTATATTCCGTTTCTTCACGGACTTCTCGTCGAATTGCTTCCTCTACACTATTATCTTCAGGGTCTATGCCACCGCCTACGAAATGGACATGGTTGTCACTTTCGATTTCGAGCAAATATTCACCCTTCGTGTTGCAAATGATAGCATTGATTGCAGGTCTCTTTATCTGTTCGACATCATTGCGTAGTGCACTCACGCCGTCGTGCCATTCCTCATAATCAGCAACTACTTGTATGATTGGTAGATCAAATGCATTTGCAAATTCGTAGTCGCGCTCGTCGTGCGCGGGGACAGCCATAATCGCGCCGGTACCGTAGCCCCAGAGTACGTAGTCGGCCACCCAGATTGGGATCCGCTCGCCCGTGGCGGGATTGATAGCATAACTACCGGTGAACACGCCAGTTTTTTCTTTACCCTCGCTCGCGCGCTCGATTTCGGAGCGTTTGATCGCGGCGTTACAGTAGGCGCTCACCGCCTCACGCGTGTCATCATTTACCAAGTCTTTTACTAATGGATGCTCGGGCGCGAGCACCAGGAACGTCGCACCAAAGATTGTATCTGGACGAGTACTAAAAACCTCGATCATTCCTTTAACATTCCCTCTAGAAACTTCGTTCTTATCAATATCAAAAAGAATAGTAGCCCCTTCGCTGCGGCCGATCCAGTTGGTTTGGGCGGTTTTGATTTTGTCGGGCCAGTTGAGCGCGGGGATTTCCTCAAGCAACGCATCGGCGTAGTCGGTGATCTTGAAAAACCACTGTTTCATTGGTTTTTTCACCACCAGTTCTTCGCAGCGCCAGCACCGGCCGCCGACCACTTGCTCATTGGCGAGCACGGTTTTGTCCTTGGGACACCACCACTGATTGGCTTCTTTTTGGTACGCTAGGCCACGCTCAAATAGCTGCGTAAACATCCACTGCGTCCATTTGTAATACTCAGGATCAGCGGTATTCAGCTCTCGCGACCAGTCGATACTGGCGCCAACGCGTTTGAGCTGATGCTTAAAATTCGCGATGTTTTCGCGCGTGGTATCCTGGGGCTTTTTGCCCGTTTTGATTGCGTAATTTTCTGCCGGTAGGCCAAAACTATCCCAACCCATTGGATACAGCACATTATAGCCAAGCGCCCGGCGAAACCTCGCCACACTATCAACAATCGAATGCTCCATGAAATGCCCGGCGTGCATGCCCGCACCACTAGGGTACGGGAACATTCCCGTCACGTAGTAGGTCGGTTTGGCGCTGACATCGGGCGACACGTATCGCTGATCATCAGCCCAAATTTGCTGCCATTTTGGCTCAATGTCGGTAGGATTGTAGCGCTTCATTGGGTCTATTATAACAGATACGCGCGCAGATCAGCTAGGTGATGTTACCGCGACAGGCACTGCCAGCACTAAAGTTCTGAGTGTCGCGGCCGCTGCCAACACCCAGCGCGGCCAAATGCCCGGCGTTAGCATCATAGTACACGATATAGGCTTCGGTGGTACCACACATAGCGTACTGCACGCTCGTCTCGTCGATTGGTGGCTTGGCAGTTACTCGAGTAGCGCCGAGCTCGGTGCTCGAATACAGATAATTCTGCACGGCAGCGGCATTAGGCGGCAGCGCACCACGGTGTTCGGCGGCATATTGATTGGCGGCACCGAGTGCCTCGGTAGCCATATTCTTGGCATCGGCAGTTTTTTGGACTTTTTTGATCCCGCTTGGCTGGTTGTCGCTAAGGGCGCTGCCGAGCTTATCGAAATGCTTCAGCCATTCCTCTACCGACACTGCACCACTAGGGGCTGCAAGTGCCACGCGGTTGTCGTAGGCAAGCTCGCTAACAGTAGATACGGTCTCGGATGTAGCACCGTTTTTGAACGTAGTAGTAGTTTCGATGCGGCGCAATTCGTGCAGCCATGGCTCAACCAGCACATGCACCTTGGTGCTGATATCACCGTTTGAACTGTCGCTGTATAGCGGCGAAGATTTGACGCTGTGCTCGATCGAGGCTTGGCTACTCGACTGCGAACCATCGCACGCACGCAGGTCTTTAGATAGCTGCGTATCCAGCATATCCGCGCTAAACGCCGTTAGTTTGTCGCTGTCGATCGACACCTCGTAATCAGTCAGGCCATCGCGCGAAGTGCCGTTGTTGGTCGCTTTGACAAATGGATGCGCCTTGTATTTGGCTGTCAGATCGCGATTAAGCGTGCCGTCTTTTTGGTATTTTTTGTACGTGTCAATCATGCAAGTAGTGGTTTTGGCCGAGGCTTCGCTGGCACGACGCATATCGTCTAGGCTGTAGCGTACCCACTTGTTTTGGATTGGCGCAAGCGCCTCGATCACAGCACTTGGAGTGTCACTGTCGCCGAATATCGAATACAGGCTGCGCGCTGCTTGATCAAGGTTGTTTAGACGAAAATACACGTCGCCATTATCGTCCACAAACCCTTGGGCATTGAGTGTGATTAGCTTGTCGTTGACCAGCAGCTCGAGGCTAGCGTTTTGGTCAGCTCGCGGGTCGACCGTGCCGCGCAGATCAACCACCAGGCGCTTTAGGCTAATCTTCGTACCGCTGTTTTCGTAGCTATACGACGACGTAATGGTAACTTTTGCCTGCGTGGTTTTGGCCGTAGCGGCCTTTATAACCGCGTCGAGCACAACGTTTTCGGGTTTTTGGTACTGAGTATACGCATAGGCGCCACCGCCGATCAGCGCCAGCAGGAGCGCAACGCCAAGACCCACAAACAGCCACTTTTTGCGCGATGGACGCTGCCGACGATCATCAAATACAGGCATCGGCCCGGCCGGGGCAACGGGCTCAGACGACGATGGCGGCGTAATGGCGGCGGGCTCCGGCATAGTGGCGGTTGGTGCCTCGGTTTTTTCTGGCGCCTCGCCAAGTACTCCCTCATGTTGCTCGTCGGATGGTTGTTGTGTTGGTGTCATGGTTGTATGCCTCTCCCTGGCAGATTAATTAGATGATGCAGTGGTGTATTTCGACAAAAATTCGTTCTTGATGCGCATCCACTCTGGCGTTTGGCGCACCAGCTCGATGTCTTCGGTCATATCGCAGAGCACTTTGACACATTCCTCGAGATAAATGCCGCCCTGCGAACCCTTGACGAGAATGTAAGCGCCTGGCTCGCTGACACTGCGCACAAATGCACCGGCGTCGATAGGGCTTCGGAATGATCTGACTTGGCAGCCGCGTTGACGAGCAGCCGGAGCAAGGTGCTTCTCGGCCTCTTCGCCCACCGTCACGACCCAGGCAAGCAGCCCACCGTCGCACATACGGCCCAGCGCCTCGTGCTCTACCTGGCTACTGCTGCCAAGCTCGTTCATGCTGCCCAGCACGGCGATCCGCTGCGGCGCATCGGCAAAACCATACAGCGTGCGCAGCGCCGCTTCGGCGGCCGCCGGGCTAGAATTGTAGGTGTCGTCCAGGATGACCGTACCGCCAATGCCGCGTAGTGGATTCATGCGGCCGGGCACTGGTTTGATTTGCTTGAGCGCTTCGGCAATGTCGTCGGGCGCCATACCGATCTTTAGCGCGGCGGCGATAGCGCCAATAATCGGGCGCAGGCTGTGCTCGCCGACCACCTGCACCTGCATTTGCTGCGGCTGGGCCATCAGCGGTGAGCTGACCATGCCGGTATACCCCGTATCTGGGGTAAAATCGCGGATTTCGAAGCAGTTCTCGGCCAGGGCAGTCGTGCCATAGGTAGACATGTTGGGATTTTCGAGGTAGCTAGCGTACTCATCGCTCACGTCGTCACGGTTAATCAGCACAAAATCAGAGAACTTAGTGACTGATAATTCCTCGCGCGCCACCGCATCAAGCGTCTGAAAAAACTCCATATGCTCGGGTGTCACCGCGCTCACCAGCGCAATATTTGGCCGCAAGTAGCTGGCAAATGTCGCTAGGTCGCCGGGCCGATCGGTGCCGAGCTCTTGGATGATGACATTGACATCGCTCGGCTGCCGAATGCGCCGCCGCGCTGCCCGAAACACCGAAATCCATGCGCCCACACTACGCAAGCTACCCGGGTAATCGATACCCAGGATTGCAAGTGGCGCCGAAATATCGGCATTGTGGTTGCCCTCGTGCATCCGCACCCGATAGCGCATGTTGAGGATAGTGCCCAGCGCACGCTTGGTGCTAGTTTTGCCAACGCTGCCAGCCACCACCACCAGAATCACCTCTGGGTGTTTGGCAAAATACTTGCGCACGTACTGCTGCAGACGATGGCGGACGAATGTCTTGAACATAGTGATTAGTTTCGATTAACTTTGCGGATTCTGAGTAGACTACCAAGCGCCGCCAGCACAAATAGCCCCACCAGCGCTATCAAAGCAGGCTTTCCGGCCGGCACAGCCTCGGCAGCGACAATCGTAAGATGTGATATAACCATAAGGTAATTGTATCAGAGATTGCCAAAAGAAAACACCCGATCGAAACCAGGCGCATTTTTTGGTGGCTCCTCCCAGACATTGGCGCTTGGGCGCCTCCGCCGCTCACTCGCGCGGAAAAATAGCCTGCGGCTGCTTTTCCGCACTTCGTTCACTCTGCTGCCCTGGGGTTCGTTTTGCTATGCAAAACCCCCAGTTCAAGCCTCGAGAATGTGACCAAATTTAATACCTCACGACACGCGTGAGGTGTTAAATTTGGTGGCTCCTCCCAGACTTGAACTGGGGACACAAGGCTCTTCAGGCCTCTGCTCTACCAACTGAGCTAAAGAGCCACAGTATGTGGTGACACACCGCCTATACCTGCTCCACTATTGTCTTCGCGCGCCGCTCCGCGGACGACGAGCTAAAGAGCCAAATTGGGCATGATCTGATACGTAAGGTGTTAACCGTTATTATACTAGAGAAGATCGCCCCGCGCAAGGTATACTAAGGCACAGGATGACACACAGCCACAATAGATTCGACCAAACGATGCCGCGCACGGCAGTCGTCATTCCAGCGTACAATGAGCAAGCTTCGATCCGTATGCCGCTCGAAGCGCTGGCGGCTCAGCGCGCCTACGACACGCCGATCGTGGTGGTCGATAACGCCTCGACCGACGACACCGCTCGGATCGTGCGAACATTCAGCGCGTCACATCCGCGCGCCCACATCGAATGTATTGCCGAGGCAGAAAAAGGCACCGGCTGCGCAGTCGATACAGGGTTTCGCCACGCCATTCGCCAATATGGCGCCGAGGTCATTGCCCGCACCGATGCCGATAGCCAGCCATTTCCGGATTGGCTAGAGCGCATTCAAAATTGTTTTGTGCACAACCACCGCCTGCAGCTGCTTGGCGGCAAAGTGCTTGCGCTCCATGATCATCATTACCGTATTGGCGACGATGTTTGCTATCCGCGGGGCGTCAGAATGCTCTTTGCGGCGCGCTCACTCTATACAGATCATTCTCTGCGCTATACCGCCCCTGCAATTGGCCTAAATATGGCGACCACTGCCGGCGCCTACCTCAGTGTCGATGGTATTCCGCGCACCAATATCGCCGAGGTCGACGAAGACATCATCTATATGCAGCGCGTTATCGACCACTGGGGCAAACGCTCCGCGACATACGCGCCCGAGGTGGTCGCGCGCACATCCATGCGTCGCCTGCGTGAATATGGCTATATTGGCACGTTTTTGCACTTCCTCGACCCCGACCGCCGCCTTCGCCACCCGCCCACCCGCATCGACATCCGCGATTAGCCTAGATATCCGCCAAAGCAGTTGTCATTTCATGCAAACTTATGTATAATCTTCTCTTGTACGCGAGATATCGCACGAACGTTTAATCATACCAATATGCGGCGAATGCCAGGCCAAGGAAGCTCTCGTATCATCGAGATCGCCTTGTATCGCACATTTCACCATCATATGCGGGTGTAGCTCAGTTGTTAGAGCGCTTCCTTGCCAAGGAAGAGGTCGAGAGTTAGAGTCTCTTCACCCGCACCAAATTTGGACAAATCTGCAAACTCGGGCGCGAAGCGTCCGTTTTTGTTTGGGATATTATGGTTTTGCGGAGCAAAACCCATCTGTTTTTCTGGGGGGAGAATTGGGCTTCAGGCGCGCGGAGGCGCGCTTTTTTGGTTTTTAGAATAAGGTTAGAGCCGAAGATTTCGAGGCAAAGCGACTTTTTGGCGAGCAAGTCAGCTCCATTTGCTATTTTACAGATAGAAACGGCAGTTTCTATCCACTTTTCCATCGGTTCGAGCCAAAGGTTTTGACCGAGCGTCAGTTTAGATAATTTATCCTCAAAACCTTTCTTTTGGCTCATAATCTCCGCTTTCTTGTTTGTGTACGTTTCTCGATCAATATCTTGGTCGAGATAGCTATCGAGTAAGCGTTGAAGTTTGGCGGCAAGCTGCGCGATGATTGTTTGTAGCTCGGTGGTTTGCGATTGGCTGCGAGCGCACTCGTTTGCTTGGTCGGTATCCATCAGTTCGCGCAGTTTGTCCGCCCATGCTTTCGGCATGGCATATTCTTTGAGCATTGCCGACAACTGCTCGTCCAATAGCTCCTCGCGGACGTGTGGTTCGGGACAACGCGGCGAGTTCTTGCGCTTTTTCGTGCAGTGGTAATAGACGTATCGGTGGACGTTGCCGTTCTTTTGCCGCTTGGTTTGGTTTTCGCCTGTTACCATCATGTCGCAGGAGCCACAGCGCAAAAAGCCGCAAAGCGGTTTCGGGTCGTTGTGCTTGGTAGTTCGCCTGTGCTTGCGCCGTTCAATAACTATTTGCACATCGTCAAATAGCTTTTTTGAGATAATCGGGGTGTGTTTGCCCTCAAACACCTCGCCCGCATAGCGAAAATGCCCATAATAAAACGGATTGGTTAGTAGTTTTGTGATTTGGTCTTTTTTGAGTGGTATATTGCCCTTGGTTTTGACACCTTTTGTAAATAAAAAGTCTGCGATGTCTTGTAAGCGTTGGTCACCGCGAGAGTACCGCTCAAATGCTTCGACAACAAGCGGCGCATTTGTCTTGTCTACGATGACCGTTTTTGTACGCACATCGTTGATATAGCCGAGCGGAGCGCGTCCCGGACACTCGCCGCGCCGAACTTTCTGACGCAAGCCTCGCTTGGTGTTTTCGGATAAGTTGTCTACATAGTATTTACTTTGTCCGAACGCGATAGACAGCATAAACTTTCCCTGCGAGGTATTCTCAAACCAAAATGTCGGAAACTTGAGATTTGCGAGGCGTGTTTGATCGAGCAAGTAGACGATTTGTCCACCGTCGATCGAGTTGCGCGCCAGTCGGTCAGGATGCCATGCGATAATACCGTTTGCCTCACCGCGTTCAATTCGTTTCAACATTTCGGCAAATACTGGGCGACCAGGCGTTTTGGCAGACTTTTTCTCGATGAATTCATTAACAATCTCCAGTCGTTCGTTTCGCGCGTAGGCACGAAGCTCGACCAACTGCGCCTCGATAGACAACACTTGCTTGTCCTCGACGTCAGTGCTCTTACGAGCATACAAGATATATTTTTTGTTCATGACACCCTCCAACTTAAATGACCGTCCTGGTGCAACCAACTTAGGAAACCTAAATTGTCCAAGACGGTCATTAAAGCCCGCAAATACAAAAAGTTTCCTGTAAAGTTGGTTGCTCTTTCATTATACCAAAAACCGCGATGAATAGCCGCGGCTAAAAACCAAAAAAGCGCGCCTCCGCGCGCCTGAAGCCCAATTCTCCCCCCAGAAAAACAGATGGGTTTTGCTCCGCAAAACCATAATATCCCAAACAAAAACGGACGCTTCGCGCCCGAGTTTGCAGATTTGTCCAAATTTGGTGGAGTTTTACAACCAAGTTCGAACCGATTTTGAGCGCGAGGGCTGAAGCGTAAGCTCAGTCCCGACGCCTGCGGGCGTGCAACGCCCACTCGCCCCACCAGAAAAACCCTTTGCCTTATTTTTTATTCCCCCCACCGAGATTTCTTTTTTAGTTGAAAAGGGTGTTTTCTGGTGGTAACGTGTCGCTTCGCGACTGCGGCTTCTGCTACTTAAAGTTGTCTACTAATCTCAGCAACCCACTCACGCCTAATGAATGGTTTGCCAGCCATTTCCTTGGCAAGGTTTTTCGCGAGTTTCTTGAGTTCCTTGTAGTTGTCGACAACTTCTTGCTGACCGATAACAACTTTGTGCGGCACAAAATCTTGGTGCGCTCGTTTGAGTTTTGATGAAACGCTAATACTGCGATCATCAATCTCAATTCTCAAAGGTAAGTCCGATAAGTCTTTGACAAGTTCTTGGCACTTTTCAACAAACTCACCGCCAACAGGAATGAGGCGAATATGTACAGGGTTTATCCACAGTGGCAAACCTTGCTCAAAATTATCGAACAAAATGTACAAGTATCGTTCAATGCCGCCTGGAATTGCCGAGTGGATTATGACAGGATGCTTGGCGTTACCGTCCTCGTCAATGTAGTGAATATTAAGACGTGGTGCATTGCCGATGTCTACTTGAATACAGCCGATCTCGCGTGCCTGTCCAAGCTTATCAACTATCTTGTAATCGACATTGACGACCCAATAGCGGTCTTGACCATCTTCAATGATATTTACTAAAACATCAGCACCAAGCGAAACGGGTATTTCTTCAATGCAATGCCTGTATTCTTGCCAAACTTTTTCGGACGGCACTTCTACTACTACCTGATATTCTCGTTTTGCTTCCTTGCCAGCTTCCATGATTTTGGATTGTAGTTTGGGGAACCAAGCAAATGCTTCAGCAGCATCTTTGAAGTAAGGGTGTATGTCTGGCATGTAGAACCGCCTTTGGCGCATGAGCAACATCATTTCACCGCTTTGTTCATGGCGGTAACAATCCGACAGTGAGAAGTGTGCAAACGGCAGTTGCTTGTGGCTTAACGGTGATTTAGAGGCAAGGTTAAACTGCGGGTAACTTGCATCATAGCTCATGACAATATCTGATTTGCCTGATTTGAACTGGTACAGCCTATCGCCAAACAGTGAAGCGTATGCTTCAACAACAGGGTGCTGCAAGCTGAACATATTTGCACCGTTTACTTCGTAAACTGGCAAACCTACTTCATGCACTAACTGTCTTGCATAATCTTGTACAAGTCGTCTCATCAAATTTGCTTTGTAGTTGTACTGCACATGACCGATATCTGCGTTTGGCTCCCAGTTAAATCCCAGTTTACTGGCACGCGCTAGGTATTCAGGCTTGTCGTTTGACTGCTCGACTAGGATTTCTCCTAAAGCCTCACGCCGCACGAAATCGGCAAACTGCCTGCTTATTTTGACATTCTTTAAGTAGCCATCTATTTCAATGACTTGTTTTTCTTGATTAAGAATAAAGTATTTCATTATTAAAACTCCTTTAGGATTAGTTAGCCTCCTCTGCGCTTCGCCCTAAATGGAGTTTTGTTCCGAGATAAACAAAAAACTCCCGCCGCCGGGAGTTTTCAATCGATAGCAAACCCGACGGTCTAGGACGATACCGTCGTCGTGGTTACCTGGTTCGGGTTGATTGATTTAATCATGGAATATATTATAGCACTAATGGTTAATAATTGCAAGTATATGTTTAATTTTGCGATTCTGCATTTATTATACCTTTCTTAACGTAGCAGCGCTACAGCGCCTATGAGCGACATAATCCCCAATGCGTATTTAGCAAACGACTCACCTTTTTTAACTGCATATTTCGTGCCGATATAACTACCAATGCTACCGCCAATAAATCCAGCAATGGCATGCTGCCAGATAAAGTAACCTTGTACAGCAAATGCTATAAACAGCACGATCGACTGTACGACACCGACTAGCCGTCGGAGCGCAGTCATCTGCAAAACTGACATATTGAAGAATGCCATAAGCGTGAGAGCAAAGAGAGTTGAAAATGCGCTACTCGTAATAATAGAGCCAATAACCAGCAAAATTATCGCAAGTCCAAGCCCCAAACCTTTATGCCTAGCCAGGCGATGCTTCATATTCGGCTTTATGAATAGGAGAGGCAAGGCTGATATCGTGATGATAGCCAGCATATACTTAAATGCTTGTATATCTATTTTCGGAACAATGATTGCACCGAGAATTGAGGCAAAGAATGTTACGACCGACAAGATGATGAGCAGTTTTTTATCTTTAGGAAAGTGGTCAGTTTTTCGAAATGCAGCCACCGAACTAATTGACATGCCCATTGCCATAAACGCGCCTGTGGTCGCGCCTTGTGCTGGCGTCATGCCAGAGACAAGCCAGTAGGGAGCCATGACGAACCCGCCGCCACCGCCAGCAATGCCGCTTAAAATGCTTGATATGAACGCAACCAAGAATGTCGCGATGTAAATAATATCCAAAATAGTTCCTTTATATTTTCCGTTATTTCTTACAAGAGATTGCGCTTGCAATGCAAGCGAATTGATTTCATTATAGCACTTATGGTTGTTTTTGTCAAATACACCGTAATACCTCACTACCTTCGCAAC
>DDFI01000002.1 GCA_002337095.1 Candidatus Saccharibacteria bacterium UBA1932
GTTGCGAAGGTAGTGAGGTATTACGAAAACTATTGTCAAAAACAAGTTTTTGTGCTATAATGTATTACTGTTGTACGGGTGGAGTTGTTTTATTGACGCCCCCGACTACAAAGCACATGCAAACGCGTGGAGTACAGGGCGCATAGCTGGTGATCGATTTGGATTATGATGCGAGCGCTCTTGGGATTCCAGGGCGTTTTTCGTGTTTAACAATCCGATTCATCTATACCAACTGTGCATCGTGTATTCTGGGCGTCTGCACCGCTGGCGATCAGATATCGCTAGTGGTAGGTAGTATCCAACCCTGAGCTCTACCCCCTGGGGTAGAGAGAGGAGTGCACTATGTCTGGTCGTAGCATTGCTGCCGCCGCGTGCGGAGTTGCTGCCCTAGTGATCGGTCCGGTTACGGGCGCCTTTGCCTGCGCAAACCCGACCCCTACCCCGGTTCCGCCGTCGGTCACGTCGTCGTCTACACCGGTGGTTGGTCCGCCGGCCTCGCCGGCACCGTCTGCCTCGGCGCCTCTGGCGCCGAAGAAAGATGATGGCAAGGACGAGGGAAAGGAAGTAACGCCGCCGGCTAAGCCGTCGACTGATCCCTCCGCTCCACCGGTCACCACACCCGCCACTCCATCTGTCCCAGCGACTCCGTCGGTGACTCCGTCGCCGTCGCCAACGGATGGTGGCGGACTGATTGACCCCACCAAGCTGGATGAGTGCAAACTCAGCCAGCTCCAGCTGACGGGCGCGCCCAAGGCGGGTGACGTCACTCTGGCGTTCAAGGGTAAGATCGATGGTGGCGCGCTCAATATGGGCGCGTGCATCATTACCGTGACAGGTCCGGGGGGCATCCTCGCCGAACAGCGAGCAACCGCTCCGGCGGTCTCCGGCGGCCTTTCGGTGAGTCTGAGCTCGGCACTCGTCGTCGGTGAGCATACGCTGACCGTCGCCAACCTCACGATTGAGGTGGTCGTGCCGGAACCCTCGGCTCCTCCAACGGAAGAGCCGGTGGTCAACCGGACAGTTCGATTCCTCCTGCCAGCGGGTGCTACGGTGGTAAACAACATCACCACCGCATACCCCCAGATCCTTATGGGGGCAAACGATCCCATCCCATGCGGCCGTATCGTCCAGGTGGACGAAATGGTAGGCACCCAGGCACAGATCGATGCCATCCTCGCGGATGGCCAGCTCGACCCTGGCGAAGACTCGCAGGTCACGAAGAAGTGGCACTTCGAGTACGGCGCCCCGTGCACCGCACCGACTCCGCTAGCCGTGACGATCAATGCCTTCTGGCAGCCCTGCCAGAAGGACTCGACCACGATCAACCTGCTGAACAGCGGGCTGAGCGTGACTAACAAGGGGACTCAGCCCGTCAAGCTGAGCGACCTCGGGGCGGCGTTCTTCGCTAAGGTGGGGATTTCGGCCCCTACCGCGGTGACGAACTCTGCCGTCACGATTGATGCAGGCGCGACCAAGTCGGTCACGCTTGCTGACATCGTGGGCAGGGATGTCACGGTAACCCAGCAGGTCATGCAGCAGCTCGCTGCACTGCCGGCTGGCAGCCAGACGTTCGATTTGGGCGCCGGTGTCACCATAAAGGTGGATATCGTGGCCCTCAAGGCGTGCGATGGCGGCGGTGGTAACACCACACCGCCTACTACGCCTCCGACAACCCCGCCCACCACTCCGCCAACTACCCCTCCGACCACGCCGCCTCCGCCGGTCGACACCCGCAAGGTGGCGACGCCGGTGGTGCCGACTAAGTCCGATACCTGCGAACCCGAAGGGGTGTCGAATGACTCCTTCACTGTCCCCGACGTAGAAGGAGTGGAGTACCGGTATGGTCAGCCTGAAGCGCTCCTTCCCAATGTCAAGGTGCCGACTTTTGGCGCCAAGGAGGTGAAGGTCACCGCAGTGCCGGCCGCGGGCTACAAGTTCGCCGACGGCAAGGAGAGCGTGGTCTACACGCTCACCTTTACGACCGACAAGTGCCAGACGGAGCCGGGTCCCATCCCGACCCCGCCGGCACCTACGTCCGACCCGACCACCCCGGTTCCGGACAAGCCGAAGCCGACGGAGACCCCGTCGGTACCGGTGACTCCGGTTCCGAGCCAGCCCGTCTCGCCGCACGCCAACCAGCCGGTCACTCCGGCTCCGGTCAGCGACGAGCTGGGAAGTGGTGCCCCTGATACGGGGTACCACGGCACGTACCAGACTAACGATGGGGCGCCCACATGGGCGCTCATCGGCGTTGGTGTGCTGGCTTTCGTGGGTGTTGGTGCGGCGGTTCGCCGTCGCATCGTGGTGATCCGCCACAAGCGGTGATCCTCAGACGATGAATCGGATTTTGCTCTCTGCCCCCGTTTAGGGTGGAGAGTATCGGCCCCGTTCTCTATTGCCACAGCGCAGTAGAGAACGGGGCCATCGTCATATCTGGCGATAGTTGTAAAAATATACATTTTGTGCTATAATATGTTACGGGCCTCGTGGCAGTCCTGTGCAGATCGCACAGTGATAACAATCCGTTCGCGAAAGAGAGAAACCCATGCGATTTCTACGCTGGTTTAGTGCAATAGTCGTAGCGTCAGCGCTGACGGCTTGTGGCTCTTCGCCTCCAATCTCGGATGCGGAGACGACCGCAACATCCGTGCCGTCGATCACCAGCGTCACTGTCGGTCCGAGCGGTGTTCCGGCCACATCTGAAACGATACGTAGCACCAGCGGTCCTCCGACGACTAAGGTGTCTGTGCCCTGTACGATGGGCGTACCTACGCGAATCACCTGGCCAGACATGGCCATCGATACGACGTTTGAGACGACTGGGCTCGACAAGTCGATGCCGCCCGACAAAAACGGCAAGTACCCGGCCGCACCGCCCCAAGATAAAATGAAGATGGGGTGGTACGGCGGCCGGTCGCAACCCGGCAAGGGCAGCGGTACGGTGTTGATCCTCGGTCATACGTGGCCGGACAACACCGCCGTGTTCAAGGAGGATTTTGACCAGAAGCTTCAGCTGGGGTCAGAATTCACCATCTATACTGATACGGGTGGTATGTGTCGCTACCGCGTGAGCCTGAAACTCACAGGGCTGGACAAGTCGTCGGATGCCTATCCGGCGGCGGCGGCAAAGTACAAGCTGTATGCCACTACTGGCCCTGAGCGCGTTGTCGGGACCACCTGCACCGGGAAGTTCGACAACTCCGTCAGGAGTCATGTCAACAACTCGGTGTTCGTCGCTGACAGAGCTAACTAGTCGGTGACATGAAGCGAACGGAAGCGGGCCGTCATAGCCTCGGTCGTCACTCTGAAATAGAGAAGACGACCGAGGCTTGCTTCTTTTTGAGAGAAATTATTTGCTGACATTAAATCGAAATTCGACCACATCACCCGGCTGCATGACATAGTTGCGGCCCTCGGTGCGCAGCTTGCCGGCGGCGCGGGCAGCCGCCTCGGAGCCAGCGGCGACCAAATCGTCGTAGTCTACCACTTGGGCGGCGATAAATCCACGCTCAAAATCGCTATGGATCACACCTGCAGCCTGCGGAGCGGTATCGCCCTGGTGGATAGTCCAGGCGCGGACTTCCTTGGGGCCGGCGGTCAGGTAGCTCTGCAGGCCGAGCAGATCATAGGCGGCATGCACCATCTGCACAAGGCCTGGCTGCTCGACACCATAGCTTTCGAGGAGCTCCTGAGCATCAGAAGCCTCGAGGCCCTTGAGTTCGTCCTCGAGCTTGGCACATACGAAAATGGCGCGCGCTGGTGCCACAAGACTAGCCAGATACTGCTGCCTGGCGGTGTCAGAGAGGCCTCGCTCGTCGACATTGAACACATAAATTACCGGCTTGGCAGTGAGCAGATGCAAATCGTGCAGTCGCTCAGCCTCAAATTCCGGGATATTCACCAGCGCTTGCCCGGTGGCGAGCTGGCTACGAATGTACTGCAAGTAGTCGATGTCGTCGCGCAGGGCGGGGGTGGCCTTGAGGTCTTTTTGCAGCTTGGGCAGGCGATTGTCGATAGTTTGCAGGTCGGCCAAGATCAGCTCGGTGTTGATGGTCTCGATGTCGCGCAGTGGATCGACCGACGATTCGACGTGCAGGATATCGCTGTTTTCAAACGCGCGGACAATATGAACGATCGCATCGCACTGGCGAATATTGGCCAGGAATTTGTTGCCCAGCCCCTCGCCATCGCTTGCGCCCGCCACTAGGCCGGCAATATCGACGAAAGTGACGGTCGCGGGGATGATCTTGGCCGCATGATACATATCAGCCAGCACGTCCAGGCGCGGATCTGGCACGGCGACAATGCCGACATTTGGATCAATCGTCGCAAAAGGGTAATTGGCCGCCAGGATATCGTTGTTGGTGAGGGCGTTAAATAGGGTAGATTTGCCGACATTTGGCATGCCGACGATAGCTATCGATAAACTCATACTTACTACTGTACCACACCGGCGACGAATACAATTGTCACCAAAAGGGTTGCGCTCTGCGATGATGGTTATGTATAATAGAAGGTGACATGAGTATTCTAAAAAGTGTGGGCGACTTCTTTGCACTCGATATCGGCACCAACGCAATTCGTGTAGTGCAGCTCAGCGGCACACCTGGGCGCTGGTCGCTGATTCATTATGGCTACGCTACTGTTCACATGAAAGACACCGCGGCCGACTCTAAAGAGGCCGAGCGACGCCTGGGCGAGTCGATTATGACGGCAATTGGCCAAAGTGGTATTCGCACCAAGAATGTTGTAGTGGGCGTGCCTGCGCAGAAATCATTCACGACTATCATCGATATTCCACACATGCCGGTGCAAGAGCTCAAAAGCACCATCAAATACCAAATCGACAAATACGTGCCGATGTCAATCGACGAGGCAAAGGTCGACTGGGTGTCGCTTGGTCAGTCCCAGCGCAATCCAAATGAGGAAGAAATCCTAATATCGAGCACGGCTAATTCGTACGTAGAGCAACGGCTCGAAATGCTCGAAAACCTAGGCCTCAATGTGGTGGCGATGGAGCCAGAGCCAATTGCGATGCTTCGTTCGCTGTTGCCACCCGGCGTAATGGATGCCTGGCTGATATTAGATGTCGGCGAGATGGCGACCAACCTGGTGGTGGCTTACCAAGGTACGCCGCGACTAGTGCGCACTATTCCGACCGGCCTGGCCACCCTGACCAAATCTGCCGCACAAAACCTCAATGTGCAAGAAGACCAAGCGCGGCAGTTTATTCTAAAGTTTGGCCTGGCGCAAGACAAGCTAGAGGGGCAGGTGGTGCGCGCATTAGAGTCATCGCTCGATGCATTCATCGCCGAGGTCGAAAAATCAGTCAAATTCTTCCAGACACGCTACCCAAATGGCAAGGTAAATGGGGCCATTCTAGGTGGGTTTGCCAGTACCATCCCGCTATTTGGTGAGTACATCAGTGCCAAGACGTCGCTGCAATGCCGCGCAGTGAGCCCACTAGCCTCTGTAAATATCGCTCAGGCCGATCAGCAGCAGCTGGCACCGGTAGCAGCCGAATTTGCCGTCGTGTTGGGGCTGGCAGCAAGGGGTGGAGACGTATGATCCAGATAAATCTACTCCCAGATGTCAAGCGTGAACTGATTCATGCCCAACGGGTGCGTGCGACGGTGATATCGTTCTCGATGATTGCTTGTATTGTCGCTGCAGTCCTGGTAGGGGTAATTTTGCTGTGGATGGGCATTCAGGTGGGGCGAGAGTTTCGCGCCAACGCAGTCATCACCGAGCAAAGCAAAAAGTTTGGTGAAGTCAAAGATGTCCAACACACCCTGACGGTCCAAAACCAACTTGCAAAAATCTCTACCTACAACGACAAGAAATCCGTCACCTCGCGGATGTTTGATGTAGCGAGCGCGATTAACCCTGATGCTCCGAATAGTATTTCGATTGTCAATATGACTGTCGACACGAGCACAAAGACGCTACTGCTAGAGTGCCAGGCAAAGGGTGGCTACGCCGCGCTCGAAGTGTTCAAAAAAACCATCCTTGCTACCAAGCTGTATGCGCCGAATGACACCAATGGCGTGGCCCTCGCGACAGACCTCAACGACGCTGATCGTAGCCTTGGCGATGGGCAGGATGGCTCGCGAGTGCTGCGGTTTATGCTCTCGTTCAAATACCCAGACGTGCTATTTAGCAACACCAATGATTCGCTCAAAATCGTCGCTCCGACCAAATCAAATGCTACCGACTCGTATGTCGGCGTACCGTTTACATTATTCGCTGATGGCGTTACTAAACCGAGGGGCAATTAATCATGGCTGGCAAAAAAGAAATCGCGCTTCGCAAGCATCAACAGATCGAGCAAACCAATCGAGCCATGTTCTTTTGGGTAGCCGGCGCATCTGTGGTGGTGGGGATTGCAATTGTCGTATCTATATTCCTGGTACAGCGGGCACTATTCAAAGAAAAAGTCTTGGCTGTCGAAGAGCGTACCGCCTCGACGCTCGAACAGAACAACAAAGATATCGCTAGCCTGCAAGACAGCATTCGTGCAGTCAATACCAATGACGACCTGCGCAAGGTAATGATCGATGGCGAAACTGAGCCGATTCAGGTAGTGCTGGATGCCTTGCCTTCGAACGCCAATTCATCGGCACTGGGCGCCTCATTGCAGCAAAAACTCCTCAACGACCCAGCGCTGCGCATCGAATCGCTCATGGTCAACCCTGTGTATGGCGTCGAAGACACCAGCACCAACAGCTCGAGCCTTGCGCGGTCTGGTGGCGATGTGATTACGTTCTCGTTCTCTGTTAGTGCTGATGCCCAAAATCCTAACGTCCTACGCGATGTACTCAAAAAACTCGAACGCTCAATCCGCACCATTAATGTGACCAAGGCTAGTATTGAGCGGCAGGGCAATCGCATAACGCTTACCTGCAATGCCGAAGCATATTTTGAGCCCCAAAAAACCATTAATCTCCAAACTACAACGGTAAAACCATGAAAAAAACAGATATCGCTCTGATCGTTTTGATCGCCTCTATCACGATGCTTATCACCTATGCGGTGGGCAACATGGTCATTGGCGGCGCTCAAGACAAGCCGGTCAGTGTCAAAACTGCCGAACCAATATCGACAAAAGTCCAGACGCCCGATACGCGTGTGTTTAACGCCAGCGCGATCAACCCAACTGTGCCGGTGACGATTGGTAAAGATTCAGCCACTGCGACAGGTAATAACTAAGTAACAAGGGGGTGGATATATGGCGCTGATCACGGCCGATATTCAAGAAAGACTATTTTCACTCCTGATTGAGCAGGGACTATTGACGCAGCAAAAGATTAGCGATATTAAGTCTGAGGCGCAAAGCGAAGGCAAATCGCCGCTGATGGTGATCTCTGACAACGAACTTATCGACGACGAGGTGCTGGTGCACGGTATCGCCCAGGTGCTTGGGTTGCCATACGTCAATCTGCTCGATAAGACCATCGACCAAAAAATCCTTACCCTTATTCCGCAGGATATTGCCGAACGGTTTATGGCGGTAGCGGTGGCTGAAATCGATAACCGTGTTGCCGTGGCGATGATCGATGGCAATAATGTGCAGGCCGTCGATTACCTTGCGAACCTGGTGCAGCGCCCGCTCAAGGTATATATGACATCCGAAGCCGGGGTTCGTCATGTGCTCGAGCAGTACCACACCGATCTTTCGAGCGTGGACGAGGCGGCCGCAGCCTCGCAGCGCGAGGCGGTGATCGAGGAAGCCCGAGATATCAAAACCATCATTCAGGATTCGCCGATTAGCCGCGCGCTGAGCACTATTCTAGAATACGCGGTGAAAAGCCGCGCCAGCGATATTCATGTTGAGCCGCTCGAGAAAGCGCTGCGTATTCGTTGTCGAGTCGACGGCGTGTTGCGCGAGGTGATGCAGCTGCCTAAATCAATCGAGCCGGCACTAGTGAGCCGTATCAAGATCCTGTCGAACCTCAAGATTGACGAGCACCGCATTCCCCAGGACGGGCAGTTTGCTGTCAAGGTGGCTGGCAAAGAAGTCGACCTGCGTATTGCGATTAGCCCTGTCGTATGGGGCGAGCAAGTGGTGATTCGTTTGCTCGACAAAACTAGCAATAGCTTCGACCTCGAGCAGATGGGCTACGCGGGCCGTGCCTTGCGCATGATCCGCAAGGGTATTAAGCGACCAAATGGCATGGTGCTTACCTCGGGCCCGACCGGTAGCGGCAAATCGACTAGCATGTACGCCTTGATCAAAGAGATTAAGAGCGACGCAATCAATATCGTTACACTTGAGGACCCGGTTGAGTACAAGATGGATGGTGTCAACCAAATCCAGGTAAATCCAGATGTTGGCCTAACATTCGCCAATGGGCTGCGATCGATCCTGCGCCAAGACCCAAATGTTGTGATGGTGGGTGAGATCCGAGACAAAGAAACCGCAGCTTTGGCGGTGCAGGCGGCGCTGACGGGCCACTTGGTGTTTAGCACGCTCCATACCAATAGTAGCTCTGGGGTGTTACCGCGCCTGCTTGATATGGAGATTGAGCCATTTTTGATTGCGAGTACTGTTAATACGATCATCGGCCAGCGCCTGGTGCGACGCGTGTCACCCGAACGCGATGCGTATTGGTCGAACCCCATCGAGACTGCGAATATCGTAGCGACGGTGGGGCACCTCCTGCCCAAAACCAAAGCAGATATCACTAAAGTATCAGAGGATCTGGGCTACAAAGACTTGCCACTTGCGGGCCAAACCGCTTATACTCTAGTGAAGGGGAAAGATTCGCCGCTAACCCCAAATGGCTATAGCGGCCGCGCCGGGCTGTACGAAGTAATGGATGTCAACGAGGCGATCCAGGAGCTCATTATCAAACGCGCTACCAGCGCCGAAATCCAGCGCAAAGCGGTCGAACATGGCATGATTACCATGCGACAGGACGGCTACCTAAAGGCGCTGACTGGCATTACGACGCTCGAAGAAGTTAACCGCGTGACATCAGATACCGCATAATATAGTAAGGGGGCATATGGAAAATAAAGAACTACGTATCGAAATTCTACTCGAGGAAGTCGTCAAAAAACGCGCTTCCGACCTACACATCCAGGTAGGGCTGCCGCCGATGCTGCGTATCGATGGCTCGCTGCTGCCCGTGCCGGGCACGCCGGTACTCGATGAGCAAATGGTCGAGGCCCTGGTATTTGCCATTCTCGACCAAGATCAGCAGCAGATTTTGCTCAAGGATAAGGAGTTCGACTTTAGCTTTGCGTTCGGTACGCTAGGACGTTTTCGTGTCAATGCGTTCCACGAGCGTGGCAATATTGCGGCGGCGCTGCGCTTGATCCCCAACGAAATCAAGTCGGTTACCGAGCTCGGTATGCCACCAGTTGTCATGACATTTGCAGATTTCCCGCGCGGGCTGGTGCTGGTGACGGGCCCAACTGGTTCGGGCAAGTCGACAACCCTTGCCGCACTCGTCGACAAGATCAATTCCGAAAAGTCCCATCACATCATTACCATCGAGGACCCTATCGAGTTTACGCACAAGTCAAAAAAATCCGTTATCGTTCAGCGCGAAGTGCACTACGACACCTATAGTTTTTCGGCGGCGCTGCGCTCGAGCCTGCGTCAAGACCCCGATGTCGTGCTGATCGGTGAGATGCGCGATCTCGAGACCATTAGTGCCGCGATCACCATCGCTGAGACAGGTCACTTGGTGTTTGCAACGCTGCACACCAACTCTGCCTCGCAGTCAATCGACCGTATGATCGACGTTTTCCCGCCGCACCAGCAGCCACAGATTCGCGCCCAGCTCGCAAACATCCTCATGGCGATCTGTAGCCAGCGATTGGTCCCCGCCATTGGCGGTGGCCGCGTTGTCGCTGCCGAGATCCTGATTGCTAATCCCGCCGTGCGCAATATTATTCGCGAAGGCAAATCGCATCAGCTCGATGCGGTCATCCAGACCGGCGCCGATCAGGGCATGCAAACCATGGATCGCACCCTGGTCGAACTGATTCAGAGCGGCACCATCACCTACGACGAAGCACGTAATTATGCGGTAGATATCACCGAGCTAGATAGGCTCATGAGAGGATAACAATGCGAGATTTTAATTATCAAGCACGCGATCTCACCACTGACAAGATTGTTAAAGCTACGGTTAAGGCCGAGTCAGAATCGGCAGCCGCCAAGGCGCTTATTGCGCAGCATCTCATGCCGCTTGATATCAAGGAAGTCAATGACGCCGACAGCTTCATTAATCGGCTGTTTAACCGCATCACCACCAAGGACAAGGTGGTGTTTACCCGTCAGCTGTCAACGCTGATTAGCGCGGGGCTGCCGCTCACCCAGAGCCTGCGCACTATCTACGACCAAACCAGCAACAAAAAGCTCCAGAACGTCATAGGTGATGTCATTGCGCTGGTAGAGGGCGGCAAGCCGCTGTCCGAGGCGTTTTCGCAGCATCCCGAAGTGTTTGACAATGTGTATTTGTCGCTCGTGTCAGCGGGTGAGGTGTCGGGTACGCTCGACGAAGCCCTTCTGCGCATTGCCGCGCAGCAAGAAAAAGACGCCCAAACAATGAGTAGGATTCGCGGCGCACTGACATATCCATCGATTGTGCTGCTGGTGATTATTGCCGTCATGATATTTATGCTGACTGCCGTAGTGCCCCAGGTCGAAAAGCTCTACCGCGACCTGCGCAAGCCGTTGCCGCTACTCACCGAGATCATGGTCAATACCGCACATGCTCTGACGCAGTTTTGGTGGCTGGTGCTGATTGTACTAGGGTTTGCGGGATATTTCTTATATCAGTACCTCAAGACCGAGGCCGGCATCAAGCTCAAAGATGGCTTTAAGCTCAATGTACCTCTGTTCAAGAACATGTTTCGCAAGCTATATATGGCGCGATTTGCTCGCACCGGCCAGACATTGCTAGCGACCGGCGTTCCTATGCTCGACATGATGCGCATCACGCAGGATGCAGTCAACAACACCATCATTGCCAAGAGCATCGAGCATGCGGCCGAGAAAGTCAAAGGTGGCAAGGCGCTTTCGGATGCGCTTTCGCCCGAAGATTACATCTTGTCGCTCGTACCCCAAATGATCAAAATCGGCGAACAATCGGGTCGCATCGACGAAATGATGGGCAAAACCGCTCAAGTCTACGAGGATGAGCTTGAAGAAGAAATACGCGCCTTGTCGACCGCAATCGAACCAATTTTGATGGTGGTGATGGCCCTTTTGGCTGGTGGTATGGTGGGGGCGGTGCTGTTTCCGATCTATAATCTCGTCGGCAATCTAAAAGTATAGACTTTTTGGGCCATGGGCAGTATGATAAGAATGAGCGTTATGCGCACTTACTAGTAATTTCCAGGAAAGGGTGGGAATTTACATGAAACAACTACAAACCAAAAAAGGCTTTACGATCATCGAGGTTGTCCTCGTACTCGCTATCGCGGCACTGATCTTTTTGATGGTGTTTATTGCACTGCCAGCACTGCAGCGCAGCCAGCGCGACACGCAGCGTCGACACGATCTTGATCGGGTAGTATCACAGATCACATCATACCAGACCAATAACAGGAACAAGCTACCCGGTACAGACAAAACCGCTTACAATGCCGACTTCAAGGCGAATTACATGAAGAGCGGTGGCGATCTTTTCCAAGATCCAGACGGCACCGAGTACTCATTTGAGAATGGTCCTATTCCTACTGGTGGATCTGGTACCTACGACAACACCAAGGACAAAATCTACATCAACGCTGGCGCAGTCTGCGATGGCGAAAATGTTACCTCTAACGACAAGGGTGCGAGCAAAGTTGCTTTCCAGATGCGCATGGAAGGTGGCGGCGTCGCCTGCGTCAATAACTAGCAGGTACGCCCTGCAACACCATCCGGGTCTTTGTCGGCCCGGATGTTTGTTATTAGCACCTAGTACGCTATGATAAGGTAATGGATATGGTTGCCGTTATTGGTGCGTCACTACTTGGGTTGGTGCTCGGGAGTTTTGCCGGCGCGCAGATCTGGCGGCTGCGGGCGCGCGAACTTGCTACCGGCGAGGGGCTGACTACGCAGGAGTCGCGCCAGCTGCGCCAGCTCAAACCCCTCTTACAGCATACGCTTACGACCGACCGCTCTATCTGCCTTCATTGTCGTCACGCACTGGCGTGGTTTGATCTAATTCCACTGCTCAGCTGGCTATCGACTCTGGGTAAGTGCCGCTACTGTCGCACGCCTATTGGTACTATGGAGCCATTAATCGAGCTAAGCACCAGCGCCTATGTTGTGCTGTCGTATCTGGTGCTATTTGCTGGACAGCCGCTAACAATGCTCTTACTAGTGCGTGCGCTACTATGGATCGGCGCTGGGGTCTGTATCGCTATCCTGTTTTGGTACGATTTGCGGTGGTCGATGCTGCCGCTCGCTATCACGATGCTGCTGATAGCGATCGCACTGCTATATGCGGGTATCATCGTCGCTACCAACCAGGATATTGCTGCCGCAAGCTGGTCGCTACTGGGGAGCCTGGTGATACTATCAGGGCTGTATTTTGCGCTGTATACCATCTCTCACGGTAGCTGGGTGGGTGGCGGTGATTACAAGCTCGGGGCCGGCCTCGCGCTCCTGCTGGGCGATTGGCGGCTTGCGCTTGCCGCGTTATTTATTGCAAATATTGTCGGTTGCCTCGTGGTCATACCCGGCCTCGTCAGCGGTCGGGTAAATGCCGGCAGCAAAGTGCCATTTGGGCCACTGCTGATCATTGGCTTCGTAGCAGCAATTATGCTTGCGCCACAGATTGAATCACTTTTTGGCTTCTATTCATTGCTATAGTGGTTATGGTATAATCAATGATGATGAAACAGGGTATAGGGCGCGCAGGCTTTACGATCATCGAGTTGATGCTATTCTTTGCCGTATCTTCGGTGCTGACAATTATCATGCTAGTTGGCCTCGATACCGCTCTGTCCCAGCAAAAATACAAAGACAGCCTTACCTCACTTCAGACATTTATCCAAATGCAATACACCAACACGGCAAATGTCGAGAATACCCGTGCTGATGCCGCTGCCTGCAATAGTGCCGATGCAATCAATCTGCCAGCGGGCGATAATGCACCGCGCGGTATGAGCGAGTGCGTGGTGATTGGTCGCTACATATCTACCAATACTGAGGCCACACGGGTGTACGCGGCCAATGTGATCGCGATCAAGCAATCAAACGCTGTCTCGCAGAAGAATGATCTCGACGAGCTCAAGCAATACACATTTAAGTCAGTCGACCCTGGGGTTACCAGCACTGATGATGCCTTTCGCGTTAGTCGCGAGGATATCAACTGGAGTGCCGGCCTGGTACCATCTAGCCAGCCCGGTGCCGCGGTTTCGTCCGACCCTGCGCCATTTACGATGCTGATTATCCGGTCGCCGCTCAGCGGCTCGGTCACCACATACCATTTGCCAAAACAAGCCGCATCATTCGATGAATTACTCGCACCGAGTAGTGTAAATACTACAACAGCCCAGCCGCTCGTACTGTGTGTGCGCCCAAATGTCCGTAATAGCCTGCATATTGTTGAGCCTGCGCGGATGGGGGTGCGGATCAATGCATTCGCGACTAACCAAAGCGCGGTTGAGATTCCAAGCGAAGGGGAGCACGTATGCGACAAATCGTAGGCTCATCCGAACGCGGCGACACTATTATTGAGGTATTGATTGCCTTTGCGATATTCGCGAGCGTGGTGGTCGGCTCGATCCTGGTAATGAATCAGGGCGTAGCGGCAGCGCAGCGCTCCCTCGAGATCACGCAGGTGCGGTATCAGATAGATGGGCAGGCAGAGCTGCTGCGTGCTATCAACAAAAGCTACACCGATCGTTTCCAGCGCGGCAAGCCAATGTCGGGCGACGACCTATGGCTCCAGCTCAAAGATAGCGCTCACGCAGTGTCTCAGGCTCAGGATATCAAGGTAATCAACGGAGTGTGCGACGCGACTCGGCCACAGAATGCCTTTTTTGTGGCGGTAGATGCAGGTTCTGGCGCCATCAAGCTAGGGTCTAACAGCAATGTCGTGATGTCAAGTGATCCAAGTGGTACGCTGCCGCCATACTCGCAGATCGACATGGCCTCGACCACGTCCAAAGCATACGGCATCTGGGTGCAGTCAGTGCCGAGTGACACTAACGAGGCCGTACCGTTCGTTGATTTTCATATAAAAGCCTGCTGGTCAGCCCCGGGTAGCAATGCGCCGGTGACGATTGGCACGATTGTGAGGTTGTATGAGCCAAAGTAATCGCATGCGCGGCTTCACGCTCGTCGAGCTGATGATCTCGATGACATTCATCGCCGTGTTATTGATTATGATCGCCACCGTTGTAATTATGACGAGCAAAATATACACGCAGGGTATCACGCTACGCACAGTCAACTCCGAGGGCCGACTGCTCGTCGAAGACATGCGCCGTACTATTTCTCAAGCACAGCCAATTCCTGCCGCGCATATCATCACGTCGCCAAGCGAGTACGGCATGCTTTGTACGGGCAAATACACCTATCTATGGAGTTACGGCAAAACATTCAATGCCTCCGGTGGATCGACCAGCCCGCTCAAGTATACTGACGCCGGTAGCCCTCCGGTTTATTTTGCCAAAGTCAACGATGCAGATGCGGTCATTTGCGATACTTGGCAAAAAGACAGATCGCTACCTAGTCTCAGCAAACAAAATTCGCTTAGCCTCCTCGACAAT
The DNA here is from genome assembly GCA_002337095.1 of Candidatus Saccharibacteria bacterium UBA1932. Classification (GTDB taxonomy): domain Bacteria; phylum Patescibacteriota; class Saccharimonadia; order Saccharimonadales; family Saccharimonadaceae; genus Saccharimonas. The sequence continues at coordinate 14,725 of DDFI01000002.1, forward strand.
GGCGACCGTGTTCTTGCCATTCACCGCGCGGCGATCACTGGATCGCCAGTGAGCGGGGTATATCACATCACCCTGACTATCGGCACAAACGACGCTACCACCGTAGATTACACGACCACAACCAAGACCTCTACTGGCAGTATCGAGCCGCTAGGTGGCCAGTGTCGCCCGCCATCTCAGGCAGATGGTCAAGAGGATTATTGCGCGGTGAATGTATTTGATTTTGTCGTCAGGACGGGGAGTGCTGTATAAATGAATAAACAATCTGAATCAGGCGCGGTATCACTCTTTGTTGTTATATTTGCAGCAATGCTGTTACTCATTGCTACGGTTAGTTTTACCCGCATTATGCTTGCCGATCAGCGTCAGGCAACCCTAAATGATGTGTCACAGAGCGCCTACGATGCGGCTCAGGCTGGGGTAGAAGATGCCAAGCGCGTGATTCTTGTTGCTCAGGACTGTGAGTCGGGGCGCATTGCCGACGCTTCGCGCTGCCAGCAGATTGCCAATGTAATTAATGCCAAACGCTGCAACACGGTGCAGGCGGCGCTCTACGGTAATACCAAGCTCCAGGAGCAGATGGTCCGCAAGAACGCCTCTGATTCCGCAGCCGATGCGATGGACCAGGCCTACACCTGCGTCACTATTAACAAAGCCCCAATGGATTACCTCGGTAGTCTCAACAAAGATCAGACTGCGGTGGTGCCTATCAGCTCGTCAAGCCCGATCACCTCTGTCGAGGTACGTTGGTACAATGCCGCGGATCGTACCAACGATGCCGATATGACCCTTGGATATCCTAGCTACGGCAGCCCTGCAAACATCACATTACCCCGAGTATGGCGGGCATCTAACCCCATTTACACTAACGTGCCCCCCATGATGCGTTTTCAGGTAGCTAGTAGCGATGCGGCCTTGTCGGGCAATCAAGATCAAATGCGCAATGCGCCCGGTGCTGCCTTCCTGTTTCCTACGACATCCAATTTCAGCGAGACCACACTATCGTCACGCGTCACACCTTCGGCGCCAGTGCTTACCAAATGTAGTATACAGCTTGCCCCTGGCGGCTATGCCTGTTCGATGAAGGTCAATCTTCCAGCCCCTACGTCTAGCACCTATGTGGCGTTGACGCCCCTCTATGGCCGAACTAATTTTCAGCTCTATGCCTACAATGCTGCCGGCCAACAGATCAGTTTTGGCAGTGCACAGATTGAAGTCGACTCTACAGGCCGAGCAAATAATTTGTTCCGTCGTATACTCACTCGTGTCGAGATTGGGGGTGACGTTAGCTATCCCAATGCCGCTCTTTCGGTAGACAACAATGTCTGCAAAGATTTCATCGTTACCAAAAACCCCAGCACGTTTACCCAGAATTGCCCATAGCCACCGCTATTCTTCGCTATGAAATCGTTCGTATACTTCCTTTAGGTGTTGGTCGGTAACGTGGGTGTAGATCTGTGTCGTACTGATATTGCTATGGCCCAGCATCGTCTGTACGCTGCGTAGATCTGCGCCATTCATAAGCAAATCTGTCGCAAAACTGTGGCGCATGGTATGCGGGCTGACGTGTTTTGTGATTCCCGCTAGTCGTGCATATTTGTTGATGATTCTCTGGACACTCCGCGAGGTCAATCGCCGATAATCACCACTGTTTCCCACGTGGTTATTGCGGCTGTAGTTAAGGAATAGCGGCGGTAGGTTATCCATGCGTTTTGCCAGGTATTCCTCTACATGCTCAGCGGTTTGCGTGTCGATGAACACCGGGCGGTCTTTCTGCCCCTTGCCGCGCACCATAAATTCTCGCCGCTTTGTATTAATGTGATCACGATTTAGGCCTATTAATTCAGACACCCGCAATCCGCTCGAAAACAGTAGCTCGATGAGCGCTCGGTCACGAAGCACGATTTCGGTATCTATTGTCGGAATAACATCGATCATTCGCAGCACCTCTTCGTGCGATAGGAAGGTAACTTGTTTGCGAATGGTCTTTGGCAGCTCAATTTTCTCGGGGCCAATTACCGGCAAGTCGCGTCGAGACAAATAGCCCAAGAACCCACGCAGGGCGATCAAATGGTAGGCCTGGGTGATAGTAACCAGGCTGTCACCGTTGTCATTTGCATAACGATTGAGCCATAGTCGATACTTGCGAATAGTTTCTGTTGTAATATTCTCTACTTGAATGTCATTGGTAAATTCGACAAATCGCTCTAGGTACAGCCGATAATTCTGGGCCGTCTTGGCAGACCGCCCGCCCTCTACCTCTAGGTGTTCGATGTAGTCCATCAGTAGTTCGGACGTATACATGTCCTTAGCATAGCTGATTTTGTCGCGAAACGGTAGCTGTTGGGGCTGGCCCGTCGTATTTGCGGCCGGCCTTTGCTACAATGGAAACAGCCAAGCATTAACGCCGCATACGGCAGGGAACTAGCCATGACTTCAAAAAATGTTCAAAAAACTCTAGTAGTGTTTAAGCCCGATGCGGTGCAGCGTGGGATTGTAGGCGAGATCTTGTCTCGATTTGAGCGTGTTGGCCTCAAAATTGTTGCGACAAAGATGATCGCGCCTAGCCGCGATCACTACCACAAGCATTACGAAGAAATTGGCAAGATGATCACCCGTCGTGGCGAGCATGCCTTTAGTATGACGCTTGATTTTATGATGCAGGGACCAGTCATCGCTATGGTCTTCGAGGGCGTAGAGGCGGTGGCGTTGGTTCGCAAGATTATCGGCCCAACCGAGCCCAAGAGTGCCGACATGGGGACGATCCGCGGCGACTTTTCTCATATGAGCTTTGGCTATGCGGACGAGGAATCAATCGGCGTGCCTAATTTGATCCATGCCAGCGGCGACCCCGATGAGGCCGAGCAAGAGATCGCGCACTGGTTTGCGGACACCGAGATCTACGAATACCAGGCTCTGCACGAAAAATACACGCGTTGAGTGACGCATAGTGATAACGCTATCCCCGGAGGTCTGGCGCTCAGGGGTGCTTACAGTTACAATAGGAAGTGTCGCCCCGGTAGCTCAATTGGATAGAGCTGTTCCGTCCTAAGGAAAGGGTTGCAGGTTCGACTCCTGCCCGGGGTACCAAAATGGAACTTTCCGAGATTTGGTCGCCCGCCAGGGCGGCTTTTTCTCTGGCGGCGCGCAACGCCTGCCAGTGCGGTTTCAGGGGGGAATTGGGAAATTGGTCGTCGCGTGCGACGACTTCCTTATTTTGCATTTTGAGGTTCGACCCGAAGATTTCGAGTAATAGCGACTTTTTCGCTAGTAAATCATCACTTTTTGCGATTTTACAGATAGAAACGGCTCGCTCAAACCACGCGGTCATAGGTCCGACCCACGTCAAAACGCCCACTGTCGCTTGCTCTATTTTTTCTTCTAGCCGTTTCTTCTGTCCGAGGATTTCGGCGCGCTTAACTTGGTAGAGTTCGCGTTCAATATCGCCCTCTAGGTAGCCGTCAAGCAAGCGCTGGAGCTTGTCCGACAACTGCGCGATACTTTGCTTGTCTTTGCCAGTCGCGCGCACAAAGTCCGCTTTTTCGCTTGCCTCGTCGTTGCGCATAAGTTCGCGCAGTTTGTCCGCCCACGCAGTGGGCATAGCAAAACCGCTCAAAAGCTCGGTTAATTGCTTGTCTAGTTCCTCGGCGCGAATATGCGGCTCGCGGCACACCACCGTTTTGCTTTTGCGAGTACATCGGTAGTACGTATAGACGTGTACGTTGCCGTTCTTCTGCCGCTTTATGCGTGTTTCTGCGGTAAACATCATACCGCACGAGCAATAGACAAGACCGCATAGCGGTTTTGGCTCATTTTTCGCTTTGCGTTGCGGCTTGCCGCGACGCTCTAGTGCTGTTTGCACTTGGTCGAATAGTCGTTTTGACACAATACCTTTGTGGCTGCCCTCGTACGCCTCGCCCACATAGCGAAAATGTCCATAGTAAAACGGATTATTCAGTATACGAGTAACCCGATTTCTTGAATACGGCTTACCACCAGCTTTGCGCTCGCCGCCGACCTTGCGGCTTTTTGTTTTTATGCCTTTGGCATACAAAAAGTCGGCAATTTCGTCCAGTCGTTTATCGCCGCGAGCGTACAGCTCGAACGCCTCGCGGACGATCGGCGCAAGCCGTTTGTCCACTTTTGCCGTTTTAGTGCGCACATCGTTGATATAGCCGACAGGCACAACGCCTGGCATTTCGCCGCGCCGCACTTTCTCGCGCAGCCCTCGCTTGGTATTGAGTGATAGATTATCTACATACTGTTTAGAGCTGTTAAACTCATTTGCCAGCATGTACTTGCCCTGCGGCGTATTCTCGAACCAAAAATGTGGGAACTTTAAGTCAAGCAGTACATGCTCATCGAGCATGTAAATAATCTTGCCGCTATCTACCGAGTTGCGCGATAATCTGTCAGGCAACCATGCAAGTATGCCGTTCGCCTCGCCAGCCTCGATACACTCCAGCATTTTGTTAAACTTTTTGCGCCCTGGCTTTTTTGCCGTTTGTTTTTCTATGATGACATCGACAGTGTATATGCCCATGCGCGCCGCATATTCTTTCAGCTCCGCTATCTGCGCCGCGATAGATAATACCTGCTTGTCCTCTACGTCCGTAGACTTACGAACGTACAAAAAATATACCAGCGGTATATTTGCTAGTAGTTCTTTCATAGTTGCCCTCCTTAACTCAAAAAGCCGTCTTGGTGCAACACAATTCGGAAAAGACCAAACTGTTCCAAGACGGCTATTTGAGCCAAAAAATATAGCCTCTTCCGATTGAATTGTGTTGCACTTACTATTATACACGACATGCCACGATGCGAGGACGCGGAGCGTGTCGACAACTGCCGACCAAAACAAAAAGAACCATGCCGCAGGCATGGCAATTTCTTATCTCCCCCCTGAAATCGCACTGGCAGGCGTTGCGCGCCGCCAGAGAAAAAGCCGCCCTGGCGGGCGACCAAATCTCGGAAAGTTCCATTTTGGTGGCTCTGTATTCCAAAGCTCGAACCCATTTTAGCACAAAATGCTAACTCTGAGCCGCGCCGCCTGTCCAGCGGAGCTGGACGCGCCCCACCAGCCGCCCCCTTTGCTTTTTTCTGAGATTTCCCCCCGCCGAATTTCTTTTTTAGCTGAAAAGGGTTGGCTGGTGGTGGCGCTGTCGCTTTAGCGACTGCAACATTATTTCTTGAAAGCGTACAGTGAGAAAGAGCCACCAAACTCTTCCCATGCCTGATTGAGCAATTCCCACGACACTTTTTGATTTGCTTTGTTGCTATTCATACCGTCTGGATTGTGAATGATTACTTCACTATCATCATAGCCAACAACTAAAATTGAGTGTCCGTTGTAGCCTTTCAGACCAGCAAGCGGGCGATCATTGACTTCTAGCCTTACTAACCAGCCGTCATCTATAAAATGGCGAATATCATCATCTGTTGCTGGTCGTCTTTCCAGCGGTAAGCCTAAATCTATATATTCCTTTATTCTTGTTGCTTCAAGTTTCAAATCAGTGTGTTTTAGCTGGTAGTCTAATGCCTCTTTGTCCAAGATTGACGACAGGTATTTTGCAGGGTCATCTGCAAACGCTTCGTGGTTAAAGTCCTCTATCTGGTGTACCTGAAAGCCAAGTTTATGTAGGGCTAGTAATGATTGAGCTTGCCAAGTGCCACGCCCCTCAACATAACCGCAGAGTTTGTCCAGTTCGTCCATTGTGTATTTCTTTTCGGGCATAAAATAGGCAAGTATCATGCCGGTAGTGGCGTTGACGCAGCGGTTGTCTGGATTGGCTATAAAGGGAACGTCAAGGACTTTCATTTATCGTTCTCGTTGTTTCAAATGCGGCGAAAAGTCCACTTGGTAATCAGGAATACCGATAGATATGCCATAGGCAGTCGCTTCATCGTATTGCTTTTTATTTGTTCGGTCTGTGATATGAAAAACTTTGCTAGCATAAACCACATAATGTTCAGTTTCGGTCTTAAAATCTGCGTACCAGTCATGATTTTTATCGAGTGCTTCACTAATTTTCTTGGCAACTTCACTAGCTTTATCAGCTGGTATCTCAACTGTGTGCATTGTCCATTGCCTGACCCACGGCGTGTTGTGCTTTTCGGTAACTGGTTCAACTTTGGTTGAGATGATGTTTACATCATTCAAAACGGAGTTGTCGGTCAAACTTTCCTCGATGATTACGCCGTTAAAGTCGCTAGTTTTCATAGCTTAATTATAACTCAAGTACGGCAGCAGTTATCTAAAGATATCCGCCAGTTCCATAATTTATTTTCTTGTAAATATCATCATAGATGTGGTTTGCCTCTTTGTTTTCAAGTGTTCGTTCAAGATGTCGCAGGGTTATGCGTACCAAAACATTTTTCTGGTCGCTTGCGATTCCTAAACGCTCTTGTATTTTTAGCGGCAAATCTTTATAAGCGGTTTCGCTCAGTATTTCCACGCTTTCTAGTATGTTCTGCTTGTCGCCTAAAGCCTCGCGAATATCCTCGTTTATATCTTCCTCAACATAGCCAGCAGGTACACTATACGACATATCTCGCTGTATGGCTGGCTGGCTCGACACTTCGTGGTATTTCTCTAGGTCTTTCATTTGTGCGGCAATCTTGGGATTGGTGGAGCGCAAATAGCGCACATCGGGAATATCTTTTAAGGTCATGACGAGCCTATCTAGCCCCATGCCTAACGCCCAGCCGGAGTATTCCTCTGGGTCAAGCCCAGCATTTGCCAAAATCTGGTCGTTGACGAGGCCGCACTCTAAAATCTCAATATCTCTATCGCCTAAAACTGCATTTACTTCAATGCCTTGTGTGGTGTAGGGGTGCGGTGAGTCAATAATGCGCAGTTTCCAGCCAGGTGCGGCAGTATTTGCTACGCCTTTCACCACATCAAGTAAATCTTCTTTGACAATCGGCTTGTCTTTGCCAGTCTTAACAATGCGCCACATTTCGAGCATGTGGACTTGTCCGACGTGCTTCTTGTCGGTTACATCTCGCCGATACGCTAGACCAGGTAGTAAGATAACGACATCTTTCCAGTCGTTTTTGGTTGCGGCAAGCTCGCGCAAGATTGCCGGTATCTGCGCGGTGGTGTGCGTTCTGAGGATATGCTCATTATCTACATAGTGAGTGTACGTTGATGAGCGGCTAATGTTATCTGCACCAATGAGCAAATTATCGTAATTATCGGCAACAGTTACGATAGGGTCTTTACGATACACCCGAACATCAGATTTCTTGTGCGCTTCGCGCATATAATCTGCAACTCTTTCATAAAGCAGAGATATTGCATGTTGTTGCTTACTCTCTGTTAAGTCTGGGATTGCCAGATATTCGTTTAGTTTTTCTTTTGTTAGTGGTTGAATATACATTCTCATAGTTTTCTCCTTATTTACTTAAATGAAAAAGCCCCCTTTCGGGGGCTTGGTTCTTGTTAGTTGCTGCTATTTATTTTGTAAAGCCAGCTAGACCCCCGAGAGAAGAGGTCATAAAAAAGTTCTTAACTGACATTGAAATTGCTTTCATACTTCTTATTATAGCACAGATTAACATCTTATGCAAGTAATGTATCGACTAGTTTGTCAAATATTGGCAGGGCGGCGATAGCCGCCCTTTGTACGTTCATTTTCTTGTTTTAGGTCATCGCTTGGCTTTCTTGTTAGCCACTAAACATACAGGACTAGGGCGCGTAGCGCGTCGGCTATGCCGACTGGAGCCGCGCCGCCTCTGCCATGTATGGCAGGCGAACCACCAGCCAACCCTTTTCAGCTAAAAAAGAAATTCGGCGGGGGGAAATCTCAGAAAAAAGCAAAGGGGGCGGCTGGTGGGGCGCGTCCAGCTCCGCTGGACAGGCGGCGCGGCTCAGAGTTAGCATTTTGTGCTAAAATGGGTTCGAGCTTTGGAATACAGAGCCACCAACATTAGGAAAAGGGCTTTCT
>DDFI01000007.1:0-56423 GCA_002337095.1 Candidatus Saccharibacteria bacterium UBA1932
CTACCTGCCCGCGCTCGGCCTTGGTCTCTTGCAGGCACAGCACGTCCGGATCGTGCTCAGCAATGAACGCCTGCAGCGCACCTTTGTTCAGCGCCGCCCGGATACCGTTGACGTTCCATGAATAGAGTTTCATGTCCTTAGTATACCATCCAAAAACCGCACAAAATCCTATAAAACTTGACAAATATCGGTATTAGCGTTATAATTATAATTAGATTCTCGTCCCAGAGGTCTCTCGACGCTACGCTTCGAGATCACATCCCCGGGCGATTGAGTCGCCCCTTGTCATAGAAAGTTGGTGATCAGTCGTGAACACGGCTGACAAGATTGGCCTGCTGCCTGGCTTTGGCTGGCTGGCCGACCTGTCGTTTATGGGCGAGAGCCCGCTCGGCAGGTTCCTCAGCACGCTGCTGGTGTGCTGGCTCGTTACGCCAGGCCTCTTTATCCTGATTGGTCTGGTCTTCGAGGGGCGGCTGGTGCCGCTCGACTCAAAGCGCCAGTTCCTGTCGTTTTGGCCGGGGGATCTTTTCCTTGGCATCATGGCTACGGGACTGCTGAGGGCGGCTCGACTGCTACCGGAACACGCTCAGCCCATCGGCTTCGGCGACCTCAAGTTCAGCTACCAGAGCCCGACATTCCATGGGGTCGTGCTGGTGGCGGCTCTGGCGGTCGCGGCCTTCCTGACCTACGGCGAATGGAACAGTGGCGCCTACCCGACGGCAGCAATCCTGTCGCCGACTAAGCTGTACCACAACGTCGTCCTCTACGGCCTGTACGGCTACGTCATCATCGTGACCCTGGTCGTGGTTATGGCCGACCACTCCTCGTGGTGGTTCTTGGCCGCGCTCATCCCGGGCCTGATCTGGGTCGGGCTGGTCATCGCTGACAACTCCAGCGGAAAGGAGCAGATGGCCTATAAGGCCGCCCACGCCCATGTGGCCAACTGGCGACCCATCTTCTGGGTTCGCCACTGACAAGGGAGCCGCCCTAGTACGCGTCACTTCGGTGATGCGGAACGGGCGGCTCTTTCATTAGGAAGGGGCTCATCCTTACCCCATTTTGTGCTACAGTAAATACAAATGGATATCTCGAATATTGCCGATGAACTCAATGCTGTCGTGCCTGGGGTGACCGATGCGTATCAGAAACTGCGCGCGACCAATGGCATGGGGATGTATACCAGCATGGGCGCATTCTACAACCACACGCTCTTTGGCCGTGATGCCAGCATGAGCGCCAGATTTGTGGCGGATTTTGACCATACAGCGGCGTACGATACCATTATCGCGCTGGCAGCACTGCAGGGTACGCGCACAGAGCGTCGCACCCAGGAACAGCCGGGCCGTATCCATCATGAGTTGCGGGATTTTACCCTATGGCGGCCACATCGCTGGACAGATCGAATTGGCTTTGCGCTGGCGCGGCTCGTCTGGGGTGCGCCCCATAGCCAAATGTTGACCTATTTTGCGGTGGATACTACAGCTGAATATATTCGGCTGGTCAACAAATATGCCACTAGCATTGATCGGTCAATTCTGGATCGTACGGTGCGCAATCGCCGCGGCGATACAGTATCGATTCGCGATAGTCTGGCGGCGGCCGGCAACTGGATTGTTGATAATATCGATACCAAGGGATTATTTGCACCAGCGCGTACCGGCCGACTGTCGATCCCCTATCAGACTTTCCAGGACTCAGTAACGGCGTACTATTGGCCCGATGGCAGTGCATTGAATTACCACCAGCCGATCGCCTATGTCGAGGCGCAGAGTTTTGCGATTGACGCGCTGCAGGATTTGGCGCGATTACTGCCCGAGCATGCCGAAACCGAGCTATGGCGAGAGGCCGCCGAGCGCATGCGGGCGGCGTTATTTGATACCTTTTGGCATGACGAAAGTCATTTTTTGGCGACGGCCATCGCCATGCGCGACGGCCATATGCAAGCGAGTGCGACGCGTAATATATCGGCGGGATGGACCCTCAATAGCCAGTATTGGTCGGCGCTGCCCGACCTCGAGCGTGAGCAAAAAATCACAGCTATCGTGCGCGAGCTGTTTTCGCACGATTTCTTGACGCAGGTTGGCCTGCGCACGCGGTCGCGCAATCACCCAGAGCCACTTGGCATCACGATCGATTATCACGGCTCGCAGACAATTTGGCCGATGTTTAATTTTATGGTGGCAGAGGGGCTGCGTCGGCACAATTTGCCGCGGCTTGCCGAACAAATTGAGCGGCGGATTATTAATGGCTGTAATGCGGTCGGTGAGTTTTCGGAATTTTTTATTGTGGATCACGCTGATACCCTGTATAGTGAGTCGCCTGATCCAAAGGCATTTACGTTGTGGGTGCAGTTTATTCCCGAAAAATACCTGGCCTACACCGTGGTGCCAATGATTGCACTTGCCTATCGTAGCCACTATCCTGGCCAGCCTCAGTCGCAGGAGCCGTGGCAGGCGGCGCTCGAGGCAGAGATCCTGGCGACAATCCCGACTGTCGAGCGCTACGAGCCAACCGAAGCCAAGCGCTTACTTGCGCCCAAGCCAGTCGCTATGAATCGCCGCGGCGCAACAATGCGGTCACTCTGCTATATGGCCCGTGAATATTGGAGGATGAAATGATACGAGTTGCTATGATATCTGAGAGCGAGATGAGTGTAAAAGGCCATGGCGTACACACCGCGTATATTGAGCTGGCGAATGCGCTGCGCCGTCGTGATGACGTAACACTCATGGTCAACCAATCGCGCCACGCCGATATTGTGCATATTCATACGGTGGGACCGTTCTCGCTATGGTACTTGCTGGTGGCGCGTGGGCGCAAGGTGGTGTCGGCGCATATCGTGCCCGCATCGCTCGTTGGCAGTTTGGTCGGCGCCAAGTACTGGCTGTGGTTCGCACGCATCTACCTTAGGTGGTTTTATAATCGTGCTGATTTGGTACTTGCGGTATCGGATGCGACGCGCGATGAGCTGCTGGCACTTGGTGTGCGTAGCCGTATCGAAATATTCTACAATATCATCGACACGGCGCGTTACGCGCCCACTGGGTCGTCGCGTAGCGAGGCGCGTCGACAGCTAGGCATCGCCCAGGATGCGTGGGTGGTGGTGAGCAGTGGCCAGGTGCAACCGCGTAAGCGCATCGACACATTTGTCGCGATAGCCAAGGCCTGCCCCAACATGCAGTTTATATGGGTGGGCGGTGTACCGTTCAAGAATGCTGCCGCGGACTATGGCAAGATGAAGCAATTGATGGATCACCCCCCCGTCAATCTGCGATTTACAGGGGTAATTCCGCTCGAGCAGGTACGTGAGTACTATCACGCCGCTAATGTATTTGTGCTCGCAAGCGACCAAGAGACATTCGGTATGGTGGTTGTCGAAGCGGCCGCTAGCGGCCTGCCAGTAGTGCTGCGTGATATTCACGATTACGATCAGACATTTCGTCCGGATGCGTTGTTTTGTAGCGAACAGGAATTTGTGCCGACCATCACGTGCCTGCGAACCGACCCGGTATTCTACGCCGATGCCGTGGCTCGTGCCGCCCATATTGCCGCGCGCTACGATAGTGTGGCTGGCGGGCAGCGCCTCGTCGAGCTATACCGGGATCTGCTATAATAGGCCCTAGTATGCGTATCGGACTATTCACCGACACCTATCGGCCGTCGATCAATGGCATCGTGTATGTCGTCGATAGCCTCAAATGCGAGCTCGAGGCGTTGGGTCACGAAGTCTATGTGTTTTGCCCGGCCAAATCGATCCGCCCCAGCAAGCATGCCGAGCTGCTGTGTGAGGACGATCACGTAATTCGATTCCCCAGTTTCAAGAGTGGGTTGTTTGATGATTTTGATATGAGCGTGTTTTTTCCGCCGCGCGTGATTTCGCAAATTCGCGAGCTCGATCTCGATATTGTGCATATTTTTACCCCGTCGCAGGTGGGGCTGATCGGGGTGCGCGCTGCCTACAAATCTGATATTCCGTTTGTCATTCAGCACTGCACCGACCTCTATGAATTCTCGGCGAATTATCCCAATGTACTGCCTGGTGTGCTGGCGCTCGCGAGTATCGTCCTACCGACTACCGTCAAGCTGGACGGCAAAGATATTCGCGAACTGATCAAGCTGTATCGGCCGCGCCGCGGCGTGGTGCGCTGGAATCAAGACATTATCGAGCGTGCCATCACTATTATGTACAGCAAGGCTGATGCGGTGATCGCCCTGAGCCGCAAGAGCGTCAATCAGCTCAAATCGTGGCAGCATGACAAAGAATACGCCTACGACCTGACCTTGCTGCCCAATGGTGTTGATGCCCTACCGCAGCCATCGACCGAGGCAGTAGCGGCGTTTCGACGCCAGCATGGCATTGCGGAGAGTGATGAAGTGTATGGCTTTGTGGGTCGCCTCGGCGAAGAGAAAAACCTGCCGATTCTGATCCAGGCGTTGCCCTATGTGTTGGCACGGCGACCGCGCGCGCGGTTGCTGTTTGTCGGCGATTTCGAATATCGCAAAACCCTCGAGCGCATGGCCGACGAGTCGGGCTACGGCGACCGCGTGACATTTACGGGGGCAATTCCGCGCGAACAACTGGGTGTGGCTTATCAAACGTTCGATGTGTTTACATTTCCTTCACTTAAAGACACCCAGGGGTGGGTGCTGCACGAGGCGGCGCATGCCGGTCTACCGATTGTTATCATCGACCGCGAGGTGTCAGAGGTGGTGCACGATGGCGAGAACGGCTATTACGTCGACAACCAGCCCGAAGATCTTGCCATGAAAGTTGCTGATTTGCTAGGTGATGACGCCCTGCGCGCTAAATTTGGCGCCGAGAGCCAGCGCCTGGCGGCCACATTTACCGAGCGTCATCAGGTAGAAAAGCTCGCCGAGCTGTATGCCCAGGCTATCGAGCGACACGTTGCTCGCGATGACAATAGCTGGTAGATCTGCCAGCCCTTACTTCATCATGCGCTGATGTTCGCGGTCGATGTCGCGGCGTTTGATGGTTTCGCGTTTGTCGTAGTTTTTTTTGCCTTTGCCGAGGGCGATGACGATCTTGATATAGCGGCCGGCGGTCAGGAATTTGGTGGGCACAATCGTCATGCCGTTTTTGCGCTGGGCCTCGAGCTGCGCGATCTGTGCGCGCCGGACCAGCAGCTTGCGCGGTGCGGTGTCGACGGTGCGGCTGCCGGCCTGGCCACGCTCGTTGATCTTGAGGCTAAAGCTAGCGTTGTTTAGCCATAGTTCACCACCCTTGTTGCTGACATAGGCGCCGCGCAGCTGAATATGGCCATCGCGTGCGGCCCGTGTCTCGGGGCCAGTCAGCGCAATACCGGCCACAATCTCGTCGCCCAGTACATAATCAAACTTCGCCCGACGGTTGACGATCGGGCTAGGAGTGCGTGGCTTGGATGGCTGTTTGGCGCTCATAACTACCCCTAGTATAACAGAGATGATGGCTATGCTTGCAAGATTGCTATTCGCGACACATAATAGGAGGTAATGAAAGCGAGGGGACCTGAGATTCGAGCGGGCTATACCGACGTGGCCTACCTACCGGCCACGGCGATCCATGATCTACAGCAAATTCGCGAAGAATACGACCCCGAAAAATTGCAAGAACTGGCCGATAGGATTGAACTTACAGATGCCGGATTTGATCTGGTGCATCCAGTAACGGTGGCGGTATTTGATGATCCAGCAATGATAGAACAATTCCTGCGTGATCACGCACGTTTTTATCAGTATGAATTTGATGCTGCATCGCTCGAACAGATCCCACAGATGAACGGTAGCTGGCATATTCGTGTTAGCGGTCATCGACGTGGTCGCGTCCTTTTGCTTAAGTGCCAACAGTTGGGGCTGGACGCTAGTCAGCTACAGGTAGCGTGCACGCTACAGCATAACCCAACGTTTGACGAGGCGCGGCACAGCCAAATTGTCGAAAATACCAGCGATCACATCAAAGAATCCGAAGATGCGCGCGAGGTATACCGTGAATATTGCTATCGATTTTGCGAGGAGCCATCGATTGTGCTTGATCGAAGCGTCGAGCTGGAGCGCTACAAAGAGATCGCCGCTTATATGGGCTACAGGGTAGACAAGGTCGAAAGCCGCTTGCTATATGCCACCATGCCGGCCGATATTACCCAGCATCATGCAAAGGGCCTGTCGTATACCAATATCGTGCAGCTCGCAAAGCTGCGCCGGGCATGGGGCCGCCAGCGTGATATTGACGGTAATTATATCTGCACCCCCGAGGCGGCGGACTATAATATGCGAGTGTTTTTTGAGCAGTGCCTGCTGCGGGTGTTGCGTACTGGGCGCACGGCGGTTGCGACCACTATGCTCGACGCCAAGCTTCGCGAAATCAAGGCAGAAGCGACCTACATGACTGGCGAGTTATTCGTGATCGATACCATGGCGGAACAGCGACGTTCGCGCCGGCAGGTGCGTCGCGGTATCGGCGAAGCGGCTACACTGGCGCTGCAGGCGGGGCTGTCATCGCCAGATGCAGAGGAGCGCAAAGCAACCGCCGCACAAATTCAGGGCCTCTATGCTCGCTTACAGCAGCTCACGGAAGCTAACCGTACCTATGATGAGGCCGAAGGCGCGCAGGGGCGGCTGCTGTAGTAATGGCGTCGGCCTGTAGTCGCTAGGGGCTAGTGGTAGCGCTGACGATTGTACACGCGGTCTGGGTCGGGCAATATGAGGTCGAGATCATCGGGTGTGTCGTCAGATGATTCGGCTGCGTCGTCCCAGCAACGAGGCTTGGCTGCGCGGCTAACTGGTGGTATATCGTCATCATCATCTAGCCACTCGGGCGGAATACCATGGTCGCACGGTACCGCGCGGGTAAGGTGATGTGACACTGGTCGTTCGGCGCGGCGTCTCTCGAGTATGGCACGCAGCCCGTGCGCGGCAGTTATCGCCAGCCTTACTGCTTTGCTTGCTAGCTCGGTACTGTGGGGCAAAAACTCTGGTGGCTTCACGATAATTCTCCTGCAGAATGATTATTCATTATGTCACGATGCCTGCATGAGCACAATAGGCCAGAGTATTGCCGCTGATCGCTGACCGGCGGCATGACGAGCGTCGTATAGAGATGCTAGTAACCTATGGGGTACATAAGTAGGCGGACAAGATTGCCGAGGATAGACACTGCAAATGGTAGCAAGATCAGCCCAAGGAGTGTCCACAGCACGATGCGCCCAGCTGAGGTGCGATGCGCTACGGGCTGAGCCTCTTTTGCAGAGACTTTAACCGGATGCTCCCTGCGATGCTGCTGCACTTGCAGATAAAACAGCACCGTAATTACCATACTAAGCGTTACATCGATCACAACCGAGGCGGCCACCATACGCCCAACGATACCATTCCACAGGTTCCATTCGCTTGGCGCCAGGGTAGCTAGCGCAAATAGCCCACAAGCCACCGCGATAAATAGATAGTTGGCCCAGATGTAATTGCGGAGTTTGGCGAGGATATCCTCGAGGTCGATCAGTGGCTTGGCGTACATGACGCCGCACAGCAGTGCAAAATACACCACGTGCAGACGCATCGGCATGTCGCCGGTGATAACGCCCCAGATACTAAGGATCGACGTGAGGTAGCTAGCACAGGTAAGCGCCAGCAGGCTGTTGGTGACAAACAGTGTCGAGCGCAGGTGCGCTTGATCGCGAATATGCGACAGCGTCGAGATGATGGCTAGCAGCAGCACGACATAGCACAGTGCCGCGACGATAGTCCAGATAACCCGCGTGATTAGATCGCTGGCGGTGCCGATGAGGATGACGCCAACCGCGACCGCCGCCGCCGCAATTACCGTGCCTAGCAGGATTTTGATCAGCACGTTTCTGATGTTGTCGTAAGTATTATGAGTAGGAGTAGCATTCATACCTGCTAGTATAATGAAAAAAAGCCTGCGAATCAATACGCTCATGGCTATCTACTAATTATAGCAATAAATATGCAAAAAGTCAAGATACAAACAGGGGTCGTGCTATAATAGCAATAATGATTGCCGATATCACTATTACCGAAAAATTCTTTGGCCCCAACGTGCTTATGACAGGGGTGAAATTCAGCGTGGATGATGGCGAAAAGGTCGGCATTGTTGGGCGGAATGGCATTGGCAAGTCTACGCTATTTGGCATTTTGGCTGGTGATGATCACGATTACACCGGCGAGGTAGTATATCGGCGCGGCACCACAGTAGTGGCGACGGCGCAGGAGCATCACGGCAATACGGACCAGACGGTGCTGCAGTATATTTTGGCGGGCCTGCCCGAATATTCGGCGCTCAGCCATAGTATCGAGACCTTGCCCGCGAGCATGGGCGAAAATATGCGGCTGATTGCAGAATATACAGAGGCACTTGAGCGGTTTGAGCAGCGTGGGTTTTACCAAATTGAGTCGGATATCGAGCGCGAACTTGAGGCATTTCAGCTGGCGGGCTACGCGCATAGGCAATTTGCGACGCTGTCGGGTGGCCAGAAGCGCTTGATCGAAGTGGTCAAGATTATGCATGCCGACGCGCATCTGGCGTTGATCGATGAGCCGACAAATCACATGGATTATGTGGCAAAGCGGCAATTTATCGACTGGATGCGCAGTGCTCGCGAGGCGATGCTGATTATCACCCATGATCGGGACGTGCTGGCCGAAGTGGACCGCATTATTGAGCTGCGCGATGGTGGCTGCCAGAGCTATCGTGGTAATTACGACGCTTACTTACGTCAAAATACCGTCAGTACGGGCGCCGAAATGAATGAGTTTGAAATGATTGAAAAGCGGATTGTCAATCTGAAAGCTAAGGTGCTCGACTACCAACGGCTCAAAGAAAAAGCACGCAATCCTGCTACCATCCAAAAATTCAAGCGCCTCGAGCAACAGGGGCGTCAAGAGTTAGCCGAGCTGGAGGCCAAAGAAAAGCCAACTTTTTGGATTGATCGCGAGTCGGTTGGGCAGCTTAATTACAAGGTCGCTGGCCAGTATCAGAAATTCAAGGCGCGTACGATTCGGGTGAAGCTGGCCGGTGATGCATCGCGCAGCAAGCACGTGCTGGTGAGCGCGCATGATCTGGCGCTGGGCTATGGCGACTCAGTATTGTTCGAGGGAGTGAACATCGACCTGCGCGAGGGCGAGGCGGTAGAGCTGCGCGGCCGCAATGGCGCGGGCAAGTCGACGTTGATTAAGGCGTTGCTGGGCGGCCTGCGTACCGTCAACGCGAGTGACCTTTCTTCTGAGACGATATCCCCGTCTCCTGCGCTAGAAGGAGACGACGGCTCAGGAGAAATGGTCCGAGCGGTGGCGGCGCCTGCCGCGGCAATTACCCTTTGGCAGGGTTCGTTGCAGCTCGATACGCACGTGCGCGTGGGTGTGTACGAGCAAGAAATCGACACCCGGTACTTTAAGCTGCCGCTGGCTCAGGCGATCGAGCGCATGTACCTGGACCGCGGCCTCAGCATATCTACGACAAAAATCCGCCAGTTGCTGGCCGACTACTTGTTTGCAGAATCAGACGGGCAGACTCCCCTATCGCGCCTGTCGGGCGGCCAAAAAGCGCGGTTTCAGCTGATTGCGATGCTGGCGAACGATCCGCAGCTATTGATCCTCGACGAGCCGACCAATCACCTAGACTTGCCCAGCATCGAAGAGCTCGAAGCGGCACTCGAGCGCTACGCTGGCGCTATACTGTATGTTAGCCACGATACGTATTTTTGCCGTACGATTGGTGGCGAAGTGGTGCTGGTCGGTCAGCAATAACTATTGCTTGATTAAGTTGGCAGACTTAAGCGCCTCTGTTAGTTTGGGGCGGTCGAATCCTAGCACGATAGTGCCGGCAACATCGGTAACGGGTACGCCGCTAAAAGTGCCGCCGTTTTTTGATAGCAATTCGGCTTGGGCAGCTGGGTCGGCCTCGATGTCTTTTTCGACGTAGGCGACGTTCATGGCGTCCATCCATTGCTTTTCGGTCTTGCAAAAGCCGCACCAGGTGGTGCTATAGATAATAACTTGGGGCTGATTAGACATAGTTGTTCCTCCTATTTATTCCCATTCTAGCATAAACACCAACGGCGGTGCTACAATAGTACCATGACGCTTATGTTTGGCGCGCGTCGCGACCGTGGGTTTGCATTGCCAACGATATTGTTGTTGACAGTGGTGTTATTAATCATGCTGCTCGCCGCAATTAGTTCGATGTCGACCGTGCGGCAAGCGCTGATGACCCAGCAGTATGATCGAATGGCGCAGCTGGCGGCCGAATCAGGCGTGAATTATGCCACCGACTGCCTAAGCGACGCGCAGATGCTGCCCGAGGCGGTCTGGACATCGCCGACTGCTACCCTGACCCCAAACACTGACTGCCAGGGCGCGACACTTCCGAGCAAGGTAGATGGCAACTATGTGATGATTGACGAGCCAACACATGTCAGGGCGACGTTTACCGTGCCTAAGCCACTGTTTATTAATGGCGCGCTGATTATGTCGGCGACAGGTGAAGTGCAGGTGCTGCGCGCTTCGGATGGCGCACCATGGAAGACCTACAGCTATGTCAGGAATGTCAAAATCGGCACTAATATTGGTGTGACTAGGGTGTCTTTTGGTTATTCGCTTGATGGCGGCGGCGGGTTTTTTACGACAATTAGCGGTGATGGGCTGATGTTGGCGATGGGCGCAAATAATTTTGGTCAGCTTGGCAATGGCACGACTACTGCTACTTCTACCCCGACGCCGTTTCGTGTCTATGGCAAAAAAGTCGTCAAAGCATTTGCCAATATCGTCTCGCAGGGCTATGCATTATTCGCGCTGACAGATACGGGAGAGCTGTGGGGCTCGGGCCTCAACATCAAAGGTCAGCTGGGTTCGTCGACTGTCGGGAACGTATCGACACCGGTCAGATACCAGGTGCCAACGGGCGAGAAGGTGGTGAATATGCTAAGTCTTGGTACGGCGACATTCGTGGTTACCGATACGGGTACGTTGTATGTGTCGGGCGCTTGCCTGAGCGGCCAACTAGGGATTGGGGCATGTGCGGACGAGGGTGTGTATAATATTCCGCAAAAAGTCCAAGGCTTACCACCGCCCAATACAGCTGATCCAAGCACTATGCCAGAAGAAATGGTCGGTGACTACCGCGGCGTATTGCTGCGCATGAAGGGTGGACAGGTGTACGGTTGGGGTATCAATCGATATGGCGAATTAGGCACCAACAACTTCGCCGTACAGACTACCGCTGTGCGCATGGGGTCGTTTGGCGATCCCGGGCAACCGGTAGCGCAGCAGATCCAATTTGACGGCGATACCAGCTACATTCGTGACAATAACGGTGATGTGTGGTGTGCTGGCCTCAACACATGGGGTGAGCTAGGTATTCCCGTGTCCACAGATAAGCGTCCCACGTTAGACAAAATCCCCGGCTTGCCCACTAAGGTTATTGGCATGTCGACCGACCAGTGGTCGGTGTCGATGGTAGGCAGTGACGGCAACGTATATTCGCTCGGCCTCAATAACGTCGGCCAGCTGGGTAACGGCGAGATTGGTAGCGATACCAAACCCTATAGCACCCCGCAAAAATTCTTGTTGCCGGCTGGCGCCAAAGCGGTAGACGTGATCAACACCTCGCTGGGTAAAGGTAGTAACGCGCGTTACAATAATGTCTTTGTTATGACCGAGGACGGCCAAGTATTTGGTGCGGGCTCGAATACATTTGGGCAGATTGGCCTTGGTACATCGAGCACCGCCAATGTGTCAGACCCAGCGAACAACGGCCATATGACGGTATTTGACGGCACGGTAGTTAAGGCCGCACAGGTGCTGGCGGGCTACGGCGAAACGATCATCAAGGCCACTAATGGCAGGGTGTACACCGTGGGCAACAATCAAGCTGGCCAGCTGGGCGACGGCACCACCACCAACGACAGTACGCCGCGGGCGCGTCAGTATGTTAATATGTATCCGCCGAGGACGTATTTTTAGGATGGCGGGATCGTGTGAGATGCCATCCGCTACACTGCTCGCAGTGATAGATGTAGAGTGTGAGGGTCATGGCAGTGAGCATTTGTAACTCAGCCGCTTGGCGGGCAGCAGATTCGTTAGCGTATCGGCGCTTAGCATCGCACGATGCTGGTGGAAGGTACCGAATGTGAGTAATGGGGGTATGGCGCCTGGGCATGACACCAGTATAGCTGGCGGTCGAGGCTGGGCGCAAGCGGCGGCAATGCATATGCGTAGATTTGCCACCAGGGGGACTACAGTATACAATATGCCTATGGCTATAGTACGATCCCCTCGCAACAGAGGATTTGCGCTTCCGACTATTCTGATACTTTCGTTGGTATTGCTGACGATGCTGCTGGCGGCGATTGCGGCCATGACGACCATCCGACAGGCACTGTTTAGCGCTCAGTATGATCGAGCGGCTAAGCTAGCGGCCGAGGCCGGCATTAATTATGCCGCTTCATGTATGACCAAAAATGGTTTTGTGAGCACCTGGACTGACGCTTCGCCGCTGGTGCCGGGGCGTGACTGTAATGGCGGCGCGCAGTGCGCGCCTAATCCAGATTGTGCAGTTGTCCGGACGCCCCAGTACCACTCTACTTTCAGCGTAGGTGCTCCGGTAGGCAATGGTACGGGGTCGCAATTTATTACTGCGCGCGGTGAAGTATCGTTGCAGCGCTCCTCATCTGCAACAAAATCCTGGAAAACCTACACCTACAATCTGCAGGCCCGTATCGGTGGCAGCATATTGGTCAATAATGTCGCCTTTGGCTATTCGAGCGCTGGCACCAATTTCTTTACGCTTGGCCGGGACGGCAATGTGCGCGCCGTGGGGGCAAATGGTGCGGGCCAGCTGGGAACTGGCAGTACCGCTAATGCATTGCTCCCGACGATCGTAAACATGCCGTCTGGTGCGCAAGCTTCTATGACTAATCCCAACCCCATCACTACCAACTTCCTTAACTCTGGATTTGCCGCCGGTATTGCTGCGAGCAATGGCAATGCTTATTTCTCGGGGCCTAACAACTACTACCAGCAAGGTATGACCGGATCGTCGCCCAATACCTTTGTCGCCTATCCACTACCCGGCCTGTCGAACGAGGGCAAGCCGCTTGGCCCAGTAGTAGCGGCGATCCCCGTGTTCTACAACAATTATGTTATTACGGCCAACGGCTACGTGTTTGCCAGTGGCAACTGCGAGCAGGGCCAAACAGGCACCTATATGATAGGTGATGGCTGCAAGGTGGCTACGCCGCGCCAGATTACGGCCCTGCCCGCGCCTCGTAGCGGTGACCCCTCTACCTTGCCAAAGACCATCACTGGTGACGATCAAGTGCGCCACATCCTGATGAAAGACGGGAGCGTCTATGGCTGGGGGCGTGACAATGATAGCCCTGGTTGGATGACAGGCTCGATCGGTATTGGTAATGGTATTAATAATGGCGTTTCCTATCCTCGGCCGATTATGCTAGAGGGCCAGCTAAACTGCACCACCACTGGGTCTTCGCTGTGCCCGATGGGTGCCCGTCAGAAAGAGTGCAAACTAGGCGACCTATCGACTATACACTGTGTGGTGAATGTCGAAGAAACTGGTCGCGCCACCTATCTACTAGCCAACGATGGTACGGTGTGGTCGGCGGGTTCAGACTGGGGACGGGGACTACTTGGCCTTGGCAGCAAAGATGCTCGCACCAGTACCTTTAAGCAAATTACCCAATTCCCGAACGATGGCTACAGCCACAAAGTCGTATCGATCCACGCTGACGCGTTTTCGCTATCAATGCTAACCGAAGAACCGGGCAAGCCATGGATGAGCGCCGTGTACACCGTGGGCTACAATGCCACAGGCCTGGCGGGCTGCGGAGTGCCAAGTGGCGTTGGCGGTGACGAGATAGGCTGCCCAGAGATTGCTACGAGGCCGGTGAGATTTAAGCTGCCAAGCGGCGTCTACCCGATATATATGTATAACACCTCTAACGTCACGACCGTCGGCGGATTCTTCATCGCGCAGACCGACAATCTTTATGTGATTGGTTCGGACAAAAAAACCTACGCCGCTGGCGATAATACCTTTGGGCAGCTGGGTGATCAGTGCGTCCTGCAGGGGCCGGCACCCTATAGTTCGTGCCAGTATGCCAGTAATGGCCAGCCGGCGAATCAAGTCGGTACGCCAGTGGTGATGTCGATATTGGATGGCTCAGACAAGTCGCGAACCGCACTGTCTATTCAGGCAGGTCGCGGCACGGCGGTGATCAAGGCCGAGTCGGGTATTGTCTATGCGGTCGGCCTGAATGATGGTGGTCAGCTGGGCGACGGCACGACTAATAATTCC
This sequence comes from Candidatus Saccharibacteria bacterium UBA1932, assembly GCA_002337095.1. Lineage (GTDB taxonomy): Bacteria > Patescibacteriota > Saccharimonadia > Saccharimonadales > Saccharimonadaceae > Saccharimonas. The sequence continues at coordinate 14,324 of DDFI01000007.1, forward strand.
TCGGTACCGCGCCCAAACAAATACCTTAACGCCACTGCCACCCTGTATTACTAGTTATATATAGCCTAACAGCGCACATTGACTAGTAATCATGGCCAGGACTTGCTATAGTAGAAGGAGTAAATGGGTATGAAATCGACACAGTCTAGTTCAAATTTGCCCGGTGAGCGTACCAATCGTACGACGGGGCTGTTGTTTGCGACACTTGCCGATACGACATGGCGGCTATTTGTGCCAACGGTGGGGCTGACGCTGCTTGGCGTTTGGCTCGACCAGCGCGCTACAACTCGGCCGTGGCTGATGATTGCGGGGATTGTCATCGGCACGCTGCTTGCGGTGGCATTGGTGCGCCGACAAATGCAGGCTACGAGCACGAGTGGCTCCCTTGGGGGTCGGCCATGATGTACGTCGCCGAGGCCGCACCACATATTAGTATTGCTGCCGAGCCGCTGTTTCATATCGGGCCATTTGCGCTCAGCAACTCTGGGCTGCTTGGTATCCTTGGCTATATCGTATTGATCGGGCTACTGATATATGCCGCGCGCTGGGCCCAGGCGCCTAGTGGCAGTCGGCGACCGCTTCTGGCTGCGCTCATTGCGTGGGGCTACGAGACGCTCTATGCCACCGTGCAGCAAATCATCCCCGATCGTCGCCTGGCGCGACAGCTTGCGCCGCTACCGATTACTATTTTCCTCTTCATTATTGTGCAGTACTGGATGGGGATTTTGCCGTTTGTTGGGCCAATTACCTGGGGTGGCGTGCCGCTGTTTCGCGGTCTTGCGGCCGACCTCAATACGACTTTTGCGCTTGCAATTGTAACTATGGTCGCGGTGCAGATCTATGCCATCAAGATCCACGGGTTCTTTGGCAACATTGGCCGCTATCTGCGCAATCCTTTCACCGATCCGGCGGGCGCATTCGAGGGGATCCTCGAGCTGATTGCCGAGTTTTCACGCCTGGTGGGCCTGAGTTTCCGTCTGTTTGGCAACGTATTTGCCGGCGAAGTGTTGCTGGTGATTATCGCCTTCCTCACCAAATACGCCGCGACGGTGGCGTTAGTGCCATTCTATATATTCGAGCTATTTATCGGTAGCATCCAGGCGTACATTTTCTTTATGCTGACGACGGTGTTTATTTCGCTTGGCTTTGCGTCGCACGGCGACGGTCATGCCGCCCCTGATCCTGCTCATTTGCCTACTGATACTTCAGCCGCGGCAAATGAACCATCATAACGTAAACCAAATAAATTAAAGGAGAGTAATAACAACTATGGAAGCACTCGCATTTGGTCTCACTTATGCCATCCCTGCCGGCCTCGCCGCCCTTGGCGCTGGGCTTGTCGCCTCGGCGGCAGTCAATGCCCTCGGCCGCAACCCCGAGAAAGAAAACCAAATCCGTACCATGATGATCCTCGGTATCTCGTTTATTGACGCCCTTGCCATCATCGGTATCATCGTTGCCATCATTGGCAAAGTCATGAAATAGTAGGTGCAAGAACGATGATCCTGCCACTCACCTATCTTGCCAGCGCCGAGGCCGCACCCAGTGGGGATTTGTTTGCTGCGCTAGGTATCGATTGGACGGCGCTGGTGATCAATATTGTGGCTTTTTTGATCCTGATGTGGTTTTTGGGCAAGTTTGTCTACCCGCCACTTAGTCGTAGCCTCGAAAAGCGCCAGGACGACATCGAAGCTGCTGCCCAGGCCGCTACCGAAACCCGTGAGCGCGCCGATAAGGTGGAGGCTGATGTACAAAAGCTACTCACTCGCGCCCGCAAAGATGCCGCCGAGATCATGGCTACCGCCAAGTCTGAGGCTACCGAACTGCTCGCCAAGTCCGAGCAGCGATCGCGCGAGCAGGCCAAAAACCTGGTAGATGCCGCCCACGACGATATCGCCAAAGAGGTCGAAAACGCCCGCAAAACCCTCTACAATGACGCTGTTGATCTGGTGGTGCAAGCAACCGCTCGGGTTACTCAGCAGACGGTAGATGCCGCCCACGACAAAAAACTCGTCGCCAAATCGCTAGAGGAAGCACGCTAGATGACGGGGGTAGCGACGATTTCGCGGCGCAAGCTTGCTGACTATGTGGCTCGTGAAATTGAGGCCGGCAGCGACATACGTCAGTTGATCGACCAAGTCGCCGCCTATCTAATAGAGGCCGGACGCGAGCGTGACGTCGAGCTGATGCGCCGCACTATCGAGATCGCGCTGGCCCATCGCGGCACTATTGTCGCCAATGTCACTACCGCTCACCCGCTGTCGGCGACCGAGCGAAAAGCCATCATTGCCAAGATTGATGCCCAGCGCGTCTACCTGCGCGAATCGGTCGATCCCGCCGTGATCGGTGGGGTGCGTATCGAGACCCCCGGCCGTCGCTTTGATGCGACCATCGCCCGCCATCTCAGTAGACTCTCAGCACTCAAAATCTAACCTCAGAAAGGACCAGCCGTGGCTGATTTAGCAGTAACAGAACTCTCTCAACAACTCCGCGACGCGATTAATCGCCTCGAAACCCGCGAGGGCCTCGAGCGTGTCGGTACCGTCACGCGCATCGGCGACGGTGTTGCCTGGATCCACGGCCTGCGCAGTGCAGGTTACAGCGAGGTGCTCGAAATCGAGACCGCCAGTGGCGTCGTCGAAGCATTTGCCCTCAACCTCATGGAAGATGAAATCGGCGCCGTACTACTCGGGAGCGACGCTCGAGTTTCGGCCGGCGACACCGTGCGCCTCAAGGGCGAGGTGCTGTCGGTGCCGGTCGGTCCCGAATTGTTAGGCCGCGTAGTAAATCCGCTCGGCGAGCCGCTCGATGGCGGGCCCGCTATCAAGACTACCCAGACTGGCCTGATCGAGCGCGAAGCCATCGGTGTGATGGGTCGCAAGCACGTCCACGAGCCAATGATGACTGGCATTATGGCGATCGATGCGATGTTCCCCATTGGCCGCGGCCAACGCGAGCTGATCATTGGCGACCGCCAGACCGGCAAAACCGCGATTGCGCTCGACACCATGATCAACCAAGCCCGCCAAAAAACCGGCGTCGTCAACGTCTATGTCGCCATCGGTCAAAAACTCTCCAAAGTCGCCCGCCTCGTCGAAACGCTCAAGCGTGAAGGCGTGATGGACCAGACGATTATCGTTGCTACTGGCCCCGCCGATCCCGCATCGCTGCTGTATCTTGCGCCCTATGCCGGCACCGCCATGGGCGAATATTTCCGCGATAATGCTCAGCACGCGCTGATGATCTACGACGACCTGACTAAGCACGCGGTCGCCTATCGCCAAATGTCACTGCTGCTCCGCCGCCCACCAGGTCGCGAAGCCTACCCTGGTGACGTCTTTTACCTGCACTCGCGTCTGCTCGAGCGCTCGGCCAAATTGTCCGACGAACTTGGCGCCGGTAGCTTGACCGCCCTGCCGATCATCGAAACACAGGCTGGTGACATTTCGGCGTATATTCCGACCAACGTTATCTCGATTACCGACGGTCAGATCTTCATGGAGACCGACCTGTTTTACCAGGGTATTCGCCCAGCAATCAGCGCCGGCCTGAGTGTCAGCCGTGTTGGCGGTGATGCCCAGACAAAGGCCGTCAAATCTGTCAGTGGCAACCTCAAGCTTGGTCTCAGTCAGTTCCGCGAGCTCGCGTCATTTGCACAGTTTGGATCAGACCTCGATGCCGTTACTAAGTCGCAGATCGATCGCGGTCAGCGTCTCACCGAGATGCTTAAGCAAGCACAATATCAGCCAATGAGTGTGTGGGAGCAAGTCGCCAGCATCCATGCCATTAGCGAGGGATGTTTCGACTCAGTCGCCGTTGCCAAGATCAAAGATGCCCAGGCCGCGACTCTCACCACCCTGTGGTCGGAGCACAAAGATGCCATGCGCCAGCTCAATCGCGGCGACGCCAAGCTCGAGGCCGACAGCGATGTCGCCAAGCTCATCCGCAAAGTCGCGAAATCCGCCGCCAAAGGATTCGAGGAGTAATAATGCCGAGCACCCAGCAGCTTAAGTCGCGTATCCGCTCGGTCAAATCGACCAAGCAGATTACCAAAGCCATGCAGATGGTTGCGGCGAGCAAAATGCGTCGCAGCCAAGACGCCACCAAGGCATCGGCAGCGTATGCGCTGGCGGCCAACGATCTGCTAACCTACCTAGCTGGTCAGGGCGCCACCGACGATCACCCACTGTTCGTCAAGCGCGCCATCAAATCCCGCCTGATCATCCTGATCGCCGCCGACAAGGGCCTGGCTGGCGCCTACAACTCCAATGTCTACCGCAAATATATCGAGCTGCTCCAGCGCGACGACGATCGCGGCATTCGCAACCACACCATTACGGTGGGGCGCAAGGCGTCGCAGTTTGCCTCGCGCCTGCGCGACACCGATGTCATCGGTAGCTACGACGACCTGCCCGACCATCCCGGTGGTCTGACGTTCCACACCATCCTCAATTCTGCCTGCGACATGTTTCGCGAGCAGCAGGTCGATGCCGTGACGGTTGTTTACACGCATTTTATCTCGAGTATCACCCAAGAAGCCACCTGGATGCGACTATTGCCTGCCGGTACTGCACCACTTTCTAATCCCGAAGAAATAAAAAATACAGAGGTCGAATCACGTTTTGAGCCGGATATTCCGGGCGTGCTCGATGCAGTGGCGCTGCGGCTGGTTGGCTCGCGACTGTTTCAGGCGCTGCTCGATGCCCGCGCCTCGGAGCACAGCATGCGCATGCTCGCCATGAAAAACGCCACCGACAATGCCAACAGCCTGGTCGATGATCTCACGCTCGAGATGAACAAAGCCCGCCAAGCCGCTATCACCCAAGAACTATCCGAAATCAGCGCCGGTGTGGAGGCGATGAAATAATGAACAAGGAGGAAATGATGACTAAACAAGACAAAGGTACGATAATTCAAATCGTCGGCGTGGTGATCGATGTGGAGTTTGCCGATGGCGTTACACTGCCAGCGATCAACGACGCCCTGCATGTGCCGCGTGACGACAAATCCACGCTGGTGCTCGAGGTTGCGCAGCACCTCGACCAACACACCGTGCGCACGATCGCACTCGCCAGCACCGATGGCTTGCGCCGCGGCGACGCGGTTACTACCACTGGTGGGCCGATCAGCGTGCCGGTCGGGCCAGAGACCCAAGGCCGCATGTTCAACGTGATCGGCGATCCAATCGACGGCAAGCCCGCGCCTACTGGCGCTCGCGCGCCTATCCACCGCGAACCACCTGCCCTGTCTGAGCAGTCCAACAAGTCCGAAATCCTCGAGACCGGCATCAAGGTCATCGACCTCATCGCGCCTATCCTAAAGGGCGGCAAGGTCGGCCTGTTCGCCGGTGCCGGCGTCGGCAAGACCGTTCTGATCACCGAGCTGATCAATAACATCGCCAAATTCCACAGCGGCAACTCCGTCTTCGCCGGTGTCGGTGAGCGCACCCGCGAGGGCAACGATCTCTATTACGAGATGGAAGAATCCGGCGTGCTCGACAAAACCTCGCTGGTGTTTGGCCAGATGAATGAGCCACCTGGGGCGCGTCTTCGCGTGGCGCTGACCGGCCTCGCTATGGCCGAGGCATTCCGCGACGAGGGCAAGGATGTGCTGCTATTTATCGACAATATCTTTCGATTCACTCAGGCCGGTGCCGAGGTTTCGGCGCTGCTTGGCCGCCTGCCGAGCGCCGTGGGCTATCAGCCCAACTTGCAGCAAGAAATGGGCGCCCTGCAAGAACGCATCACTAGCACCAAAAAGGGCTCGATTACCTCTGTACAGGCCGTCTACGTGCCGGCCGACGACCTGACCGACCCAGCGCCCGCCACCACCTTTGCCCACCTCGATACCACCATCGTCATGAACCGCGCCCTTACCGAAATCGGCATTTATCCAGCCGTCGACGTGCTTGATAGTAGCAGTACTAGCCTAGACCCAGAGGTCGTGGGCGAGGAGCATTACCAAGTGGCCCGCGAGGTACAGCGGGTGCTGCAGCAGTACAAAGAGCTGCAGGATATCATCGCCATCCTTGGTATGGAGGAGCTTTCTGACGACCAGAAGCAGATTGTCGGTCGCGCTCGCCGCCTGCAGCGATTCTTGGCCCAGCCATTCCACGTTGCCGAGCAATTTACCGGCAACCCTGGCGTCTACATCAAGCTCGAAGACACCGTAAAAGATGCCCGCGACATCCTGGCCGGCAAATACGACGATAAGCCCGAAAACTGGTTCTACATGGCTGCCGGCCCACTAAGCGAGAAAAAAGACTAGCTTTTTTACCTCATCTGCCGCTCAAACAACCCATTATTCCCTTCGAGCCATCGTGAGCGCACAAGTATCTCGGGCTACGCTCCGGGAAACTTGTACTGCTCAGCGAAGTAGCTATACTGTCTCGGCAGGAATAATGGGTTGTTTTCCCTACCCATCATTTACCGATAGAGTGGCTTGCATATTATAGCTTTTTGTGATATAATTAAATTAATGGCAGCCTGTCGCTACAAACGACACTGGCACCCCGCCAGGTTCGTTGACAGGGAGAGAGAGGATTCGTTATGGCTCGCAGGGATGTCACCTACTATCAGCACTGGTTCATCATCGCCGCGCTCCTTTTCTTCGTCCAGGCTCTGGTATATACCGTGGCCTACGGTAGGGGCTGGCAACTCTGGGCCGTGCTGGGGGTCGATGCAATCATCAGCTTCACGCTGGTGCTCGCATACGTAATCACGGTAACCCTTGGCGGTGGTGAGCGCGAGTAAGCTGGTCTCGCCCTGCCGGGGCGCGGAACTCTCGCTTGAGAGTTTCCGCGCCCCGCGGCCGCCCCTTCTCTGTCAACGACAGTTCTACGCTGCATTACCCCTCGCTCTCTGCGAGGTTTTTTGATATCATAGGTAGTATGCATTTGCAACTCATTACCCTCACTGGCAGCGGCGTCGACCAGGAGGTCTACGAGGTCGTTATCCCGACGATCGATGGCGAGATCGCAGTATTTCCGGGCCACGAGCCGCTGGTGACTGTCGCCAAGACCGGTGTTATCTCGGTGCGTCGGCGTAGGACCGATACCAATAGCCAAATGGAATACTTTGCCATCAGCGGTGGTGTGGTCGAGATTTCGCCCACCAATGTGCGCGTGCTTGTCGATGAGGCCGACCATGGTGCCGATATTGTCGAGGCTGAGTCGCAGGCTGCTCTGGAGCGCGCCCAAACCCTGCGCGACAACGCCAAGGATCAGGTCGAGCTCGAGAAAGCTCACCAGCTGGTCGATCGCCATATGGTGCGCCTTAAGGTCGCCGATTTGCATCGTCGCCACCATTAATCCCCACCATCTATAATCCCTACCACCGCTATTTGCTATGAAAGAAACCGATCCCGTAATCGAAACTCCTCGCTACATCGAGAACGCCACCCTCGATGGTATTGGCTATATTGCGCCGCGCGAATATCAGCGACAGCGGTTGCCAGAATTATTGACGAAGCTTGATCAAGCATACACGACCGTACAAGCTCCCTATCTGATACCGTACATGTGTATGGATGGGCGGCGTATCGAACGTGAGCCTGGCGACACGAGACCCGACGGCCCCACGGCTGCAGGAGGCACACTGACGCTGACCGTCGCGCGCGATCTGTCTGGCTATGACTATGTCGCATCAGACCTCGCAAGTCTTCACTATGAGCTTGCGAGTGACTTGCTTGATAACGGCTATCCAGTTGGCGGTCACTGCAAAAACATTCCCTCACTTCGCACTGGTGACCGTAACGTTACTGATCATAGCACTGGCTGCTGGGCGAATGATAATATGGATATCATCTACCGGATTCTTAGTGAGCGAGCAACTGATATTGCTCAATTTGCTGGAGTATGCGACATAGCTATTAGTCGGTCGACGATTGATATGGTGTCGCAGGCCGCGGCCGATCGACTAGAGCGAAAGCAATGGCTGCCTCAGCCAGACGATGGCGGGCTTAGGCTGGTCGCCGAGGAGCTTGATGAGGTTGATCGAACTGCCCTCGTAGAGTTGACGTCAGAACCGCACGCCGAATGCGCGGTAATTATCAATACACACGAACACACAACGATCGACCGCAGTGCTCTACGGCAGATGTTTGACGAGCAGCGCATGGATGTGTTTAGCATCGATCTATGGGCATTGCGCAAGGCTGCGTATGCGATTGGCGCAAGCTGCGAGGCGGATAGTGATGCACAGGTGGTGTGTCGAATTTCAGAATCTAGCGAAGCCGCTAGCGAGGAGTTATACGAAGCTATGGTGCTCTATAACTTCGCGGCGTTATTCAGCTGTTGTGGCCGCGGCATGCCCGTGGTGGTGCGCTAGAGCGTGGCGATAATCTGCCGCGCTTCATCGGTAGAGGTAGTGTGCATCAGCTGGTCACGCACCTCGCTTGCGCCATCAAAATCCCTGATATATATCTTGTAAAATCGCTTGAGCGTCTCGTACGGCCGGCCGGTTTGGGGCTGGTAATGATCGAATAGCTCAAGATGGTAGTATAGCAGGCCAACGAGGGCCTTTTTTCTCTGCTCCCCGCTCCCGTCGTCATCGCTATGCAGCTTGCCTGCCCTAAACGCAAACGGATCGGCAAATATTCCGCGCCCGATCATCGCGCCGTCTACGCGGTAGCGCTCGCAAAGCTCGAGGCCGTGGGCGCGGTTGCGGATGTCGCCATTGATGATCAGCAATGTATCGGGTGCAATCTGGTCGCGTAGGGCGCGAATGTCGGGGATTAATTCGTGGTGAGCGGGTACTTTGCTCATTTCGCGCTTGGTGCGCAGGTGGATGGTTAGCGCCGCTAGGTCTTGCCGTAGCAGTGTGGTCAGCCAGTCGCGCCACTCCTCGACATGGGTGTAGCCGAGGCGGGTTTTGACGCTCACCGGCAGGCCGGCAGCCTTGGCCACCTGGATGGCGGCGATGGCGACATCGGGCTTGCGGATGAGCGCTGAGCCGCCCGATTTGACAGCGCTTTTGGCGGGACAGCCCATGTTGATATCGATGCCATCATAGCCCAGCGTGGCGCAGTGCTGGGCAAATTGCTCCATGTCGCCGGGTTCACCGCCCCAGATCTGGGCAACGATGGGATGCTCGTTATCCTCGCGGATCAGCCGGCCGGCGATGGCTCGGTCGCCGGCGTGCACCCAGCCGGTGGCATTGGCAAATTCGGTGTAGACTACGTCTGGTGCGCCAGCGCGGGCGATGACGTGGCGAAACACCACGTCGGTTACGGCTTCCATGGGTGCGAGCACAAAAAAAGGCCGGGGTAACTCGTGCCAGAATGATTGCATAACTATAATTATACCATAAAAAATGGAAAAGGCCCGGTCGCATCATGCAACTCGGGCCGTAAGTGGTCAGATCACGCTCGATAGAGCGGTCGAGAGCTATCTGACGTAGCTCGCTGTCAAGGGGGGGGTGCCGAGGCGCGTGGCCGGGACGAATCCCGGACCACGCGCCTCGGCTACGAACGATCGTGTCGTTTAGCGGGCGTCGATCACGGCTGCCACCACCAGCTGCGCTTCCTCGGAGCCATATGGAACACCTCCTTGCTGCACTTTCCGTGTATGCCTTGTAGACATACGCACGTTAGGGCACTGCGCCAGGACGACGACAGTAATATTGAATATAACACTTACAATACTTAATGTCAACACTATTTCGTAATATTTTTGTATTTTTTTGCTAATTTACCAGTACAACAGGTAAGAAAAAGGCCCGCAATCTCAAAGAGAAAGGGGCCGAGACGGAGTCTTGGTCTGGGGTAAGGGCCGGGTGGGGCCACTTGTTAGACCGCGCGTACTCGCGAAAAGCGCTGGGGGTCCGCCGAGGCGGGAGGTGCAGCCTGTAGGGCAGCGCGCCTCCCGCCTCGTCCTGGGGCCATGGGGGTGGCCAACGCCAGGAACCGGATATGAGAGCTGGGGAGGATCATATCCGGTGCGGCAAAAGGGCGGGCTTGGGGGGAGCCACATGCCCTTTTGGTACTACTCGTCGGTGTACTTAATCGTAAGCGCACCGGGCATCGTTAGGCTAGCAAGCGAGGAGCCAGCCGCGACGTGCATGGCATGAATACTCATGCGCAGTATGGTTGGGGTGGCAGGCACACTACATTGGCGCGTGCCTGCCACCCATCCCGCGAGATGCGAGGCGAGAGAGCTGGTGTCATCCGTGGCCATCATCTCACATCTGTTGGGTATTGCCTGGTGTCCCTGTTGGCCCCTCCTCCACCAGGGACACCGGAGTATATTGTGAGCGCTCTTGGCGAGTGCTCATTAGAATACATTATACTACTCAGTTGATTCGGTGTCAAGTATGTTTTGTGTTTGTTCGGGCTGAATACGTCGTTGTTTGGTAGCCCTGCGGCGAGTGGCTTCTGCGTGGACCCCGCTAAGAACCGCTGCGAAGATCTCTAGGCTAGACATCGGGAGGTGTTCGTGGGTGGTGTGTTGGGTCTCGTGCGTCATCTGGTGGCCGCCACCCCCGATGGGGGTCGTGTACACTAGATGACGGACAGGAATAGCATGAAAAGCGCGTGAAGCGCTTATCTCCTGGCCGTCAGCTGCGCGCGGGCTGTGTGTCGTGGTCAGCTGCCGTGGATGCGCTCGTGACGCTTTGCTGCGTGATCGGCATTCTTGACCGACTGCATGCCGGCTGCGACGCCCTTGTCGACCAGAGCTTGCTCCTCTGTCGTGCGGTGCGAGGACAACTTCTTGGCGGCGTTGTCGTACTCGGCCTGGTTGGCCATGACATCACTTCCATTTCGGGAGAATGCGCTATTCCTGTCAAACGTGCGCCCGGCGCACATTCGATACTGGACCATCGGGATCCAGAGCCTCAGAAAACTCGCGCGGGTACGGAGAGGATTATATCCTATTTATACCTTGCCGTCAAGCAAATCCTGCTCAAATTGGCGAATGCCTTGGTACGTGGCGTCGTAGCCGCTGGTGTCGGGCAGGTCGAGTGCCATAATATGTTGCCATACCGCTTGGATTAGCTGGCTGAATTCGGCTAGTTCTGCCTCTGTAAACTCGGCATCCAGCGTGCAGATGTTGCCGCGTGGGCTGGGTTCGACAAATTGCAGCACGGCACCGCCGAATATATAGCGGCGATACTCGCGGGAATGCGCCACCAGCAGCTGATAAAACATCAGTTGCTGGCGGTATTTGTGTAGCTTGATACGCTCGTACTCGGTGCGGCCAGTCCACGAGCTGCTGGGCGTGCCGGTTTTGTAATCTGTCACCCGGATGTGGCCGTCGGTGATGTCGACTAGGTCGAGCGAGCCAGTTAGCCGTGCTTCGCCCAGGATGGCGCCCTGCCCTGCAAAGCTGAGCTCGGTGCGCTGCGTGGGGGCAAAGGTGTCGTAGCGCGCCTCCAAAAAGGCACTGAGCGCGTCGGTGCCGCGGCGCAGTAGTTTGTCGTGCTCGTCGCTGGTGAGGTATTGTTCGTCGAGCGAGTTGTGGAAATCGCCCAGCACGTCCTCGACGGGGCGGCGTGTGCCAGTGGCGGCCAGATGTGTGTGGGCCCGCTGCAATGCGGCATGCACCGCGGTGCCGTAGCTGGCGAGCGGCGATTTGGCCTGCGGAAACCGCAGCAGATTGTTGAGCAAGAAATGCTGCGGCCCACCGTAGCTGAGGTCGAGAAAATTGGTAAGATGCGTCGCCGACAGTTTGTACTGCTGCAGCAGCGGCGCGATGAGCTGGCGCATATCACTGGTAATCGGCGCGATCAGCGGCGCCTGCCAGGTGGCCAGGGCGGCGTCGGTGCGCGCGGCAATAGTGGATGGTGCGGGCTGATCGATCGGCGCCAGGCTGGTGCCAGCTAGGAACGCTGCCGGCAGCGTGCTGCGGCCAGCGTCGTCAATGTCGGCGTAGCTGATCATCAGGCGTGATTTTGCCCGGGTCATCGCCACGTAAAACAGCCGTAGGCGATCGTCGTAGCTGTCGCTGCTGGTGGCGATTTCGCGTAGATTGTGCGGGTAGCTAATGATGTGAGCCTTGGTACGGACACGTTCGCCCCAGATGTTGTCAGTGGCGCCAACGATATAGACGGTGTCAAATTCGAGGCCCTTGGATTTGTGCGCGGTCATCAGGTGGATGGCGTCGGTGGCCTGCTCGTCGGGTGCAGTAGTGGTGGTGAGCGAAGTACCGAGGCGTTGGTGCAGCTGGACAAATTCTATCAGATCTGCCAGCCGCGGAATGGCGTGCGGGCGATAGGCCTCGAGGTGGCGGCGCAGCGTGCTGAGGGCGTCGAGGCACCGAATGTAGCTGTCGGGCTCGGTCTGCAGGCGTTCGGGCGCAAAGTAATAGTGGTACAGTGGCGACTGGTAGCCGTGGGAGGGCTCGTCGATAGTGCCAATCATGTCGTCGATCAGACGCTCGAGAGGATCGCTGTCGACGCGGCGCGCAAGGTCGATCAGCCACGCGTGCAGGCTGGCAAGCTCGGGTGTTGTTTCGAGGATTTCCATCCATAGGCAGCGGTCGCGGTAGGCGCGCAGGCTGAGCCGCCAGATGAGCGCACTGTCGAGGCCGAGTGCTGGGTGCGCCAGCAGCTCGGGCAGCATGGCGTCGGCGGTGTCGTGGTTGCCGTCGGCCAGCTCGATGACAATCTGGCTGAGCAGCAAAATAAGCCGAATCATCGGTAGCTCGAGGATATTGTCGCGGCGTTCGTAGCTGACGCGAATGCCGGCGGCCACCAGATATGGCAGCAGCGCAACCAGGTCGCTGTGGCGCCGGCCAAGCACGGCGATGTCGGCAGGAGCGGCGCCAGCGGCAATGTCGCTAGCGATGGTACTGGCTAGCCACTGGCGCTCGGCAGCCTGATCGCTTAGGTGATGTAGGCTGACGGTGGACGTGGTGCGGCGGCCGGTGCCTCGATGCGCCACGAGTGATTTGTCGACTGCCGTCAGCGAGCCGACAATTGGCAGCGGCGACTGCGAGATAACGGCGCGTGACTCGGCAAGGATGGGCGCTAGCGAGCGATAATTATCGGTTAGCGTGATGAGCTGCGGCTCGCGATACGCCGTACGAAACTTGTAGATATTGGTGACGTCGGCACCCTGGAAACTATAGATGGCTTGGTCGTCGTCGCCCACCGCCATCACATTGGGGCGGCCCTCGGTGAGCGCGTTGTCGGTGAGCGCAAAGAGCATGCGCAGCTGGGCGAGGTTGGTGTCTTGGAATTCGTCGACCATGATATATTGGTAGCGTTCTTGCAGGTCGTAGCGCAGCGCGGGGCGTTGCTCGAGGGCATGCACCACCTCGAGAATCATGTCGTCGTAGTCGTAAAGCGCGGCGGCGCGCAGGCGGTCGAGATACTGCGAATAGATGCCAGCCAGCGCACGCAGCTTGTGATGGCGAGCTCGGTCTTTGAACACCAGCTTGCCGTCGTGGTCGCGGGCCAGCCAGCTGTTTTTCCAGGCGGTGATGGGCCGGGTAGAATTGCTTGCGGCGGCTTCGTCGAGCGCTCGAGCTAGCTCGAGTGACAACAGGTGGCTCATCGGCGTGATGCCGCGCGGCAGTGTGGGCGACGCGATGCCAGCGATGTGTGTCGACAGTGGCAGCAGTGCCGCTGCGGTAGATTTGGTAATGCGACTCGCGAATATCTCGGCCAGCGGCGCCTCGATATCGTCGAGCACCATATCGTTGGCATCAAGAATGTGCCGCAGCTCCTCGCTTGTCAGGCCGCTCCGCTTGAGCTCCGAAATCGTGTGGAGCGTGTCGCGCAGGTGCACAAATTCGCCGTTCATCTGGGCAGCGAGGGGGCTGGTGTAGTCGAGTGTCTCAAAAATCTGCCGCAGCACCTGGTAACTGGCCAGCTCGTCGGCCGGCGCAAACGACGCACCGTGGTAAAAATACTCGCGTTCGCGGTTGATGATTTCGGTGCCAAAGCTATGAAACGTATGAATTGCCACGCGGTAGGCATCAGCGCCGATAATTTCGGCCAGACGGCGGCGCATGGCGGTTGCCCCGCTTTCGGTGAAGGTCAGACACAGGATCGATTCGGCCAGCGTGTCGGTGCGGCGCAAGATGTTGGCGGCGCGCATACTAAGCAGCTCGGTCTTGCCCGTACCCGGCCCGGCAATCACTAGCAACGGGCCATCGATCGTGTCGACCGCCTGGCGCTGAGCGGTGTTTAGTTTGCCGTAGCGAGTATCAAAATCCATGAATACTATTGTACCACCTCTGATACTTCGTGGTACAATGAGGCTATGAACGATGCGGTGTATGATTCGGTTGCGCTCGAGAAGCTCGTCAAAGAAAAATTTGCCCTGGATACAGAGGTTGATGCGATTATCGCCTCGCGTATTGATGTCAGTCCCACCGCCAAGGCTACGGTGTTTGTTACCGACAAAAAGCAAGTATTCTGCTACATCGAGGCAAAATCGCGCATGTTGCTAAGCGATGTGCGCAAGATTGCCGCTCGCATGGGCGTGGCCGCTGGGTTGTATATTCCACCGCACGGCGACCGCGGTTATTTTGATATGATTGGCCGTGATAAGTTTCGCGATGTGTTCCCTGGCCGTACGCATATTTCTGAGGCAGACATTATGTTTTATCGTACGCTTGCGCCGTATAATCCCGCGCTGATACTTGTCGACGAGATCAAAAACGGCGAAATTCGCCAATACGACAGCGATGCTGCTGGTGGGTGGCGCGTGGCTGCTCGCTACCCCTACCGACGCATTACGCCCGAGAGCTAGAACGACGGCAGGAGCGCGCAGCTGGCATCGCCGCCAATGCTGGCCAGCTGAACACCTTTGCCGCCTGAGAATATCTTGAAACGTGCATCGGTCTCGCTATAGTAGCCAATCAGATAGGCGGTGGTGGCGCCAATGGGCAGGCTGGGCGCGGCGTAGGTGCAGGTGATCGATGATGGGTTGCCGCCATTGCGTGCTAGGGTAAGGGCCGGTGTCTGGACAGTGGTGGCTACGCTAGTGGTATTGTTGGCGAACCCACCATAATAGAAATAGGCGTGGTCGTTGCCCGAAGGAGCATACGTAATAAATGACCCAGAGGTGTACTGCGGATCGCCAAAATCATTAGGTAGCCCCGGCAGGATCGCCCGCGACGCCGCTCGGCTGCTGGTAACCAGCCGCGGTACGGTGTCGGGTGGACACAGGTAGCCACCGGTGCAGGTGCGTGGATATTCGCCGTTTTTTTCGTAGTATTTCTCGAGCTCGTTGGCCAGGGTAACGATATCTGCCCTGCGTTTGCTGTCGCGGGAGTTTTTTTGGACCGCTTGATTGCCGAGGATCGCCACGGTCGAGAGGATTGCAATCACTGCTAGTACGACCAAAATCTCGACCAGGGTGAATCCGCTTTTGCTTTTCATCTACCCCTAGCTTACTCTAGCTGGGGGTAGGAGGTCAAGTACGACCAGGTGCTCGATGTGGGGTGTGCGTGGGAAGAAATTGTAGCCGCGATGGGCGCGAATGCCATAGGCGGCCGACAGCAGCGCGACGTCACGGGCCTGTGTGACGGGGTTGCAGCTTAGGTAGATAATGCGCGGCGGTGTTGTCTGAAGCAGCCTAGCGACCACGTCGGCATGTAGGCCGGCGCGTGGCGGATCGACGATTACGATCATATCGCTTGTGATATAATCAAGGGCTTTTTCGCTGGGCGCCAAAATGGCACTGGCGGTCGCTTCTCGGCCGAGCGTCGCAATGTTACGCCGCATTTCGCGCACGGCGTCTTCGTTGATCTCGACGAGTGTTACCTCTGAGCCGCCGATAGTCAGGCCGATTGAGCCCACGCCCGAGTAGAGGTCGAGAATGGGCAGATTGTCGGGGCCGTTGGTAATTTGGTCGTCCACCCAGGTCCTCATGTCGCGCAGGGCTTGTTCGTACACTGGAATATTTACCTGAAAAAACCCTTCGGTAGCGTACGAAAACGGCACGCCCAAGATTGTATCGGTGAGTACGGTTGTGCCAAAACTCGCCAAGCGCTTAGTGATGCGGCTCGCCGGGCTGCGTGGGTCGCTGTAGATCACCTCGCCACCCTGGCCGGGTAGTGCGGCGGCTTCGGCCTCTAGAATGAGGTTTGGTATCTCATCCTTGATATATAATTGCCAAACACACGCGCCGGATTGATCGCAGCGAATCAGGAGGGTTTTGAGCTGCCGTGCCTCGACACCCTTTGACTGCAGCAGATCACGCACCGCATGCGCCAATTGCACCATAGGCTGGGGCAATAGCGAGCAGTCGTCTACTATCACCTTGCCTTTGGATCCACGGCGAAAGAACGCCAGATCGAGCTGCGACAACGTAGCTGCCGCCATCGCTCGGACCGTTTTTTCTGAGCCGCCTGTCACGCCTGACGGTGTCGACGGGGATAGCGTCTCAGAAAAAAGGTCGCTTGCGTTGGCGGCAGCGTGCCCGTACCAGCTGAACTCTACCTTGTTGCGGTAGCGGGCGGTGCGATTGTCGGTATAGAGGTCGATTGGGCTAGGCAGCACGATGTTGTGCAGCTCAAAGGCTTCCTCGATGAGGGCGGATTTGTAGTGCTGCTCGGCGGCAAATGTCATAATTTCCCACGGGCTCGTACTGAGGTACGAACCGGGGTCGACTGGCGCGATGCGCTCGGGTGAGGCTGATATTACCTCTGTTACATAGCCTTCGAGTAGCTTCGATTTTCGTTTCGTCACCTGCACCTCGACCGTTTCGCCAGGCAGCCCGCCCCATACAAAACATTTGCGGCCATCAGGCGCAGTGCCCATAGCTTGGCCGCCACCAACCATGCAGTCGAGAGTGAGGGTGATGCGAGGATTTTTTCTCATGGAAGCCTCTGGATCATTGATAGCAGCATGGCAGCAAGTGGCCGCTCGTCACCGTGATATGCCGCAACGCATGCAGTGACATTGGTGTGCGCATCCAGCGTTGACCAGTCGACCCACCAACCATGGCGACGACCGATTTCCTGCACTAAGACGCGTATGACGCGCCCGTTACCTTCGCGAAAAGGGTGCAGCAAATTAAACTCGGAATAATAATGTGCCAGACGCGCAGAAACAATCATCGTCTGGTTGCTCGAGAGCGCGTCATCGTGCGCCAGCTCGTTACAAATTTCGGCCACATATTGCTCTATCGCATTTACGTGGCAAAAATTAGTATCGTCTTTACTAATTTGGACCGTACGTATCTTCCCCGCCCAGGTATAAATATTGGCAAAAAGATGGCGATGTATCATGCAGATAAGTTTGAGCGATACCGCTACGTGTACCCCGGATGTCGTATTAAATGTTGCGCTGCGAATAGCGGTTTCGCGCTGCTCGACAATATCGAGGGCAGCTTGTGTGGTGATGCCTAGCAGATTGTTGAGAATGCCGGTTTGCGGATCAATATACGGATCGTTATTAATTGCATAGCTCATGAAGCGGCAGAGGTTAAGCTGTGAAGCGACTCTCGCTCGAGCTCTCTGGCGCTAAGTTCACCGTTGGCATACTGGGCAAGAAGCTGTTTAGTTTTGGAGTCAACGATATAGCCTTCTACCTCTACTGAGCGGATGGCTGAGTTGATAGTGCGCTGCTTGTCGGCTAATTTGACGGCATTCATACTATCCTTATTATAACATTTTAGGGTGGTGCATACAACAAAAAAGCCCCGGCCGGGGCGCGGGCGAGCTCCTAGGGTAAGGAGTCGCCCGCGCCACCGGTGGGGATCACTGCGTGTTTTTGCGTGCGAATGTGATAGCGATTTGGTCGTCGGTCCTCTGCACGTCAATGCGCACCGCTGGCTGCCCGAGAATCGAAGGCAGCGTGACCGTGGCGGGAAAGTTGCGTCGCAACAGCCCCTCGACGATCACCGCATCCTTGATGTTGCTCGCCAAGTGCTGTATGCGATGCACTGGCGACATTGCCATCGCCAGACCGTGTTGCCTGAGCAGCTCAGCCGTGCGTCGTGCCGATGACGGACGTCGACTCGCAGGGCTAGGCTTGTTGTTCAGGAGGTCCAGGAATTCCGATTCTGGCACGTCGTGTTGAGATGCCTCAATCATGACAGCGGTCCTTTCGGTAGTTGTTGGGCTGTCAAGTAATAATTATCGATGACTTCACGACATACGTCAATAGTCGCTAAACAAAAAACACCCAGCTTGGGGTGAATATGGTGGTGCGGGCGGGGCCCGGGCGGCGAGCTATGCTCGCGCCCGGACCTCCGTTGGTGTTGTCAGTTGATCTGAGCGCCGGATCTGTTCACGTGATACGTGAGAAGGTCCGTGCTCGCGCAAATGAGCACCACCTGAGTTAGTCCGATTGACCGAAGGTAGCGCTCGAGTTCGCCGACGATACTGGCGACCTCAAAGTCGTCAGTGCCTCGCGTCAACCGCCTCCATGATGGACTATTGAGATAATGACCTACACCGCTTCTCGTGTGATCGGTCTCGAAGACATAAGAGTCACAGTCGACATGCGTCTTGATCTCTTCCGCGATCTTTTGGATGAGCGCCGTACGAGTCATTTCTTCAGCCATGGCAGTCTCCTTTCGGAACAACAACTCGGACCTTCCGAGCTGTGATTACTGTCACTATTTACCATTATAACACAAATATCACTTTTTGTGAAGTGCCGCGGCGGTGTGGCGCATGATTTCGCGGGATTCGTCGGCGGGGATGACCATGATGGGCCGCGATTGCGTGAGCGCGGCGATGTTGGTCATGATGGACGGGCCTTCGCAGGCTTTGTTGGTATCCAGATCAAGCTGGAAGTCCAGATAATGGAACTTGGCGATAATGCGCCGCCGCAGCATCCACGAGCGCTCCCCTACCGTGCCGGTAAACACGATCATGTCGGCGCCGCCGAGCGCTGCGGTCATCTGGCCGATAGCTTTGGCGATGGTGTAGATAAGGGTTTCGAGCGCCAGGTGTGCCAGGTGGTCGCCGGCTTCTTCGCGGCTACGTAGTTCGCGGATATCGTTGCTGCCGCCCAGCCCTAGCAAGCCGCCGCGGGTGTTTAGGTAATTGGCCAGCTCGTCGTCGCTAATGCCAAGTGCTGTGCGTAGCGCCAGCGCCGCCCCGACGTCGATGGTGCCAGAGCGAGTTGCCATAAGCACGCCCTCGAGCGGGCTGTAGCCCATAGTGGTGTCGATACTTTCGCCTGCCTTGACAGCGGTAACACTACTACCGCTGCCGAGGTGGCAGACAATCAACCGCGGTACCAGATGATCGGTGGCGCGCAGATGTTTTACCGCCGCACCAACCGACAGGCCGTGATAGCCAAAACGCTTGATGTCGTGCTGATCAGCGTCGTGGATATCAATGCCGTAATTCCAGGCCTCGGTGGGCTTGGTGATATGAAAGGCGCTATCGCTGACGCCGACAATCGGCGTGTCGGCAAACTGTGCGCGCAGTAGCGTAAGTTCGTCGAGCGTGGCATGGATGTGCAGCGGCGCCAGCGTCATTAACGAGGTGAGCCGCGCCACTACCTCGTCGGTTACTAGATGGTCTTGCATAAAAAACGTGCTCGGCGCTACGACACGTAGGCCAATTGCCGTGATCTGTTCGCCCGCTTGCAGGATTGCCTGGCTGTGGAGTAGTTCGTTGACGTGTTCGGCGGCATGCGCAACGTCGGGTAGATTCACCTGGAGATCGCGTGTGGTGCCGCCGGATCGTAGATGGCACTGGACTGCTCCGTCGGTGACCTCGTAATGTAGCTCGGCTACGACATCACGGCCGCGGTACAGAGCGTACTTGCGGCTCGAGCTGCCGGGATTTGCGACCAGTATGAGCTGAGTATCCACCGACATATGCCGCCTAATTGGTCTGGCCGTGCCAGGCTTCCTCGGTGGCTTGCTGGAGGCCGCGAGCAGCTGGCCATACCCAGCCCTCGATGTCCTCTAGGTCGACGCCGTATTGTTTGATGTACTCGAGGTTGGCAGCGAGCAGATCGTCGTACTTGGCCATCAAGTGCTTGGCCTCTTCGAACGGCAGAATGCCATTGCGCCCCAGCTGCTCGAGCGCCGCCTGCGCTAGCTGATAGCGGCTGGTATTGTTGCGGACGTGCATGTCGAATGGCGTGGTGGTGCTGCCGCTTTCGATATAGCCGCGAATATCGAATCGAGCGGCGTCGGCCTCGTAGTTAAATAGGGCGGATTTGATGGTCTGTGGATAGCCGTGGAAGTTGAAAATCACCGGCTTGTCGTGGGTAAAGGCGCGCTCGAAATCATCTTGGTCGACTGGCCGTGCAGCCGTACCGAAGCCGTTGCCGGTCATGCTTGAGATATTGACCATGCGGATGCGAGCATGCGGTACGTCTTGGCGAAGCAGGCTGATGGCTGCCATGATTTCTTTGGTTGGGTAATCCCCTGCCGCTGCCATAACGATATCGGGATTGTCGTCGCTGGCGAACTGCCAGATCATGATGCCGGCGTCGGCCTGTTGGCGAGCAAGCTGGGGTGTCAACCAGCGCGGCTCAAGAGTTTTGCCAGCACAGATAACATTGATTTGGCGTGTGGCGGTGAGCATTTTCTCGAGGCAGATCAGCGTAGTATTGCCATCGGCCGGGAAAAACACATTGGCGTATTCGCCCTGACGCCTTAGAACATCGTCGATGAAGCCGGGGTTTTGGTGGCTAAAACCGTTGTGGTCTTGGCGCCAACCGCTAGAGGTGAGGATGTAGTTGATGCTTGGGATGGTGCCGCGCCACGGCACGAGGCGGGCCTGCGAAAGGAATTTGCCGTACTGGTCCATCATGCTGGTGACGACCTGGACGAAGGCCTCGTAGCTGGCAAACATTGCATGGCGGCCGGTCAGCACGTAACCTTGCATCAGGCCCTGCATGTTGTGCTCGGACAGCATCTCCATGACGCGACCGTCGCGGGCTAGGTCGATATCCCAGGGCTTGATGGGCCACTGCCAGGCGCGCGAAGTGGCCTGAAACACCGCGTCGAGCTTGTTTGAGTAGGTCTCGTCGGGGCTCATAAATCGGAAATTGCGCTGGTCGGCATTGAGGCGAAATACCTCGCGCAAATATTCGCCGGCGCGGCGCATACTGCTGCTGCCCATGGTGCCAGGCACGGTGGCATCTTCCATAAATTGCTCGGCCGATGGCAGATTGAGGGGCTTGTAGACAGGGTCGCCGCCGCGGGCATGGGGGTTGTTGCCGAGGCGCCGGGCGGGATCATCGGGCAGAATGTCGTGGATATAGTCGCCAAATCCGGTTTTGCGGTCGAATAGTTCGCCGAATTTGTACGAGTGCAGCCAGCTGTTGAGCAGCTTCAGCTGATGCTCGTCGGTTTTAGCCTCGGTCAGGACGACTTGGTGCGAGAGGCAGTTGCCTTCGATTTTTTGGCCGTCGAGCTCTTTGACGCCGGTCCAGCCCTTGAGGGTACGCATGACAATCATCGGCATGCGCGGGGCTTCGTCGTCGTCACGTGCGCGGATTTCCTGCACTAATTCGTGGGCCCACTCTAGCGCGTCGGCCATTTCGGTGTGGGGATCGGCGCCTTCCTTGGTGGTGTCGACAATGCGCGGCTCGTAGCCGTAGCCAGAGAACAGCGACATCAGCTCGTAGTTTGTCATGCGGCCAAATACGGTGGGTGCGCTGATTTTGTAGCCGTTGAGGTGTAAAATTGGCAGTACGATGCCGTCGGTTTTGGGGTTGATAAGCTTGTTGAGGTGCCAGGCGCCGGCAGTCGGGCCGGTCTCGGCTTCGCCGTCGCCCACTAGGCAGGCGACCATTAGGTCGGGGTTGTCCATCACTGCGCCATAGCTTGTGCTGAGGCTGTAGCCGAGCTCGCCGCCCTCGAGGATGACGCCGGGGGTCTCGGGGTTGGAGTGGCTGGGGTAGCCGTATGGCCAGCTAAATTTGCGGGTGAGCTGTACGATGCCGTCGTAGGTGACGGGCAGTTTGTCGTCGACGGCGGCCAACGAACCCTCGATAAACAAATTGGACTGAATAGCCGGAAAGCCGTGGCCTGGGCCAACGACGAGCATCATGCTTTGGTCTTTGACCTTGGCCAGGCGCGAGAAATGCGCGTAGGCAAAGTTGATGCCTGGACAGCTGCCCCAGTGGCCAAGCAGGCGGCTCTTGACATCTTCGAATTTCAGGTCGCGGTCCATCATTTGGTTATCATGCAGAAAAATCTGCGCCGCGCTTAAGTAATTGGTCGCTCGCAGATATTTGTTGAGTGAGTGCTTTTCTTTTGTCGTGATCATACTAGATATTAGTATACATCACGCTTATGCTTAGAGGAAGAGCGTCGTGTGATAGATGATAAATAGCTGAGTATATCTTATTTGGCGACAGGGATAGACAGCATGAATACCGAGCCGTCCTGGCTGGAACGTGTCAGCGCCACTCGCCCGCGCTGCAGCGTCATGAGCTTGCGCGCCAGTGGTAGGCCAAGGCCGGTGCCGTTGACGTGTGAGTTGGTGCGCGATTGATCGGCGCGGTAAAAACGGTCAAAAATATACGGCTGATCATCGGCCTCGATGCCACCGCCTTGGTCGGCAATACTCAGCTCGTACAGGCCGCCACGAATAGCAGACGTAAGCGTAATCGTAGTGTCTGCGGGGCTATATTTGATGGCGTTGTCAAGCAAAATTGCCAGCGCATCGGCCAGGCTCTCAGCGCTCGCCATGACATTCGCTGTAGTGACATCCGGCGTGATGGCGATATGCTTGGCGGTGGCGCGGCTGAGCACGCGACTAATGGCGAGCGAGACGACGTCGTCGATGCTGGTGGGGCTAAGCTCGAGCGGCTGGTCGTGTGCGAGTAGCAACAGGCGGTCGGTGAGCGCGCGCAGGCGGCCGACTTCGTCGAGATTGCTGGCCAATATCTCGTGGTATAGCGATTTGGGCGACCGCGGATCGCGCAGGGCGACCTCGATTTCGGTCTGCATCACTGTTAGCGGCGTCTTGAGCTCGTGTGCGGCATCGCTCGAGAACCGACTTTGCGCTTCGGCTGCCGTAGCGATTGGCCGCAGTGCGCGCCGGGCAAAGAAATAACTCGTCACGCTCCCCACCCCTACCACAGTTAGCGCAAATAGGCCGAGGCTGGTCAGCAGGTGCGAATTGCTTTGTTCGAGCCGCTCCTCGCGAGCCGCGCGTAGCAGGCTCGAATCGGCCGGATTGTCGCCTCGCATGAATAGCGGCGCATTGAGGGCGTGGTGCAGCTCAGCCTGAGCGACCGCATACACGATGCCGCTAAAGGCCAGGCTGAGCAAGATGAGTATCGCCGTAAACCAAGCAGTCAGGCGCCAGACGGCATGAGTAAACCGCTCGTTCATTAGCGAGGGCGCGATTCGTCGGTGTGGATGATGTAGCCAAAGCCACGGGCGGTTTCGATGAGTGGTCGTTCCTTAGGAAAGGCGCGGTCGACCTTGTCGCGGAGGTATTTGACGTAGGCTTCAACGGTGTTTGGCAGTACGGTTGAGTCGAAGTCCCAGACGTGGCTGATAATTTGGTCTTTGCTCATGACGCGGCCAGCGTTGCGCATTAGGTAGGCCAATAGCGCGTATTCGGTGCGCGATAGGCGGATGTGCTTGCCGCTGCGTTCGGCCTGGTAGGTGTTCATGTTGAGTGTGAGGGGGCCGACGGTGATGCATGTGCGGGGCATTTCTTTGGGTCGGCGTGTCAGGGCGCGGACGCGGGCCAGCAGCTCTTCAAATGCAAATGGCTTGACCATATAGTCGTCGGCGCCTGCGTTGAGGCCAGCCACCTTGTCTTTAGTTTGGCTTTTGGCGCTGAGCATGATGATTGGTGTGCTGAGTTTTTGCTTGCGCAGATCTTTGCAGATTTCTAGGCCGTCTTTGCCGCCGGGCAGCATGCGGTCGAGGATGATGACGTCGTAATCGTCGCCCATCGCCATGCTATATCCGGTGGGGCCGTCCTCGGCGATTTCGACATTCATGTGCTCTTGCTTGAGCCCGGTGCTGACCGCACGGGCGATTTTTTGTTCGTCTTCGATAACTAGAACTTTCATGATACTCCCTTCTGGTTATACTATCTATTATAGCAGGTTTGCTGGCAAATGCCTGATTTTTTCACAAATACCCTAGATAATCGCCAGCGAGCGACCTGTTTGTTTTGCGGGCATTATGGTATAATTTCGAATTGTATCGCAGTTGTTAAAAATACCAGTAGTGGGATGTCGCCAAGTGGTAAGGTAACAGGTTGTTCGAGCGCGTATGCGCGAGTAGATAGATCATCGTCCTGGACCAAAACCTTGCTATATGGCGGTATCTTACCGTATCGCAAACAAACATCGTAGTGGGATGTCGCCAAGTGGTAAGGCACCAGGTTTTGGTCCTGGCATTCGGGGGTTCGAATCCCTCCATCCCAGCCAAAAGTTTGTTACTCAAACCCCGAGCATAAGAAATCATCTTATCAGACAGGGTTTGGCATGACAGCTCGCCAGAAATAGCGAGCTGTTTTGTTTGTGCGGATAATACCGCTTCAAAGGCAGACGTCCGTGCCGGTTTTACTTCATCGTGGGCATGTACTAGTACTTTCTTGAAGAATACTTGGTTCAACATCCGTTTGATGTGCTCTGGGGCGGATGTATACAGCTTACCTGCATTTGCTGCTATTTCTAGCACGCTGTCGAGGTTATCTTTTACTAACTCATAGTTTTGCTCTAGCACGGACAACTTCGTATCTATATCAGTCATAGCTCGTTGCAATATAGTCTGCTCCTCCTTGAACATCTCGAGGGATATGGCATCGGCATAGTGAGCTTCTAGCAGTTTCTTCTGTTTTCTAGCAATCTTATCTTTCTCGAGCCGTATATTACCTTGTGAGGATAGTTCTTCTTGACGACGTTTATCTAATTCGTCATAGAGAATTTCTTTAAGTCTTTCTTTTTGCGATTCGCTGAGGTGGATCGACGCATAGTGTTGCTCTATTTGCTTTTCAACTTGGTATATTTGTACCGATCGTTGCTGGCAGTTCTTTCGTTTACTGTGGCGTTCACTGCACATAAAGTACTCATACGTACCTCCTAATTTGCCACGAGACATTTGTACTACCAATCTACCGCCACACGTACCGCACCAGACGGTGCTTTTTAGGAAGTGAGGGTGCTTTCGGGTACGTTCACCCATTGTGTGGCTTTTGAGGACATCTTGTACCTGTTGCCATGTATGTTCATCAACAAGCTTAGGGTGACTACCGTCATGATACACGCCACTGTATTTGACTAGCCCTTTATAGTACGGATTGACGAGTATCTTATTCATTCTTGCTGCATTGACAGGCTTTGATGGTATTTTGGATGTTTCGAGGGTCGTAAGCCCCTCTGTTGCTAGCTCACTGGCAAGTTGTTTCACCGTGTAGCTGCCTTGGGCGTACAGTTTAAATGCCTTTGCGATGAGTGGGGCTCGTTCGGCATCAAGCTCGACTGTTCGGGCTTCACGCCCATGCCCATCCCAGAACGGCGCATTCCTGTAGCCAAGCGGTGCCTTAGACGGCGTACCGCCATTCTGCACCTTTTGCAGCATACCTTTCTTCACTTCATGAGCGAGGTTGTTGCTGTAGAACTCAGCCACCGAGCTCATAATGCCGTGCATGAGTGAACCTGATGGTGTGCTGTCGTCAAATGACTCCGAGGTAGATATGAGGCGAGTGTTTACTTGCTGGATGGCTCTGGTTATCTCAACGTCATCGGCACGGTTACGAGCCAGTCGGTCGAGCTTGTGGACAATGACATAGTCCACCTTATGTTGCTTGATGTATTCCAGCATTTCTTGCAGGGCGGGTCGGTCAGCGGTCTTAGCAGACTCTCCACGGTCGACAAACTCCTTGACGACAAAGGCTCCCATACTTTCTGCCTTTTGTTGGTTGGCAGCTTTTTGAGCTGGAATCGAGAAGCCCTCGCTCGTGCCGCCTTTTTCAGCTTGACGCATGGTCGAGACACGGACGTACGATACAGCTATGCGTGGCCGTTCGTTTGCTCCCGTAACTTGCTCGATGCTTTGAAGTAGTAAATTGTTCATAGGTGATTCCTCCTTTCTGTATTACTTATTAGGTCATCCTATTGACGCTTCTTTCTGAGTGGAAGTCCAGTGGTTTCTGGGAATTACGAGGAGATTCTTGATATCTCCTATTTTCTCGCGGTGCCACCGAACCCCCACTCGTTTTAATGGTTAGTAAGGTAGTAGTTCATTCGTCCAGTATCTGCGCTGCTCGCTCAACTTCTCTATTGGCAGATCCATGGCGTGCTTAGCCCTCCGCCTGTTACTATTTGTAATTACACCCCAGAGGGGAGTAATTAGTCAGGTGGTTGAAAGTCGGACTGAACGGGGGTCGATTGCCCTCATATCCAAGGGGTGGAATGATGGGTGACATGACAGGCCACATGACGGATTGCAAGTCAGCTAAGCTATTACTCGACCCTGAGGTTTCGGGCGTACTGGTTAAGTGCCTGAGCTAGTCGCTCAAGGTTTGGGGCCGTTTCATATACTGGCTCAATATATACCCGTGCAGACAGCGACGGTCTGCCTCGTTTTCGGTGATTAGGTTGCTGGTACTGTATGTGCTTCATAGCTTTCTCCTTTCTGCTTGCCGTTTTAATGCTTCGATAACGATGCGTGTGACAAGTAGAGCTAGGATAGCAGAGGGGTCAAGGGATGGTCACGGATAAAGTGATCCACGTCGATAAGCGAAAAGACAGCCTCGTATCTGGAGGTTGCCTTGCAGCAGGGGGTGTTGCATGGGTTTTGAAGTATATTACTTACAGTCTACGCCATAGCAACCTGTCGAGTCGTGGAGATGTATTCTTCTCGCCACTTAACAACACCTTTGATTGTGAGTTTTTGCTGTGCGCTTATGAACAGCTCCATGAATTGAATGTCAATTTCCTTGTCTTGGGTAACCGGTAAGTATATTTGTGCATCAGCTGCCAGTTTACGATTGAACTTAGTGGCGTAATCGTATTTACCTTTTGTGGCGGTACGGAACGCTGCGACGACGTACTGTAGGGATCTATCGGTCCACTGTGTATCTGACTTGGCGTGCAGTCCTTGGACGTGCGAATAGCCGACGAACGGCACTTTTTGATAAAAAATACTATCCGAGGTAGTTGTATCAGAAAAGGTAATCATGTTACCCGGCTCGGTCGGAGCAAGACTTACATACCCGCCGACACCATTGCCTAGGCTAGAGTTTACGACAACTGGTGTCGTGCCTGCTGATTTAAATAAAGTAGAGTTGGTTAAACCATAGTTTTTGGTAGGACGGATATCGAATAGATCGCCGATGCGGAATGGTGTTAGTCTACTCTCTCTCTCTCTCTCTCTCGGAACTCCGCTAAGACTGCTTGCTCGGCCGGTGTGAGGGTGGTGTCGCTCAAACCAGTAACTTTGAGGTACGCTTCGAGCTCTCGAATGCGTTCCGCTTCGAGCTCTCGAATGCGTTCCGCTTCGAGCTCTCGAATGCGATTTTCCATATATGGAAAATCAATTTTACCATCTTCGTCAACAGGAAGATCAATCTTTACTTCACGCAGTATATTGACATTGAATGAGCTTGAACCCCAGCTGAATTGGCTAAAGGCTTTTTTGGCAACAGTGATTAGATACTGTGCATTGCGCTTATTGAATTTGGTGCTCTTTGGTGTAAATATCTTTATCTTGTCTCCGGTGAAGTATGGCTGCTTTTGATAGAACATCGTTGCTGTATCTTGTCCAAAGCTTATTGTATTTCCGTCGTTCAAGTAAGCAGGATCTTCGTCGATGTATCCACGAATCCCATTATTATTGTCGCTACGAACAACGTATGGGTATTTTCCGCCAAATGTGAGAGCATTGGCGTTAAATTTTTTCTTTGGTGTCGTGATCTCAAATACATCACCCATAGTAAACGTGCGAAATTTAGACATTCTTTTCCCCCTTCAAGACCTGACTAACCTCCCATGCCAAGTATTCGGAGACTACTTTCTTGAAGTCGTCCTCTGTTGGTTGAGTGTCGACCTTGAAATGTTGGTCGAAGTTCCAGTCTGTACCACTATCACCTATCTCGCCCATGACAACGATCTTGTCCAGATCCCATAGTCTGTCATGAACTTTTGCATCACGTCCATTTTTGAAGATTTGTATAATATCCTGATATCGCTCGACTGGATGGTCAATCTCGCTGATACCGCGCTTGGCACGCTTGTAGCCATCGTTGCGGAAGTCGATGAAGCGAACTTGTTTTTCGTGATCATGGGGCTTGCCAGTGTGCTCCACGATATAAATCGATGTCTGTACTCCAGCCATCGGCACAAAAAGGTCAACCGGCATCTTGATGCTGGCGATGAGCTGGTTTTGACGCAGGATTGCTTGGTTTGACTTTATTGCCTTGCCGCTGCCCGCACTATCCTGAATGATAATAGCTGCACGTCCGCCAATTTGCATGTGACGTAAGCCGAATTCAATAAAAGGCATACCATTCTCGTCGTAGCTAAATGGTGGATTGAGGAGGAGTTTGTTCGCACCGAAGTTTTCGTAAATCTCTGGTGGGCGGTCGAAGCTCGAGCCTTTCTGGATGTTACTGCTACCGTCACCACGAAGGATCATATTAGTTGCAGCAAGAGCGAACATATTTATATCGAGCTCAATGCCTAGAAGTTGTTGTTTTTTGATGTGGTCAATTCTACTGTTTGCTTCAGTTGTATTTTTGCCGTATTTTGCTTCAGTTTGTTCAATCATCAGACGCATGGCGGATATAAGAAACCCTGCTGAACCTGTAGCGAGATCCATTACACGAGAGTCAGGGTTGATGTCGAGAATTTGGCTCATCATCTTGGTGATATACGGTGGTGTAAGGACGATACCAAGCTCACCGCCATCGCCAAGAGCGTACTTTAGGAACTCACTATACATTTCACCCATAATATCGATATGCCCAGCCATACTGTCTATAGACTTGTAGATAGTTTCGAAGATATAGGTAAATATCTGGTTGTTGGTACTGGCTTTGCCATCGATAAACCTAGCGACTTGCTTGAGGGGGGTAGCTGGGCTATCACGATCGGGGTCATTTTTAATCTTGTCAAAACTGGCAAGCATGAGACTGAGTTTTTCTTGCGGAATGTTTTTTAATCGTAGGTAATTAGTAATATGACGGACAATAACGTCTCCATCTCGTGAGTCTGAAAGCATAATACCCTTTAGGTCGTCTGGCGTAAGACCCAGTTTTACAACCGTACCGTTTTCGTCCTTAAGGTCTTGCATAGAAAGCAACATGCCCGATACGTAAAGTACCCGCTCTGGTGCAGTGATGGCGTGGTTGTGCATGAGCTTGTTAAGTTCTTTAGCGTAGCGTTGAAGCTTTTCGCGAGAGTCTATGAGAATTTTATGCTTTTCCTCTTCGGTCAGTGTCGCCTGCTGATAGAAGTGGTCAAATGTTGCCTTGTTTTCGAGGAAGTCGAGTGTCGTGTACTGTGCCATGTGTTTGTAGGTATCATCACCAGAACCGTAGACGTAGTAGACTTCGATTTTGACATTGCCTACATTGTCGCCTGCGCAGCCAATAGCGATTACTTCGCCGTATTTTTCCGAGGCAATCATATTTTGAGCATAGTAAATCGCACCGTTGGCGGCAAAGTTAGAGACCGATGCGTCATCAAGTTTGATGCCGTCCTTATTGGACGTGACAAGGCGATTAAGGCGGAGCTTATTCTCGATAATTACAGGAACTCCAGCGCGAAGTCCTTCTATCTGAAAGTCTGGTTTGCCAAAGCTGGTTTTTGTTTTCGTCTTAGCAGAGCCTGCCAGTGCCTCACGCATATACATAGACATGCTTGATTCTACGGTGTAATCACGGTTTTTTATTTTACCCATGCGATCGAACTGTTGCTTGACATAGTCGTTGACATCGTCCTCAAGCGTCCACTGAATTTTATCGGTCATATAAAGTATTATATCAGAATTACAACACTTTAACGATGTGGCTCATATGCAGCTGCCTAAACTGCTATAATGAGGATATGAAAGTTACCCACAATAACATAAAGGATTTCCTTTATACTCCAAACAAATATTTTGTCATTCCAGATTTCCAGCGACCATACTCGTGGGATAAAACAAATATCGACTCATTACTGCTCGACATAGAGTCGGCACTTGATAAAAATAAAGTTCACTTCTTTGGAAGTGTCGTGTATGTCGTAGAGAATAACGATAGCGTTATTATCGACGGCCAGCAAAGATCAACAACCATTCTTTTGATGCTGACTGCCCTGTATCACATTGCAAAAGATTACCCTGAAAAGTGCAGCATACCAGCAGAGCAAATCATGAAGCAGTATCTATACAACGAATTTGCTGCACGTGTAGGTGATGAGGAGAATCGGATCAAATTACGAACCGTGACAACGGACAATGAGATATTCGAGCGGATCTTTGAAAAAGGTGATCTTACTGAAAAACATAAAGAGAGTAAGCTTTACCGAGCATATCACCAGTTTCATGAATATTTCTTAACGAAGAGTCAGCTAGAGCGGTATATCGACGTCCTGAGCCGATTTGAAATTGTGACAATTGCTCTTGATGCGGGTGATGACAATCCACAGGAAGTCTTTGAAAGTATCAACTCCACAGGCAAAGCATTGACGGACGGTGACAAGATTAGAAACTTCTCTTTGATGTTGAATGATAAAAAGGCTCGACAACACGTACTTGATACGTACTGGAAAGTTATTGAGCAGAGCCTTACGGATATAAATAAAGACCATATCACCGACTTCTTCCGCATGTATCTTATAAGTAAATATCAGCGAGATGTGAAGCTCGAGCACGTATACCCAGAGTTTAGGCGTCAGTTCGAGAGTGATATCCACGATCAGTCAAATATTGAACTACTTGATTCATTCTATGGTGAAGTAATCCGATATTTAGAGCATTATCAATTCCTCAAGTTTAATGTCGATAAAAGCGGCGCATACTCCACGTTCAAGGACGCAGGTTTTCGTCTGAATTTCCTCAAGATTGAAACAGTCTATCCGTTTATGATGAGGGTTCTTGAGCGATATTCGGCAAATCAGCTGACGGCTGATGACGTAAAGCGTGTGTTCGAGATTGTTGAAACATATCTTGTGAGGCGTATCTTGTGCAACATCGCAACGTCGGGACTAAATAAATTCTTCTCAATTCTTGATAAAGATATCCAGTCGCATCTATCTGAAGCCTCCTCAGTAAGTTATATTGACATCTTGACGCACGTACTTACTGAGCGTATCGGAATGGCTCGATTCCCGACAGACCTAGACGTTAAGAATGCGATAGGCAGTAACCCGTTTTATGCACAGCGAAGTTGGTATAATAATTTTGTATTGAGCTCGGTAGATGACAAGCTCCAGGCCAATGAATCTGCGCTGCTGCGATCAATCTCCTCTGGTGATGTCAAGGTAAGTATCGAGCACGTCATGCCTCAAACACTCAGCAAGAGCTGGAAAGACATGCTAGGCAGTGAGTATGATACTGTTCATGACCAATACTTGCACACGTTACCAAACCTCACGCTTACTGGGTACAACTCAGAGTATTCAAACAAGTCCTTTGAGGTTAAAAAGACAATCGAGCATGGCTTTAATTCAAGTCCATTACTAATCAACTCATTTATTAGAGACTCTGAAGTATGGAACGAGGACACTCTTAGTCAAAGAGCAGACTGGTGGCTTGAGCAGATTAAAAGGATTTGGCCTATGCCAGTGACGGACTACGAGGCTCCGAACACCGACAGGGAGTACTTCTTTAGGGAGGATGAAGACCTAAAAGGTACGATTGTAACATCAGTATCTATCCTAGGAGAGACATCAAAAGTTACGAGCTGGGCAGATGCATTTGAAAGTATCGTAGAGAAATTACTTGGCGAAAACCCAGAGCTCTTTGATACTATCGGTGAAGATGCATTTCTTGCACGTTACATACGTCCTGATGGAGACAACTTAATAAACCCTAGAGAAATTGGCAAAACTTTGTACTTTATAGAAACTGGCACGGACACGAATTATAAAAAGAAGATAATAATGAAACTACTTGAATATCTTGACCTTGAGGATGAGGATATTAAGGTTACAATAGCTCGATAGATACTGAGCGAATATACTCGACTAGGGTGTTATATTTTTTAGAATCCGCCTCTGATAGGACAGCCAAAGAAAAAACTCCGTAAGCCCCCGTGGTTTACGGAGTTTCTCTTTGTATTGATAGTAGGATTCGAACTCGCGAATGCCTCAGCTTTGCTGAGAACATTCGGGGTGAGGAGCGCCACGTCGGTGCTCCGCAAGGGAATCTGCCGGACGAGCTATGCTCGTCACGAGCAGTTCCGGGCTCGCCGGAGGTCAGTCGAATCCCTCCATCCCAGCCACCTCAGAGAAAGAATGCGAAAAATGAGGTTTTTCGGCAGGTCACCCCGACTCAACCCGCCGCGTAGCCTTGGTTTCAGGGATAATTCGGTGCATGTACTTTATATCATTACACTGTATCCCGCCTTTAAGTATTGTAAGTTAGGATTTTCCGAAGAAGAAGTTGACAAAAGATATATTAGTCTTATTATAAACCTATAATGAAATATCTTGAGTTAGACGCTCTTAGTAATATTGAGCGCAAAAAAGCGCTGGAGCGTTTGTCAGTTGATGAGCTGGCTGACTTACTCGACGAGAGACCCTACGAAATCGCACCATTTGCTCCTAGGGAAGGCAGGTACTATTTTGATACCATAGAGGAATTACATGAGCATATGCTTCATAATTACTTTCCAGAGGCGAAACCGTGGATGGCAGATGAAGCAGCCTCACATGAACTTGCACACGCTCGCTGTGCCCTAAAAGTAGGAGCCTGTGGAGTAAAATACTATGCTTTAGATAGAATAGATTCTGAAACAAGAACGGGTATTTTTGCACAAATTATCGGGCCTGCAACTGTCACTCGTCTTGCCATGGCTGCGATAGCTGCCCACCCATTCACGTCTGGACGATCTTTAGCTGACACTGGAGTTATACGCTCGCTAGGATATCAATCGAGACAACATGTACGTGAACGTATTGTGCGCTGGAATGAGCAAAGTGATTTACAAATGCCTATGCCGGAAACTTCGCCTTCACCTTATTTTGACGAACGTAAGTAATGTTAGATGCGCACGATTTTAGCCAGGGTTTAACCCGACCCTGGCTAACTTGGGCCTTAAGCTCGAGTAGCTGTTTTATGGGTTTAATAGAGAATTGCTAAAAGTGATTTAAATGTAAGCTTATGTAAAACAACAACTTAGAAACACTCTCTCAAGTCTTTTCTCAGTGAGTCGCTCCCGACCCGGCCCGCCGGAACCCTATTTCTGGCATTCGGTCGCAAAATGGGCTCGTGCAAAGGCGTAAAAGTGGGCCAAAGAAGAATCTCGCAGGTATCTATTGCCTGCGAGATTTTCCTTGTTTGAGCCGCGATTCGAATCCCCACCACAGCTAGCCGCCTTCACCCTAGCATCGACATTACCGATACGTCAGCGCGGCGCTTTTTACGCCGCCGCTGATAAGCGTCGGGATGAGCCCTAGCGGCATCACGAGTATCTCGTGGCGGGAGAGGAGTAAGGCTCAGTCTCCTGGCGCGGGCGATAGTGTGGCATAATGGTACATATGAATAACGTTGACTTTGGGTGGTTGCCGCTCGAGGCGCGAGCAGCTGCGCGGCGACTGCTTGGCTGCGAGCTTGTCAGTGATATCGATGGCAAGATGGTGCGCGTGCGTATTGTCGAGGTGGAGGCATACGATCAGGCCGACGAAGCCAGCCATACCTACCGTGGCCAGTCTAAGCGCAATAGCGTGATGTTTGGCGCCGCCGGCCATCTGTATGTGTATTTTACCTACGGCATGCACCACTGTATCAATGTGGTTTGCGGCGAGGAGGGCTATGGATCGGGGGTGCTGATTCGTGCTGTCGAGCCGATCGACGGTAGCGATACGATTGAGCGCCGCCGCGGTACGTCTGGCAAACAGGCCACCAATGGCCCGGGCAAAGTGGCGCAAGCGCTTGGTGCTACGCTGACGCACAATGGCCACTCGCTCGTCGCGTCACCGATCCGGCTTGTCCGCCGCCCGGCGCTGCCAGAGGCTTCGATCGTGGCGACCACGCGCGTCGGCATTTCGCGCGCCGTCCACGAGCTACGCCGCTATTACATCGCAGGCAATCCCTACGTATCAAAAAAGTAGGCATCTATCGCGCGGCTTGCGATATATTGTAGGAAACACAGTTATTCTATAGAATATGCTTATGGTAACCAAAAAAACAAACAAGCGGCGGCGGCCGTCTTTGCTAGCGCGAATGCTCCGTCCCCTGTACCCACGGCGCCCCGTCATTCGAAAAGCCAAGTTTACGCGAGTGCTGCGAATCCTCGGCCCTGGCCTAGTGACTGGCGCGGCCGATGACGACCCTTCGGGGATCGCGACCTACAGCCAGACAGGTGCACAGTTTGGCTATACGCAGCTGTGGACGGCGCTCTATCAAATTCCGCTGCTTGTCGCGGTGCAAGAAGCGTGCTCGCGCATAGGGGCGGTCACTGGACAGGGCTTGGCGGGTGTCATTAAGGACAATTATTCCCGCCGTATCCTCTACGCCTTGGTCGGACTGGTAGTGGTGGCAAACACTATCAATATCGGAGCAGATATAGGTGCGGTGGCGGCAGCTGCGGCGCTGATCGTTGATGTACCGATTCCGATGCTCTGTATCGGGTTTGCGCTGCTCATTATATTGCTCGAGGTATTCGTCAGCTACCGACAGTACGCCCGTGTGCTCAAGTGGCTCGCCCTCGCCCTCCTTGCCTACCCCATTACAGCACTGATGGTGAATCAGTCGTGGGGCGAGATCGTCAATGCCACGCTCGTGCCACACATTCGGTTCGATTTCGAGTATCTATTCCTTATCACGGCGGTGTTTGGTACGACAATATCACCGTACATGTTCTTTTGGCAAGCTTCGGGCGAAGTCGAGGAAGAAGTCTCGCGCCACATGCTGGCCCAGCGCGGCGGAAAACCTCGCCTGACGCGCAGATTTATGCGCGATATTCGCCTCGACACTATCATCGGTATGATAGTTGCGGAGCTAGGCCAGTGGTTTATTATCATTGTCGCAGCTGCGGTGCTATTTAGCAATGGTATCCATGACATCACTTCGGCAGCCGATGCGGCAAAAGCCCTCGAGCCCCTCGTCCAGTCGTTCCCCAACGCGGGATATATGGCCAAGGTCGTATTTGCGATTGGTATTATTGGTCTCGGCCTACTGGGTATACCTGTATTGGCGGGTTCTGCGGCATATGCACTGTCCGAAGCTATTGGGTGGAAATCTGGCCTGTATCGTAAGTTTTCTAAGGCGCGCGGTTTTTATGGCGTAATTATCATCTCGACGCTCGTTGGGCTATCGCTTAATTTTTTGCACATCAATCCGTTTAAAGCGCTGGTATTCACTGCCGCGTTTAATGGAGTCGCAGCGGTGCCGTTACTGTTTTTTATCGCACGCATCAATAGCAGCCGGGCTATCCTGGGCGAGTATCGCGGCAAAATCATGTCTCGAACATTCCTGTGGTTGACATTTGTGGTCATGGCGACAGCGGCGATTGGCATGTTCTATGCACTTGCGACCGGACAGCAAGTCTAAATAATTCGCGCTAGCTCGGCCCATTGTTCGGCGGTGAGCTGAGATGGCGTACGGTTGTGTTCGACAAGCGACGGGATGCGTGAACGTATCTCGTTAAAATAGCGAGGATTGGTAAAACATTTTGTAACAAACTGCTCATAGTCCGCGCGTGGGCATGCCGCAAGCGGCTGCTCGCGAGGCTTGAGCTCGAGCAGGCATGTCTCTACGGCTGGTGGCGGCGTAAAGTCGTGACGCTTGAGGGGGCGCCTCACGCGGGCGCTCCACCAGGGTGCGAGCTGTGCACCAAGCTGACTCGTAAAGTGTCGATTATCAGCAAGGAGTTTGTGTGCGAATTGCTGTTGGACGACTAGATAGACTGCGCGAGGCGGCGTAGCAAGCGTGGCAAGCCGGCGCACAATAGCTGCGCTGAGGTGAAATGGGATATTGGCGAATACTTTGTAGGTAGCATCCGCAAAGACTATCTTCATAATATCTTGCTTCAAGCACGTGATGTTATCGTGTGTTGCTGCGTTGCGCTGGAGCTGCTCAAATGCCGTCGGCTCAATCTCTACGGCGACAACCTCGCGACATCGCCACGCTAGCTGTGTTGCAATGATACCGCTACCGGCACCTAAATCGTAGACCAGATCGTTCTTCCGGATATTGCTATGGCCGATGAGCTCTCCCACAAGTCGCGGTGAGCGGAGGAAATGCTGTGAGTACCCATCGAGACGTTTCATACGATGTAGTATACACCACCGTGCGTTTACTTTGTATGGGCAGCCGGTAGCCAGACTCGACCGATGTATTTGTGAAGTTCGATGATGAGGATGGTGGCGATAAAGCCGATGAGGCTTGCGATAAAGATATCCCCGATGGCTACTGGCGCGAGATGGAGATAGCTGCCAAGCGGCGTAGTAAACGCTGCAAGTTGTAGCAGTGCCGTAATGACGAGACCGAGATAAAATGTTGGATTCCAGCGTTTTAGACGGACGACAAGCGGTTCGAGATCGCTGCGCAGCGATAGCGCACTTGCCCATTGCGTAGCAACGAGCACAGTGAATGCCATGGTCCGTGCATATGCCACGTCGTAGTGAGGCAAAAATAGCAGATACGTTGTAAATGTAATAGCGGCGATAGCAACTGCGACGGCAATGACTCGACTGGCGTAATAGCGAGTTACCAGCGGTGCCGCAGGGTCGCGCGGCGGATATTTCATCGCGCGAGTATCGCCGGGCTCGAGGCCTAGCGGTATGACAAGTGCCGTGTCGGTGACGAGATTAATCCACAGGATTTGAATGGCAACTAGCGGAATCGGTACTCCCACAAGTAGTGCGGCGATTGATACGAGCACTTCCCCGAGATTAGTAGCGATGAGGTAGACAACCATGCGGCGGATATTGACATACGTCGTACGGCCCTGGCGCACTGCATCAATGATGGTCTTGAAATTGTCATTGAGGAGGATGATGTCGCTGGCGTCCTTAGCGATCATTGTGCCACTTCCCATCGCGATTCCGACGTGGGCGTGGGTTAGTGCAGGGACATCATTGACGCCGTCGCCCGTCATGGCGGTGATATTATGTTTGCGTAGAACGGTTAGGAGGCGGTGCTTGTGCTCTGGTTTCACGCGAGAAAACACGAGACAGTGCTCAACAATTTGGTCTAATTCCTCATCGCTTAGCGCGGACATGACGCTACAGTCAAATACGTCTTCGCGTCGCGACACAATGCCGAGTTCGCGTCCGATATGATACGCCGTCTCTAGGTGGTCGCCCGTGATCATACGCACTGTAATGCCGGCATTGAGTGCAGTGTGAATTGCGTGTGCCGCTTCGGGACGCAGCGTATCGGCGATGCCGACGAGGCCGTCAAATACCATCGGGGGCGTCGACGAAAGATCTTTGAGCGTCTCCGGGGCTTGGCTGTGAGTAGTGTGTGCCACTGCGATGACTCGTAGCCCCTCGCCTGCCATACGTCGGACAGTATGCAGCAGCTGCTCATGCTCGTGCGAAGTGAGATCGCTGCGCGCAAGGATGTGCTCGGGTGCGCCTTTGAGATATATCACGTATTCTTTGCCATGATGCCATACAGCTCCGCTCATCGCGAGCGCAGTGTCGAACGGATAGAATTTTGTAGCACCATGTGTCTTCGCAGGGAGTGGCTCGTAGTTGCGAAAAGCAATGTCGAGCGGGTCGTAATTTTGTTGACGAGCGGGGTTTGCGCTGCAGGCTATGGCGTGCTGGAGTTGCTGCGCCGAGGCGTCTGGCCCTGGTGAAATTTCTCGCACCGACAAGATGTTGCGAGTGAGCGTACCCGTCTTGTCTGTAGCGATAGTGGTAATAGTGCCAATGGTCTCGGCGGCGCGCATTGACCGAACAAGAGCGCGGCGACGAGCCATGACGCGCATATTTAGCACTAGAACGACAGAAATTGCAATCGCGAGACTTTCTGGTACGGCGCTGACTGCCAGCGCGATGACAAACCGCAAGCTCTCAAACGCCTCCATGCCGCGGTAAAGACTTAGGCCAAATGCAACCGCCGAAATTAGCGCTACAGAGAGAATGATACGACGAATGAGCACGTCGATTTTTTGTTGGACAGGACTACGTTCGTCGCGGTCCGCCGCCGAGAGGTGTGCGAGGCGACCGAATTCCGTCGCATTGCCCGTAGCGGTAATCGCCACCGTAGCGGTGCCGCCGACAACGAATGTACCTTGAAACACCATGCTAGACTGCTCATAGATTTCTTTTTCGCGCGCGAGCGGCGCGACTTGTTTTGCTATCGGCTCTGATTCGCCTGTAAACTGCGACTCATTGATGCGCAGTGACTCGGCTTCAATAATGCGTCCATCGGCGGGGATTTTTTGGCCCTCGCTCATGACAATGATGTCGCCAGGCACCAGCTGTTCGGCGCTGATGGCGGTCAGGCGTCCATCGCGAAAGACGTCGACTTTGGTGGGGTCTGAGCGCTGGAGCGCGGCCAGGACGCGATCGGTCGTATACCGCTGGACATAGTAGATGACGGCATTGATTATGACGATAACGAGCACAATGATCGCATCGATCATGGCATTATGCCAGATGCTGATCGCTGCCGCGACCAACAGCACCCCGACAAATACATCGAGAAATGGCGCCAAGATGCGACGCCACAGCGGCTCATTCGGTAGACGGATACTATTTGGGCCGTAGGTCGCGATACGCTCACGGACGACAGAATTGCTCAGACCGTCGCGTGAGGTATCGAGCTCGTGCAGGGTATCGCGAATTGATTTCGTGCTATAACTCATCTCTCCCTAGTATACCGTAAGCATGAGTATGATTGATAATTTCGTCATCACCAATGAGGTATTTGCTTCCCGATGTTGTTACTTTGCGGTTTTTGGTGACTTGCCGAGAATCATGCCCAGCGAAAGTTTCTTGGAGTATTCGACAGCGCCGTAGCGGAAGGTGCGTACCGCAACCCCAAGCGTAATAACAGTAAATGCTAAGAGGATTGCGAGGCCAAGGGCGACTTCCCATGGCTCGAGATTACCGACGGCATTTCGAAGCAGCATCGGAACCGGACTCGTGAGTGGGAAAAACGTCAAGACCTTGACGAGGATGGATTCGGGCGCAGAAATAAATAGTGATGCGGCATAAAGAGGCCCAAATAACAGCATCATTAGGAAGCCAAAGAAACTATTTGCTTCTTTGGCGGTAGGGGCGGCCGCGCCAACAGTCACGAGCAGACCGGTAAACATCAGAAACGACACGAAGAATAGTACGGCTGCGAGTACGATGCGTGGCGGATCGACGAAGAGGAGTGTCCAGTCAATCGCGGGGAGGCCTAGTATCGAGTAAAAGTTGCTATATGCAGCAAGCCCTAGAGCGACAAATATGCTGACTTGCAACAATGCGAGCGTCACGATCGAAAGGATCTTGCCAACGACGAGCGTACGGGACTCAACGGTTGTGAGAATCATCTCTATCACGCGATTTTCTTTTTCTTCGGTCGTACTGACCATCGCCTGGCTACCAAACATCACGATGACAAAATAGAACATAACAAGGAACAGCCCCGGCGCAATCATTTTTTTGATGCCATCATATTCTGCGCCGTTTTGGTAGGTCTGTGTCATGACATTGAAATGATTTGTGAGCACCGCCTGGTAATTGCCGGTGACGGCCTGGGTGGCCGACTGAGTGATGAGTAGTTTGGCAACACTCGAATATTTATCATTTTGGAACACCCCGGCTTCTTTGGCATAGATCTCTACCTGGTTTTTGGCGAGATCGGCT
This sequence comes from Candidatus Saccharibacteria bacterium UBA1932, assembly GCA_002337095.1. Classification (GTDB taxonomy): domain Bacteria; phylum Patescibacteriota; class Saccharimonadia; order Saccharimonadales; family Saccharimonadaceae; genus Saccharimonas. The sequence goes on from DDFI01000007.1 coordinate 54,136, forward strand.
GGATAGTAAATGTATGCATCAACCTTGCCGGACTTGACTTGCTCGATGCCGGATTGTTTGTCGCTCACTTGTTGGATGCCCATGCCCTTTGCGAGGTCTTGGTTGACGATGTGCGATTCATCAGTCATGATGGTCGAGAATTTTTCTTTGGACATTTGGAGGGACTTTTCCTCGGTGGTTTTGTTCGAAAAATACATTACCGAACCGAGCGCGACCATCATGATAGGAAATACCATTAGGGTGATCCAAAATGATTTTTTCTTGAGCGTGCGGACCACCTCGAATGAATATACGGTGCCGAGATTATGCATTATTTGCCTCCTGGTTTTCGTCACTATAAATTTCGACAAAGATATCATCGAGACTACGATTGCCAAACTGCTTGCGGACATCAGCTACCGTGCCGTAGGCGCGAGCGGTGCCGTCCTTAAGCAGGAGCACGCGGTCGCATAGGCGCTCGACCTCTTCCATTTGATGAGTGATAAAGACGATGGTTGCACCATCTTTTTGTCGCTCTTCGATAATGTCCATGAGGAGACGACGATTGACGGGGTCGAATCCCTTGGTTGGCTCATCGAGAATCAGCAGCTTTGGATTGTTCATGATGGTCACGCCAAGCTGAACTTTCTGCTGTTGGCCGCCTGAAAGTTTTTCTAGGCGCGTCGTCGCATATTCACCAAGGCCTACACGGGCAAGATACTGCTCGGCCCATTGGCGGCTTTCGTTGCGCGACATGCCTCGTAGTCGGCCAAAATAAATCATGATATCTATGACCCTTTCTTTTTTGTAGAGGCCGCGTTCCTCGGGTAGGTAGCCGAGCATCGAGCTATCGTCGGCGGGGCGGAATTGCTTTCCGTTGACGAGCAGTTCGCCGGCGGTGGGGCGGTAAATTCCGAGGAGTGCGCGGATGGTGGTAGTTTTGCCAGAGCCATTGCTGCCGAGAAACCCGAACACTTCGCCCCTATTGACCTCAAATGAGAGGTCACGAATGACGGTTTTTTTACCGAAATCCATGCGAAAATTTTTGACAGTTATTACGTTACTCATATCTCTTTAGTATACACCGCCCGCCATGGGTGGTATACTTTTTATATGAAAGTAAAGATTGAAATTGACACCCAGACATTTGTGCGATTCTGGTTGGTCGTGATTGGATTTGCCTTTGCGATTCTCGCGATGTACAGCGCTCGCGAAGCACTTATGATTATTGGCATTGCGGTATTTTTGGCGCTTGCGCTGAATCAGCCGGTCACATGGATTGCGCGCCGGATCCCGGGCCGTAGTCGAATTATCGGGACTATGCTGGCGTTTCTCGTAGTGATTGGTTTGCTTGGCGCGTTAATTTTTCTTGTGATTCCGCCGATTGTGCAGCAGACCGCTAAGCTTGTCGATTCTGCGCCTCAGCTTGTCGAACAAGCTTCGCGTCAGTGGCGAGCCGTAGGTGGATTGATCGACAAATATCATATACAGCCACAGGTGGATAGCGCAGTTGCGTCGATCAAGGATAGTACCTCTGGCTGGGCGGGTAGCTTTGGTCAAAACGTCGTCGCAGGAGTAGGCTCGATCTTCTCATTTATTGCCTCGACATTCTTTATCCTCGTGCTGACGTTTCTTATGCTCCTTGAGGGGCCTGAGTGGGCGCGTCGTATTTGGGCGCTCTACACCGACCACGAGCGTATGGAGTATCACCGTAATCTCATTCAGCGTATGCACCGTGTTGTCAGTGGGTATGTTACGGGGCAGCTTACGATTTCGGCGATTGATGGTGTGTGTGCCGGTATAGTTGTCGCGCTTATCGCACTATTTGTGCCCGGCACTCCCGCAAACCTTGCCTTTCCCGCTGTTGCAATCTGCTTCCTATTCTCGCTCATCCCGCTCTTTGGCGCCACCCTTGGCGGTGCGCTCGTTGGCATACTGCTTGCGATTAATGCGCCGCTCGCTGGTTTGATCTTTGTCATTTATTTCTTCGTCTACCAGCAGGTCGAAAACAACCTCATTGCGCCTACGGTCCAGGCCCGTCATGTCGAGCTGTCCGCGCTCGCAGTGCTGGTGGCATTGACCATTGGCATCTATGTGTTTGGTCTGATTGGCGGTATTATCTCAATTCCTATCGCCGGCTGCATCAAGGTGCTGCTCGAGGAGTACCTCAAGCATAGTCGTAAAGCTCGTATCGAGAGCGAAAAGCCGCTGACAAAACTCGTCAAAAAACTTCAGGGCGAAGCGTAACTCCGTTTAGATTCGTTCCCAAATTTGCCCGTATTTGGTGTCTCGTACGGTAATGCCCTGGG
>DDFI01000007.1:56467-67724 GCA_002337095.1 Candidatus Saccharibacteria bacterium UBA1932
TTGGTCAATAATCATTAGTGCCTCGGCTGTATTGAGGTCATTTGACAGATGCTGTGTAATCTCGCGCTGATAGTCGCCATCAACTAATTTTTGGTAGCCACCAGGTATAAGCCCCATGCTGACGCGTGCATCGTCGGGGATGGTAGCGAGTGGCTGGTGGCGCAGCTCGGCCAAATGTTGCCACGCTTTGAGGCGGCCAGCGGCAAGGTCCATCGCCTCCCAGGTAAAATTGCCCTCGCGGCGATAGTGTTTGCTCAGTGCGAACACTTTGAAGGCCTCGAGGTTGTAGTCGCGATCGGTGATGTCTTGCAGGCTATAGATATTGCCCAGCGATTTGCTCATTTTGGCGCCGTCGACCTTGATGTGGTTGACGTGCAGCCAGATGCTGGCAAACTGCTGGTCGGTGACGGCTTCGGTTTGGGCGATTTCGTTGGTGTGATGCACCGGGATGTGGTCGATACCGCCGGTATGGATATCGATGCGATCGCCAAGGGTTTCGCGGGCGATTACCGAGCACTCGAGGTGCCAGCCAGGAAATCCCCTACCCCACGGGCTATCCCATTCCATATCGCGTGTTGCGTTAGTAGGGCTGAATTTCCAAATAGCAAAATCGGTGATATTGCGCTTGCCCTCGACCGACACACGTGCGCCGGCATCGAGGCCATCGATATCTAGGTGCGCAAAATCGGCGTAGCGTGGAAACTTACTAGTGTCGTAGTACAGGCCGTCGCCGGGGATGATGTAGGTGTAGCCCTTGGCTTCGAGCACTTGGGCAAAAGCGATCTGCTCGGCGATCATGGCGGTGGCGCGAACAAGGTGGTCCGGCGGGAGAAGCTGCAGCTGAGCCGCCTCGCGGTCGGCGATGGCGATGTATTTGGCGGCAACATCCCAGGCGGTGATACCCTCGCGGCGGGCGCCGACCTCCATCTTGTCGTCGCCATTGTCGTCGTCGCTCGTCAGGTGCCCGACATCGGTGATATTCTGGGTGCGCTCTACCGTATAGCCGGCAGCCCGCAGTACGCGCACCAGCACATCCCAATAGATATAGCCAAGCCAGTTGCCGATGTGCGGCTGGCTATAGACAGTCAGGCCGCAGGTGTAGAGAGTGATGTTTTTGCCGTCAAGTGGCTGTAGCTCGTCGACGCGGCGCGTCAGGGTGTTATAGAGTTTCATGCTTCGGCCTCGAGCGCTTTGGCGGTAGCGTCGATCAGTTCGCGCATCACTTGGTCGTATTCCTCGTGCAGTTTGAATCCTGCGGCGTACGGATGCCCGCCGCCGCCAAAATACCCGGCGACGGTGGTGCAGATGGGGCGATTGGCGCGTAGCTTGCCGGTCAGTTTGCCATCGGGATAGGTCTTGATAGCGCAGGCCACCTCGACGCCCTCGACTAGTCGCATTTCGTCGAGCACTAGCACGCTTGGGTTGTAGCGGTCGCTATACTGGGCGATATCATCCCACGGGATGTGCACTGTCGCCAAGCGGCCATCCAGATGGTACTCAATGCGTTTGATCAGGTCGGCTTTGTAGCTTAGGATGTCGGCGGGCTTTTTCATGAATTCGCGCCGGCGTTCCTCGATATCGGCCGGTACGGCGCCTAGTTCGACTAACTGCGCGGCGGTCAGGTAGCTTTTGGGTGTGGTGGCCTGCGTTGTTAGGCCCAGGCTGTCTGCCATGATGGATATAAATAACTGCTCTGCAGCCATCGGGTTGATGGCCCAGTTGGCCCGCGTGGCGAGCTCGTAGATGACCTCGCCAGTCGCAACTGCTTCGCTGAGTAGGCTGTCGTGCGCAAACTGCAGCTCGTCGGTGGCGTCGGTGTGGTGGTCGATCACCAGTACCTGGGTAGTCTCGAGTGCATGGCGAGCGCCGGGTAGCGTTAGGGTTTTTTGCAGCAATGTTTCGCTGGTGGTGTCGACGATGATCGCTAGGTCGAATTGGCCGGGCCAGTCATTTGTTACGCGGTCCCAACCACGAATATAGCGCAGGTATTTTGGCACGTCGATCTCGCAAAAAAGCGTCACGTCTTTACCCAGATCGCCCAGGATTTCCTCGAGCGCCAGGCTGCTGCCAATACTATCGCCATCGGGATTCTCGGCCTGAATTACGACAATGCGCCTGGCGTCGGTAATAAGCTGGATAGTTTCATCAAACATTACCCCTATTGTACCAGAGATGAAGCCGTTCGAAAAATGAGACCCCTCCGAAGCCGAAGCTGCGGAGGGGTAGTTCTCATATCGGTCACTCCTTGCCTCTCACGTACACGGTGAGCCCGCGGCTGATGCCGAGCGGTACCAGTACCAGCTCGACGATCGAACAGCGGATGTCGTAGTAGAAGTTGTGAAGCTTCAGCACCCAAAAACTCGATTCAGTCAACTAATCCGGAACAACCGTAGCACGTAGGTAGCTCAGCGGAGACTCGAAGAGGCTCCGCTGGTTGTGTCTGGCTTCCCATTCGCGTAGGAATACTGCAAGGTGCGTGGTGGGGATGCAACCGTAAAGTTTTCTAAGGTGGCGTTTCATGGCGCTCCATATGCACTCGATGTGGTTAGTTTGTCCAAAGTGGCAGGCAGAGTGGTTGTAGCTCTCTCGGGAATAGCCCAGCCACTCGACACCGTTGTAGCTGGCCGCCGCATCAGTGATGAGGTGAGTGCCTCTTGTTACCCATGCTTGCAGGAACAGCTCAATGCTATCCTGGTCGGTGTCGGGGATTACCCGGAGGCGGAGCCTCCTGGTATCTACCTCGATGCCACCCATCACGATAGTTTGTCCACCATAGCGTTTCTTGCCAAACCATGCCTCATCCACGGCAACGACGCCCGAGAGCAGTTCGCCGCCATCGGGCGGAAGATGGCGACGGAAGCGCATATACCAGCGCTGAATGGTTGGGTAGCTCAGCCCTACCGTAGCACGGATACTCCCAGGGCTTTGTCGGGACTGCCATGCCTTGAGCAGAAAGAAGATAACCTGGTAACGAAGGTTACTCCCTCGAAGCCAGGTAGCAGCTTTAGGGCGTATCTTCGTCCTGCAATGCCGGCACCAGCCATACTCCCGATTGCGCTTCCAGGCAATACGTTGGCCACATGGCGGATGGGTTGATTGGTGCGCCACCAGCTCATGAATGAGCTGTTTGCACCGAGCTTCGCTCGGTATATCTGCTAGACTAGTCATAGGAACAGTCCTTTCCAATTAGTTAGTTGTTACAAACCTAATTGTACTGGGCTGTTCCGTTTTAGTTTAATGTATCTTGGTGTAACGATTAAGCTAAAGCGCTCTGCGGCCTTCGAGCGCATGGCCCAGGGTGATTTGGTCGGCGTATTCTAGGTCGACACCAACGGGGATGCCGCGGGCGAGGCGCGATAGCGTGACATCCAGATGACGGTCGCGAATCTGGCGCTGGATAAATAATGCGGTCGATTCGCCCTCGACGCTGGCGTTGGTCGCGATAATGACCTCTGTTACGGCATCATCCGTAATGCGCTGGAGCAGCTCTGGAATGTGTAGCTGCTCTGGACCGATGCCATCAATCGGGCTAATTGCCCCGCCCAGCACGTGGTACGTGCCGCGGTATTGGCCGGTGCGCTCGAGCGCGACGATATCGAGCGGCTCCTCGACAACGGCCACCAGCTGGCGGTCGCGGCTTTCGTCGGCATAGAGCGGCGAAATAGTTTGCCCGGCATCGATCAGCGCAAAAGTACGCGGGCAGGTATGGACCAGATCGTGCAGCTCGGTGAGGCGTTTGGCGAGGCTGCGCGAGGTCTCGGGAGTGGCCCGCAGCAAATAATACGCATAGCGCTCGGCGGTACGCGCGCCAACTCCGGGAAGTCGGCCAAGCTCATCGATGACGCTGCGCAGCGCCGCAGGCAAAATCTCTGTCAAGAATTGCTCCTACAGACCTAGGTTGCCGAGGCCGCCCATCAGCGGCTTCATTTTTTCGGCGGCGATTTCTTGCGCTTTAGCCATGCCGTCGCGGATAGCGATTTCGAGCCAGTGTTCGAGCTCGTGAATGTCCTCGAGATCCACATATTGGGGATCAATCTTGATCGATTTTACTTTCAGCTCGCCTGTAATCTGCACGACAACAGCGCCGTCGCCAGCCTCAACCTCGACGATTTCTTTGGCGAGGTCTTTCTGGGCTTTGCGTAGATCATTAAGCATCTTCATTTGGTTCAGGGCCATAAGCATTTTCCTCCATAAATATGACTAGTATTTAGTATACGCTATTTTTGGTAGATGTAGAAGCGGTCGGCGCTTGTCGAGCGGCTGGATGTCAAGATGCGCGATAGCGTGGCGGCGGATTGCTGTGCTTCGGCGTTGATACTGGGAGACGCACCAGATTCGGCGGCAGCTACTTGCCGATTGTGGGCGGCGCGCGAGACAATCAGCGTAGCGGGTGTCGCTGCTGGCGGCTCGGTCGTTATCGCTACCTGGTTGTGATAACGCGCCACGGTATCGTATACGTCACGCTCCTCTGGCGCCACCACGATCGTAGCGGGCGAACCCTTAAGGCTGGCTAGCTCGGCATTTACCAATGTCAGATCACGCGTAAAATACGACGCTACATCTGGGGTGTAGGCGTACCCATAGGTGTAGCGGTTGATATTCGAAAATCCGATACTCAGCACCAACAGCGCTAGCGGCAACAGGCCGGCGATCCTGGCGTAGGGGTTGCGCGGGAACATTTGGTACCAGTGGATAATCAGATACGCCATGCCGCGGACCGCAAACAGTGATGCAATCACTACCGTTAGCGGCGCATACTGGGGATTCATCAGGATAAACGGCGCCATCAGTAGCGCCCAGGCCCACGTCAGGTAGCTACGCACGGTGTAGCGCACCTGAAACAGTCGATAGACGCCGATCAGCATTAGTATCGTAAAGCCCATCGGATACAGCGGCGAAATCAGCTCGCCAGATGCTGGCAGCCAGAAGCCAAATAAGGTTTTGGATGCGGTAGCCAGATTTGCCAGCCAGTCGATATGCTCTGGAATGCCGATTAATGCGCGCCAAATGTGTCGGTCGAGCAGGCTGGCATAAATCAGCGGCGACACCGCCACCACGAACACGCCAAACGCCGCCGATAGTTTGGGAATTGACCAGCTGCGCACCAGAATTCGAGCATGCGGGTGGATAAATGTCATGCAAAGCAGCGCTACAATTAGGCACAATCCCAGCGGCGTATACAGGCTTAGTGCCGCAAGCCCAAACAGCACGATTTTCCATAGCAGATGCGGCCTGCGATACCACAGTACAAATGTCGCTGCTACCAGTAGCCACACCGATACCGCCAAGTAGTAGCTCAGTGACGTGCCGTCTTGCGCGACAAACATAAATCCTGGTAGCGAAATCGTCAGCACAATGGCAATAATCGCTGCGTTATGCCTAAACCAACTGCGAAACAATATCACCAGCCCGATCGACGTCAGGCCGGCCAGTAGCATCGACGGCGCTTTGATACCGAGGTTGGTCAGGCCGAATAGTTTCATCGATATGCGCTGCAATGCATGATACGGTAGGTCTACCACCATTTGCGGCGTAAAATGTTTCGGCGATAGGTTGGCGCTGTCAGCAGCGCTTTGCAGCTCGGCTTGGCGCAGGCCGCCTGGGATCATCAGCCCCGCGCCAAATATCACGCTTGCAATCAGTAGTGCAATGCACGCATACCCCAGAATATAGCGGTAGCGATAGACCAAAAAATCGGTGACGCGGTGTTTCATGTATTACTAAAATTATAGCATACGTGTGGGAGCAGGATTCAATTGCCGCCGCCGATTACTCGCGCTTTTTGTCCAACGACATAAACCTCAGCCGCTCTGGGTGGAAGTACAACTCTATCGTGCCGGTCGGGCCGTTACGATGCTTGGCGATAATTAGGTCGGTGATGTTTTCGCGCTCGGTCTCGGGGTTGTAATACGCTTCGCGGTAGATAAACATCACGATGTCGGCGTCCTGCTCGATGCTTCCCGATTCGCGCAGGTCGGAGAGCTGCGGCACTTGCGGGCTGCGACTCTCGACGCTACGGCTCAGCTGCGACAGCGCAATCACCGGCACGTTCAGCTCGCGGGCGATGAGTTTGAGGCCACGGCTGATCTCGCTCACCTCTTGCACGCGGTTGCCGTCACTGCGCCCCGACGCCTGCATCAGCTGCAGATAGTCGACGATCACCAGCCCCAGCGGCTGCTCGTGCTGAGCGCGGCGGGCCTTGGTGCGCATCTCGAGCACGCTCAGTCCCGGCGTGTCGTCGATAAATATCGGTGCTTCGGCCAGCTCGCCCATCGCGTCCGACAGCTTAGCAAAATCATCGTCAGTGAGGTTACCAGTACGAATATTCCAGGCGTTCACGCCGCTGGCGTCCGACAGCATGCGGTCCACCAGCTGCTCTTTGCTCATCTCTAGGCTAAAAAACAGCACCGGTTGCTTGGCGTTCGTCGCAATGTTGTACGCGAGGTTAGTCACCAGCGTCGTCTTACCCATCGACGGGCGCGCCGCCAAAATAATCAAGTCGCTGCGCTGCAGCCCCGCCGTCTTGTCGTCCAGGTCGCGGTAGCCAGTGCGAATTCCACGCAGCGCGCCCTTGTTGCGATGCAGCTCCTCCATGCGATCAAAACTCTCCGTCAGAATCGATTCGATCGACACCAAATCTTGTTTGAGTGACTGATCCGACACGCTAAATAGCTCGGCCTCGGCCTTCTCTAGCAACTCCTGCACGGTCGTATCATCGTCGTAACCATATTCGGCAATCTCGGCGCTGGCCTTAATCAGCCGCCGCCGCACGGCACGCTGGGCCACAATTTCGGCATAGGCACCGGCATGCGCTGCCGTCGGCACATAATTTGTCAGCTCGGTCAAATAGGCCGAGCCGCCCACGGCCTCCAGCTCGTCCTTTTTCTTTAGCTCATCTGTTAGCGTCAGCAAATCAACCGGCTTGTGGCGCTCAAACAGCCGCATCATCGCCGCATACACCATACCGTGTCGCTTATCGTAGAAATCCTTCGGCGTCACATGCTCGGCAATATCGGCGAGCGTCTCCTCGTCGATCAGCACCGCACCCAGCAGGCTCATTTCGGCATCGATATTTTGTGGCGGTACTTTGGTGGCGCTCACGGCTTTTTTAGCTGACATTTACTTCTTCTCCTCCCCCCATCATAGCAATAATTGCCGCCGCTTGGCTATCTTCAGGTGGTTTTTTGCTGGCCGTAATCGTCACATTCACCTCGCCCATGCCCAGCGCCTGCAGCGCCTCCATCAGCTTTGCCCGGTGTTTGCTGTCTTCCAGACGCTTGGCATTAAAGCTGTTGCCTGCGTAGATCGTCAGCGTCGTGCCGTCGTAGCGATAGCTGGCCTTGTGCAGCACGCCGTAAAGCGCCACGCTGTGCTGCTTGGTGTAGTCGATCAGACCCTTCCAGTCGCAGTCTACTGGCGTGGCCAAATCGGCCGGTGCGGCCTCTTGAGACTGCGTCGTTTCAGCTTCAACTGGCTTGGGTGGCGGTGCATCACGCTCTAACGACTCGGGTATCGGCGTGGTTTTTTTGGCAGGTTTTTTGGCCGGTGCAGCGGGCGCGGTAGATGGCTCCGCCAGCGGTAGCGTCAATGTCGTTAGAAGTTTTAGGTATGGGCGCGACGACCGTAGCACCTCAAGTAAACTATCGAGCAGGCCCAGCAGCTGCGGCGTGTCCGCCAGCCGAGTGTGGATGTCGCTGATCAGCTGCTCCACCAGCATGGCAGTGCTGGCGCCGCTTTGCTGGTGCTGGGCGAGCAGTTGCAGTACCTCATGGCGATCGTTCGCCAGGTAGGCATCGATCAGCTGCGTCACCAGCTGATGATCAGCCAGGCCTAAGCTATCGGCCACCATGGTGCGCGTGATGGTGGTATCGGCGGTAGCGACGCTACGCATTTGGTCGAGCAGGCTAATGCTATCGCGAAAACTGCCGCGGCCGTGCTCGGCAATCAGCATCAAAGCTTGGCCATCGATCAGGATCGACTCGCTGTCGGCGATGTGGCGTAGATGTGCGGCGGCGACGCGTGGCGGGATGCTGCGAAAATGATAGCGCTGGACGCGGCTGATAATGGTGGCGGGCAGTTTGTCGGCATCAGTAGTAGCCAGGATAAACACCACATGAGCCGGCGGCTCCTCGAGGGTTTTGAGCAGCGCGTTGAATGCTTGCTTGGACAGCATGTGGACCTCGTCGATAATGTAGATTTTGTGCGTGGCGCTCGACGGCGCAATTTGCACCCGCTCGCGTAGGTCGCGGATGTCCTCAACGCCATTATTGCTGGCGGCATCGATCTCGATGATGTCGAGGTGCGTGCTGTCATCAGTGTAGGGCAGCTGATTGATCTCGTGCGCCAGGATGCGCGCGATCGAGGTCTTGCCGACGCCGCGCGGCCCTGTCAGCAAATAGGCATGCGCAATACGGCCAGCGGCAATCGCGGCCTTTAGAATGCTCGTAATATGCTGTTGCCCTACGATCTCGTCAAGCGACTTCGAGCGATAGGTGCGGTATAATGCCTGGCNNATTTTTGCGGTGGGACTAGAAGGCATTGACTAATAATTATATTAGTGATATAATATAATACAGAAGGTCCATCCCCTCGAAGGTCGAAGGAGATCGTCATGTTCGTGCACAATCTGATCGAGCGTCCGTTTGCCGCATTTGTGCGGCAGTTGGTCGACAGCCCCGCTCGTTTTTGGCGACACGGGGTGATCTACATCATCACGCCAGCACTCATCTTTTGGTGGGTGATGCCAGAGCTATCGTATGCATGGTTGGCGGTTAGCTCGATCGGCTATTTCGTCGCCCGCCTCGTAGGCGGCTACGCGCCCTATCGGCAGCGGCTGATTGACGAGAAGTTTGAACGGATGGTGAAAGAGCTCGAGCCACCCAGCTGACGCCTTCGTCCTGCCCGCGGCCCTCTCAATCCCGAGAGGTGCCGCGGGCACAGAAGAACTTTGTCGTAAGAGCCTAGACGGCTCGTTTTTTATTGCATTGCTTCAGTAGTGTGACGTCGGCACAGGGCAATATACGAGGCATCAATGCCATCGATTGCTTTTTGGGGGGCCTTCGGTGACGATGTTGCCATTGACGAGGCGCGCGTTGGTGGTGGCGATATAGCCACAGCCCTTATGTTCGCAGGATGACGGGATTTGGGTTTTGCGGTCAGCGAGTCGCAGCAGTTCAGCACTGCCGGGGAATAGTTCGCCGCGAAAATCATTGAGCAGGCCGTAGGCTTAGACTGTCGCGATGTTTGAATCCACGATAGTATGGGCCAGCTGCTGCACTTGCCTAGGTTCGAGAAACTGCGCTTCATCGACATACACCAGCCAGGGGTTCTCCCATACCGCGGTCTGGCCAAGGCGGGCCGCCATTTGCTTGCGCAGAACTTCGCTCGCATCTTGCTCCGGCGAGATGAGGATTGCAGGCATCTCGATACCGCCAGCGATGCGGGACTGGATATTTGCCCCAGCCTTGAGGTCGATCGCGGGTTTTGCAATCAGTGTATTCCAGCCGCTATGGCGCCGGCGGTACTCGTCAAGCAATATTTCGGCGGTTTTGCCGCCGCCCATGGTGCTAAAATGAAAATGCAATTCGTGTTGACCACGGGGCATGCCTGGCACTGTCGTCGTCCCTCCGTTAATTTGATCCTAGTATACAGCTTGCTCATGGATGTTGGCGAGGGTGAAATTTACAACTACACATGCAAAACCACCACACCCCGCTTCATTTGACACTATAAGGTTTCACTTGACAAGCATCGAGGGGCCAGATCGAGCCGGGGTGTATTTAGGCGGCTTACAGCGCGGCTTCGACCGCCGCCCACGTGGCGTCGGGGTTGTCTTCGGGTACGATAATCGTCACCTGATCGCCAATATTGACACGGAAATACGTGACGCTGGCCAGCAGAATCCGGTATTCGCGGCCGTTAGCCTCGACATAATAGGCGCCGTCGTGCTGGGTCAGCGTGCCGATAATTTGCTTGCGGCCGACTGGGCCGATTTGCTTGTAGATGAAACCACCGTCATCTGCGATGGTGAGCTTCATGATGTCGCCCTCGACTAATTTCGACTTGCTAGCGTAATTTGCCGGTACGGGGTAGGTTTTGCCATCGGGGCCGATCATAATTTGGCCGTCAAATACGCCCTCGATCACCTTGCCGCTTACTTCTTCATTGTGGCTGGCGGCGGGCGTCACTACGTTGCCATCGTCGCCTACAATACTAATTAGCAGCTCTTTGGCGGCGGCTAGACTCGTCTCGGCTTCCTGGATAAGCGACTTCAGCCGCTTCACTTGTTTTTCTGGTAGGTCAGACATACATGTATTCTCGCAATTCCTCTTGTCTGTTTTGGTAAATAATACTACCCCGAGCGTACCACTCGACCGCCCGGCTGTCAACTATTATCCGTACGGCGGGCGGCAATAGGCCAAACAAAAAGCCCCACCAGGGGGACAGTAAGTAGGAACAACTAGATAGATTGCGGAGCCCTCGCGGGCCGCGGAGAGACCGAAGTCCCCCGCGGCCCGCGAGAGCGGTAGGTGGCAATCAGCACGCTTCGGAGCTATACGCTCCGGTGTCGTACCAGTTCCACCCGTTGTAATAGCTCTGGCGCCATTCCTGTTGTTTTGTCTCGCAGGTGCGCCAGCTGAAAATCCACCACCCTCCAGAGCTCACGTTTCCCGTGCGCACCCAGCGCTCGGGACCGCCGTAGTAGTAGGCCAGGATGTCGGCGCCTTCGAAGCCCGGCACCTCGGCCGTGGTCTGGTTGGCGCCGGCGGCCTTGGTGACGGTCCAATTGGACTGGATCGGCGCCGCAGCGCTGACACTGCTCTGGATCGGCGCAGCAGTGGCCGGCGCGGCAATCGCGACGCCCGCGAAGGGCGCCGCTGCCAAGGCGAGAACAGCGAGGGATTTGCGAACACCCATGATGGATGCTCCTTTCTGACGCGCATGACGCGCGTCGCCAGTACCTAGCGAGACGATCTCGGCTAGGTTCGACATTTTGCCAGGGATGACGTCCGTGGCACCACTACGCGCGCAAACCAAAGGGCGGCAGCGTCAAATAGTGGATACGGCCATGAAGCTCGTTCACTGCCCTATTCACTATTCGACGCCCGCAAGGTATGCAATCTATCTAGTTGTCAAATAACCTTTGGTATCTAGGCACACGCGAAACCACGGGTCTCGCACCAAATTCTATCTATTGTAACGCAAAACATAGCAAATGTCAATACCTTCACCCTAAACCACCCCACACCTCCACAAT
>DDFI01000006.1 GCA_002337095.1 Candidatus Saccharibacteria bacterium UBA1932
GTCCAAGATGTATGGGAGCCGGATAGGCTGCGTCAAAGCGATATTGACTTTTGTTAGCGTTTATGCTTAAATGTGTCTATAGGTACATAACATAAACACACACATATGCTAAAAATATCTCACAAACTAGGATTTGTTCCGCGCCAAACATTAGCACCGGTGATGCTACCGGTAGGTGATGACAATGACGATGAACTGCTCGCGGCGATCAATAACGACCACCAGGATGCTGACAATAACTGGGAGCTGTCTGATGTGCCAGATGTACCCGGCCTCGAGAATTTTTGGTCGGGAGTGCAGCAAGATTTGGTGAACGATCCTGAGTGGTTCTCGTTTGCAAACGAAGACGATGACGTGGCGCACTAGCTATTGAAAACCGTTGCTACATCTGTTATAATCGATACTTGATTGTAAATAAAAGTAAGGATCATATACATGAAAGCAGTCGTGAAAGTAGGCGGCAAGCAATATATCACCGCCGAAAAAGAGACCCTTCGGGTGGACCTCCTCCCAGAAGGCACAAAAGAGCTCACTCTCGACGCCTTGATGGTGATTGATGGCGACAAGGTAACGGTCGGCACGCCACTAGTCAAGGGTGTGAAAGTGACCGCCAAAGTGGTCGAAGAGAAAATCGCGGGCGACAAAATTCGCATCATTCGCTATAAGAGCAAGAAGCGCGTCCACACCGAGACGGGCCACCGCCAAAAGTACTCGCTGATTAATATCACATCAATCAAGTAGCCAGATTGATCCAAAATCCTCCATCAAACGGAGGATTTTTTGTATTCACGCATGCTATAATGGATCAATAAGAGAGGTAACTACGTAGCGTGTCGACTATTATCGCAGTGACAAATCAAAAAGGGGGCGTGGGCAAAACAACCACGGCCGTTAACGTTGCTTATTATCTCGCAAAGATGGGCCATAAGACACTTTTGATCGACTTTGACCCCCAGGGCAATGCATCAAGCGGGCTTGGGCTCGACAAGCAAGCTCTAGATGTTACCATGAAAGACGTCGTGACCCAGACGCACACGCTTGCCGATGCTATCCTTGGTACGCCGTATCAAAACCTTTATCTTGCGCCTACGATTCCCGAGCTAGCGAATGTAGAGGTAGAATTGGCACAGGCCCAGCATCGATTCTCACGGCTGCGCGATGCGGTGAGTAGCTGCCCAGAATTTGAATTTATTATTATCGATTGCCCGCCGAGCCTAAGCTTGCTGACGGTCAATGCGCTGATTGCTGCACGGTATATCTTGTTGCCAGTACAAGCTGAATTTTATGCGCTCGAAGGGCTGGGCCAGCTGCTTGAAACAGTAAAAATCATTCGCAAGGGCACCAACCCGGCACTTGATCTTGTTGGCGTGCTGCCAACAATGGTAGATGGCCGGACATCACTGAGCGGACAGGTGTATGAAGAGATCAAAAAATACTTTCCAGGCAAAGTGTTTAAGCAGACCATACCGCGCAATGTTCGGCTGGCTGAAGCGCCAAGCCATGGGGTGCCAATCGGTGTGTATGACCGATTTTCAAAGGGCGCACGCGCGTACAAAGCAGTAACAAAGGAGATTATAGAACGTGTCGGCTAAACGAGGACTAGGACGAGGGTTTGATTCACTAATCCCCACAGAGCTACTGGATGAGTCGTTTGACCCGACTGCCGATCAAGACGAGCGAGTGAGCGACCTTCGTCATATTAAACTCGATGAGATCATGAACGACCCCGACCAGCCGCGTCGCAAATTTGATGAATCGCATCTGGATGAGCTGGCAGAGTCAATCCGGCAGCATGGGATTTTGCAGCCAATTGTGGTGACGCCGCATAAGGGTGGCTACCAAATTGTAGCGGGAGAGCGACGATATCGTGCTGCACAGATGGCAGAGCTAGATCGTATTCCGGCACTGGTGCGTACGGTAAGTGATCAGCATAAGCTAGAACTGTCACTTATAGAGAACCTACAGCGCCGTAACCTCAATGCTATTGAGACGGCGACGGCGTATCTAAAACTGCGTGATCAGTTTGGTATGACGCTAGAGCAAATCGGTAAGCGGATGGGCGGTCGATCGATTAGTTCTATTAGTAACACTATGCAGCTTTTGCGGCTATCTGATACGCTAAAGCGAGCAATTGTTGATGGTAAATTGAGCGAAGGGCAGGCTCGGCCGCTAATCAACATTGACTCAAAGCTCGTACTCGAGATACTGCCGACCATTATTGCAGAGGGCTGGAGCGCACGACGCATCGAGCAGTTTGCGGCTCAGGTAAAATCGGGCAAGGTCGATCTACCTAAGAAAACACAGAAGGACATCGCCACTCCATCCTACGCAGATCAGCTAAAAACCTTAGAGAAGCGGCTGGGCAGTAGTGTTGCAGTCCGCACTAATGCCAAGGGTGCCGGCAGGATTACGATTGCATTCAAGGACGACAAAGATTTCCATCGCATTCACAAGCTCCTGGCTAACTAGAATGTGCGGATCTGGTTGAATGGGTAAATTCGGGCGCCAACTGGGCCAATGACATCATAGTAGGGGATAAGACCAAGTTGATTACGCGAGTCGAGCGAATAACTATCCTCGCGATGGTCGCCCGCTACATAGAGTGAGCCGTCTGTCACGGTAATGTCGCTATTGCCAGAGGTTGGCGAGCCGGGGCCCTTAATCTGATCGTCGGGGTGAAAGCCCTGGGGGTGTGCCGCATTGTAGACGGTGAGGGTGCCGTCGCTAACCACTACACGTTCGCCAGGAAACGCAATAACCCGTTTGACAATATACTCTTCACTCGCGCCCTGTTGATAAAGGGGATTTTTGAACACGATAATCTGGCCGCGGTCAGGTACGTAGTCTTTGTTTTGAATTTTAGACAAAGTGACAGGGATACGATTTACCACGAGTCGGTCACCGGTGAACAGGGTGCTCTCCATACTGCGACCCTCAACACGAAACGATTGCATAAAAAATGTATTCACCAGCATGGTGCCGATAAATACGGCCAAAAGGAATAGCCCTACGTTAATGATGTCACGTTGGGTACGGTGGCGATCAAAATATGTTCGATATAATTCCATGGATACCTACTATACACGGGATAGATTGTTTCGACAAACCATAGCCGTAAGTGGTTTAAAAAACCAGCAATATATCGTATAGTAGAGAGAGCTTATGACGAAACAGAACAACATGATCGACGGTTTTGTGCCGCGTCGTACCAACAATGCCCCTAATGCCGCGCCAAATTATCCAGGGCTCGAACGAGCAAACGCTCATAGCGAGACGGGTATACGACGCGACAATGGAGTAATGCATAGTGGCGAGCCAGCCTTGGTGCGCCCTAGCCCTGTGAGTCGCGCCGAAATTGATGATTCGTTACGAGAGATCGATACGTCACGCCCTGGTTTAGTGGCTGCTAAGCCCCAACAGCCTTCGCGAACACGTCGCAGGCGCACTAAGCGTATCGTATTGGTGATTGTTGCACTGCTCATTGTGGCGGGAATTGGTCTAGCTGCAAAAGCCTTTTTGGCGAGCTCGAATATATTTAAAGGAAATTTGTTTGGCCTTGTCCAGAATAAGCCGCTCAAAGAGGATGCTAACGGCCGTTCTAATATCCTAGTGCTTGGCACCTCAGAAGACGACCCAGGACACGGCGGGGCATATTTGACCGATTCGATCATGATTGTCAGTATTGACCAAAAAAACAAAAATGCCCAGATGATTAGTATTCCCCGTGATATGGAGGTGCAGTATGGTAGGGTGTGTAACACCGGCACCGCTGGCAAGATCAACGAGTTCTTTAACTGCGTAAACACCGACTGGACGAGCGAGCAGGCCGAAGAACAGCGTCAGACAGAGGCGCGCAAGTTCTTTGGCGATATCGTGGGGCTAGATATCCAATATAGTGCGCATATTAATTACAGCGTGATGCGCGATCTTGTGGCGGCGCTAGGCGGCATTAGGGTGACGATCGAAAGCACAGATCCGCGCGGCCAGATGGATAGTAATTTTGACTGGAAATGTGGACTAGGTGATCCAAAGGTGTCGGCGGCGGAGCGCAAACGGCGCTGTCCACCAAACGGGCATTTTATAGACTATCCAAATGGTCCGGTAGATCTAGATGCAGAACATGCGCTATATCTTGCGATGGCGCGCGGTGACATGGAGCCGACTTATGGGTTTGGCCGTTCAAATCCTGATCGCGAGCAAAATCAGCAAAAGATTCTGATCGCGATCAAGGAAAAAGCTACTAGCACCGGCACACTTGTTAATCCCGCAACGGTGATGGGAATTATAGAGGCGATGGGCAAAAACTTACGTACGAACTTTGATACCAGTGAGGTAGGAACACTGATCAGTTTAGCTAAGGATATGCCGAGCAGCAGTATCCAGACTTCGGATCTGATGAAAGATGGCATTATGGATGGCACTGGGCAGCCGGTAGCGGGCAAATATAATTTTGCAGCGCTACGTACTTACCTAAAGAAAAAGCTGACCAACGACCCGATCGCCAAAGAAGAGCCCATGGTCGAGATATATAACGCCAGCGGCGTAGCTGGCGCGGCCCAAAAAGAAGCGGACACGCTGCTGGGCTTGGGCATGTTGGCCTCGGCAGATAATGCCCCAGCTGGCAAGTACGACGCAAAAGTACTGTATGTGCTCAATGACAAAAAACCCGCCTCGCGTCTCAAGCTGGAAGAAATTTATGGCATCAAGGGTCAAGTAGCGAAGCCGACGTTTGAGTATGGCAGTGATGCCGACTTTGTATTGGTACTGGGCAAAGTGACGCCCGCTAACTAAGGTGCTATAATACTCGTATATGGAACTACTAAGAACAGCCCATCGCAAGACGCGGCTAAGTGAAGTGATCTACATTACTCTCAACATCGCATTTGCCATTGCGGTATACGCCGCAATTGTAATTGTTAATTCGCTGCCACTTGCTGTTTCGATCATTATCCTAAGTAAGTGGCGCATGCTGGCAGTTCGTCCGCGGTTTTGGGCAGTTAATATCCTGACTAATTTGGTAGATATAATTGTTGGCATTAGCGTGGTGACGTTGCTGTGGAGCGCTCACGACGCGACGATGACCCAGATTGGGCTGACGGTGCTATACATTGTGTGGTTGCTGCTGATCAAGCCTCGTTCGAAGCGCGCCTATATTGCTCTTCAGGCGGGCACAGCGATATTTTTGGGTGTGACGGCGCTGGCAACGGTAGGGTATTCGATCGATGCGGGCCTGTATGTAGCATTGATATGGGTGATAGGCTATAGCGCTAGCAAGCACTACTTGGGGTCGTATGATCATGAGCCACTGATCAATATTTATAGCCTGGTGTGGTCGCTGGTATTTGTAGAGTACGGGTGGCTGATGTACCACTGGACATTTGCCTATGCCGTGCCGGGGCTGGGTGGAGTGAAGCTAGTGCAGGGGGCGATTATTCTGACCCTCATGAGTTTTGTCGTAGAGCGTATGTACTCGCTACCCGAAAGTCCTGAAGAGAGAAAAGTCGGCGATGTAATTGCGCCAATTGTGTTTTCAGCTAGCATCATTATACTATTGGTTGTATTCTTTAATAGCGTAACAACCATAGGAGGGTAGGGCTATGCCAGAGCGTAGCGCAGCACCAGTAGCAGATGAAGCACGACCGGTTGAGACGAGGGTGGTGGATGGGTCATCGTCGGGGCGTGCGCTTAGGATTACGTGGCTTGGCTGGGGAATAATCGCAGTCGGGTTGCTTATTGCCGCGGGCTACGGCGGACTGCTGATTGGAAGTAGCCAAAAAAATATCACCTCGCATCAATCACTGGCCAATGACGGCAATACTACTGTGACATCTGAAGAAGACGCAATTGCAAAAGTAGCGGCCACAGTTTCGCCAAGTGTTGTATCAATCACAACACAATCTACTTCGGGCTCGTTTGTAGGACCAACGCACAGCCAGAGTGCTGGCACGGGTATTATTATTGGTAGCGATGGATACATTGTAACGAATCGGCATGTGGTGAGTGGTACAAATAGCGTAAATGTTATTACTGCCGATGGCACTACCTATAATAATGTCAAGGTAATTGGCTCTGATCCACTTAACGACGTCGCATATATAAAAGTCGAGGGCGCAAAGAACTTCGTTGCCGCCCAGATGGGTGACTCGTCGACGGTCCGAGTCGGCCAAAAAGTTGTGGCAATCGGCAACTCGCTAGGTCAATACCAAAACACCGTGACTAGCGGCATTATTTCTGGCACTGGCCGACCGATATCGGCCCAAGCAGGTAATTCGGTAGAGAATCTTACGGATTTGCTTCAAACAGATGCGGCGATTAACCCGGGCAACTCGGGCGGACCATTGCTGAATTTGGCGGGCCAGGTGGTTGGCATCAATACCGCCATTGCTCAGGATGCTCAGGGTATTGGCTTTGCGATCCCGATCAATGCCACAAAGGGCATACTCAAGGGCGTATTGGCCGGCAAGGGTGTAGACCGAGCGTTTCTAGGGGTACGTTATCTCCCTATTACGGCCGAAATAGCAAAAAAATATACACTTGCAGTGAATGCCGGCGCCTATGTATACAGCGAAGATGGCAGCAGCGTCATACAGAGTGGTGGCCCTGCCGAAAAAGCGGGGCTTAGGCCAAAGGATATTATCACAAAAGTGAACGGATTAGAGGTTGGTCCACGTGGTGGGGTGTCGAGCCTTGTGGCGGAATATCAGCCAGGCGATGTCATTACATTGACATTACTGCGAGATGGCCGCGAGCTAACCGTACAGCTGACGCTTGGTTCGTACAATGCGTTTGATCGCTAGTCGCGCCTAAATACCTGAATAAAACCGCGCGTTGTATGGTGTCGCAGACCATGTTTGGTGGCGTAGATGCGGATGGCGGCGTGCTGGCGTGGGTCTGACTCAAGAAACAGCAGCCCACGAGGCTGCAAGTGGCCTGTAGATTCGTCGATCAGCCGATAGATAAGGTAGAGCCCATCGTGGCTAGCAAACAGTGCTGGCGCGGGCTCGTGGGCTGTTTCGGGTGAACATTCCCAGCTGGGATCGACATAGGGGAGGTTGGCGACGATGCAATCTGCCATATCACTGTACGACTGTAGTAAGTCGCTCTGCAAAAATGCCACATTGGCGTGATGTGCTGCGGCGTTTCGGCGCGCCACCGCCAATGCCTCTAGGCTGGTATCGCACAGAGTAGTTTGACATGCCGGTCGCTCAAGTGCCAGCGTAATGCCGATACAGCCAGTGCCAGTGCCGATATCAACCACTGTTAGCGAGCTGTCGCTGGGCGTGAGCTCGAGGAATAATTCGACGAGCGTTTCGGTTTCTGGCCGAGGGATAAGCGTTGCTGGCGTGACCTCAAATTGGCAGCCATAAAACTCTCGATGTCCGATGATATATGCTAGTGGCACACGCTGCTCGCGTAGCGTTCGCCGGGCGTCGGCGATAGCAGCCAGCTGCGGAGTAATCTGTTCGTCGGGGTGGGCGTGCAAATAGGTGTGTGGCCGCGATAGCGTATGCGTGAGCAATAGCTCGGCATCTAAGCGTGCAGAGGAGATGCCAGCGTCAGCAAGTCGCTGCTGGGTAGCCGACAGCCAGTGGGCGATCGAGGTCATGCGGTGTGTTGCTCGATGCCGACGGCTTTGAGCTCTCGTTCGGCGGCCTGTAGGTGCTCGATGAGATCATCGATAGAGCCGTTCATGGCGCCGGTGATATTGCTGCGACTATAGCCAATGCGATGATCGGTGATGCGGTCTTGCGGGAAATTATAGGTGCGGATTTTTTCGCTACGATCACCAGAGCCGATCAGCCCGCGGCGTTCGGCCGACAACTTGGCTTGTTCTTCGTCGATTTTGATCTGAAGAAGGCGGCTGCGCAGTACGCTGAGGGCCTTAGCTTTGTTTTTTAGCTGGGACTTTTCGTCTTGGTTAGACACGACCATACCCGTGGGCAGGTGAGTGATACGAACGGCGCTGTCGGTGGTGTTGACACTTTGGCCGCCATGGCCGCTAGCGCGATAAATATCGATGCGTAGGTCGCTGGGGTTGATTTCGATATCGGTTTCTTCGGCCTCGGGCATAACTGCTACGGTGACCGTACTGGTGTGAATCCGCCCCTGGGATTCGGTGGCAGGTACGCGCTGGACGCGGTGCACGCCCGATTCGAATTTTAGTTGGCTATATGGCGCATCACCACGGACGCCGAATATCACTTCTTTGTATCCACCCGCATCGTTGGCGCTCTCGCTTAGGAGCTCCGTTTTGAGGCTGTGGGTTTCGCAGTAGCGCAGGTACATCCGATATAGTTCGGCGGCAAATAGGCTGGCTTCGTCGCCGCCCGCTCCCGCTCGAATTTCGACGATGATGTTCTTTTCGTCATTGGCATCGCGCGGCGCAAGCATCGTAAATAGCTTGTCGTCAAGCTCTGCTAATTCGGTCTCTAGCAGCGATAATTCTTCGCTAGCAAGCTGGGCGAGCTCGTCATTGCCAGCTGCTAGTTCGCGAGCCTCTTTGATCTGCTCGTGCAGGCTTGCTTGGCGCTTGCCAGTAGTAATAAGCTCTTCTAGCTCAATCAGCCGTCGGTTTTTGCGGGCAAACTCTGGATCGCTAAATGCATCTGGCCGCGCCAAAAAATCAGTCAGCGACTGTTTTTCATCCATGAGCTCGGCGAGATTTAGTTCGATTCGTGGCATACTACTCCTAGTATATCATTTTATAGGGGTGGCTATACAAAAAACTCCTCGCATATGCCGAGGAGTTTTGCCTGGGAGGAGGTTATTTACCGCCGGCCGACTTCTTGGTATTGCGCGCAGCAGCTTTTTTGGCTTTGCTCGCCAGCGCACTGCGACGCTCTTCGGCGGCACGTGCGCGGGCCTTGAAGCGATCGACACGGCCTTCGGTGTCGATGATTTTTTCTTCGCCGGTGAAGAATGGGTGAGAGGCGCTCGAAATGTGCACCTTGACGAGAGGGTATTGATTACCATCTTCCCATTTGATTGTTTCTGTCGACTGGGCAGTCGATTTAGTCAGAAACGAAAAGCCTGCTAATTCGTCGCTAAATACGACCAGGCGGTAGTCTTGTGGGTGAATACTGCTTTTCATAACCTGACTATTGTACCGCAGATAGGCACATTAGTCAAAGGTCGTGCACCAAATCGTGGATTATTCGGCTTTTGCAGGCTGGTGACGCATGCGTTTGACCAGTAGCAAGATACCGGCAACCAGTACGACGAGTGCGATACCGCCGATTAGGAAGACATCCATACCGGTGTTGGCCAGTGTTGTACTGCCGCCCGCATTAGTGCCTGCTGTAGTGGTACAGTTGGTGGCGTTGTTGTAGTCCGTACAGTTGTATACACCCTCGCCGTAAACCGATGCAAACGCGTTTGCGAGTAGATAGTGTTGTAGAGTTGTCATATGTTCCCCTTTTCGTCTTGTTTTTTTAGTGCATAAGCATTACTATTTAAGTATAACAACATAAAGGGAGAATAGTAAATGTTTTTGAATCATTTCGGTGAACTTTTCGGTATGGGTACTCCTGAACTCATTCTTATTACCGTTTTGGTCCTCGTATTATTTGGTGGTAGTCAACTTCCAAAGCTTGCGAAAAACCTTTCAAGTTCAGCCAAAGAGCTGCGCCGCGGGTTTGACGAAGGCAAAAAAGACAACACTACTGATACGAAGGTTCAATAGTTTAGATTCGGTGGGCTCTCTATAGATGGTACGTAAGAGAACAGCCAAGGGGCCTACCGTCCTCCGGGATCATATACGTGAGCTGATCCGACGCATTATCGTAGTCGTCGCGGTCGGCATTATCGCATCTAGTGTGGCGTACAATTACCAAAAAGAAATTATCGATTGGTTGCTGGCGCCACTAGGTGGACAAAAACTCATGTATCTCACGCCCGGAGGTGGGTTTCATTTTATTTTTCAGGTGACAATGGACGTTGGTATTGCGTGCGCAATTCCAGTTGCTGTGTATAACCTATTTCGATTTATTTCGCCTACCTTGCCGCGCAAAGTGCGTAACCTCTCTGTAAGTATGAGTTTGGCCTCGCTTGGCCTTATGATTAGTGGTACGTTATTCGGGTATTACATTGCTATTCCTGGTGCGATGAGATTTCTGGGCACGATTGCATCAGAGTATATCAATACCTCGCTGACTGCAGACGCCTATCTTGGGTTTGTACTGGCGTATACAATCGGGCTTAGTGTTCTTTTTCAGCTACCGCTGATATTTTTGCTTATTCACTGGATTAAGCCGCTGAAGCCTAGCAAGCTACTGAAGGGTGAGCGCTGGGCCGTGCTTGGTTCGGTCATCGTTGCGGCGATCGTAACACCAACACCAGACCTCATGAATCAAATGCTATTTGCCGCACCGCTCATCGTGATGTATCAAGTTGGCTTGATCCTCATCTGTATTAGCGTGTATCGAGCTAAGCGTCGCGACAAAAAAGCCCAAAAAGCTGCCCTAAAAGCCGCAAAGTCGGCAACGATCGTTACCCCGCCAGCCAGCCAACGCGGCAAGAGGGGAGAATTTGTGAAATACCGGCAGCAAAAACGCGCTCAGCTGCAGCCTGGCGCGACTATCACTGTAGCTGCGCCCGTCGCCCCAGATACGCTTGCTATGTCTAGCGAGCCCGAGGTGCCCAGCCTACCCAGTATCGACAGCAGTAGTACTGCGGTTGCCGCCCATATTGTCAGCCCGCCCGCATTGCCGACCGTGACGCCCGCGAAACGAACCTATATGGACTTTGCCCCTAGTAAATATGTAGTGCCGCGCCACCACGAACGAGCGACACCATTGGCTGGATATGCCGAGCAGCGAGCCCGCATGGCAGTGGCCGCACCGGTGCGGGGAGGCATGCTAAAAAGCTCTACAACTACCTTCGCGATCGATGGCATTACGCCGCGACGTATCGTAAGTCAATAATCTGCCAAAATATTGCAGAAATATGTTGACAAAGCATATGCTTATCATGCATAATGCTAGATGAAACCATAACAGGGAAACAAAAATGATCAAACTAAACACCACACAACTCATGAACACCGAGATGGACCGAAAGGACTTTCTCAAATACACTGGC
Organism: Candidatus Saccharibacteria bacterium UBA1932; assembly: GCA_002337095.1. Classification (GTDB taxonomy): domain Bacteria; phylum Patescibacteriota; class Saccharimonadia; order Saccharimonadales; family Saccharimonadaceae; genus Saccharimonas. The sequence goes on from DDFI01000006.1 coordinate 11,080, forward strand.
ATGGCAGTACTTGTCATGACTGGTGTTGGCGCAGTAGCCAAAAACATCAACCAAGTTGCCACTACGGTCGCAAGTAGCTCAAAGAGCAAGGGCGCACTAGCTGGCAAATCCGCGACTGATTTTGCATACGGTGCGGCTCCGTACGGCGTCTAAGCAGTCTCGTTCCTAATCCCTGTCGGCCCCGTGGTATCATGCGGGGCTTTTCCGCTTGACGGATAGCGACAGGGGTGATAAGATAAGAACCATACTAATAGTAATGACACAGCGTATTCGCATAACTCCTGGTACACTAGGGCGATACGCGGGGCAAAAGGAGTAACCACATCATGGCCGTAGAGGTAGATATTAAAGCTTTACTTGAAGCGGGTGTTCATTTTGGACACAAAACGAGCCGTTGGCACCCAAAAATGGCACCATACATTCATAGCAAACGTCAGGACAGCCACATCATCGATCTAACAAAGACGGTAGAGGCACTCGAGACGGCGTTGCCGTTTATTACCAAGATTGCCGCCAGTGGCAAGCAGGTGCTGTTTGTTGGCACCAAAAAGCAAGCAAAAGATATTGTCAAAGCCGCCGCCGAGCAAGCGGGTCAGCCCTACGTGACCGAGCGCTGGATTGGTGGCATGCTTACGAATGTCGCTACGGTGAACGCCCAGATCAAGAAACTTCGTGATCTAGAGCGTCGCATGGCAAATGGTGACCTAGAGAAGCGTTACAACAAGCTCGAAGTACAGCGTTTTCAGGAAGAGATCGAAGCCCTCAACCTGAAATACGGCGGCATCAAAGACCTCAACGGTCGTCCTGGTGTGGTAATTGTGCTTGATACGATTGTTGACGTAAACGCCGTACGCGAGGCGAAGAACCTGGGCGTTCCAGTGATTGGTCTCGTGGACACGAACGCCAACCCTACCGAGATCGATTATGTAATCCCGGCTAACGATGATGCAATTCAGGGCTTGCAGCTGATGCTTGATTATTTTGTGGCAGCTGTTCGCGAGGCCGGAAATGCCAAAAAAGAAGTGAAAAAAGAGGAGAAATAAGATGGCCGTAACTATCGACGACATCAAAAAACTCAAAGAGCTGACTGGCGTAGGGCTGACCGACGCCAAACAGGCACTTGTCGAAGCAGAAGGTGATTTTGACAAAGCGCTCGAGGCAATGCGCAAAAAAGGCCTGACAAAGGCCGAGAAAAAAGGCGACCGCGAGACTCGCGAGGGCATTATCGAAAGCTACGTGCACTCAAATCGCATCGGTGTAGTAGTAGAGGTCAACTGCGAGACAGATTTTGTGGCCCGCCTGCCAGAATTCAAAGAATTTGCCCACCAAATCGCTATGCAAATTGCTGCGATGAGCCCGAAGTATTCTACCTCGGAAGACATCCCGAGTGATGTCTACGAAGCCAAAAAACAAGAACTGCTAGCGAGCGAAGATCTGCAGAAGAAGCCCGAGGCGATGCGCGAGCAAATTGTCGAAGGACAGCTGAAGAAATACTTCGAAGAACAGGTGTTGTCTGAGCAGCCATACGTGCTCGACGACAGCATGAAAGTCGCTGATCGTATCAAAGAACAGATCGCAAAAAGCGGCGAAAATATTCGTATTAGTCAGTTTAAGCGTATCGAACTGGGCGTCAACGAATAGCATCGTACCCCTGATGATTAAATAGCCTGGAGTAATTTGGGCTATTTTTTGCTATACTATCTACTAGATATAAGAGAGGAATACTAATGTTTGACACTGATCCGTATGAACTGAAAATGACAAGTGCCGTGGAGCACTTTAGCGAAGATCTAGGCAAAATCCGCACCGGGCGGGCGCATCCGGGCATGCTTGATGGCATCAAGGTCGAGGCCTATGGCGCCGAAATGCCACTTAATCAAGTAGCAAACGTAACCGCACCCGAGGCACAGCTGCTTCAGGTGACGCCATTTGATCCTGGTACAATCCAGGCGATCGCTGCCGCGATCCGTAATGATCAGACCCTAGGGCTAAATCCTAGCGACGATGGGCGAGTGGTGCGCGTACCAGTGCCGGCACTGACGGAGGAGCGCCGCAAAATGCTGGTGCGTCAGGCGGGCGAAAAAGTCGAGGAGGCCCGGATTGCCTTGCGCAACATACGGCAGGACGCCCAAAAAGACGTTAGGCGCAAAAAAGACGCAAAAGAATTGTCCGAAGATGATGTAAAAGCGGTCGAAAAAGAGATTGATCGGCTAATGAGCGAACAGCAGGCTGTCATCGATGGGCTATTCAAACAAAAAGAAAAAGATATCCTGACGATCTAGACCAACCATACAATAGGGGATGACCATGCCACAGAGCAATACCAGCAACTTACCCGTGCACATTGGCTATATCGTCGATGGCAACCGTCGGTGGGCTAAACAGCACGGGCTGCCTGCGTACGAGGGGCATCTTGCTGGCTACGAAACCACCAAGGACATCTTGCTCGAGACGCTCCATCGCGGGGTGAAATATGCTACCGCGTATTTGTTTAGTACCGAGAACTGGAAGCGTAGCGCCGAAGAAGTGAACAAGCTCATGACGCTGCTGCTGCGGATCCTTACCGATGACGCGCATCTATTTGTCGACAACAACGTGCGGCTTAGGATTATAGGCACCCGCCAGGGCCTTAATGCTAAGCTAATCGACGCAATCCAAAAAGCCGAGCAAGATACGGAACACTTAAACGGTGGCGAGCTACTACTCTGCATTAATTATGGTGGACAGCTAGAGATTGCCGAGGCGTGCCGGCAGATTATTGCAAGTGGCATTGCGCCGCACGAGGTTACCACTGAGCTGATTGGCGCGCATCTCTATGCACCTGACGTGCCGCCATGCGACGTAATTGTGCGGACGAGCGGCGAGCAGCGTCTGAGTAATTTTATGCTGTGGCGCGCGGCGTACAGTGAGCTGATATTTATCGATAAGCACTGGCCGGATATGCGGGCCGAGGACATAGCGTATATAATAGATGAATATGAAGCGCGTAATCGGAGATTTGGAGGCTAAATGGATATCTTATTCGGAATTGTAGTCGGCATTATTGTGCTCACCATCCTGGTAGTGGCACACGAGCTGGGCCATGCGATGGTTGCGCGACACTTTGGTGTGGTGGTCGAAGAATTTGGCATTGGGTTTCCGCCACGGGCAAAGGGCTGGAAGCGGCATCGTAGTTTGCTGGGCAAGAATGTTGAGTATACACTCAACTGGCTGCCGTTAGGTGGATTCGTGAAGCTGCAGGGTGAGCACGACGCCGATCGCGCCCCCGGTGATTACGGCGCGGTGACATTTTGGCAAAAAACTCTGATTTTGCTCATGGGAGTGGGCATGAACCTTATCGTGGCTGCTGTGCTGCTCACTATACTTGCCTGGATGGGGATGCCAAAAATCCTGCCTGGGCAATTTGCGATGCCGGGGGATACGCGTAGCACAGGGACCGACGTGAGAGTTGCGAGGATTGTGGCTGATATGCCAGCTGCAGCCGCAGGGCTTCAGCACGATGATGTAGTAGAGCAGATAGACGATGTCAAAATCACAACACCAGAGCAAGCCACGACCTGGCTTGCCAACCACAAAGGCCGGCAGGTCCAGATGATGCTACGTCGCGGTGATGCAGCGATAACCAAGCAGGTGACCTTGCGCACCACTAACGACGACCATCGGGGATATCTGGGTGCATCATTTAGCAACGAGGAAAGGCTCTTTTCGACGTGGTCGGCGCCGATTGTCGGCGTGGGTACGACGGTGCAATTTGTTGGTGCTACATTTCAGGGCTTGGGCGATATGGTAAGTAATGGCGTAAATGGACTCATAATGAAACTCAACCCGAACCATGCTACCCAGCAGCAGGCCGACCAAAAGCTTGCTTCGGCCGGACAGGGCGTAACGGGGCCGGTGGGGATATTCGGTGTGCTGTTTCCGAACGCTACAAAGGGCGGACTGACTGCGATTATGATGCTGGCGGCGATTATTTCGGTGGGATTGGCAGCGCTCAATGTATTGCCAATCCCGGCGCTCGACGGTGGTCGGTGGTTTGTGATGGCGCTGTACCGGCTGCGGCGCAAGCCCCTGTCTACCGAGATGGAGGAACGCATTCACGGCACGGGCATGATGGTATTATTAGCACTAACAGTAATAATTACATTTGGCGATGTCGGCAAGTTTTTCCACTAGATTCGACAAGTGGCGCGGCAGCACTATTTCGGCGCTCGTGCTGTATCCGCTATGGCTGGTAGTGGCCTTTGTGGCAGCAGCAACGATTGCACGCGGGCTTTTTGGGGCATTGTTTCCACTACTCAGCCACGCCAACGGTACCGTAATTGTGGCCGTGGTGGGAGCAGTGATGTATGTCGTGACGCTGGCAATTGCGGTTGTGCTGCCGCGCTGGCTAATGCATTCGCCGACGACGCGGGCCGAGCTGGGCGTGCGGCCATGGCTGACGTGGCGCGACATAGGCCTTAGCATACTTGGGTTTGTTGTGGCGACAATACTGGGGCTAGTGCTGGCAGTAGTGGCGGCGCAGTTGTGGCCAGGCCTTGATTGGTCGCAGGTACAAACCACGGGATTCGAGGGTGCGGCGGGGCAAGCCGACAAAATTCTGGCATTTGTGACCTTAGTGGTGGTGGCGCCGATGGCTGAGGAGCTGATTTTTCGGGGGTATCTGTATGGCAAGCTACGCACGCGGGGTATCGCCATGCCGCTCGCAATCGTGGTGACGAGCCTGATGTTTGCGTTGGCGCACGGCCAGGTCAATGTCGGCATCAATGTATTTGCGCTGAGTCTGGTGCTGTGCGCACTGCGAGAATTTACCGGTAGCATCTGGGCTGGCGTGCTGGTGCATATGATCAAAAACGGTGTGGCGTTTTATTTCCTCTTTATAAATCCGATCGTTTTGCCTACAATAGGTAAGTAGTTATGAGATTAAGTCAGAATTTTACCAAAACCCGCAAAACGATCCCTGCCGATGAGGTGGCAAAAAATGCACAGCTGCTGATTCGAGCTGGCTATATTCACAAAATGATGGCGGGGGTGTATGCGTATTTACCGCTGGGCAAGATGGTGCTCGACAACATCACGCAGATAGTACGCGAAGAAATGAATGCCGCTGGTGGGCAAGAGGTGCAGATGACTGCGTTGCAGCCGCGTGAGCTGTGGGAGCGGACCGATCGCTGGGATGACAAAAAAGTCGACAACTGGTTTAAGACGACGCTCAAAAATGGCACCGAGCTAGGCGTAGGGCTGTCGCACGAGGAGCCAATTGTTGATTCGCTACGGCCGTTTGTTACCTCGTACAAAGACTTACCGCTGAATGTATACCAGATTCAGACGAAATTCCGCAACGAACTGCGCGCCAAAAGTGGCTTGCTGCGTGGCCGAGAATTTATCATGAAGGACCTTTATAGCTTCGCCCGCACACAGCAGGAGCACGGCGAGATATACGAACGCTTAGCGGCCGCTTACCTACGCGTCTATGACCGCTTAGGAATTGGTGCTGATACCTATCGTTGCGCGGCAGACGGCGGGTATTTTACCGACAAATTTAGCGATGAATTCCAGACACTGAGCGATGTGGGCGAGGACACTATTTATGTCGATGAGGCCAAACGTATCGCGGTGAACAAAGAGGTGTACAATGACGACACTCTCCAAAAACTTGGGCTGCGGCGCGAAGATTTGGTAGAGAAGCGAGCGGTTGAGGTGGGTAATATTTTCCCGCTCGAGAGCAAGTATAGCGATGCGCTCGACCTATATTATCATGATGAACATGGGCAGCGACAATCAATCGTGATGGGCTGCTATGGTATTGGTATTAGCCGCGTGATGGGCGTGATTGTAGAGAAATTTGCTGATGATAGGGGTATCGTATGGCCGCACGCCATTGCTCCGGCGCAGGTGTATCTGGTACGGATTGGTGGCGATAGGGCGGTACGCCACGCCGATGAGCTATATGATGAGCTGCGCGCGCAAGGAATACGGGTGATATATGATGATCGTGATGAGCGACCCGGCGCTAAATTTGCCGATGCAGAGCTGATGGGCATTCCGACGCGCGTTACCATAAGCGATCGTCTGCTTGAGCAGCAAAGATACGAGGTAACCGATCGGGCCACCAGTGAAACAACTCTATTGACCCGCGATGAGCTTTTTGGTACACTAGAGCACAATTGAGCTACGACTTCTGGAGGGGCTTCAACACAATCTACTTGCAGATTGGTCCTCCGAACGGCCCATAAATAACAATTGTAAGGAATAAGATATTATGAAAAAAACCTATCAGATTACCGTAGAGGGCCGCAAGGAGCTTGAAGTCGAGCTTGATGAACTAAAAGGCCGTCGTGGTGAAATTGCCGACAAGATTGCCGAAGCGCGTGATTTTGGTGACCTGAGTGAGAATGCTGAGTATGATAGTGCCCGCGAAGAGCAGGGTATTGTAGAGACGCGGATTGCCGAGATCGAGGATATCCTCATGAATGCCTCTATTATTAAGGGAGCTAAGGGTGGTAAAGTTGCACTTGGTGCTACGGTCGAGCTAGACAATGGCGGCAAATCAGTGAGCTATATGGTAGTGGGCCCCGTTGAGGCAGACCCACTCGAGGGCAAAGTGAGCAACGAATCACCCCTGGGTGTCGCCCTGATGGGCAAAGTCGTTGGCGATACGGCTACGGTAATGACACCAAAGGGCGAAGTCGTCTATACGATCAAGCAGATTTCGTAGATAGCGCCGCAGATACCCTCAATGCGCCACATATAGTGGCGCATTGTTTATTTTACATCTAAATAACGCTAGCAATAGCGCTTGAGCGTGGTACTATAAAAATAAGTACTCGGAGGGTGCTAACAATATAAAATATAGATACGATGTACGGTTATGTATGTAGCTGTATCATATTTTCTAATAGGGAGTTGTAGATGTCCGAACGTCAACCGCGCGTATCACACGATGCTATACAGACTGATGAAGAAAAGCTAGATCCGCGTGCCGTGGCTGCGTTTGGTTTCTTGACCGGAAATGTCGACTATGATGGCCTAACGTACGATCAGAAAATGGCTACAGATGAGAATCTGGACGGTATGCGCAGAGTAGGGCGACGACGGGGCAATTATAATGATCACAACGTATTGTATATTGCAGATCTTCTCGTAGGAAGCAAATATAGTGATAATAAATTTTTCAATGAGCTGATAGAGCGCGTGCACGGATTGCCTGCAGGGATGAAGCCCGATGAGGTGGTAGTGACAGGGCTGTACATGGGTGATTTCGGTGGACGCCACAAGAACTCAAAATGGATGCTCAAACCCGGTCTGCGTACGCTCGAAGATCAATTTGCTGCCGGTAAAGAAGAGCTGGATAAGCTGAGGCAACTAGATGTACCTATCGTGTATGCACGGAGTGATAATGATACCGATATTATTGAAGAAATGACGTATGAGGGATTTCGACAGCTAGAGGCACTGGGCAAGCAGCACGCTCGTGTCAACAAGGACGATGACGATGTTGTACGACAGTGGTCGGCGCGTGAGAAATTTAAAGCGAACCCTAATTGGCCTGAGTACTATCGTTTTACAAAATACGTTGCGTTCCCATACTGTGTACGCACTGGACATATGCTTCGCACTGCCGAAGAAATCGCTAAAGCCACCGATGGCGAGTACAACGAGCCGGAGCGTGAAATATTGTTTGATGCGTATCGTCGTGTCTCTCAGGGGCGTTCCCTCCTCGCAAAGCACATGGCGGTCCTGGACATTGATGCATTGCGCGATGACAAGAACCTGGTGATCGTAGGAGATTTCGAACACCATATCAATACGCGCAACAGTGAATATACGGATCTTGTCCGTCACAAATTCAATAAGACCGCCGGACCTCTATCTGCTTATTTTGGCAAACCGAAGAGTATCAGGGGCACTCTAGGTGCTAATGATGCTGATGACTATGATAATATTATTATCACTAGCCAGCACGAGGCGGCGGGGGTGTTGGGCGATGGAAATACCGGTATACACTCAATCGGGTCGTTACAGGATCCGCACGTCGCACTAAAAGAAGATGGTGATATCTTTACATCGACCGCTAATAAGGCAACCAATCCTATCCTTGGGAGGGGCCGCTTCCATGATCCGAGTGCTACTTCGATTGAGCGTACAGCCGACGACAGACAAGTCGTAACATTCTACGAACGCAAACTCATGGAGGTGAGCGAGAGTCTCGAGGACCGTGTTGCCGTCGTCGAAATCTGTGATGAGCAGATAGGAAGTCTCAGTGCGCGTATTGATTATCTACTCAAGCACCTTGATAGTGTCTCGGAGCTGCTGAAGACGCAAAGAGTGGTACTGAATTTTGGTGGCGATAGGCTACACGGTCGCAATTACAGTGATTTCCCTAGAGAGAGTGGGCGTACAGGATTGATGGGTATGGACCAGCAAGATGATCTATCGCTCAACATTCTGTATTTATGGCTGGATTCACTATCGAGATCTCAGTTTGATAACCTAAAAGTCAATATCACGACCGGCAATCATGAATGGAATAGCGGAACTTTGAAGTGGCACGGCTATTCATTTGCATCACCTATATACTATGCATTTGTATCAGGATATATGAATAAAGGCTATAGTAGGGAAGAGGCCGAAAAGTGTGTGCAGTTTCATGATACGCTTGAGACTCGGAATGGTCAGCCTTTCAAAACGTTCTCGACAGTTATGCACCTCGGTGCGGTCGGCATCGAACTCCGTCACTTCTTTGGAAAAGGTGGGGGTACAGGCGGTCAACCACCAGCCATGCTAGGTCTCAAGAGTGCAGTTGCTTTGGGTGACCTCAAGAAAGATGTTCATGTAGGTATTTTTGGACATTACCACCATCCATCATACGTGCTTGGTAGTGGCAAGTTATTCATGGGAGCTGGGTCTCTCGCGGGCATCACTGGATTTGAATATGAATATGGTCTGCGTCCTGTCATATCTACGTCTACTATCAATTTGGGAGGAGGATTACCGCCCCAAATTGATTTTGCAAGTGAAGGCACGCTTATCAAGCACACAATCAAAAAAGGTCCATTTAGCGATCGTGAGATAGGCGAGAGATATGGATTAACAACTGATGCGGACTTTGATCCATATCGACATGGTCTGTATACGAGCCGTGAGAAGCCAAAGAGTGCGCTACAAAAACTCGTATTGCTTCTCGGTGATCGTGCGGCGTACTCTGCAGCGCGAACTGGCTATCTAGAAAACCCAAATCGTTAATACATCTTGCCGAGGAAAGTCTACCTCTGTTATAATACAGGGTGACTATGCAGTGGCTGAATACAATTGTTGATCGGTTGATCGAGCTTCATGGCGACGAAGAGATCGTGGTGTCTTCGGGTGTGTCGCCCAGCGGCACGTACCACTTGGGCACGCTGCGCGAGGTGATGACCGCCGAGGTGATAGTAGTTGAACTGCTGCGAAGGGGCAAGCAAGCTCGCCACATTCATATAGTGGATGACCTGGATGTGTTTCGCAAAGTGCCCGTAAATGTGCCAAGCGAGTGGCAGCAATATCTGGGCGTGCCACTGTGTGACGTGCCGGCGCCGGACGGGAGCGAGCGTAGCTATGCGGATTATTTTTTGGCAGATTTGATTGATGCTGGTGGCAAAATGAACTTAGTAATGGAAGTGGTGCGTGCGCATGAACGCTATCGCGCGGGCGCATACACGGGCGTGATTGAGACCGCACTATCGCATATCGATACGGTGCGCCAGATATTGAGAGAGGTGTCGGGCCGCGAGCTAGACGAATCGTGGTCGCCGATTCAGGTGCTCGAGCAGGGACGCATAAAAAACCGCCAGTTTGTGTCGATGAACACCGAAAGTAAAGAGCTACGATATATCAATGCTAACGGCGCCGAGGCGACTGTGCGTTATGATGATGGTTTGGTCAAACTGAATTGGCGGATTGATTGGCCTGCGCGGTGGTCGCTATTTGGGGTGGACGCCGAACCATTTGGCCGCGATCATGCTACAAAGGGCGGATCATATGATACTGGCGTCGAAATCGCACGCCAGGTATTTGGCATAGAGCCGCCGCTGCCGGTGCCGTATCATTTTATTAATCGCGTCGGCGAAACAAAAAAAATGAGCAAATCTGCCGGCAATGTTATTACCGCAGCGGAGTTATTGACGATTTTGCCGCCCGAAATCGTGAAATTTTTCCTATTTCGGTCAAGCCCCGACAAACAATTATTTTTTGGTGAGGGTGAGACACTATTGAAATTATTTGACGAGTTTGCATTACTGCTCGAAAAGCCCGATAAGGAAGCTTGGGAGCAGCAGCTTGTGGAGCTGTGCCTTGACCGTGTGGCGGAGCGCACGGTAAGCAATGTACCGTTTTCGCACCTAGTGGCCAGCTACCAGGCGGCTCTACGTAACACCGACAATACCCTGGCAATTATCAAGCGCACCGAATATGCTGATGTGGCCGAGGCGCAGGCTGATATCATTCGCCGCGAACTAGCGCTGATTGATGCCTGGCTTGACGCGTGGGCGCCAGATGAGCTGACGTTTAGCCTGGTAGAGTCGGTTGATGCCAGCCAGTTTAGCGATGACGAGAAGCGCTATTTTGCTCAGTTGGCCGACAAGATTCGCGCCGCGCCGGATGGTGCCGATGGTGCGTGGTTTCATAATGCAATCTACGGTTTTAAAGACACGGCAGGCCTTGCGCCAAAAGACCTATTTACTAGCCTGTATCGACTAATAATCGGCCAACAATCCGGGCCCCGCGCCGGCTGGTTTTTGAGCATATTGCCCCGTGATTGGCTAGTGGATCGCCTGATGCTGGCCGAAAAATGCTAGCAGGCTGGGCATAAAAGGCGCCCCTATGCCACCAAGTGCTGCTATAATGATAATAGACAATTAACGTAAGGGGAACACGTGAAAAAACTACTAGCACTGCTCGTCGTAGGGCTCGGTATCACGGGTGCGGTGGTGGCATCGCAGCCACCAGTATCAGCAATGGGGCTAACCGGGGGCCAGAATAGCAATTATATCAAGGCTGATGAGGTGGTCGATGGCAGTGCTTTCCTGGCAGGGGAGTCTGTGACGGTCGATGGTACCATAAAGGGCGATTTGTACTGTGCTGCGCAAGATGTAACAGTAACCGGCACGGTCGAAGGCGATATATTATGCGCTGGCAAAACCATTACCCTAGCCGGAAAAGCCCACAATGTGCGTGTCGCTGGACAATATGTCCATGTACGCGGTAGCTACACGGGAAATGTTTCGGCGGTGGCGCAATCGGTAGACATGGAGAGTTCGGCACGGATTGCGGGCGACCTGACGGGTGGCGCCAGTGATATTAGTATTGCGGGCGTTGTCGGCCGTGATGTTGTAATGAGTAGCTCGTCATTTATACTAACTGGCCAGGTAGCGCGTGACGTGACCGGGCGATATGAGACATCACGTATCACGAAGGACGCGACGATTGGCGGGGTGTTCGACTACACGAGCGATAAGGATGCGGATATCGCTGGCCACGTAGCGGGCACAGTGGTTAGGCACGCGGTACCAGCAGAAGAGCGGTCATCGCCACTACGTGATGCCGAACAGCTCGCCGTATGGATGCTCGGGTGCGTGGTGGCGGCAGTAGTAATTGCGGTGGTAGCGCCGCGCAAGCTGCGGGCAATTACTACCCTACGCAACGGCCAAGACATCCTTGCCGCATTGGGCATCGGTGTATTGGCGGTGTTTGTCGCGCCGGTTGTGTGTCTAGTACTGGCGTTTACGGTGGTCGGTATTCCGCTGGCTTGTATTGGCGTAGTGGCATGGGTGGCACTGGTGGCAGTGAGCTGGCCAGTTGTGGCGTATTATATGGGCCAGCGGCTTTTTGCTTCGCGTGGCCTTAAGCCGGTAGTCACGACCATGTGTGGAGCGTTGGTGCTGGCAATTATCGGGTTGGTGCCGGTGGTTAATACGCTCGTGATGATGAGCGCAATCGTATTTGGTGCGGGCATGACTGTCTATGCGGTGCGAGCCGAACATGCCAAACCGCGCCGTCATAAATCATAGCCAACTAATATCACAAGACACCTATCAAAAAGGAGGACCGATGATCGAAATCAGCCATATTACCAAAACCTACGGCAAAAAGAAGAACGCATTTACCGCACTCAACGACGTGAGTTTTACGATTCCCGATGGGGCATCTGTCGCCGTGGTGGGGCGCTCGGGTAGTGGCAAAAGTACGCTGATGCATGCCATGAGTGGGCTTGATCGCCCGGAAGCCGGCGAAGTGGTGATTGATGGAGATAATATTCTAACGTTCAAGCAAAAAGACGTAGACAAATTTCGCAGCAACGAGATGGCGTTTATTTTCCAGAGTTTTTTTGTGCAGGCAAATGAAAGCTGCTACAACAATGTGAGTTTGCCGCTCGAGATTGCTCGGGTACCTATGCGTCGTCGTCGAACAAAAATTTTGAAGGCGCTCGAGGCTGTCGGCCTGACCGACAAGGCTAAATCTCGTGCCCGCGACCTATCTGGCGGCCAGAAGCAGCGCCTGGCAATTGCGCGAGCAATCGTGAATGAGCCAACCATCTTGTTCGCTGATGAGCCAACCGGCAATCTAGATAGTGTGACTGGAACGCAGATCGAGGAATTGCTGTTTAGCTACAATCGCGAACATGGCACGACGCTAATTATCGTGACGCACGATCACGAAATGGCCAAGAAATGTGACATGCAGATTCATATCAAAGATGGCAAAATCGAATCGATTGAAGGAGGGGTGAAGTCATGAGACGAGCAGATATTATAAAGCGCGCAGGTCGCAATTTGCGGCAGGCAAAAGGCCGCACGATTCTCACAAGTCTTGCCATCGCAGTCGGTGCTTTTACTCTCACGGCAGCGCTTGCCGCTGGCCAAGGCACGAGAGATTATGCCGCTAAATTGCTGCAAAATAATGTCGATCCACAAGCAATTTTTGTAGTAAAAGACAAATCATTATTTGAACAGGGTGGGCAGACTGGGCTACGCGAATATGACCCAGACGTTTCTACGACGGCAACTGGTCGTCCCGGAGCCACGCTGAAGCAGATGAATCAACAGGATGTAGAGTATCTAGAGAGTCGAGGCGACCTTGCCCAAATTGTCCCTGTTTATACGCTAAATCCAAAATGGGTCACTATTGAGGGCAACGACAAAAAATACATAGGGTCGATTGACTACTACGACGCGACAATCCTAAATGAGACAAAATCTGGTACGCTCCCGCCGATTGGTCAGCAAATTGCAGATTCCGACATCGTATTGCCAGAAAAATACATTGAGACTCTAGGAATTACGCCGGACGGCGCACTAGGTAAGCGGGTAAAAGTATTGTTCGCCCAGCAGGGGGCTCAGGTAAATCAGCAAGAACTACAAGCGGCATTAATGCGCGGCGGTGTCGACGAGGCGGCGAAGCTAGTTAAGCCTGCCGAAAAAGAATTTGAATTTGTAGTTAAAGCAGCTGCCAAAACAAGCACGATGTCGTTTGGGTCGACGCCTAGGATGCTAGTATCTGCCAACGCAGCAAAAATGATCAATGACTACCAGACGGCCGGAAGTGATGCTGCCGGTAAGTACACTGGCGTGTCTGCGGTAGCTAAGCCTGGTAAAAATCCTGATGAAATCAAAAAGCAACTTGAGGCAAAAGGATATGCCGCTCAGACCGCCAAAGACGCACAGGCACTTCTATTTACTATCGCAAACACGCTTCAGGGAATTGTAGTAGGATTCGGGTTGCTCACGCTGTTTGCGAGTGTGTTTGGGATCATCAACACGCAGTATATCAGTGTACTTGAGCGCACAAGCCAAATAGGCTTGATGAAAGCACTTGGGATGTCGCGTCGATCAATCGCTGCGCTATTCCGCTATGAAGCGGCATGGATCGGGTTCCTTGGCGGCGCGATCGGGGCCCTCGTCGCGTACACAGTAGGTACGCTTATGAATCCACAAATTAGTAAATGGTTAGACATTGGTGATAATGCGATACTCAAATTTGAACCACTCCATATGATTGGACTCATCGCGGCGCTCGTGATCATCGCGATAGTCGCAGGCTGGTTTCCAGCGCGAAAAGCCGCAAGGCTTGACCCCATTGAGGCGCTCAGGACAGAATAGTAGATAATGTATCATCGAAAAGCCCAGTTCGCAATACGGGCTTTTTGATCTTACCGGTGTTATAATAAGATTTATGTTAGATATCCGATACATCAGGGACAATCCCGACCGTGTGCAGGAAGCGGCGCGGCAAAAAGGCTACAACGTAAACATCCGTGAGCTATTGTCGTCTGATGAATCGCGTCGTGAACTACAAACCAAGGCTGATGGTTTGCGTACTCGCCGCAACGAAATTGCTGGGCAGATGAAGGGCGGCAAGCCGGCGCCAGAATTGGTGGAGGAAGGCAAACGTCTGAAGGCTGAATTAGCAGAGGTAGAGGATCGCCTGCGTGGTGTTGATGAGGAATATCTACGGCTACTTAAATCCGTGCCAAATATGTCACACAACGATGTGCCGGTTGGGGCCAGCGAGGACGAAAATGTCGAAGTGAAGGTAGTGGGCGAGATTCCGGCGTTTGATTTTACACCCAAGAATCACTATGAAATCGCCGAAGCAAAGGGGTGGCTCGACAAAGAGCGTGCCGCCAAAGTTGCTGGTGCGCGCTTCGCGTACGTCATGGGTGATCTCGTGATGCTGCAGCAGGCGATCATCCAATTTGTTATGAGTTCGCTCACAAATTCAGAAGTGATCAAGCAAATCGCGGCCGATGCGAAGCTTAGTGTAGACACGAGACCATTTGTGCCAGTCTTGCCACCGCTGATGATTCGCACTGAACCCTACGACCAGATGGACCGCTTGCAGCCCAGTGACGACCGCTACAAAATCGAGGGCGAAGAGCTGTGGCTACAGGGCAGCGCCGAGCATGTGCTTGGTAGCATGCACGCGGGCGAGATTTTTGAGGCATCGCAGCTACCACTCCGCTATCTAGGATTTGCAACGAGTTTCCGCAAAGAAGCAGGTACGTACGGAAAGGACATGGAGGGCCTTATTCGTATGCATCAATTTGATAAGCTGGAAATGGAGAGCTTTACAGAGGCTAAAGATAGCTATAATGAACATCTCCTATTTATTGCTATACAGGAATGGCTACTCCAGCAATTGAAATTGCCGTACCACTTGCTGATGAAATGCACCGCTGATATCGGCAAGCCCAACGCGCGCGGCGTCGACATGGAGGTCTGGTTGCCGGGGCAAGGTAAATATCGCGAGACACACACTGCCGACTACATGACAGACTACCAAGCGCGTCGTTTACAAACTCGCGTGCGTATCGACGATGGAGTTGCGTTGGTTCATACCAATGACGCGACTGCATTTGCCCTTGGCCGCTGTATGGTAGCGATTATCGAGAACTACCAAACCGCCGATGGCAATGTGGTAATTCCAGAGGTGTTGCGACCATTTATGGGTGGTCGCGAGCAGATTTAGTATGAAACAAGCAATTCGTGCAATTACTAATACTGTGTATAAATATCTGGCCAAACCAATGCTGTTTCGCCGTACGCCGGATCACGTGCATAGCGGGCTGCTGAGTTTGGGTAGTATTGTGCAGCGGATTCCCATTGTATCGCTGTTGCCGGGGCTGTGGAGCCATCGACAGCCTGACATGCTGGCGCAGCAGATTCACGGCATATCGTATCAAAATCCCATAGGATTGTCGGCGGGGTTTGACAAAAACATCGAGCTTGTGCCCCTGATGCGGCGAGTGGGATTTGGGTTTATGACGGGCGGGTCGGTGACATTTCATGAATGCGCGGGCAACACGCGACCATGGTTCTATCGCCTGGCGCACTCGCAGTCTATTGTGGTGCGTGCGGGCCTGCCAAATCATGGCGTGCGGCGGATTTATGCGCGCCTCGAGCAATATCCGGCTGTGCTGTTTGTCGATTTTCCGCTCGTGCTATCGGTGGCCAAGACGAATTCGCGCGAAACGATTTCGGATCAGGAGGCAATCGATGATTATGTGGGCAGTTTGGTCGAGTTAGAGGGTTCATCGCGGGTGAGTCAGTACGAAATTAATATTTCGTGCCCGAATGCATTTGGAGGTGAGCCATTTACGACACCGGCAAAGCTTAACGCACTTTTGGCTGCGATTGACGAGCTTCGACTCGCGCGACCAGTGTATATCAAGATGCCTATCGATCTGACATGGGGGCAATTCCGCAAGCTGCTCGAGGTAATTTGCGCCCACAATGTACAGGGCGTGACGATCGGTAATCTGCGCAAGAATCGCGAAAACCTTAATCTCGAAGATACACTAACCGACGACATGCGCGGCGGCCTGAGTGGTGCGCCAACACGCGAACTGTCTACCGAACTGATTCGCCGCACTTACGCCGCGTACGGTGATCAGCTGACGATTATTGGAGTGGGTGGGATTTTTGCGGCTGATGATGCCTACCAAAAAATCCGCGCTGGCGCCAGTCTTGTCGAGCTGATCACTGGCGTGATATTTGGTGGCCCTCAGATAGTGGGGCAGATTAATCACGATCTCGCCCGGCTGCTTGCCCGCGACGGCTACCATCACATTAGCGAGGCGATTGGCGCCGATCATCGTAGTAGCGTATAATGTATACATAGCAACGGTTACACGAAAGGGGTCTCTCTATGATCGCAAATATCGAACTAACCGGCATCAACTATCAGGTTGATGACTCAACCAAAAAATACGTCCGCCGCAAAATTGGCACACTCGACAAGCTAGCGCCGCGGCATGCACGCAAGTCTCTGCGTGCAGCAGTAAAAATCGCCGAAGTCAATCGGCCAGCTGGTAATAAATACGAGGTAGAAGTGATCATGATGTTGCCCGACAAAACAATCGCCGCCAAAGATTCTACGCTGAACCCCCTCGCTGCGATAGATATCGTCGAGGCAAAGCTGCGAACTCAGCTCAAAAAATACAAAGAGACCTCGCTGCCGCACATCGCTCATCGCGGTTTGCTGGGACGATTTAAACGCAGCTATGCCCGCGAACAATAATCCGCAGTAATTCCATCTGTTATTTCCTTTGCGAATAGGCCGCGAACGCGTATAATAGTACGTAGTATTTTGCAGAAATTCTGACTAATAGCGAGGGAACAATGGTAAATCGAAACACCGCACTTACAAAAGTCTTCGGCGATCCACAAAAGAAAATCATCAAGCGACTCGAAAAGAAAGTCGCCGAAATCAACAAATTATCCGACAAATACGCAAAAATGACCAAGCCCGAGCTCAAAGCTCAGACTGACGTGCTGCGTAAACGCCTAGCAAAAAAAGGCACCACTCTTGACAGTATCCTGCCGGATGCATTTGCACTCGTGCGAGAAATGAGCGATCGTACGCTTGGCATGCGCCATTTTGACGTGCAGCTAATGGGGGGAATTGTGCTACATGAGGGCAATGTAGCCGAGCTCAAAACGGGCGAGGGCAAGACGCTGATGGCAACATTGCCGAGCTATCTGAACGCCCTCGAGGGCAACAGTGTGCATATTGTCACGGTTAATGATTATCTAGCTCAGCGCGATGCCGGCTGGATGGGCGAGGTGCATGCCGCCCTCGGTATTACGGTGGGCGTGATCATTAACGAGGCATCGTATGTATACGATGCCAAGTACGACAACGAGCACCACACCGATCCGCGTATGCGCAAGCTGCGCCCAGTAACGCGCAAGGAGGCCTACGCTGCCGATATTACTTATGGTACTAACAATGAGTTTGGGTTTGACTACCTGCGTGACAACATGGTGAACGAGCTCGATCTAGTGCGGCAGCGCCAGCTGAACTTTGCGATCGTGGACGAGGTAGACTCTATCCTTATCGACGAGGCACGCACGCCGCTCATTATTAGTGCACCAGCCGCCGAAAATCCAGAGTCGTACTACCAATTTGCCAAGATTGCCGCCAAGCTCACCCCTGATGACTATGTACTTGAAGAAAAACACCGTACGGTTGCCCTGAGCGATATTGGTGTCGAAAAAGTCCAAAAAATGCTTGGTGTCAAAAACCTTTACACCCCAGAATATATCCGCAGCGTATACCACATGGATCAGGCGCTGCGTGCGCAGACACTGTTCAAACGCGATAAAGATTACGTAGTGACCAATGAGGGCGAAGTGATTATTGTCGATGAGCACACTGGTCGCCTCAAGCAAGGCAACCGCTACAACGAAGGCCTTCACCAGGCGATCGAGGCCAAAGAGAACGTGCCTGTCTTGCAAGAATCAATGACGCTGGCTACGATTAGTTTTCAGAACTATTTCCGCCTGTACAAAAAACTCTCTGGTATGACTGGTACCGCCTTTACCGAGGCCGAGGAGTTCCAGCAGATTTATAGCCTCGACGTCGTTGTTGTGCCGCCAAACAAGCAGATCGCGCGCGTCGATCACGAGGATTTGATCTACAAAACCGAAAAAGCCAAGCTAAAGGCAGTGGCTGCAGCCATCAAAACATACCACGAAGCTGGTCGCCCAGTGCTCGTCGGCTCTGGCAGTATCGCCAAAAACGAGTTGATTGCTGCCTATCTCGACCGCGAAGGCATCGAATACGAAATCCTTAATGCAAAAAACAACGAGCGCGAGGCGGCAATTATCGAAAAAGCTGGCGAAAAGGGTGCTATTACCTTGGCTACCAACATCGCTGGTCGTGGCACCGACATCAAGCTCGGTAAGGGAGTGAAAGAGCTCGGTGGGCTTGTGGTGATTGGCAGCGAGCGTCACGAATCGCGCCGTATCGATAATCAGCTTCGTGGTCGCGGTGGCCGCCAGGGTGATCATGGTGACACGCAGTTCTATGTTAGCACCGAGGACGATCTGATGCGTATATTCCAGGGTGAGCGCATTGCTGGCCTGATGGATCGCCTTGGCGTAGACGAAGACACGCCAATCCAAAACAAGGCCGTGTCGAAAACCCTCGAGAACGCCCAAAAACGCGTCGAAGGCTATAACTTTGACACACGCAAAAACGTTGTTCAGTACGACAACGTCATTAATCGCCACCGAAAAGTCGTCTACACTATGCGTCGACGTATCCTCGAGGGCGATACCATTAAGCCCGAGATCCAGCGCTTGCTCGAGCGCAAAATCACCGAGATGATTGAGCTGCCCGCCAAGAACAATCCAAAGTTTGTCGAAGAAGTCCGGACGCTGTTTCCGCTAGACGTAGAGGTAATCGAAGAAATCGGTGCGATCAAACGCGACAAACAGCGTCGTGAGCGCGCTCATGAGGAGGTCAAAAAACTCTACGCGCGCAAAGAAAAAGAGCTAGGTGCCGAGTTGATTCGCAGCGTGGAGCGCGACGTATACTTGCAGGTGCTCGATACGCTGTGGATGCAGCACCTCGAAAATATGCAGCATTTGCGCGAGGGAATCCACTGGCGCAGCGTCGGTCAGCGCGACCCATTGGTTGAGTATCGTTCGGAGTCTCAAAAGCTTTTTGACAGCCTGCAAGATATGCTAACGCAAGAGGTTCTACGGGCTATCATGCACGTACAAAAGACCGATGCAATCGTCCAGGACGCGAGCAGTGATGAATATGAGACTGAGCTCACGCGGTTGGCCGAACACGCTGTCGAACGTGGCGTCAACGAAGTGACCGGCGGCGAGCTTAACCGGGACCACGACTTCGATGGCACTACCGCCCGACGAGCAAAATCGACCCAGGCTATCAACAAACAGCGCAGCGATGCCCGCAAAAAGAAAAAGGCTTCGCGCCAAAACCGCAAGAAAAATCACCACAAGTAACGCCCAGAAAGGCCGATTATGCAGCACACCACTACCGAAGTACGACTAAAAAACGGCGCGCGCGGGCTACTGGTTGACGTGCCCGGCGCCTCTGTTATGAGTTTTCAGTTTCAGTTTCGCGCGGGCAATCGCTACGTCGCGGCAAAGGATATCTACGAAACCGCGCACATTATGGAGCATATGGCGTTTGGTGCCAATGCAAAATTTCGTAATCAGGATGAGTTTGAGGCGCAATTTACCAAAAACGGTGCCTATCACAACGCCTACACTAGTGATTTGTCGATGGTGTATGTTGCCGATTGTGCGGATTTTGAGTGGGAGCGAATATTTGAGCTGCAACGCGTGGCGATTTGTCAGCCTCGATTCAACAATGAGGAGCTTGAGGCAGAGAAGGGTAATGTCAAAAGCGAGCTCACCGGCTACCTAAACAACCACAACCGGGTGCTTTGGCCCAAAATTCAGCAACTAATCGGCGAGGAAGTCTACACGTATTGGCAGCGCCTGCAGACGATCCCGAATGTGTCGCTGCGTGATATCAAACATCATCACAAGCGCACGCACACCAGTGATAATATGAGGTTTGTTATCGCAGGGCAATTGCATGGGCGAAAAACCCAGATCCAGGCAATGCTTGAAGAGTGGGAGTTGCCGCGCGGGGAGCGATTTGATGTGCCACGCGATGCGCTCGAGCGAGCAAATCCCGCGCTGATTCGGCGCAAAGAGGCCTCGAATATCACGTTTGGATGGTCGCTGACGCTGCCACGCAATCTTACTGACGATGAGTCGAGTGCCATGGACTGTCTGAATCATATTTTGACCGGTACGCTCCATTCGCGAATATTTGGTGCCGCTCGCAAAAAAGGTCTAACGTATGATATTTTCTCTGATACGTCCGTCGGCGTGCACGATAGCAGCTGGGACTTCGGTGGCGCGGCCAATCATGATACGATCGGGCGACTATTTGATATTATTGTGCGCGAGGTGCGGGCGGTGATTGATGGCAAGCTCACCGAGACCGAGATCGATGCAGCCAAATCGTATGCGCTGGGACGACATCAGATGGGGGCGCAGACGGTGGCGCAAATTAGTAATTTTTACTCGGGCAGATATTTTAGCGACGGCGTTGTCAAGGAATACGACCGAGTGCCTGACGAGATCCGCACCATTACTCGCGAGCGTATCCTGACGACTGCGCATGAATTTATCCTGAGCGACACCTGGGCGCTTGCGGGTGTGAGTAGTGGCGAGAAACAAGATATCGTAGCGATTGGTGACAAGCTAAACACGCTGTTTCTGAGCAAGGGAGAATAACTGTGAACATAGCGATTGCCTGGTACGGGGCAGAGGGTGAGGCGAGCTACAAGTACTATCTTGAGCGTGGGCATAACGTCACTATTGTCACGCCGCAGCTATCACCGCAATTTGCCATTCCGCAGGACACCAAGGTTATTACTGGTGATGATGTATTTGATCATCTCGATGGCTATGACCTTGTAGTGCGTAGCGCTAGCGTACGGCCCGACAGCCTGCATACCGATGGCAAGATATGGTCGGCAACGAATGAGTTTTTTGCCCAGTGCCCAGCACCTATCATCGGTGTGACTGGCACCAAAGGCAAAGGTACCACCTGTAGCCTAATCACGAGCGTGCTGCGTGCCGCTGGCTACACCGTCCACCTGGTGGGCAATATTGGACTACCTGCGCTTGCTGTATTGCCAGAGATTGAGGCAGATCATATTGTCGTCTACGAGCTGAGCAGTTTTCAGCTGTGGGATCTCGAACGCAGCCCACAGGTGGCTGTCGTGCTGATGATCGAGCCAGACCACCTGGATGTTCATCGTGATATGGTCGAATATGTCGGCTCAAAGGTCCACATTGTGAAGCACCAGAAACCTGATGATATTTGTGTATATCATCCTACAAATGCACTGTCACGGCAAATCGCCGAGCAATCGGCGGGGATCAAAATTCGCTACGCCACCCCTGATGATGATGGGGTATATATAAAATCGAACACATTTTTTGTTCGGGAAGAAATGATTTGCGATACATCGGTGCTTCAGCTGCCGGGGTCGCACAATCTTGATAACGCCTGCGCTGCGCTGACGGCCTGCCTGCAGTTTACGCGTGACTATGATCGTATGCAGGTTGGGCTTGGGGAATTCCAGGGGCTGCCACATCGGTTAAGGTTTGTGCGCGAGTTTGCGGGTGTACGCTATTACGACGACAGTATTGCGACTACACCAGGCTCGGCCATAGCTGCCCTTGGGTCGTTTGATGGCGCAAGCATTATTATCTTGGGAGGCTCAGACAAGGGTGCATCATATGACGAAGTAATCGCCGAATGCAAGCGTACCAAGGCTCGCGTGATTGCGGTCGGTACGACAGGCGACCAAATTGCTGCGCTCTGTGAACAATATGGAGTAGCGCACGTCAAGATAAAGGGCAGGATGAACGAGGCCGTAGAAGTAGCTGCTGGACTGGCGCACCCGGGCGAGACGGTTATCCTGAGCCCCGCTAGCGCAAGCCTCGATCAATACAAGAGCTATGCAGCGCGCGGTGATGAATTTATTCGGGCGGTGCAGGCGCTCGAGCGCTAGCTAATCAGCGCCCGTAGCCTTGCGGCGATAGCTGGTACCGGCTGCAGTACAGTGGTGCTAGGGAATGTCGCCGCTAGCTTTTGCTCGACAGCCAAGTAGTGCGTGCAGGCCAGGATAATCACTTGGCTGCCAGTCTCGACGCTCTTTTGTAGGCTGTCGTATGATAGCCGGTCGGCTTGGCCGAGCTCGATAAGTGACGCCCATGATGAAACATCTGGCTCGTCCACCTGTACGTCTTGGCAGTGGGTTTGCTTGAGTAATTGATACCGCTTACTCGTGATAGTAGCCGGCGTTGCGAGCACGGTAATATGCTGGGCAAGCGATGCAGCGGTTTTTAGCATTGGTTCAAAACCGATGAACTGCGTGCTGGGATAGCCCTGGCGTAGGTGTTCGATTGCGATAGCGGTGGCTGTGTTGCACGCAATAATAATAATGGGGCAGGTGGCGAGCAGCGGCTGAATCGCCTGGGTGGTCAAACTGATGATTTGCTCAAGTGACCGGTTGCCATACGGCACATGATCATGATCATCGACCACTACAAATGTTAGATCAGGAAAGGTCTGCTGCAGATGGCTTGCAACAATCGCGCCGCCTTTGCCCGAATCAAATACACCAATATGCATACGATGATTATACCCTAGTCCGGTACTGGGGTATAATAGGGATACATGCAGCCACTTAAAAAACGCGCCGGCACTCTTCGGGATGACATTGCGACATACATCGCACAGCTTCAGATTGAGGCACTGGTGCAAGAGCGGACAGCGGTCGATAGGCAGTTAGCCGATCCAAATGTATGGGCCAACCCGTCTCGCGCTCAATTGCTAAGCAAGAAATCTGCCCAACTAACCGCTCAGATCGACCCATGGCTGATGCTACGCACCCAGGTAAACGACATTATTGAGCTGATGGAGATCGGTGATGAATCGATGGTGGCAGAGTTTACTGGCCAGCTTGATGCGTTTGATGCCGAGCTCGCCAGGCGGCGCCAGGATCTGCTGTACGCTGGCGAGTACGACAATCACGCGGCTATCATCAAAATCAGCGCTGGCGCAGGCGGCACCGATGCTCAGGATTGGGCGAGTATGCTAGAGCGCATGTATTTACGCTGGGCCGAAAAACGCACTATGCATACTGATTTGATCGAGCGCTCGGCTGGTGAGGAAGCCGGCATAAAAAGCGCTACCTACAGCATGTCGGGCGTGCACGCATATGGTCGTCTGAGATCCGAACACGGTGTCCACCGCTTGGTGCGGCTGAGTCCGTTCAATGCCGATAATTTGCGCCAGACGAGCTTTGCGCTCGTCGAGGTGATGCCCGAAATCAGTGCACCCGACGAGGTTGATATTGACGACAAGGACCTCAAAATCGATGTTTATCGGAGTGGCGGCAAGGGCGGTCAAAGCGTCAATACCACGGACAGCGCCGTACGCATTACCCACATTCCTACTGGTATCGTCGTGGCCATCCAGAACGAACGTAGCCAGCTACAAAACAAAGAAACTGCCCTCAAAATCCTGCGCTCCAAGCTCGTCCAGTTGCAAATGGAGCAACATGCCGAATCTGTCGCCGATCTGCGCACCGGCGAGTCGGCTAGCTGGGGCGCGCAGATACGCAACTACGTGCTACATCCCTACACCCTCGTTAAGGACACTCGTACCAAACACGAAGATCACGATGCCGCCGGGGTGCTCGATGGCAAGCTTGACGATTTTATGACCAGCTACCTCGAGTGGGATAGTGGCCAGGGCATTGTCGCGCAATAAGTTTATGCTATAATCAAATCAATGATCTTGTTAGATAGAGTTACCAAAACATACGGCAAGACAAGCAAGCCGGCGCTTAATCGCGTGAGCTTGCATATTGAGCCTAACGAATTTGTGATTCTGGTTGGTACCAGCGGTGCGGGCAAGTCGACACTACTCAAGCTGCTCACCCGCGAAGAAAAGCCCACTAGTGGCAAAATTGTCGTTGGCGGTATCGACTATGACACCCTCAAAGACAAGCATATCCCGCTTCTTCGCCGCAAAATTGGCGTAGTGTTCCAGGACTTCAAGCTGCTGCCGCAGCGCACCGTGTTCGAAAACGTCGCCTTCGCCCTCGAGATTGCTGGCATGACGAACCGCGAGATCAAGAATACAGTGCCAAAAGTTATCGAGCTGGTGGGGCTATCGGGCAAAGAAAAGCAATTTCCGCATCAGTTGTCGGGTGGCGAGCGACAGCGCGTGGCGATTGCCCGTGCCGTGGTGCGTCAGCCAAAAATCCTGATTGCCGATGAGCCAACGGGCAACCTTGATCCAAAGCACAGCTGGGATATTGTGCGTCTGCTCGAAAAAATCAATCGCTATGGCACCACTGTGCTGCTTACTACCCACAACGTCGAAATCGTCAACAAACTAAAACGGCGAGTGGTGACAATCGAGCACGGCAAGGTCACCAGCGACCAAGCGCAGGGGAGCTACCGACAATGACCAAAAAGCCCAATACTCGCGTGCTCACGCACCAAAAACGCAACCGGCGTCAGTGGCTGACGTTCCTTCGGATGTGTCGCTATGGCGTAAACAACCTCAGCCGCAATATGTGGCTCACCATTGCTGCCACTGCAGTCATGACCATCACCTTGCTTGTAATATTTACAACAGTGGTTGCGCGCAATGTCCTTGATGATTCTGTGCAGGCGATCAGCAAAAAAGTGGACATGTCGATCTACCTAAAAGGCGATACGTCGCAGCGTGATATTGATGCAATGATGAGCAAAGTCCGTACGCTCCCAAATGTGACGGATGTCGCATACGTCAGTGCCGACGACGCCCGGGCGGATTTTATCGAAAACAACAAATCTGATGCCAGCGCGCTCAATGCTATTAATAATGCCACCAACAAATTCTTCTCGAAGTTACGTGTTAATCTGAAGGATATTAACGACACTAGTAGCCTGGACGAATATGTCAAAAACGATGCCGAAGTTAAGAAGCACCTCGATCCAAACCACCCGCCATCATTTGCCGGTACGCGTCGTGATGCTATCAAAAACCTCGCGAAATGGACAGATTTTGCACAAAAAATCGGCCTTGGCGCCAGCATTATATTCGTTGCAATATCATCACTCATCGTGTTTAACACTATTCGCATGGCAATATTCAACCGTCGCGACGAGATCGAAATGATGAAGCTAATTGGAGCTAACAAAGGCTTTATTCGCGGGCCATTTGTGGTTGAGGCTATGATATACGGCGTTATTGCAGCGCTCATCGCGACATTGATCGGGTTCTTGGGTATGGTGGCAGCTGGCCCGGCGCTCGAAGGCTACGGCGTAGCGGTGGGGCACACCTCCGACGTCATCGTCATGTACTTACCGTTTGTAGTGCTGGCTATGTGTGCGGCCGGCGCGCTCATTGGCACAATTTCGTCACTCCTTGCCACGCGCAAATACCTAAAATTACGGTAATGCCGGATGTTTGACATAGCGCTTGTGCCTATGATACAGTATAAGCAATGAAACTATGGTCCACCACACCGGTTTCCAAAGGGTTAGCGACTAAATCAGCACTAGTCGCCGTTGCCGTCATGATTAGTATGTCGGGCGCCATTAGTGGTATGCCGGTAGCACGAGCCGACCAGTTTGACGACCAGATGTATGCCATCAACCAAAAAATGCAGCAATACCAACGGCAAGCCAACGAGCTGAGTGCAAAAGCAAGCTCGCTACAGGCCGAACTGACCCGAATCACCAACGAAAAAAATGCCCTTATCGCGCAGCTCGACCTAACCCAGCAAAAATATGACCTACTAACACAGCAAATTGCTGATACAAAGGTCAAGATCCAGCAGAATAAAGATGCGCTGGGCGATACAATTGTCGACATGTATGCCGATGATTCGATTTCGTCGCTCGAAATGCTAGCAAGCAGCAAGAACATCGGTGACTATGTCGACAAGCAGGAATACCGTACTGCGGTGCGCAACAACCTCGACAAAACAATCAAGGACATCCAGGACTTGCAAGCAAAGCTCAAAAAATCCCAGGACGAAGTGCAAAAAGTCCTGGAGGAGCAAAAAACCCAAAAAGCAGCTATTGAGGCGAAAGAAGCCGAGCAGGCCGACCTGGTGGCGCGCACTCGTAATGATGAGGCGGCGTATCAGCAGCTGGTGAATGATTCGCGGGCGCAGCTGCAGAGCGTTGCCGCCCAGCAGCAGGCGTATTTCGCAGCCTTGCGGCGCCAGAATGGCGGATCGTTTAATAGCGGTGTAGTTGGCTCGTTCGTGTTTGATAATTTTAGCGGTAATATGGGCTGTAGTGGTGGGTATCCGTACTGCGGGCCCCAGGATACTTCGGTGGATCCGTGGCAGCTATATAACCGCGAATGTGTCAGCTATGCAGCGTGGCGCATTGATCAGGTGTATGGTAGGCGCGTGCAACCTTTTGGCGGTGCCGGTAATGCCTACCAGTGGGGGCAGGGTTCGGCAATCGGCGCCTGGCGTGTGACTGATCCGCAGCCTGGCGACGCGGTCGTGCTGCCTATTATGAGTGGCTTTGCGCCCGTTGGCCACCTAATGGTAGTCGAGGGCGTATCGAATGGCTGGGTACATGTGAGCCAATATAATTTTGGCGGGACGGGCGAGTACAGCACAATGGACATTCGTACGAGCGGCGTGATTTTCCTGCGATTCCCAAATAAATAATCAGCCGAGTGTCGCGTAATCTATGGTGCAGCTACCAATTGGTGCGCTATAATCATAAACAGTAACTAACACCAATAGAGGGAGCTCACGTGGAGTCTATGCAGCATCAGGCCGGGTATCAGCCCAAAAAAACGTTTTCGCAGTCTACTTTGGTGGCGGTGAGCGCCATCATGATGATTATTGGGGTGATAATCGGCATGCGCAGCGATCAAATTATTGCGGCGGTTGCGCCTGTGTTTGGCGCCAAGGTCGAGACAGGCACGCTCGATCTATCAAATGTTCAGCAGACGTACCGTCAACTAAAGGCTAACTACGATGGTAATCTCGATATCAACGCACTGATCAATGGCGCAAGTCGCGGCATGGTGGCGGCAGCTGGCGACCCCTATACAGTGTATATGGACAAGAACGAGGCAGACGAATTTAACAAAGAGCTCTCGGGCGATGTTGGCGGCGGAATCGGTGCAGAGATTGGCGTGCGGAGCGGTCAGCCGACTATTGTACGTATCTTAGCGGGCAACCCCGCAGAGGCCGCTGGCATCAAGGCGGGCGATGTGCTGATGGCAGTAGGCGGCGAGTCGACCAACGATTACTCGGCAGACAAGGCGGCCTCGTTAGTGCGTGGTGCGGCTGGCAGTACGGTTACAATTACGGTCAAGCGGGGCGTAGATACCAAAGAATTCACCATTACGCGCCAAGTGGTCAGCAATCCTAGCGTCACAAGTAGTGTCGCGGGGGGCATCGGCACGATAAAAATCAGCCGGTTTGATCAGCAGACGGGTGAACTAGCGCGCCAAGCGGCGCTCTCGTGCACCGCACAGCATGTCAGGGGTGTTATCCTTGATCTGCGAGATAATGGTGGCGGGTATGTCGATGCCGCCCAGGCAGTCGCCGGGCTGTGGCTTGCCTCAGACAAGCTGGTTGTCACCGAAAAAACTGCCGACAAGGTGGTCGATAGCCTTAATGCTACCGGCGACCCTATCCTTAAGGGCATCAAAACCATTGTGCTCGTCAATGGTAGTACGGCCAGTGCCAGCGAGATTGTATCGGGGGCGCTTAAGGAGTATGGTGTCGCCACGCTCATTGGTGAGAAAACATTTGGCAAGGGCACGGTGCAGGAGCAGATCAAGCTGCCGGGCGGCGCTCTACTGAAGGTGACGATGGCCAGATGGTTTACCCCTCAAGGAAAAAACATCACTAAAGAAGGCATCCAACCAAATCAAACCGTGCCGCTGACGGTAACTGATGTTGATGCCGGCAATGATCCCCAGATGGATGCTGCCATACAGGCGCTGAAATAGCTGCCGCAACGCTTGTGTTTAGGGCCATACAATAGTACGATAGGAGTAGATATGTCAAAAAAGAAAATTCTTTTGGTAGAAGACGACATGGCGCTAGCCGCCGTATACAAATCGCGACTAGAGCTAGAGGGTTTTGACGTGCGCCAAGTCGACAATGGCGAGGATGCTTTGTCGGCAGCGATCGAATACCGCCCAGATCTGATTGTACTGGATGTAATGATGCCAAAAATTAGTGGCTTTGATGTGCTTGATATCATACGCAACACCCCCGAGACCACAAATATGCGTGTGATTATGCTGACTGCGCTTAGCCAGCAGAAAGACCGTACACGTGCCGAAGAGTTGGGGGCAGATGAGTATCTTGTGAAGTCGCAAGTAGTCATTGGCGATGTTGTTGATCGTATTCGTCATCATTTGGGCATGAACGCTGCCGAACAAAGATAAGCGATAGTAGGGGGTAATTACCCTATAAAAACACTCCGCTCTCATAATCAATGAGCGGAGTGAAATACTAATAGTAGAGGCAGCCTAGGCTGGGGCTTAATCGACGCAAACTTGAGTGCGAGGAACAGTGTGGCCGGTGAACGAGCCTTTTTTGACTTTTTTGAAGCTTACGATGCCTGGCTTGGCGGCATGGATGGTGTAGTTGCGGCTGAGGTACGTGCCAGGACCAGCGATTTTGGTGCTGCCTGTTTGGCGGACAAGTACTTCGCCCGCAGAGACTTTTTGGCCACCAAAACGTTTGACACCAAGGCGGGCGCCCGCATTGTTGTGGATGTTCTTGCTAGTACCGCCGGCTTTGACGTGTGACATACAAACTCCTTAGTAGTTGTTATAAATAATCTGTTCTATTGTACGCTGAATAACGAATTTCGTCAAGCCTTTTCGAGGAGTAATAATTCTCGGGCAACGACTTGGTTTTCGCGATAATATAGCAGCTGAGCTGGGGTGACGTGTGTGAGCATGCGGCGTTGATAGCCAAGGCGTTCGAGGCCCGAGATAAGTGGTAGATGAGTGAACAGTCCGCGCGCATCACGCCACGCGGGAACGGCCAGACAGAGTGGCGTGCCGGACGATAGCTGTGGGTGGATATTCACTAGGAAATCGCTCACAATATGATTGCAGTTGCCCCTGACCTCACGCAGCTTGGCCGCAGATGGTGGGGCGCTAAATGGCTGACCCAAGTATGTCTCGCAGGCGACCGCATCAATAGGCTGTTGCCAGGTGGTGGTCATAGCATCGCCCTCATGGAGATACCAGTCGAAATGAATGCGATGCGACTCCTCGAGCCAGTTGAGGTTGTCGCGGCTGTATCGGATCATTTTTTCGGAGAGATCTGTGCCGTACACCGCAAAGCCAAGCAGGGCGGCCTCTTGCAGCAAGGTGCCGGTGCCGCAGAATGGGTCGAGGATGCGCTGGCGTAGTATGTCAGGATCATCGCCAGTGCCTCGTGATCCGGGTGGCATAGCAAGCATGTTTATCATCATCCGGGCGAGTTTGGGCGGCAGCATGCCGACGAATGCATCGGTACGTGGCCGGGCTTGGTCGCGCGCGGCCAGTGCGGTGATGTTTTGGGCGCCCACACTTTCGGCGATGATGATCGTGCGGCCGTCACTGACGACTAATAGCTCGACCTTGTTGTCTGCGAGGCCAAGCTTGTTATGATGAGAAGTCGCCGTATTGAGCGCCGGTTCGGCATTAGGGATAACGCGTAGGCTGACGCCGTGCTCGCGGAGTTTTTGTTTGAGGATAATGGCGGTTTTTTGCACCTCGCGCGGGCTCACCGAGAATCCATAGGCGCTGATACCGAGCGTCAGTTTGCCCTCGTGCGCCATCCAGGCCTGGGTATATGATTTGATAATGTGTTGGCTCGCGCGGCGCCAATCGCCAGTAAGCTCGGCGACGATCCGCCCAGTTTTTTGGCTGCCACCAAGGCGGTCTACCGAAAGAGTATCGGTTGCGACTCGTGCCGCCGCATCGCCAAACCATGCGGTATGCTTTGAGCCAAAAAGTTGTTCAAGCTCTGCCATGCCGAGCGCCGGCTGTCGTCCTAGAATCGCCACATACATGCTATTAGTATATACCACGAGCGACTTGTCGAGAAATAGCGGCCGGGATGATGATAATGGTATACTAGGGATATGTCTATCAAAACATGGTTGAGCGTGCTAACGCTAGGGCTGGTTGCGCTGGTTGTTTACCTGGCGCGACACGAGCTGGCTCGGGCGTGGGAACTGCTGGCAACGGTAAACATTTGGGCGTTGTTGCTGACGATGGTCGGCATGTTTGCCAGCCTGTACGCAGCAGGGCAGATGGTGTTTTCGTATTTGCGACGCAAGGGCTACTTGGGCGAGACTTCCCCGATCACGCTAATGCGCATGTCGCTCGAGATGAACTTTGTAAGCCATGTGCTGCCGAGTGGCGGCCTAAGCGGCATCTCTTACATGGGGTGGCGACTGGGTAAGCTAGGTGTGCCTACCAGCAAATCTACCATGGCGCAGGTGGTTAAGCTATTTGCGCAGTTCGCCTCGTTCATTACACTGCTAATCATAGCGGTACTGATGGTCACGATTGACGGCTCGATTAATCGCTGGCTGATTTTGCTGAGCAGTATCCTGACTGGCAGTATGATTGCGGCGACGATTGGCGGAGTATATATGATTCGTAGCCGTGCGCGCACCGAGAAGATTGGCGGCGTCATTGTCAGGTTCATCAATTCGGCGATTTGCCGGATCACTGGGGGGCGCAAGCGGACAGTATTGAGCCCTGCCAGGGTGCGGCAAGCATTGTTAGAGATGCACGAGGACTATGTGGTGCTCGAGCGTGACGTTAGTGTGCTCAAATGGCCCTATTTGTGGGGAATATTATTTACGCTTGCCGACGTATCGATATTTTGGATCACATTTTGGGCACTGGGGACACCAGCGAATCCTGCGCCAATACTGATTGCGTATGGGGTTGCGACGATTGCGGGATTTTTGGTAGCTACTCCTGGTGGTGCCGGGGCGTACGAGGCGCTGATGGTGGGTGTGCTCCAGGTGGCAGGTGTGCCGACCGACAAGGCGATTGCTGGCATTTTGCTGGCGCGCATGATTATCCTGACGATCACAATTCTGGGCGGCTATGTATTCTATCAACACGCGATTTTGCGCTATGGAAAACGAACTACCGAACCTACCGACATTTAGCGTTAGCGACCTGATTGCCAGTGTCAATCAGACGTTTGAGTACGCATACCCGACGCTTCAGGTCACGGGCGAAGTAGCGAGTTTTAAGGTAAATCAGGAAAAATTTGTGTTTTTTGACCTCAAAGATGCGGGCGGGAGTGTCGGGTGCTTTATGACGGTATGGCAGCTGAGGGTGCCTATCGAGGACGGCATGCGCGTAGTGGTACAGGCTACGCCGAAGCTGACACAGTGGGGTAAGTTTAGCCTGACGGTGCAATCGGTGCGCCCCAGTGGCGAGGGGGATTTGCGCAAAAGTTTCGAGCTGCTAAAGCGCAAACTCGAGCTAGAGGGCTTATTTGCGCCTGAGCGTAAGCGCCCGTTGCCAGAGATGCCGCAGCATATTGGCGTCATTAGTAGCACGCAGGCCGCGGGGTATGCTGATTTTATCAAGATTCTGGGCGATCGCTGGGGCGGGATTCGCGTGGATGTGGCACAGGTGCAGGTGCAGGGCAGGGATGCGCCCGATCAGATGATTCGAGCGATCAACTATTTTAACGAGCAAGCCGAGCTACCCGAAGTCATCGTGATTATTCGTGGCGGCGGTAGTGCGGACGACCTTGCGGCATTTAATGATGAGCTGCTAGTACGCGAAATCGCCGCCAGTCGTATCCCGACCCTAGTAGGGGTAGGGCACGAGACCGATGAATCGCTAGCTGATCTTGCGGCTGATGTGCGCGCTGCGACGCCTAGTAATGCTGCCCAACTGCTAGTGCCAGACCGACGTCAGCTGATAGCGATGTCGCGGCAGCTGGTGGCAGCGCTGTTGCCGCGGATGGAGCGGGTGCTCGACGACTCCCGCGTTCAGGTGCGGCTACTGATGGCGCAGGCAATCGATCAGGCAGAGATCCGCATTACTACGGCAATCGATCAACTCGCCGTCATGCAGCGCTACATTGCCGAGCTCAATCCGGCCCAGGTATTGGTGCGCGGCTATGCGATCATGCGTGGCGAGGCGACGCCAGGCGCGGCCATTGTCGTCGAAACAATAGATACTATTATTACTGCGGAGGTAACCCATGTCGACCAAAAATAACCCAACTATCACCGAAAAAATGGCCATGCTGCGCGACATCACCGCGTGGTTTGATAGCGATGAATTTGTGATCGAACAGGCAACAGGCAAATTCGCCGAGGCCGAAAAGCTCGCACGCGATATCGAGCAAGATCTTGCCCATGCCAAAAACGACATTACCGTACTCAAGCAAAAATTTGATCAAGCTGCATGATATCGTTACTGGTGATTGGCGGCATTCTCCTTGTGCTATTTGGTGGCGTTGCACTGATAGGTGCACCGTATGTGCCAAGCAAGCCTCGCGATTTGCCAACGGTATTCACCGAGCTATACCCACTTGGCGCCAATGATGTGCTAGTAGACATCGGCAGCGGGGACGGCGTGGTTTTGCGGTATGCAGCGCGCTACGGCGCTCGGGCGATAGGCTACGAGCTCAATCCGATACTGGTGAGCATCAGCCGCTGGCTGTCTCGAGCGAATAATCGTATCAGCACGCGCTGCTGTGATTTTTGGCGTACGCCACTGCCGCTCGAGGTTACCGTATGCTATATTTTTGCAGAATCGCGAGATATTAATCGGATGGCGACACGGGTGCAGCAGGCCGCTACACGTGCTGGTCGACCGGTGGCGCTGATAAGCTATGGTTTCATGCTGCGCGATTATCCACTAGTGCGGAGTATCGGTGCGCACCATCTGTATCAAATTCCACCTTTACACCCGGCCTAGACATAAGTATAATAGACGCTATGACGACATCTTCTCGCTACGAACACGGCGCAGTCAACGGTATGATG
The DNA here is from genome assembly GCA_002337095.1 of Candidatus Saccharibacteria bacterium UBA1932. Classification (GTDB taxonomy): domain Bacteria; phylum Patescibacteriota; class Saccharimonadia; order Saccharimonadales; family Saccharimonadaceae; genus Saccharimonas. The sequence goes on from DDFI01000006.1 coordinate 44,487, forward strand.
ATTGCATTAATCGCGATGATTGTGCTGTTTATCGGTGCGGGATCGCTTGCGATTTGGGCGTATATCAACTACGATCGTGAACGCACGACTGTTGACAGTCAGATAAAAGTTGCTGTCGCCAATGCCCAAAAAGCCCAATCGGATGCCGATGACAAAAAATTCGCCGAGCGCGAAAAAGAGCCAAATCGACAATTTATTGGGCCCGATGATTATGGTCGGGTGACATTCATGTACCCAAAAACCTGGAGTGTATATGTGTCGAGCGACAACACACAGGGTGGCCCCTACAGCGCCTATCTTAATCCCATCACAGTATTACCGATCACCGATCCGGTTCAGAAGTTTGCGCTGCGCGTCACTATAGAGAACAAAAGTTACGAAGATGTCCTTAAGTCCTATGATAACCAGCTCAAAAAAGGCGACCTAAAAAGCGCACCGACCTTATCAAAAGGCTTCAGTGGGACGCGTGTCGACGGATCGTTTGATCGCAATTTCCGCGGTGCGGCAGTCATCTACAAGATTCGCGACAAAACCCTAACGATTCGTACCGACGCCGACACCTTCAAGCCCGATTTTGAGCAAGTCATCACGACGATTAGCTTCAACCAATAGCTAGACTGCCTGCGCTGCACCCGTGCTATACTGGGAGTAGTACCATGCGAGGGAATACAGCTAGAGCAGAGAGGGGTCACCGAGCAGACGAGCCGCTGCCATATTTGATGGCGGCCGCGCATGAGCTCAAATCACCCCTTGCGCTGATTCGTCAGCTCGCGCTTGAGCTGGCCGATCCCGACTGCGACCATCGATCACGCGAGCGTTTGGTGGAGCGTATCACGCTGACATCTGAGCGAGCCCTGCGGCTGACGGGTGATCTGACGCGTAGCGCACGCCTTGATGATAGCTTGTTTGCACTCGAGCCGCTCAATCCGCTTGAGTTGCTCGATGATGTGGCGCGCGAGATCACGCCGCTCTATGCCGCACGTCAGCGCCAGATAGAGGTGCAGCCGCATGCGTGGCCGCTGCTGGTGGTGGCGAATCGTGATCTGTTGCGGCGAGTGATGTTGCAGTTTTGCGACAACGCGCTGCATTATAGCGAGACCGACCATCCGGTGCGGCTCGTAGCTACAGCTTCGCCATCGCGGGGCAGTATACGGCTAGCTGTGCGCGATTATGGGCCAGCGATTTCGCCCCATATTTGGCGTGACCTCGAGGCGCACCTGGGCAAGCGTCCACAGCCACTCTCTAGCCGACCGCTGGGTAGCGGGCTGGGCCTGCGGATCGCAGAGCAATTTGCCACTGTAATGCAAGCGCGCGTAGGTGCGATTCGTCATACCGATGGCGCGACGTTTTATATCGATCTAGCTGCATCTATGCAGATGAGCTTGCTATGATAGACGTCCTGATTGTCGATGACGACCGCTGGGTGAGCGACCAATATGCCAGCTGGTGCGAACGGTCTGGATGGCGCACTGCTACCGCCGAACACGCGCTTGGCGCTATTGACGAAATCAATACACAGTTGCCCAGAGCGATTGTGCTAGATATGTTTCTACCGGGGCCAAATGCGCTGACACTGCTGCACGAGCTGCAATCCTATCAAGATACCGCGCAGCTGCCAATCGTGCTGTGCACGTCGAGTGCGCGGGAGCTGCGCGGGATCGACATGCGCGCTTACGGCGTGCGCTATATTCTCGACAAAACCACCCTTGATAGGGCGGAGTTTACACGAGTGCTTAAGGGAGTGCTGGCATGAAAACCGAGCACACGCGAGCGATTATCTTGCGCCGCACTAATTACGGTGAGGCAGACCGCGTGCTTCGCCTGCTCACGCCCGAAGGTCAGCGTTCGGTGATGGCGCGTGGGGTACGCCGCGAAAAATCAAAACTAGCCGGGGGTATCGAGCTGTTTGCTATTAGCGACGTCGTGATTGGGCAGGGACGCGGCGACCTGGGTGTCCTGACATCGGCGCAGCTGGTGCATTTTTATCGTCATATCCTTGAGGATTACGACCGCTTGCAGTTTGGTTACGAGGCCATCAACCTTGTCTCGAAGGCTAGCGATATGATCGACGAGCCTGAATGGTACGGCGTGCTTAGCGAGGTGTACATGGGGCTCGATGTTCTATCGATTCCGCTGCAGCTGGTGCAGGCGTGGTTCTACCTGCATTATGCCGAGCTGACTGGCTACGAGCTGGGCCTTACGACAGATATCTTGGGCAATCGCCTCGAGGCCGATCGTACCTATATGTATGATCCCAACGAACGTGGCTTTCGCCCCGCCGAGCAGGGTGACGTAACGGCCGATCACATCAAGCTACTGCGTATTTTGATGCAGCGACCCATCCAGACGGCCACCCAGATTAACGGGATAGATCAGCTTCTGTCAGACTGCTGGCTTATCACGCGTCAGCACGCCAGTATCTAGCGCAGTTACAGAGGTGTGGTATACTATACCCAAGATAACACAACCGGGCATGTTGCCAACATGCACCGCAAAAAGGAGCCTGCTCTATGCCAGACATCAAACTAGAAGATATCGTTAGCTTATGCAAACGCCGCGGATTTGTCTATCCCGGTAGCGAAATTTATGGCGGAGAAGCCGGCCTTTACGACTATGGCCCCTACGGTGTAGAACTCCTCAATAATATCAAGCGCACGTGGTGGCGCAGCAATGTCACTCAGCGCGAGAACTATGTCGGGCTTGATAGCGCAATGTTCAAAAACCCTCGTGTTTGGGATGCTAGCGGCCACACAAGCGGCTTCGCCGATCCATTGGCCGAGTGTCGCAATTGCCACACTCGCATTCGCGTCGACAAAGAGCTTGGCGCGATCGACGTGTTCGCCGACGAAAAAATGAGCGAAGACGAGCTCAACGCAATATTTGACGAACACCGCGATAAGATAAAATGCCCCACCTGTGGCAAAAAAGATTTCACCGAAGCCCGTGCATTTAATCTGCTCGTCAAAAGCAACCTCGGTGATTTCACCGGTCGCGACGAGCGCCCCGTGTATTTGCCAGGCGAGGCTTGCCAGGGGATTTATCTGAATTTCAAGAATGTTGTTGACACTACGCGTATGAAAATTCCCTTCGGTATTGCGCAAATTGGCAAGGCATTCCGCAACGAGATCAGCCCGCGCAATTTCCTGTTTCGCACGCGCGAAATGGAGCAGGCCGACACGCAGTATTTTGTGCCGCCGCATCAGAACAAAGAGGCCTACGACGCCATCAAGCAGGCGCGCTGGGATTGGTATATCAACGAGCTGGGTATCAAGCCCGAGAACCTGCGCTGGCATCAGCACGAAAACCTCGTGTTCTATGCGAGTGACGCGTGGGATATCGAATATAAGTTTCCGAGTCTTGGGTTTGACGAGCTCGAGGGCGTGCATGATCGCACCGATTACGATCTGTCGCAGCATGCCAAGTTTAGCGGCAAAGACCTCAGCTATCAGGATCCAGCCACGGGCGAAAAATACATTCCATGGATCCTCGAGACCTCTGTGGGTATGGGGCGTATGTTTATGGCGGTCATCAGTGACGCCTACACGGTCGAGACAATGGAAAACGGCGACAGCCGCACCGTGCTCAAGCTCAAGCCCGAGCTGGCACCAGTACAGTACGCTGTATTTCCGCTACTCAAGAACAAGCCCGAGCTGGTCGCCAAAGCGCGCGAAGTATTTGACCAACTACGCCAAAAATTTCCCTGCGAGTGGGATGACAACGGCAATATTGGCAAACGCTACCGTCGCCAGGATGAAATCGGTACTCCGCATTGTGTCGTAATCGATTTCCAGACTCTCGAGGACGCCACCGTCACCATTCGCGACCGCGATACTACCCAGCAGACGCGCGTATCTATCACAGAACTACTGTAGCGCCATCACCGCTATTGACAGCCGCGGTGCGGTTCTGTATAACCATATCATGACAACTGTAGTGAGAGCAGTGTGGGGTGGGGCGCATCTGCAGGCTTAGCCAGAGGATACCATGGCAAACGAATACCCAGGACCGACCGAACCAATACCAATTCTCGAACCACTACCCGATACTCGTCGTGCGCGGCGTGCGGCGCGCGCTGTCGGAGCGGCCGCGATAGGGGAGCTGGGGGGATTTGGGATCATGCCAGAAGTCGAGACTCGTTACGCCCAGGAGCGGGAGGATATGCGTAGGCGAGTTATCGATCAGGACGCAGCCATAGACGCCATCATTGGCGCGCTCGACCGGCTTGATGTTCGCACGGCTGACGACACCAAGCCAATTGCGACCTATGCGTTTCTCGGTCCCACCGGCGTTGGTAAAACCGAGACCGCAAAAGCCCTGGCTGAAGTCATGGGCGACGTATCAGGTGCAAAGATGATACGTATCGATTGTTCCGATTTCTCGCGTGGTCACGAAATTTCAAAACTTACCGGATCTCCCCCGGGCTATGTTAGTCGTTCACAGCAACCCCTACTCAACAAAAAAGACGTCGAGCCATTTGGCACCGTCATTCTATTCGACGAGATCGAGAAGGGTTCTCCAGAGCTGTATAATCTTTTGCTGCAGATTACGTCAGATGGTCGGCTTCACCTCAACAACGGCGAGACCGTCAGCTTTCGTGATGCTTTCGTCGTCTTCACTAGCAATCTAGGTGCCAAGCAAATGATGGAGCAACTATCCGGCAAGGGCGTAGGGTTTGCCCCCGTCCAGCCTGTTCATGAGCGGCAGCGCCTTGCAAGCACAGCGGTTGATCAATTTGATCAGTTTTTTACTCCCGAGTTTGTTAACCGCATCACCAAAAAAATCGTCTTTCACCCACTCACTCCAGACGGTTTGGGTCGCGTGCTTGATAGCAAAATCGCCCAGCGCAATGCAGAATATGAGTCAAGACGTGGCATCCATATTACATTGAGCGCTGGTGCGCGCGAATACCTTGTATCGCTTGCGGCCGCCAAGCCGGGCATGGGTGCCCGCCCGCTTATGACGCATATCGAGGAGCTACTCGAAACGCCGCTAGGACGTCAGCTGGCAAATGGTGCAGCTGTGCCTGGCACCGAGATCAAAGTATTTACTCGTCACGAACACCCACGCTTCCAGCATGTGCCCGGCGATGCAGCACTAGTATTTACCTCGCGCTTTAATGCCGAGCTGCGGGCCAAACAAATTCCCCCTGCTTCACTAGCGCTCGTCCCAGCCAGCAAGCCCGATCCAGCGGCACTACCAGACACGGCATCCTGATACCCACCTAATCAGGGGTGGGCACTATATGTAGGGGTGGTCGCAATATATCCGCAATTTTTCCACTTCCCACGAACGCTACATGTGGGCACGCTATATGTAGCGTAGTATAGGGGTGGTTTCTGGTTCTGTAACATCCTCCTGCACCTTACCGCCGCAGTTTTTCTTTTTGGCCGAGACGCGCTATGATAGATAGCAATGAGAATATTCTATACCGACGGTAGTGCAAGCCCTAATCCTGGCCCAGGCGGCTATGCCGTGATCGAACATGGCCAGCCAGTTGCGCTTGGCTCTGAGCCGGGTGACACCACTAATATCCGCATGGAGGGCATGGCGATCATCGCGGCCCTTGACGCCTCGGCTGGCCAGCCGTGCGAAATCCACACCGACAGTGAATTTTGGATCAATGTGATTACCAAATGGGCACCGGGCTGGGCCGCAAAAGGCTGGCGCAAGAGCGGCGGTCCCATCAAAAACCTCGAGCTAGTGCAGGCCGCCTACGGTGCGTTTATTGCCCATCCTGGCGCTGCGCTTATCTGGGTGCGGGCGCACAACGGCCATGATGGCAACGAGCTGGCCGACGAATGGGCCAACAAGGCTCGCCTAGGTGCGCGTCTGTAGCCTGTGCTATACTAACCATAGATGAATCAGGGGTTAGCACTCGAGATTATGCTCTCAGGCGAGAGCGTGTTACTGACCGGCCCAGCAGGGACGGGCAAGACATTTGTGCTAAATCAATGCATCAGACTTGCCAAATCTGCCGGCAAGCACGTGTCGGTAACGGCCACCACTGGCCTGGCCGCTACGCACTTGGGTGGCACGACCATCCATTCATGGGCGGGCATCGGGGTGCTAGACGAATTACCGCGCGGATTTGCCGATCATATTGCCAAAGGTCGGCGCGAAATCATCGAAAAAACCGATATCCTCATTATCGACGAGATCAGTATGCTGCACGACTACCGTTTAGATATGGTCGATACCGCTTGTCGACTGGTGCGCGGCAAGCCCGACGTGCCGTTTGGTGGTATCCAGGTGATCATGAGTGGTGATTTTTATCAGCTGCCGCCGATTAATCGCCAGGGGTCACGGGCTGGCGGATTTGTTGTTACGAGTAATGCCTGGCGCGAGCTCGACCCTACGATATGCTACCTGTCCGATCAATACCGTCAGACCGACAACAGCCTGCTGGATATCCTGACCGCGCTGCGAGCAGGGGATATTCGGCGCCACCATGCCGAGCAGCTACTTGCTCGCGCCGATGCCCCAGTGCCATCCGATCTGGCGCTCACCGAGCTGCACACTGTTAATGTCGACGTTGATCGCATCAACGAGGCAAAGCTGCGCGAGCTCGACGGCGACGAGGTTGTCTACGAGCAGGCCACCACTGGTTCGGCTACGTATGTCGAGAATCTCCAGCGTTCTGTGCTGGCACCGGCTATCCTCACGCTCAAGCTTGGCGCGCTAGTAATGGCGGTCAAGAACGCCGCTAATCGTCACTATGCCAACGGCAGTATTGGTACAGTGGTAGATTTCGAGCCAGGTACCGACTATCCAATCGTAGCCTTTCGTAGCGGCCGCACTGTCACGATGATGCCCGACACCTGGGAGCTGCGCGATGGCGACAAAAAGCGCGCTGGTATTAGTCAGATTCCGCTGCGTCTCGCCTGGGCGATTACGGTGCACAAAAGCCAAGGCATGACGCTCGATGCGGCGCGGATTGATCTGCGCAAGGCATTTGTCGAGGGCATGGGGTATGTGGCACTGTCGCGCGTCAAAGATCTCGACAATCTTTATCTCGCGGGCATCAATCGTATGGCGCTCGAGGTGAGTGCCGAGGCGCGCAGTATCGACGAAACGTTGCGGGCACGTGCCGCGGCCGATAGCCACAAATTTGCTCATCTGGCGGCAAAAGCGAGCAAGCGCGACCTAGCGACACCGATCAACAAGCCCAAAAAATCCGCTGCGGGCTCGACGTGGCAGGCAAAAATCGCAAAAATGCGCGAAACCTACCCCAATGCCTATCGCCCGTGGACTGCCCAGCAGGACGCCCAAATCAAGCAGGATTTTACCAACGGTGTAGCACTAAAGGATATCGCTGTCACGCAGGGGCGGCACGAGGGCTCGATTCGCATGCGCCTACAAAAACATTTTGGCGAAGATGCGATTCAATAAGCATCAGCATGTTGACTTTTTAGCAAATATATGTATAATATAATCATATATTAGCAAAATAACAAAAAGAGAACACTAAATCACCATGTCACTTCCCAGCCGCCACAATCTAGATGCACCCAACTATGCCGTCGAAAGCTATGACGACTTCAAGCATTTGCCGTCACCTAGCGACCTTGGGTCGCAAACCGCCTAGGCAGGGAAGTCATTGCACGTGTCGGTGCTCACGGATCAACAATGCATCGTGTGAACCGTAATCACGAACAGCCTGGACTTGCGAAAGGTCAAACGCACCGGAACACCCAGGGCTTAGATGACGTGTGGTCCGCGCGAAATGCCGTGCCACTCTATGAAGAGGCATCTCTGATGCCATCCTCTATAGAGCTTGCGGCGGCACCAGAGCCAAAAGCCGACATGATGCAAGCCCCCAGGCAACCAACCAAGCTAAGCGATATCGATGAGAAATTTGTCGCTAGCCTCAAATATAGAATCGACCAACAACCGCGCTAGGTAGATCCAGACGGCATGCCGCTTGAATATTTGTAACAAAACTCAGAAAATCACCCCACAGCGAGGTGATTTTTTGGTACACTAGAGTGTATGCAAACGACCGACACACCCACCGAGACGACAGATATTTTTAACTGGGCCAACCTCACCGACGGCATCAAAGATCAGCTTCAGATTGATCTATTCCTGTACACTAAAGGCTACACCGTCTATGCCACCAATTATACCCAAGAGCTCAAGCAGCAACTGAAGGTGCTGTTCCTTTACGAGATGATCAGCGAGGTTCAAACGGGCGCGGCGACTGGCCTGACGGTGCGGGAATTCGAGGCTGCCGAGGCCGAGGATAATGTGCTCGAATACACCACGCTCGACAAGGCCGAGCACGTGCAGGAGGTGATCGAACAGATTGCCTATGGCGAGGAAGGCCTGGAAGTATTCAGCGAGGGCGATCACGAGTTTAAAAAAGTCAAAGGCATTATTGCGCGGTTTCGCCATGCCGGTCGCGAGCCGTTCTATATTACCAAATTGCTGCCGCAGGCGCAGGTGCTCAAGGGCGCTACGGCCTGGATATTCAACGAGGGTAGCTTCCGGCCATTTGCGGCAGATGCTGGCCTGCGCATTACACCCGACAACCAAGTGCTGATTATCGGCAATGATATTTTTGTGTTCGATGAGGTCAAGTTTGTGCGATTGTTTGGCTACGATGCCAAAAAATTTGCCCTGGCCGAAGAGAAAATTAAAGCGATCGAGGAGCACTTTAAGCTTTCATTTCCCGAGGGAGCGTCGCTTGATACGCTGGTGCGCGACAGCAAACCACTTGTCAATAAGCTGCAAAAAATCGATCCTCAGCTAGTGACGCAGCAGCAGCTGATGGATCACAACGACGAAATCGGCATGGATCTCATGCAAGACGACGCGACGGGCGCGATTATCCTGATGGATACAAAAGATGTGCAGAAATTCGTGAATTTGCTCAACGACGACTACGTGACTAGCGAGATGACCGGCATCAAATATGAGGTCAAAAACAAAAAAGAACTGCGCCTCGACAGCACAGATAGCGCTGCGTAGTATAATAAGGCTATATGCCGCGTAAGACCGATCTATTATTTCCAAAAAAATTCCTATGGGGCGTTGCCACAAGCGCGCATCAGGTAGAGGGCGGTACGACCAATCAGTGGACAGAATGGGAGGCGCGACAGGCGCCCAGCCTGGCAGCGCAGGCAAGCTACCATTATGACGACCTAGATAACTGGGATGCAATTGCGGGCGAAGCCAAAAAACCGCGGAATTATATCTCGGCCGCCGCCGCCGACCACTACAATTTATACGAGAAAGATATGGAGATTGCTCGCCGCATGCACTGCAATGCGTGGCGTTTTAGCGTGGAATGGTCGCGGGTCGAACCGCGTGAAGGTGAGTGGGATGAGCAAGAGATCACGCACTACCGCCGCTATGTCGAGGCGCTTAAGGCGCGCGATCTAGAGCCGGTGGTGACGCTTTTCCACATGACATTGCCGATCTGGTTTGCCGAGATGGGTGGATTCGAAACGCGGGCGAATACGCGATATTTTACGCGATATGCCCAGCGGATTATTCGTGCGCTAGGGGTGAATGTGCGCTATATCATCACCATCAACGAGCCCGAGGTGTATACGAAGCTAGGCTATCAGGATGGCCTGTATCCACCCGGTAAGCTAGATCAACGATTGGCGCGGCGGGTGCTGGGCAACCTCGCCTATGCCCATAACCAAGCGGCCGATGCCATTCATAAGCTTAATCGTCGCTACCGCGTGTCGATCGCAAAAAACAGCACCTATATCTATCCGGGGGATGATGCTCGGTTGACGGTGCGGGCGGCCCAGGCCATGCAGTTTCGCAGCGATGATATGTTTATGCGCAGAGTGGTAAAAACATGTGATTTTTTGGCGATGAATTATTATACCAGCGAACGCGTGTACGGCTATCGGGTGCACAATCCCGAGTCACCACTGAGCGATCTAGGCTGGCATATGGCGCCGGGCGATATTCAGTATGCTCTTGAGCGTTGGCACGACAAGTACGAAAAACCCATTATGATCACCGAAAATGGCGTTGCCGATGATCGCGACGACTACCGCAAGTGGTGGCTGATGACCACGCTGATTGCGATGCAAAAAGCCATGGGCAATGGCGTGCAGCTGCTGGGCTATATGCACTGGAGTTTGCTTGATACGTTTGAATGGAACAAAGGGTTTTGGCCGCATTTTGGGCTGGTAGCGGTGGATCGTCGCACGATGAAACGCTCGCCGCGGCCGAGTGCGCTATGGTATGCCCGGGCCCTTGCAAAGATACGGAAGGAGAAATAGCACGGTCATGAATGAAAGGGAATTACCACGTGGGCCGCGAATTGTCGTTATCGGCGGTGGTACGGGCAGTTTTACATTACTCAAGGATCTCAAGCGCTATGTACAAGATCTGACGGCGCTGGTCAATATGGCCGATGATGGCGGCTCGACCGGCCAGCTGCGTGATGAGCTAGGCGCATTGCCGCCGGGCGATGTACGGCAATGCTTGGTGGCGCTGAGTAATTCGCCCCGAGTACGAGATTTGTTCAATTATCGGTTCGAAGAGGGGACGCTGGCTGGGCACGCATTTGGCAATCTGCTGCTGTCGGCACTCGAGAAAATGACAGGTAGCTTCGCCGAGGCAGTCGAGGGTGCGGGTGAAATCCTGGCAATCACTGGCCGCGTACTGCCGATGACGCTTGATGATGTGCATCTCGAGCTTGTGGCGCCCGACGGCACGGTAACAAGCAGCCAGTTTGTAATACAGGATATGGATTTTGCGGGTGTGCGGCCGCAGCTGCGATTGTCTCCGCCGGCGCGGCTCAACCCCGCTGCCAGACAGGCGATTATGCAGGCGAGCCTGATTGTGATTGCCCCAGGCAATCTGTATACTAGCTTAGCGCCGGCTCTATTGGTGGATGGCGTAAGCGAGGCGCTGGCAGCGGCGACCGCGCGCAAAGTGTATGTTTGCAACCTCGTGACCAAGCCAGGCCAGACCGATGGAATGACGGTGAGTGATTACGCGGCCGAGATCGAACGCTTTATGGATGGCCCAAAGCTCGACTACGTCATATACAATAATGTCAAACCAGACCCCGAGCTCATCGACAAGTACGCCCACGATGGCGAATATCCCGTAGAATGGGACGATGCAACGCTTACCAAGGCGCATTACCGCGCCAAAGGGCTCGATTTAGTTGCGCGCGAGATCTGGCAAGGGGCGAGCGCTGGTGATCCTATTGCCGCAACACGCACCTTTATTCGCCATGATGCCGACAAAGTAGCCCGAGAACTGATGAAGATATACTTTGATTAATCACTATATTGACATTACGTCACACTTATGGTAATATGAAAATATGAATGCACATGCAAACACACACACTGATTCCGTAACTACCTTTAAAACTACAGTTGTCACGACGTCATTTGTAGTGAATGTGGTCGTATTTGCAACGTGGCTAGTATATATGCTGTCGGTGCGCCTGGCATAATAGATGGGCGTATAAATAATAGCGTCTCCTCGAACGGGAAGACGCTATTTTTTGTGGGTTTTCCACAGAATTGTGGAAAACCCACCCAGGGCCACTACAAATCATACAAAAAAGACTTGCAGTGGGTAGATGTGGGTATTATAGTGGGGTTAGTGGAACAAGCGGGAAGACAATCCCGTCACACAAACACCACCACAACAAACACATTAAAAGCAGGGAACCAACAGGGAAGGAAGCGGCGGCATACGCGATGGACTATTTCGAACGTAAGCTCGATGACAAGCGTCGGTTAACCATACCGACTGAGCTACGTGCGGAATTTGCCACTGGTGTCGTTGTCTCGCGCGGCTTTGGCGACTATTTGCATCTGTACTCGCAACAAGTATGGGACAAAGAAGTCGAACCAGCGCTGGCCGGTGACAGCATATTCGACGAAGAGCTGGCCGACCTAAACGTACGTTTCCGACGCGGTAAAATCGCACAGGCGCTCGACCAAAAACAAGGCCGAGTGACACTCGAGCAGCACCTGCTTGATTATGCGAGTATCGACCGCGAAATCGTCGCCGTGAGAGTAGGGCAGTATTGGCGCCTTGGCTCACCCGACAAATTAGCTTAGTATATTATCTGCCCAAGTTGACCGTTCATTAACAATCCAAACACAGTAATCGATATCCTCGAGATCAACTATCTGATGATGAGTTGGGGCGTGGTACGTGGCCCACATTAAACAAGCCATTGCACCTTCCTCTCACACACAACACCTCCCAAAACTCCACCTCACAAACGAGGCCTAGTCTCCGCTAGACCTCACACATAAGTCTCTCAGGCCAGATGTACGGCTGGGACATGAGTTCTGCTCTAGAACCCTTTATAGCGTACCTCTGGACAACTTATATACAAACACAAACACCCTTTGCGAACACAAACATTCCCAATTTGTCATCAGTTAGGTGATCTCGAGCCTCTGGCCTAGCCAGGGGAGCGTTGGTTCTCGCATATATGCTAGAATGAACGATATGAGTATAAAAGAACATCCACCACTTCATGTTCCGGTATTGCTCGAATCGGTGCTGCAGCTGCTTGATCCTAAATTGGGGGAGAACTATCTCGACCTCACGGCTGGGTATGGCGGGCATGCAGATGCGATTCTTGGCATTACCACGAATTACGCTGAATCTGTCTTGGTAGACCGCGACGAATGTGCGATTCGCACGTTGGAGCGGTTTTCTACCCAAGGCGCTCGCCTTGTGCATACTGATTTTTTGGCTGCGGCCAGGCAATTAGTAAGCCAGGGCACGCAATTTAGCCTGATTCTCATTGACTTGGGGGTGTCGTCACCGCAGCTCGATATTGCGAGCCGAGGATTTTCCTTTACTCACGATGGCCCCCTCGATATGAGGATGGATCATCGCAACCAGCTGACGGCCGAGCGATTGGTCAATACGCTGCGTCGCGATGAACTAGTGCGGATTATTAGTGAGTATGGCGAGGAACCTGCCGGTGTCGCGCGGCGATATGTCGACGCGATTATCAGCGCTAGGCCACTCCACACAACAGGGGAGCTTCGTGACGTGATACTCGGCGCTCATGTCGGCAGGTGGCAACGAACCCACCCGGCGACACGCACATTTCAGGGGCTGCGTATTGCAGTCAATGACGAGCTTCGACAAGTCGAACAGGTCTTGCCGCTGATGACTCAGCTGCTGCGACCAGGCGGACGAGTCGGTGTTATTAGCTTTCATAGCCTCGAGGATCGTATGGTGAAACGATATTTTGCCGAACAATCCCAGGCTGGCTACGAAGCCGAGCTGCAGATACTGACGCGTAAGCCAATCGACGGAGCCACTTATGATGTTCACAATCCGCGTGCACGTAGCGCCAAGCTGCGGGTCGCAGTGAAAAAATAAACAACAATGGAGGAGGCAACACACCATGCCAATCCACATCCCAGTACAAAACGCATCAGTCGAGACCAAGGTGCTCGTTCGCGTTAAGTAATTGCCCTTAGTGCCCCGGGTGGTACGATAGGCGCCACAGTGTGACTATCGCCGCCCGGGTGCCTAGCACCAAAACATAAACAATAATCAAAAAACATTCCACCACAATGTCTAACAATACACGTACCGCTCAATTCACATCGAGACGCGCCGCTTCGTACGGTCGTAATCAGAACACTACGCGATTTGCCTCGGCTGTCAAACTCGGCCCCGTTACGCATACAGTGCTTGTTGCACTTATGATTACTGTGCTTGGTTTGATATACTTAACACAGGCGACACGGGCAACTGGCTACGACTATACTGCCGCAAGCGTTGATGCAAAAATCGCCGAACTCACTACACAAAAGACTGATCTAGAGGTAGAGAACGCACGTCTGACAGCGCTGCAAACGGTGCAGTCGAGTAGTGTGGCCAAAACAATGTCCACACCATCCGAAACGCACTACCTAAGCGAATAGTATTTATGAATCTGCATTTTTTGGCTGGCAGCCGCAACGAAAAACTCGCCATCATGGTCGTGATCATTATGGCGGTGTTTATTGGGCGGCTGTTTTGGCTGCAGATTGTGCAGCACGATCATTTTATGGCAGAGGCGCGGCGGGAGTATCTTGGCCAAGACAAAATTGTTGCTGATCGCGGCGAGATCTATGCCATGAACGACGGCGTACCGGTACGTTTAGTGATGAATGAGAATATCTACACGGTATTTGTGGACCCAGCAGTGGTGGGCAACCCACGAGTGACGTCGAGCACTATTCGTCGCATTGCTGGCGACAAGACATTTGCAAAAATTGATAGCCTCATCGCGGCCAAACCAAGCCGTTATCAGATTGTGGCCAAAAACCTCACGCCGCAGCAAGCATCTGATCTAAAAAAAGAGAATCTTCTTGGTGTCGGCCTGCAAAAAGAAACTCAGCGCGTCTACCCCGAGGGACAGCTGGCTGCATCGGTGCTGGGGTTTGTAAATGCCGAGGGCAAGGGCAGCTATGGTGTCGAAGGTGCGCTAGATACGCGGCTGAAGGGCACTGATGGCACGCTGCGGGCGGTGCGCGACGTACGCAACATACCGCTGACGATTGGCCAGGAAAACGCGCTGGTGCCAGCCAAGAATGGCGATACGCTGGCACTGACGCTCGATACTAACATCCAAAGCTATGCCGAGCAAGCGTTGCAGCGAGGCATGGAAAAAAGCGGCGCAACCAATGGTAGCGTGTTGGTGATGGATCCGCAGACCGGTCACGTGCTCGCCATGGCAAATCTACCTGGCTATAACCCGGCGGAATACGGTAGGGTAACTGATGCTGCGTTATTTAATAATCCTATCATCTCTATGCCGTATGAGGCGGGGTCGGTTATCAAGCCATTTACGGTGACGATTGGGCTTGATAAGGGAGTGATTACGCCGGCGAGCACCTACAATAACACCGACTATATCCAGGTGGCGGATCGTACAATTAAAAATGCATCGATCGGTCGCAAAACCGGCATCATCACCATTCAGGACGCCCTTAATTGGTCGTTCAATACAGGCATGGTGACGGTACTCGAGCGCCTTGGTGACGGGCAAAACATCACCTATCAGGCGCGCCAGACAATGTACGACTATTATTACAACAAATATCATTTTGCCCAAGCAACTGGCATCGAGCTGGCAAATGAAGCCGATGGCCTGCTGCTATCACCCGATAGCCCCAATGGCAACGCTGTGCAGTATGCGACGATGACGTTTGGGCAGGGCATGAACCCCACGATGATACAGGTGTGCAGCGCATTTAATATGCTCATGAATGGCGGCACCTACTACCACCCGACGATTTTGGCCGGGACAATTACAGATGGACGACTGAAGTCACAGGCTGATCAGCCGCCGATTACAGGGGTGATTAAGCCCGAGACCGCCGCAACTATTCGGCAGATGGTACATGATGCCCGGACCGAATTCTATGCAGGCCACGACAAAAAAGGCTATAATATTGGCGGCAAGACTGGTACCTCGCAAACTCTGAAACCTGACGGTAGTTATTCTGACACGCAGACGATTGCGACCTACTTGGGCTACGGGGGCGATCCGACACCACGGTATACAATTATGGTTAAGCTATGGGGCAAAGACAAGAACCTTCAGGGGGGCGCAGATGCGTTGCCGGTGTTCACTGATATTTCAAATTGGATGATTGATTACTTGAAGCTTCAGCCAAAAGGATAGATAATAGGGATATGACTGTACTACAAAACTTCGCACACGAACTAACCGGGACATTTCTACTGAGCGTTGGGGCGTTTTTGCTGGCGATGATGTTGACGCCGATCTATACGTTTTTTGCGTATCGATATAAATTTTGGAAACAACAGCGCCACACTAGCACGACTGGTGAGTTACTTCAGATATTTACCAAGCTCCATGCCAAAAAATTTACACGGCATATCCCAACGATGGCGGGAATCATTACGGTGGTATCGATTGGCTTTGTAACCCTAGGATTCAATCTGGATCGCGCCCAGACGTGGCTACCGCTTGCGGCGCTGATTGGCGGTGGGGTAGTGGGGTTGATCGACGATATCATCAATATTCGTGGGAGCGGCGAGGGTGTGGCGGGGATGCGTTCGAGCGTGAAGTTCCTGCTGATTACGTTGCTCGGACTGGGGTTAGGGTGGTTTTTCTTTGTCAAACTTGGATATAATTCGGTGCACTTGCCCTATATTGGCAACTGGGTGATAGGGGCGTGGATTGTGCCGTTATTTGCCTTTGCAGTGGTGGCGACAGGCAACGCCGTCAATATTAGTGACGGGCTAGATGGGCTGGCCGGCGGTTTGCTGGCGATCGCATTTGGATCGTTTGGCGTTATTGCACTCCTGCAGGGGCATGTCATGCTGTCTGGCTTCTGTTTCACTGTGGTGGGTGCACTGCTGAGTTACCTGTGGTTTAATATTTATCCTGCACGGTTCTTTATGGGGGATGTCGGAAGCTTTGCGCTGGGAACAAGCCTTGGTGTAGTGGCGATGCTCACCAATTCGCTCTTTTTGCTTCCGGTCATCGGCGTGCTGTTTGTGGTAGAAGCCGGGTCGAGCCTGATCCAGATCACGAGTAAGCGACTATTCCACC
This sequence comes from Candidatus Saccharibacteria bacterium UBA1932, assembly GCA_002337095.1. Lineage (GTDB taxonomy): Bacteria > Patescibacteriota > Saccharimonadia > Saccharimonadales > Saccharimonadaceae > Saccharimonas. The sequence goes on from DDFI01000006.1 coordinate 61,030, forward strand.
GCAAGGTATTTATATCGGCACCAATCCACCACCACCTCGAGGCGAGCGGATGGCCAGAGGTAAAAGTGACGATGCGTTTTTGGGTTATCGCCTGCGTGGCGGCATTTGTGGGCATCATGATGGCGCTCGGCGGGGGTAATGTTTCTTGAACAAGTGGGTTACTTGGTGGGGGTCTCATCGCGGCTGGAGTATGACACTTGGCCGCAGCCATCGCCCGGATTATCGGATTGTATTATACATGGGGCTGTTGATGCTGTTGGGGCTGGTGGTGATTTATGCGATTGGCACATTGCGGGCCAACGCGCTCAATCAGGCGAGCGGTGCGGGCGCATTTAGTGATACATATTTTGTGCTGAAGCAAGCGATGAGCCTGGCGCTTGCAGTGGCGGCGTTTGCCGCGTTTGCGATACTTCCATTTGTGTTTGCCCGGCGGTATGCAGACGCTGTATTGATTGTAGGGCTTGGGCTATCGGCGCTGCTATTTATGGCAGGGCTGCTGGATGCGCCATTTGTGCAATGTACCAATGGTGCGTGTCGATGGTTTGATTTTGGAGCGCTTGGTGGGCTGCAGCCGGCGGAGCTATTGAAATTTGGGACGCTACTATATGCGGCAGGGTTTTTGAGCCGGCGCAGCGAACAGGGGCTGATCAACGATTTTGGGCGGACGATTTTGCCGTTGTTGTTGGTGCTTGCGGCGGGCATGTTGTGTACGGTGGTACTCCAAAAAGATATGGGCACGGGACTCACGCTAGTATCCCTGGTGGCGGTGATGCTGATGGTAGCGGGCATAAGCTGGCAGTGGGGGGTCAGATTGCTGGTGGCGCTGCTGGTGGTAGGAGCGGGCCTGACACTGACCGCGCCGCATCGTATGGAGCGGCTAGCGACGTTTCTCGAGGGAGATTCGGCAAGTGTGACCACGGCAGATGCAGAGAGTTATCATATTACGCAGGCCAAGATTGCCATCGGTACCGGCGGTCTGCTGGGTGTCGGAATTGGCAATAGCATCCAGGCGACAGGGTATTTACCCGAATCAATCAACGATTCGGTATTTGCAATTATGGGCGAGACGTTTGGATTTGTTGGGCTCGTGGCAATCATTGCGCTTTTTTGCGGGCTATTGATGAGGCTACTCAAGGTGAGCGACCGCAGTAGTGACACTTGGATGAAGCTTGTCGCCGCTGGGGTATTTGGCTGGCTAGGCTCGCATATTATCCTCAATATTGCGTCAATGATCGGTATCTTTCCGCTGACAGGCATTACGTTGCCGCTACTGAGCTTTGGCGGCACGAGCATGGTATTTATGGCCGCAGCACTCGGGCTGGTATTTCAAATTTCGAGATATACATCGTATAGTAATGACAAAAAGGAGGTGCAGTATGCGTATTCTGGCAGCGGGCGGGGGCTCGGGCGGACACGTGACGCCCGTCGTCGCCGTTCTGCATGAGTTGAAGCGACGCGAACGTGATGCCGAGGTACGGTTTTGGTGCGATCGCAGCTTTGGCAATGCGGCGCGCAGCTTGCTGGACAAATCTGGGCTCGATATTCGCATGGACACGGTGGTATCTGGCAAGTTTCGCCGCTACTATCATTTGTCAAAAATACAACACTTTACGACGCGGGCAGTATTTTGGCCGAATGTACGCGACGGCGTGCTGATTGTCTGCGGCATAATGCAGAGTGTCGCAAAGCTCATCATTTGGCGCCCCGATGTGGTGTTTACGAAGGGTGGATACGTATGTTTGCCGATTGGCCTTGCGGCGCACTGGCTGCGTATTCCATTGGTTATTCATGACTCCGATGCACATCCTGGGTTGACTAATCGTATTTTGGCACGCTGGGCGACGACGATTGCGACTGGTGCACCGCTCGAGCATTATCCGTACCCGACCAGCCGCACGGTGTATGTCGGTATACCTATTGCCGAGGAATTTCGTCCGTATACGCCAGACCAAGTAGCTGCGGCACGTGCGGTGCTTGGTGTGGATGCTGCGCGGCCGCTGGTGGTGGTTACCGGTGGAGGGCTTGGTGCTGTACGGCTGAATAATGCAGTGATGGCGATCGCACCGGAGTTGCTTGCGACGATGACTATAGTGCTGATTTCGGGAGTTCATCAGTACGCTGAATTGCGGCCCCGAGCTGCTCACCTTGGCGATCATTTTGTCCTGAAAGCATTTGTGGATAGCGGCATGGCTGATGTTATGGGCGCCGCAGATGTGGTTGTGGCGCGGGCGGGGGCGACAACGATTTTGGAGTTAGCAGCGCTCAAGAAGCCGACAATTTTGGTGCCAAATGCGCATCTAACGGGTGGGCATCAGCTCAAAAACGCTGCTGTTTATGAATCTGCCGGTGCAGTGTTAAGTGTGCGTGATGATGCAATTGCGGACGACCCAGCGGCGTTGGCTAGCGCAATTCGCCAACTTGTCGAGCATCCAGCTGCAGCGCGCGACATGGCAGCGACATTTGCGACATTCGCCAAGCCTTCGGCAGCGCGCGACATGGCGCAGCTGATTATCGACGCCGCCACATAAGCATTTTCTGTTACAATAAGGCAAAGAGCACGGTATGAAATTATTTGGCAAGACCAGCGCAGCTACCCCTACGCCACGTCGTCGTTTGAGTGACGATGTAGTTCGTGAGCGCCTGGCGCTCGACGCTGATACGGCATATCGATTCCAGCGTAATCGCACGCTGACGGGCAGCACATCGCCGCGGTTGGGCGTGGCGGCTGATCACGGCGATACATCGCTTGTTACGCCTAGGCAGCAGTCGCATCAGCTTCGTCGTCGTCGGCGGCATCTGGGGCTAATGCTGGTAAGTATACTGGCGGCCTGTGGTGGTATTTGGTGGACGATGAGCCAGTATATCGCGACGCCGACGATTCAGCTGGTATCGCTGCCGCTGGTGCGCGACACTGGTATGTACCGCGAGGCGATCGACCACTACCTGGCGGCCAATCCCGTGGAGCGTCTGCTGCCGCTGCTCAACCAACCAAAGCTATTGGCGACGGTGCAGGCGACACATCCAGAGGTCAAGTCGCTGGCGATTACGCCAGGCTCGTTTGCGCGGCCAGAGATCCGGCTTGCTATTCGCCAGCCGGTCGCCAGCTGGGCAGTGTCGGGCCACGATCGCTACGTTGATGATAGCGGTGTGGCCTTCGACATCAATTATTATCCCACGCCACCTATCCAGGTGCTAGACCAGACAGGCATTCGGGTTGACACCAACGGTGTTGTGGCTAGCAACCGTTTTTTGGGCTTTATTGGCAAGCTGGTCGGATATGCCCGCGATATGCACTATCCGCTCGAGAAGATCGTCATCCCAGCCGATACCACCCATCAAATTCAGGGGTATGTTGCCGGGTATGATTGCCCGATCAAATTTTCGATCGACCGCCCAGCAGGGGAGCAGGCCGAGGATATGGCCCGCACCATCGAGTATCTGAAGCTACACACCATCACGCCCCAGTATATCGATGTGCGCGTTGATAGGCGAGTGTTCTACCGATCGTAGCAAGCGGCAAGGGGACTACTGCTCTGCCTCGAGGGAGTGTTCTAAAAATGTTCTATATAACGAATCAAAAAACATAGTTATAATACGCAATAGGCAATAAGTCAAATAATAGGGTAGAAAGGTAGCAGGGGAATAGAACAGCAAAAAAGTCAAATATTATTCACGACATGTGTATAACTTGGATGCCGCGACATCAGCCACGAGCTAGCCGCCGGGCATGCCGATAGTCGCTGTAGTAAATGCTACAAGGCTTTGCTTTGGCACTCGCGTACGCTCGCTGCGGATAGTGTGTTGTATGTATGCGCGGCAGGAACGTATGAGTGCCAGTGAACATCAACCGAACATGTATCCAAAACAGCAGAACTGCCCCGCTATAGGGGTATATGCCAAAAACGGTTCCAGCTAGGAGGTATCAATACTCAACTTTCCATAGATATTCTAATGTCGCAAAATATACATTGTGCGACCCAAGATTTGTAATGACGCATGGAAGGGCGTGTGGCGTGTTGGTGGTCCTCGATTGGAGTTTGGTGCTGTGGTTGGATTACCCTGCTCCCGGGTATTTGGGTGCACTTCCCCTGGCTGGCTCGGGCTTTAGCTGGCTAGGCACGCGCACGTGATATGCTGTGTTTGGCGGCGGGTTTTTTTAACTGCTACCCATACATGCCGAGCCTTGGGAAAAATGTTCTGTTTTTGTTCTATATTGTGTTGTCGCAGTGATAGTATGCACGGCAGGTGGATGCTGGTCACTTAAGCCACTCGAAGTATATATTGGGTGGGGAGCTAGCGGCGGATGGTTAGCGCAGCGATAGGATAGTCTCGTCGCCGGCAGCAGGCTTGGAGGTATGATTGCTCGTCTGTGTAGCAGTAGCTGGCCGCTCGGACTTTGGTGCGGCGGCTGGCATGCTAGTTTCGCTCGAGGGCCTTCCCTGCTCGCCTGCTGGAGCGGTGTCGTTGGCACGCTTGCGGCGTTGACGGCGTTTTTTGGAGGCAGACATGGGCTCACCGCTACTATCGTTAGCGGGGTTAGGGGCGGAGCTGGCAGCCGGTTGGCTCTGCTGTGGCGGCGTAGATGGCTTTTGGCTAGGCTGCAGGTTGCTCGGCGGCTGGATAGCATCTGCGATTTCGCGCTCGACTTCGGCACGGGGGCGGCTGTAGTTGAGCCGAGTATGCTCGATGATGCGGCCCGTATTATCTATCTGAGCCTCGGGCAGCGTTAGGGTAGTGGCGCTAAATGCTGGGGCTTTTTCGCCATTAATGACCATATTGATAATGAAGTGGCGGTTATGCATCTGCAACAGGTCTTGCGGCTCAAACTGCGGCTCGAACTGCTTGGATAGGATCGGCGCATCGTCGGCCGAGACGCGGAAGCTAATCATCGTGCCGACGTTGCCAAACACGGCGTCGCGCACGCTGTCGGTCATCTGGCTGATGTACTGGTTGGCGACGGTGAGGTTGAGGCCGTATTTGCGGGCCTCTGACAGGATGGTTGCGAACGAATCGGTTGCGAAGTTTTGGAACTCGTCGACATAGAGGTAGAATGGGCGGCGATCGCGGATATCGGGGATGTCGCTGCGGCTCATGGCGGCAAGCTGGATTTTGGTGACTAGGAATGCGCCGAGGATGCTGGCATTGTCTTCGCCGATCAGACCCTTCGACAGGTTGACGACGAGGATTTTGCCCTCGTCCATGATTTGGCGAATATTAAACGTACTCTTTGGCTGACCGATGATGTTGCGGATGACGGGGTTGGCCGTAAAGGCGCCGACCTTGTTGAGCACCGGCGCGATAGCTTCGGCCTGGAATTTCTCGGTCCAGCTGGCGAACTCGACGTTCCAGAACTGTAGCACGACGGTGTCGGTGCAGTAGCTTAGGGTATCTTTGCGGAATTTTTTGTCGGTGAGCATGCGGGTAATGTCGAGCATGGTGGTGTTGGGGCGATCAAGGAGCGCGAGGATAGTGTAGCGCAGGATATATTCGAGCCGCGGGCCCCAACTCTCACCGAACATGCGCTTGAGCACACCGATGACTTCGGAGCTGATGTTGGTTTTGTGGGCGGGATCAGTGACCTCGAGAGGGTTAAAGCCGAGCGGATAGGCGGTGTCGGCGGGGTTGAAGTAGACGACGTCTTGCAGACGACTGCCAGGGATGAATCGCATATTGTCGACCGCGAAGTCACCGTGCGGGTCGATGATAGCGTAGCCTTGGTTATGAAAAATATCACTCAGCGCAAATAGCTCGAGCGTGCCCGACTTCCCTGCCCCTGTTTGGCCGATGATATAGACATGACGCGAACGGTCGGTGCGCAGCATGCCGAATTGGTGATTAATGCCGCGAAAATTTGTCAGCCCAAAGGCCGAAATATTCTCGTCGATAGCAGGATCACCAGTGATGAGCGGTAGCTTGGCCGGTGGCTCGGCTGTTTTGTTGCTGGCCCAGACGATGTTTGGGGTCTCAACGTTGGTGTGCGGCAGGTGGTAAGCGCTGGCTAGCTCCTCGATATTGAGGATAAATCCCCTATCGGCAAACAGGCGCGATTTATATTTGGCGAGGTCTTCCTTGCGGAAACTGTCGTTAGACATCTTAAAACCATTGAGGTTGGTCGAATTGAATTGTTTAAACGTGCCGACGATTGCTTGCATACGCAGCCGCGCGTTGGTTTGGCTCTCGCCCAGGTAGGCGAGGCGGATTTTGACCTGGTAGCCAAGCTTGGTGGCTTTTTTCTCGGCCTCAGAGATGCGGGTTTTGTCGCGCTCAGAGATTTCTTTGACAGTGACAGTACCGCCTACGCCCGCTTCGGGCGGTTTCCAGAGGGCTTCGATAAGCTGCCCTATCCAGGCGGTGCCGCCAAAACCAGCAAATAGCGACGAGCTGCCGTTTTTGACGGATTTGATCCAGGCGTCAGACATTTTGTGCCAGTCGTCGGCGATCGGGCGCACCAGGATTTGGATCCAGATTTCTTCGTCGGTATCTTCGAGCTTGGCCAGCGTGCCGGTGATGCCGGCGAGTGGGTCAACTTCGAAGCTTTGGAAGGTCTTGATCGGCAAGAATTCTTTTTCGACGGGGATGATCTCTGAGGTGTAGACTACAGAGTGGTTGCGCTCGTGGGTGACGTAATCTTCCTCGGCGGCGTGGATCTGCACGGTAGGATACTGGGCATAGATTTGCCCCTCGACAAAGCTTTGCAGCGCGCGCGGCACCCAGGCATAAAACCGAATCATGCCGCCGACCGAGGCAATCTCGAAGCTCAAATGCTCTTGCATTCCCCCGTTCTCTTTGAGCTCTTTCTTGTCACGCAGGATGCCATGCAGGCTGGCGAATAGTTGCTCGGCGGCTAGCTCGGATTTATCATTGGCCCGAGGGATTTCGAGCACCAGCAGCACGCTGTCGAGGGACTTGACCGCATCGACCTGCTGATAATTGCGCCAAGTCAGGTATATGAGGAGGATAACGATGGGAAGCCATACGTACCACTGGAGCAATAGGTTGATGAGCCAGGCGATAACTGTCATAATTAGTAATTTTCATTATACCACAGGTGGTGATAAATTGCAAGGGTGAGCGGAATTGGGTACCTCTGTTAATAAGGCTCTTTTTTGCTAAAAAATAAAAAAACTGCACTCTTTTACTGCGAGGCAGTAACTCCCCTTCTTTTGGCGCAAAAGAAGCAAAACTATGGGGTGGGCTTCACCTCACGGCGTCTCACTTGCCACTAATTCTTTGGGTGGCTGCGCGCGGAGCAGAGCTCGTGCTCGCTACCCCAGGAATTAGCGTCAAGCTCGTCTCCGGCGGCTGCAGATCACCCCAAACCCCAGTTAATTATGCGGCTGGAGCCGCTATTACTTGTTGGCGAGTTCGTAGGTGGCTTTGGCGACGCGTTTGAACTCTGGCTTGGACTGCAGGTTGAGCAGAATTGTCGTTTCTTTGACTTGGCGGCTCTCGAGGACGCGCTTGACGATTTCGTCGCGGTGGAGCGGCTGGCCGGCTTGCTTGAGTACGTCGACGATGATGTCGCTGACGGTGCCCTTGGCGAAGCCCCAGCTGTCGAGGGCGTAGATGCCACGGCCAATGAGGACGAAACGCTTGTCTTTGATGAGTTCGTTGTGGATGGCTTGGGTGGTGACGTCTTTGCGTTTGAAGTCGCTGTCTTTGATGGCGCTCGCGATGTCGCTAAAGTGCATTGGCTTGCCATTGGCGGCGAGGATGACATAGATTTTGTCGCGGATATTCTTGGGGTTGACGGTGGGCCATTTGGCGAGGCCCCAGGTGTCGTCGAGGTGCGCGAGCAGCTTGCTGGCGCTAGCGTGAGCGGCGACGTGCGAGGGGTGCTCGTGGTTGAGCTGGGCGTCGAGGTCGGTGAGGCTAAGCGGCTGGGCGTGCTTTTTGATTGTTTTGACGACGTCGTCGATGCGGCCGCGGTAGGATTTTTCGTCACCGTGTTCGGCGATGGCAATGGCGTGGTGGTAGTTGTCGTTTTCGGTGATGATAACCAAACGAGGCGATAGCTCGCCGACAAATGCGATATGTGAGCGAGAGTGAGGTGTGCCCTGCCCGTCGACGAGGCGGTTGGTGACTTCGGTGATACGGCCGATGCGGCCATTGGCGGACAGGTCGCGGATAAGGGTACGCTCGACATCGTGCAGCGCGGGAATCTTGCCAGCTTCGGCAGAGGTTTTGAGGCGAGTCAGGATGGCTTTTTCGAGCTGACGAACGCGTTCGCGGGTGATGCCGAGGAGCTCACCAATCTGCTCGAGGGTTTCGCGGCGGTCAAACAAGCCAAAACGGCGCGTGATGATCTCTCGCTCACGTTCTTGGTTGATCACACTTAGGATTTCGCTGACTGCCGTCTTTAGGCTACTGGCCATGTCAGTTTGCGCTTGGTCGTCCATTAGTTGGGGAATATCCTCTCTGCCTCACCTGAAAGATTTAGATTGTGTTAATAAGCTTTTGTAACATTATAGAACAAATTTTCTATAATGTCAAACAAAATGTCTATAAACCTAATTATATCACATAGTAGACGCTTATGGTAAATAATTATTTCGATTTTTTGCGGGGGATGCGGCGTTTTTTGGCTGGTGCATCGGCAAGCAGCTGCTTGGCTTGGTCGTGTGTGACAGAGGTAGGATCGGTGTCTTTGGGGATTTTGGCATTGGTTTTGCCGTTGGTAATGTAGGGGCCAAAACGGCCGTTGAGCACCTTGATGCCGTCGCCAAAGTCGGCAATGTTTTTCTCGGCTTCGCTGGTGAGCTTGGCCTGGTAGAGCTCGAGCGCCGTGGCCAGATCGATGTCGCGTGGGTCGTGATCGCGGATCGAGACGAATAATTTGCCGATCTGAATGTAGGGGCCAAAACGGCCGACATTGGCGCGGACGTCCTGGCCGTCGGGAGTTTGGCCGACAACCCGCGGGAGTTTGAAGGCCTCGAGGGCTTGCTCGACCGTGACGGAATCGATGCGGGTGCCGCGCGGCATGGGTGCAAACTGTGGTTTTTCGTCGCCCTCGGTGGCGCCAAGCTGCAGCATTGGCCCAAAACGGCCAAATCGGGCGATGATGGGCTTGCCAGATTTGGGGTCGAGGCCGACTTCCCTGGCCTGGCCGACGCTGGCGCGGTCGATGCCGCCAGATTGCTCGATGAGCTGATGAAATGGCGTGTAGAAATCTGCGAGCATTTGGTTGCGGTCGAGTTTTTCGCTGGCGATGTCGTCGAATTCTTTCTCGACATCAGCGGTGAATCCATAGTCGACAATCTGGTCGAAATGGTTGCCGAGGAAATCGGCGATGAGTTCACCGGCGGGAGTCGGCACTAGTTTGCCTTTGGTTGAGCCGGTTTTTTCTTGGATGATTTCGCGCGAGATGGTTTGCGGGCTCGACACCGCTCGGACCGTTTCTCCTGAGGCGCGTGTCTTCGCCAACGGCGCCGACAGGGATAGCGCCTCAGGAGAAAGGTCGCTCGCAGTGTCGTCGCCCCCTGGATAGTATGTCAACACGATCACATCACGGGGCTGGCCTTCGTCTTCGCCACGCTCGACGTAGCCGCGGGTTTGGATGGTGCTGATGATGGTGGCGTAGGTGCTGGGGCGGCCGATGCCGAGGTCTTCGAGTTTTTTGACCAGCGATCCCTCGGTGTAGCGAGCGGCCGGCCGTGCGAACACTTGGCGGGCCTCGATTTGGTAGGCGCGTAGCGTTTCGCCGGCGCTAACGGGTGGCAATATGGCATCGTCTTTGGTGGCGATGTTGTAAACGCGCAGGAATCCGTCGAAAGTAATGACTTGGCCTTTGGCGGTAAACGTGAGCTTGTCGGTAGAAATGGTGATCGTGACGGTGGTGTTTTCGATCTTGGCCGGCGCCATTTGGCTTGCCAAGGTACGTCGACGGATGAGATCATATAATCGTTGATCGTAGTCGCTACCGCCGACTGATTCGCGGCTGATGTCGGTGGGCCGAATTGCTTCGTGGGCTTCCTGGGCACCGGCAGATTTAGTCTTGAAGGTGCGCACCTGGCTGTACTCGTGGCCATACAAGCGCTTGATATAATCAGCGGCGGCGGCGATAGCCTGGCCCGATAGATTGAGGCTGTCGGTACGCATGTAGGTGATTTTACCCTCTTGGTATAGTTTTTGGGCGGCGGCCATGGTAGATTTGCTGCTCATGCCTAACTTGCTGTTGGCTTCTTGCTGCAGAGTGCTGGTGGTAAATGGCGCCGCGGGGTTGCGCGTACCAGGCGTGGTGGTGATATCACTGACAGTAAATTGAGCGCCGGTAAGGCTCTCCAAAAAAGCCTGCGCTGCTGGTTCGGTATCGAAGCGCTTGCCAAGCTCGGCCTTGAATTCCTGGCCGTCGTGCAGGAATATCGCCGTGATTTTGAACTGGCTCGAGCCCTCGAAGCCGCGAATTTCGCGCTCACGCTCTACCAGCAGCCGCACGGCCGGGCTTTGTACGCGGCCGGCAGATTTGCCGCCAGGGACTTTTTGCCATACCACGGGGCTGAGCTCGAATCCCACGATGCGATCGAGGATTTGGCGGGCTTGCTGGGCGCGCACCAGGCTCATATCGACGGTGCGCGGTGATTTGATGGCCTGCTCAATTGCGGATTTAGTGATTTCGTGGAAGACGATTCGCTTGGTCTTGGCGGGATCGAGCTTGAGCACGTCGCATAGATGCCAGGCGATGGCCTCGCCCTCGCGGTCTTCATCGGTGGCCAGCCAGACATTGTCGGGGCCGGCAGCTTTGACGGCTTTTTTGAGCTCGGCAATAACCTTTTTCTTTTCGGGATCAACTTCGTAGACGGTTTTAAAATTGTTGGCGACGTCGATTGGTGGGGTGCCGTCTTTGGTTTTTTTGGCGATGCTACGGATGTGGCCGACGCTCGAGAGTACCTTGAAATTGCCGCCGAGGTATTTCTCGATGGTTTTGGCTTTTGCGGGCGACTCGACGATGACTAGATTGCTCATGGTTATGTACTACTATATATAACTTTGATACTTTTTGCGATGTTTGCCGCTTTTGGCAAACGCAACAGTAGCTTATAGTAGCACGTCGCGTACAAAATGCAAGGGGGCTAGCAAATTGTCCACTGATTGGCGCCGAGGGAGCGGATGGAACCGGCGATTTCGAGCATAGTGAGGGCGGTTGAAAGCTGGTGCGCGGGGATGCCCAGCTGCTGTTGGATGAGGTCGCCGTCTCGTACTCCGGCGCTAAAGAGCTGCAGGATATCAGATTCGAGCTGCGTAGCGCCCAGCGGCATTTGGGTTTGACGGGGGCGCACCGACGGCATCAGTACGGACAAGATATCCCCTACACACGTCACCGGGGTAGCTCCCTGACGAATCAGGGCGTTGGTGCCGGCACTGAGCGGGCTGGTGATGTTGCCAGGAATGACGAATACCTCGCGGCCTTGGTCGAGGGCGTGCATGGCGGTGTTGAGCGTGCCGCTTCGCGAGGACGCCTCGGTGATGAGAATACCGTCGGAAAGCCCGCTAACGATACGGTTGCGCGCCAGGAAGTCGGTGCGGTAGACGTGGTGATCGGTATCGTATTCTGAGATGATTGCCCCACCCTGGCGCAAGATGCGCTCGCCGAGCTGACGATTGGTGCGCGGCGTAATGTCGGGTAGGCCGCTTGCCAGCACGGCGATGGTGGTGCCGCCAGCATCGAGTGCAGCTTCGTGCGCCAGCGCATCCACCCCAAGCGCTAGGCCGCTGACAATTACGATGCCACGCCGGGCTAATTCGCCGGCGAATTGCCGGGTGACCTCTATACCATAGGCGGTGGGCTTGCGCGTGCCGACGATGGCCAACGTAGGACGGCGGTCTAACGGCAGCGTCCCCATGTAATACAATGATTCTGGACTATTAGCAATACCTGCGATGATCTGTAGGTACTTATGCTTATCTGGCGATACTTTATTGATTTTTATCATGATTTATGTAGAAAAGTGTTGACATTATGTCAAATCTGTGCTAATATGGCAAGTGATTGATTGATCGAAAGGTCATCAAGCACCTTATACCCCCTATTCTAACTTATGTTAGGTTGTATGCAATGGGTGTCGTAGTAATCTACCCTCCACTGCGGCGCCGTTTAGAAAACCATTGCATGCATACTAATCCCTTTGTCCAGCGGATCGCTCGTATTGTGAGGTGGATCACGTATACCCGATAGGGTGGGACGAAGGGCAAACTGACGCCAGGTGATGCCCACCCTTACCTGGTGTCAGTTTGGGAAATAACCCCTGTTCTTTCGAGAATGGGGGTTGTTTTTATGTGTAAAAATGCTATAATAGCAAGCGTCCCCCTCGCTATACAACTTAAGGAGTTGGAAACTATGGGACGTTTTGGTAATGGTGTGCTCTACGAGGGCTGGAACTGCTTCCCCAACCCGCAAGAAGTCGCCGCGGAAAATCGCGCGCGACAGTTGCGGGAGGAGCCATGGGTCGACGAGCGTCCGCCCGTCGACGGCCTAGCTGAGATTCGTGCAGGCCTCGGCCGCGTGAGGGCGGGCCTCACGGAGATCCGAATTCTCCTCAAGCAGTTTGAGATCCGCGAATTAAGGGATGAGCTGGAGCAGCAGAAAAAGCGCACGAAATGCGCAGCTGCTCTTGGCCTCGTTCTTGGCGTCATCATCGGTGGCGCCGCCGGCCGCGGCATTATGTCGCGGAAGTAAGGCCCAGGTGACGGGCCGCCCTAAGGGACGATACGTTCTGCTGGGCGGCCCGGAACCCGGGCCTTTTTACGTATTGGCAGTACGCCGGCAGTTTTTGCAAGTGCCACGGAGCTCGATGTGGTGACTGCTAAGCTGATAGTGATGCTCGGCCGCGATGGAGTCGATTAGCTGCTCGACCTCGGGCGCGTTAATCGGGACGAGCTGGCCGCAGCTAATACATTCGAGATGGTGATGGTGGGGCTTGAACGGACCGGCGAGCTCGTATTTTTTCTTCCATCCCATAGGGACAATAGTGATAATACCAAGCTGGGCGAACAGCTCTAGTGTGCGATAAACACTGGTGCGGTCGATGATTTCTTTTTCGGCAACGATGGTAGCAATGCTAATTGGTCGCTCGTAGTGCTGCAAGATATTAAATACGTGCTGGCGTGGAATGGTGATACGTAAACCGCGTTGGCGGAGGAAATCTGCAAGAGTCATGTTGCAACTTTATCACTTATTGCAACAAATTTGCAATAAGTAGACTACTCTGCCATGCTAGTAGCAGCTATTTTTAAAAGGAGACTACATTAATGGACACTACCCTATGGCTGATGATAGCGGTGATACTGGCCGGCAGCGCGCTGTCGCTTGCTGGTGGCGCGGCGATATTTTTGTCAAAAAAACGGCGCAACATGGCGATTCTGCTGACGCTGCCATTTGGGGCGGGTGCGCTGCTGGCGGCGGCGTTTTTTGACCTGCTGCCAGAGGCGTTTGAGCTGGGAGAGGCGCGAACGCTGCTGATATGGACGCTCGTAGGTTTCCTGGCGTTTTTCTTGCTGGAACGGGCCTCGACGTGGTTTCACCATCACCACGAGCACAAGCTGGGCCGGCGCAACGAGTCACAAAATATAATGGTGATGATTGGCGACCTGCTGCACAATATAATTGATGGGCTGGCCATTGCTGCGGCATTCCTGGTGAATCCCGCGACGGGAATCGTGACGACGCTGGCGGTGAGCGCCCACGAGATTCCCAAAGAGTTGGGCACGTTTGGCATTTTGCTATCGCGCGGCTGGCGCGACCGCAAGGTGATGCTGGCAAATATGTTGACGGCGATTGGCACCCTGGTGGCAGCGGTGACGGTGTATGTTCTGGGCTCGAATGTCAAGCTGCCCGAGGCCGAGCTGTTGGCGCTAACAGCCGGATTCTTTGTATATGTGGCGGCGAGCGATATTATTCCGGACATTCACGAGCAGCCACATCGCACGGGCATGACGCAAGCTGGCGTACTGGTCGCGGGAGTTGTGCTGGTGGGTGCGGTGATACATTTGCTGGGGGTGTAAGGATAGCCGGCTACGGCAGCTATTTTTTGTGTGTGGTGTGCCCGAAGTTGCCCGTGATGAAGGCGTCGACGTATTCGGTGATTTTTGTTAGCAGCGGTGTGAGGGCGATGATTTCGTCGGTGGTGAATTTGGCGAGCACAAAATCGGCATCGCCGTACTGTGCCCTGCTGTCGTTGGCGATGCCGACGCGAATGCGGGCAGTGTCGGGCCCGACGTGCGCGGTGATAGATTTGATGCCATTGTTACCGGCGTCGCTGCCGCCTATTCGGGTGCGGATGGTGCCAAAATCGAGGCTTAGGTCGTCGTGGATGATCAGGATATCGCTGCTGGCGAGCTTGTAAAAATCTACCAGCGCCCGCGCTGCCTCGCCCGACAGATTGTAGTATGTAGTGGGTTTGACAAGGATGATTCGCTCGTCACCTATTGATAGTTCGGCGATGTTAGCCTTAAATTTGGGCTTGGCTGCAAACGCCACGCCCGCTAGATCGGCGATGCGGTCCAGCGTCCAATAGCCGGCGTTATGTCGGGTTAGGTTGTAGCGCGGCTCGGGATTACCGAGGCCGATGATGAGCTTGGTCATGAATACTAGTATAGCGCACGCTGAATCAAATTTACACGTCGAGAAATAGAGGCAGTTGACATTATTGATACAACCATGTATAAAAAATGGTTCAAGACTAGTTAACTCAGCCT
>DDFI01000009.1 GCA_002337095.1 Candidatus Saccharibacteria bacterium UBA1932
GTCCTATATGTTTAGGAGCCGGACCCTCATCGTTATAGATGATTAGCATCTCAATGCTACTATGTCTTGTAAACTTAGCTACGGTGGCTAAATCGGACTGAAAATGTCGTATAAGCTCTGTGGTGAAATAATGTCTTGTACCGTGGGTCGTCTTATGTATGTCGAGAGATTCAAGTAAATCCTGAAATATCATCCGCAGCCCCCTCGTCGAGAGCCTGATCCCCCGTGATTGTCGATTAAGGTGGGTAAATAGTGGGCCGTATTTGACCTGTGAGCTTCTGAGGTACTGTGTGAGTACCTTGTGAGTTTCTGGGTGGATGTGGATTGGTTCGCGGTCTGCACGACCTTTACCGATGATGTAAATGCGATTGTTTGCGAGGTCAATATCTTCAACGTCAAGCCGACAGATTTCTATTTGCCTTAGCCCCTGGAACAAGAGCAGTGCCACAATTACCTTTAGACGAATGTTTCGCAACGAATCGCCCAATGCTTGCAAGTGGTTGCATATTAGCTCCACCTCTTCACGATTCAACCCTATGACTTTGTGCTTGTTTGATTGCTGAAATGACTTCACCCCCACCGATAGGTCAACTTTCAGCTTTCCTTGTCGATACAACTCCCGCAGTGCGATTCTCGCCGCAACGAGATATTTATTTTTCGAGCTTACACCGAGCGAAACATCATCTCTCAGTGACTGCTTATAATTCAGGAGTAGATTTCTATCAACTCCACGACTCTGCACGAATGCAATAAATCGAGGCAAACGTGCAAGATAATCTTGTTTAGTCGCTTCGGTGATATCAAGCGTATCGAATACATTAAGCATCTCGGCTTGATGTACGATTAGCTGATTTGAGGTCATCACGTCTCCTCGCTTGCTTGTCTTAATTCACGGAGCTTGTACGCTTTTACCTTTTCTTTAATTGATTCATCAATCGTGAAGTAAACACCTTCCGTTCGACTATCAAGCACCCTGCGAGTAAGGTGCTTTGTGCTGGTATCATTCTTTACCCTTGCGAGATATTGCACGACAAGCGACAAGTAATGCCTGTCGGCTTCACCACCGTGTGCTTTTACTTTTTTATCTTTCTCCCACGCTTCCGAGACTGACTTTACAAGCATAAATGCAGTAGGGTCGCTTGAGCCAATTTCTCTTGCGGCGTACCGCTTGAGTAACTTGAATGCGTATTTCACATACTGCGTATCAGCAATTTCGTAAACAATATGCAGGGCTCGCTCCTCGTTGCCTGATTTGAGGTCTGCGAGGAGCTGATAATACAATTCTATCATCGTAAAGTTGTGATACGTTATAACCGCCATAAAGTCGTTCGCCTCGTTTCTAAATACCTTATAGCCCATAACGTTATCGTAACTTTTTGACCGAGTAAAGCAAGTGGATTAACAGGGGTAAACAAAAGTACTTGAGAAGAGCCTTTCTATAAACCTTTTCAACACACTCACCTCTATTAGAAGTTGGGTATTTTTGCAATCTATGCGGACATTTGACTGAATACTTTATTCCATCTATCCTGTAATGCTTCCGTTTGAATCTTGCGCCACTGATAAGTGCTTATATTCTGTTTATGTCTTCTGATAGTTCGCTCATTCACACCAAGTTTCTCTGCAAGTGTTTGGTTTGTATATTTCGGTTCTGGCCAAAAAGAGAGTTGTTGGTTAATGTGGTCTTCTCTGAGAAGCCTAACAAGTCGGCGTTGAATATTTATGTAGTCTTGGCGTTTTTTCATATCCTACGGGCCCTTAACGGACTCTATGTAAGAGTCTATATCATTAGCAAACACGTACTTGTAGCTTGATAATGCGTTCTTATACTGATTAAAAATGTAAGTCGAGAATTCGTGAGAAGCTTCCTCACCCATTGAGTGTTCCGTGAAAATATTCATTACAGATTCACCACTAGCAGCAAGATAAGTTAAACTCTCAAAAGCATCCACTCCCATAACTTCATAAGGAGCTTCTTCTATTATAGCTGGATTTATTCCTCTAGCCGTTAGCTTATCTTCAACAACCTTACGCAGTCTACTTAGAGGCTCTCCGTATAGATACCATTTTTCTAAAGTAACCACGCATACCGCACCTTTCTTATTTTTGTTATATGCATAGACAGGAGGGCTATAGCCAGCACCCTTATACACCAAGTAACCCTCGTAAGTCTGAACTACTGCGTCTGCTAGTATTCCGAGCTGTTGCAGCATAATAGATTCATCATCTAAATTGACATATCCGCCCATAGCCATTCGTTTGGTCTTACATTCAACCATAATGAATTCATCGCCTTGTTCTAATATCCAATCACAGCGACGCTTGTTGTCACTTGTATCAACTTCTTGCGAATACACCATACACCCATTAGCATCTTTGACTGTACTAGTCAAAATCTCGCCCACGTATTCCTCGAAAGCATTACCAAACGCGTTATCAAAACGAGTATCATCGAACAGCATATAATAAACACCTTTTGTAACTTGAAACGAGAGCCTATTCACAGAGGTGCATACATACGTGACCTCTTTTCCTCGCTCGAATCTGACGAGCGGACTAGCATTTAGAGGGCTGTATTGATACATAAAGGTATTATCATATACACGATCGGTAGATACTTGAGATTTTAATTCAGCAAATCCCTTCGAATAGAGAGCCAGGAACGTATTAAGGTCTCCTAGTGTTATGTTAGTGCCAGCCAACCCCTCTGTAGGTTGCGTTATTGCCGCGTAATCTTTAAAGATACCGCCATAGCCTATGCCTATAGCTATCAATTTCTCATAAGGAAGCCCTATTTTATCCAGGACTATTTGCCTTACTTGAGGGTGCGTGAATAATTTTCCATACCTGACAACATTACCGGCATTCAAGGTATCTTGCTGATGAGGAAATTGACGATGGGCAATCCTAAACATCTCCATAAGGACATTACTCTGACTTATGCCGACTTCGCTAATTCTGTTGTCTAGAGCTCTTAACTTCTGCATAAGATTAGCGAAGTCTCTCCACTTTCTAAGGTCATACCTGTAACTTGTCAGGCCCTCATCAGAAGAATACACAATCTCTTTCGCAAGCAATTCGATATCCCAAGGGAGTATGCCTATAGTTCCACGATTTAATACATCTTTATTCACCTCAATATAACTCGGAGGAGCGGGCGGAACTTCATTCAAAGAGCCATTGAAGAGAGAGTAGTATCTAAGAACCTCCAAGGATATTTTTGGGTCAACTCTCCTGAGGAAATTCCTTATAGGCTTCCACGCCTCATATATATCATTTTTCACTAACTGTATTCAGCTCCCTAGGTAAGAATTGTGGCCAATGCTGGCAGAAAAGGGGTAATGATTGCCATATGGTCAGCTGCAGATGCTATAAACTGACTGTATTTCTTTGCGAAGACAGCCTTGTCTTCTATACTGCTCTCCATTTCGTCCACCAGATTAATAAGCTGATCATCAATGCTACCTATTTGTGTAAGTGCATTGCGAAGCTCACTAAAAAGCTTGTCATAGTTATCATTTACAACAATACGTATTGAGTGATCAGTAGAGTTTATATTAACATTACCACCTTCATTCGTTACGTGAATATAACGCTGATTATCGCTCTTGGGCAGGTCAGTTATCTTTTCGACCTTAACCTGGTAATGGTCGGGAATGTGCCCTCCCATACCTTTTTTGAACCCGCTATCAGTGACTAAGTATCTCTCGATAAGTCCATTTGATATAGTTCTTTCAAAGACATCTCCCTCTTCTATCTGCACGGAAACATCTTCAGTAGTGATACCCCCTCTGGAGACCAAGCCCACTACAGGATCAACAACGCTGCCGTTCTTTTTTAATAGTTTTAATTCTTCGGTTGGAAAATTACTAAGCATATTTACTCCCTATATTATTTTTATGTCTCAATTACCTCTATATCTATTATAACATTTTAGGGTCTACACCCCTGTTGCATACCCCTTCACAATCTTATGCTCAATAACTTCCCGTCATCAACCATACTCAATCCACTAAGCTTTTCGTTGCCAACTTTCAATAGACTAACCAACTCAATTAAGGTTCGAGTTAAGTCACTTCCGCTCGACCAATATAAAAACGAGGCCTTTAGCGTCTCTTTTTTATTTGGTCTCGCGGTCAGCGTCTCAAACCTTCGACGCGGATTTGCTTCAGCAAAGTCGCAAGTCGAAGGGTTGGCAGAGCGCCACGCAGCAAAAGCAAGCGGCGGAGGCTTTAGCCGCTGGCCTTTCCAATCAGCCCCACCCTGAGCCTACGGGACGCAACCGCGTCCCTTTCGCCCCAACTTCGGACTTCTTATATCTGTTTAGGGTTAGACCCTGTTTCACTGTTTCACGGGCTTGCGTTATGAGAAGGCCTGTGCTACTTTAGTCTTACGCTTACACACCGTAAGCCGTTCTTCAACTCGAGGAGTTACTAATGCGAAAGCGTCTTGCGGTAGGAATTCTAGCAGGAAGCATCAGTGTGAGTTGGTTCGCTCTGCCAACGATTCCAGCTTACGCAGTGAGCTGTAGTGGTGATGCCTGTTCTGGGCAAGACCCATTGACTACAGGTTGCGCAAACGATGCTTACACTGCGACGGCCACAAATATGGGCACGTTCTCTTTGCAGGAAAGATACTCGCCTAGGTGCGCGACAAATTGGACACGCATAGTAGTGTACCCTGTAGGCAATGGATGCATGAGGACCGCCGGACTATGGGCGATCCAAGACACCGGTTATCAACAGTATTCAGAAATGCCTACGATCTACAGAGATTGGTCGTCACACAGCTACTGGACACCGATGATCTACTCGCCAGTCCACAAGGTTAGAGGGAAGGCGCAGACCCTGTACGTTCCATTCGCAGAAGAGGTTTACACTCCCTGGGCCTGCCACGAACACCATCGGCCATCGGGCGATCCAATATTGCCCGATGGCCGATACAACTTTTTGCAAATAATAAATTTGAAAGGTATATACCTATGATCGTTACATCAACGCCAATCTCGATTGTTCTCTTCGGGCTCCTTGACTATGGCCCCCTGCTCGGCCTTCTCTGCCTAGCAGCTTGGATAGGCTATGGGTACAGAAAACAGCTTCCGCTCAGTCGACGCGTTTTCGTCGGGCAGCTCGTACTCATTGGCGTCTTGGTAGCCCTGCTCATTGCCCATATGCGCATTCTTTACCTGTAGCATTGAAAAGGTATGTTTATACCGTGAGTGCAAGACAAATGAAAATCATCTCGGGAGCTTAGGAACGACAGGAAGGAATTGAATCGTGAAATATTCTAAATTCGGACTTATGCTATCTGTTAAGGGTTAGACCTGTTTCAAGACCCTGCTTCAGTTTTTCTCGTTTTCTCAAGCTTCACATACCCGTTCTGGTGGAGAAGCTGCTCGCTTGCTACCAAATGATCTACTTGACTCTCAAATATTTCCGGAGGATACTGGCGCTCGCCGTATTGCTCCTCTATCTCAGGGCACACCGCAATATATAACTCGCGCATACCCACCCAGTTTTCGTGCATTGTGCGAACTGGGCCTCAGTGTCGATCCGGAATTTCTCCAAGCTCTGCTGCGTAGCCTTGCGTCATTTATAGGACACCCACAAGTAGAGGATGATCCGTTGCTTGAAGAAATCTGCATGGCAGCAGGCGGTACAGCTGGGAAGAGTTCTGTGCATTGGTGGATGAGTTGTCTGGGTAGGGTTATCTCCTATCTAGATAACAGCGCCACAAGGGATCGCTACTGATTACGGGCGATGTGACAATTATGGCCGTAAGCTCATCCTGATCCCATGGCTCCAAAAGCCCCAAAAGGTTCACCCGTGAAAGGCATTAATTTTTACAACTAAAGTCGCTAGAGCACCCTACTTCGGACTCTTACGTCTACTATCTCCCGTAAATTGTAGTTGGTATTGATATAATTTGATTCATACATTCTTCTCTCGGCGCCCTAGCGCCCCACAATCACAAACGGACAAACCTTCACATGGCTCCGTAGCTGGCTGATACCGCTCATGAGTCTCGCCTTCGACATCCTTATTGTTCTACCGTCCCACGGATCGAACACATCATAGAATTTGGCAGGCGTGTCTAGCCATCGGTGATAGTATTATCGACGTAGACGATAAACGGCGCACTCAAGGTGTCGGGTGGCTCACGATCATGCTTCTGATGTATCATCTTGATACGCGGATGCTTGACCCATTGTTGCAAAACATCAAGATAGTATTTGTTATCGACATAAAGGGTTGCCGACTTATCCTTATAGCGATCGAGAAAAGCCAGCAGACAGCCGAGTGTGTAGTTCTCGCGTAGGCGAAAAGTCCATCGCTGAGGATGTCGAGCTCCCTTTCCCTGGTCGGTTCGATGCCCAACCAATACATCAAATCGATGACAAGGCAACCCTGATTACTCTGTTGTTTATAGTCCATAGTGCTATTGTCGGTTCTATAATGCTATTATCACGCGCTTGGTTGTATAATATAAACTATGAGCATTTCTACTCGCCGACTGTGGCGCGCGCACCCCGCTCCCAACAGGATTATATGGGGTGCGTATATCGACGGCTCCACCTACGGAGCAGGCTACCAGAATGCACCGTGGGATACCAACGCCTGGAATTTGTTTGAAGCTCACGCAGGTAAAAAAGTGAGCGTCTTGCATTTTGGATTTACGCCATGGTGGGAAGATCCGTTTTATGCTGGCACCGCAGAAAGCGCGGTACAGCGAGGCGCATATGCGTTTATCGATATGATGATTCCCAATGGAAGCGGTGTTACGTTGGCGAATATTACCGCAGGGGCGCAAGATGGCTCGTGGCGCACCTGGGTGCGAGCTGCCAAGGCGTGGGGTGAGCCATTTCTGTTTCGTTGGTGCGGCGAAATGAATGGCGACTGGCAAGACTATGGCAAGGAAGAAATTGCGCGCCCTGGCTCGTTTGTCGCCGCTTGGCGACACCTCAAAGATATCGCCGATAGTGAAGGCGCCACTAATATTACCTGGGTGTGGTGTCCCAATGTCGACTATGGCGGCCCCTTATCATTTGCGCAGGTGTACCCTGGTGATGCATATGTTGACTGGACTGGACTTGATGGCTACAACTGGGGTACCAGTGGCAGCACTACCTGGCCAGAACAGTGGACAAGCTGGGACACAGTATTCCGTACAAGCTATGATGCAGTGGTGGCACTTGCGCCCACCAAGCCCATGATCATTGCCGAAACTGCCTGCAATGAAGGCGGCGGCTCTAAGGCAGCGTGGATTACCGACGCGCTAGTGGCACAACTACCTCATCATTACCCACGTATCCGCGCCCTGACATGGTTCAACTGGCCGATCTACGAAAACGGCGTCACCCAACAGTGGCCCATCGAGTCAAGCCCGGCCGCCCAGGCGGCATTTGCGACGGCGATCGCCTCGCCCTATTATCTGCCAGCGAGCACGAGCCTGCCGCTGCTCAACGATACATCGTGCCGCAAAGTGCCAGCACCATAGCCCGTCTATCGTCAACGACTACTCTACTCCGTCTCCTTATGCACCTAACGAGTCTCTATCATACTACATATGCTTACGCCCGAATATCTGGTATCATACATGTAGTATGACTACCTCTCGCCTGGCTCGCGCACTCAATACCCTCGGTTATTTGCTGCAGATGGTTGCGTGGGTGGTGATGGTGGCGGTATACCTCCCGCTCATCCAGCAGGCAGATGTTGCCAAATTCCTACTGCCGAGCGCCAGCCTGCGCCCCGCGCCCACCCTGGTACCCCACACTCCTGGCTCGGTCGAGATCATCTTCATGGCAGTCGTAGTTGCGGCAGTGCTTGCGCTAACTCTCTATGCCCTCATCACCTTCCCGGCGCGCGTCGGTGCATCTGGCGACAAGGTCGTCAAAAAAGCCGCCGCCGCCACTCTGCCCGTCCTTACCCAGCATCGCCAACTATCACCCAAGTCGCGTCGCCGCCTCACGCTTAGGCTTATGTATTATATTCGCGCCGGCAGCTGCCTAGTACCAGTGGTGCTGGCCGCAGCAGCACCAAGCGACACAATTCCGCCTGTCGCTACCATGATCATCGCCACAACATGCGGCATGCTGTCGCTCGTGCTATTTAGCGCGGCCTACCTACGCGAAGCACATCTAGCCAAGCCCTAACCATTAGCATATACTAGGGCTAAGGATAGGGGCGATATATGATCAAACGACACGCAGCAAGTATCATCACAGTAGTATCCATTGCAATATCTGGAGCTATGGTAGTGCTACCGGCACTGCATCGCGCCCCGGCTGCTCCGCCCACCCAGCCCACACCTGTCGTCACCCAAACCACCTCGGGCACGCAGGTGCTCACCCCAGAATACCGCTCGAGTGGTCGCATTCAGCAATCTGCACCGGCCGCCCCGACGACGCCCATGTATTCGAACATCGCGCCCAAGCAGGCCGAGCTGGCCCGCAGTGTCACCCGCGAATACCCCTACCGCGCACTACTGGTACCAAACGACCCCTACGCCCAGACTTCCTGGATGCTTAGCGCAACGCACGCCTATGCTGCGTGGGACCGCGCCACCGGCGGCAGCGGCGCGCCAGTGGTAATTGCCGATATCGATACTGGCTTTGCGCTCGCGCACGAAGACCTCTTCAGCCAATGGTACCAAAATAGTGGCGAAACTGGCACGACCGCGCCAGCTGATCGCTGCTGGACCGGTGCGCCAGCTGATAAATCCACCAACAATTGCGACGACGATGCCAACGGCTACGTCGATGATTGGCGCGGCTGGAACTTCGCCGGCACCGCGGCAAATAATTACCAAGACGTAAATAATAATCCTCAGGCGGGCGTCAGCAATCCGGCTGGGCTGGCCGTCAGCCACGGTACCCAAACAGCCGGGCTAGCCGGCGCTGCCAACAATAATGGCCGGGGCATCGCCAGCCTCAACTGGAATGTCCGCGTCATGCCGCTGCAGGCTCTAAGCGACGACGGCGAGGGCTACACTAGCGCCATTATCGCCGCCATTCACTACGCCGTAGACAATGGTGCCAGCATCATCAACATGAGTCTGGGCGGCCCCGACGACGACCCGGCGCTCTCCGCCGCCACTCAATATGCCTATGATCACCGGGTCGTCGTGGTCGCCGCGGCGGGCAACTGTGGCACCGGCAACGAAGCCGGCTGCGATCCTACGCGGCCTGGCGCCATGAGCTATCCGGCGCTCAATCGCCACGTCATCGCCGTTGGTGCCACCGATGCGGGCGACAATCGCGCGAGCTTCTCGAGCTATGGACCGGGACTCGACGTCGTCGCGCCAGGCTACGGCAGCATTATTGCGCCGCGCTGGACCAGCGCCAATCCCACGTCGGCCTACGTAGGTGGCCTAGCTGGCACGTCATTCGCGAGCCCCATCGTCGCAAGCTATGTGTCGCTGCTGCGGGCGCTAGCGCCAAACGCTTCGGTAGACACTATCACCGCGCTGGTCGATGCCACCGCGCGCAAACCTGCCGGTATGACTGGCCAACTATTCGAAGATCATTACGGCCATGGCCTGATCGATATCGCAAGCGCCACAGCCACCGCGGCCACACTCTCGACCAGCCCGCCCACCCTGCTGCAAACCGGCAGCTACCTGAGCGAACATACCTTTCGCGCTGACGCCATCCTATCAAGCGGTTGCGTCACCACCGCCGCCACACCCTGCACCATCTGGGCGCAGGATTCTCGCGGCTACGACCGCTATCTGCCCTACCAGCTCACCAATAGTAGCGGCGCAGCCGGATGGCAATGGCCAGCCAGTATCCTCGGCGGCGGCGAATGGTGGATTCGCGCAAGTGGCGCCACGCCCAGCACCACGCCATACTATCTAATGGGTAAATAATACAACTGACAACACCCAACCATATACGCTATACTAGAAATTATATGTTAGCTATCAACCCCACCGCCAAGCCTCGCCGCCGTGGACGCTGGATCCTGACACTGCTCGCCGTGCTACTCATTGTAGGCGGCGGCTACGTGGCGCTGCTGGTGTTTTCGCCCGTCATCGCCCCAGCCATCACCATGAAACCCATCGATCTAAAAGCCCTGCCCGCGCCAGCCGTCGGTGTTAATCGTATTATTATCGCGCCGATCGGCGTCAATATTCCGTATGGCACCAACGGCAAAGCCTCGCTCGACGAGGGCGCCGAATGGCGCTACCCCGACCGCGGCAACCCCGAAACTGGCGGTAATTTTATCATCGCGGCGCATCGTTTTAGCATCCAACCAACACCACAGGGCACCATCGAAAAATCACCCTTTTACAACATCGACAAACTAAAAGTAAACGACCCCATTGTCGTCGACTACAATGGCAAGCGCTACGGCTACAAAGTCAGCGAGATATCCACCGTCAAGCCCGACGACATCTCGATCGAAGCCCGCAGCGACACCCCGCATATGACACTCTACACCTGCGAGCTCGGTGGCAGCGAAGCCGGCCGTGTCGTCATCAAAGCCTCGCCAATGGGCGAAGTCGCCATCCGCTAGACCTGTTGACAAATTCGAAAAATAGTTGATCAGGGGCTCTTTGCTTGCTATAAATATTCGCGGTAAAGCCGCTCATTGAACGGGGTTTGGGGTGATCTGCAGCCGCCAGAGAATTGAGCGTTCTTGCATCCTGGCATAGCGAGCACGAGCTTTGCTCCGCGCGCAGCTAGCCAAGATGCAAGGATGATTAATTCACTGCGAGGCGAAGCCACCCCAAGGTTTTGCTTCTTTTGCGACAAAAGAAGCAAGTCTAGGTCTCGTAATAAGAGTCTACTTTTCTTATTTTTAGTTTCAAAAATCTAATTGTTCAAATTGTTCACGCGCCCACTCACGTCAAATGTCTGCTCAACATAGCCACGTAGACCGTTTGCCCAGTGGTAGATCACCTTGCCATAGTAGCGCTCGCCGCGGGCGATATCGTCGCGATTTACCAGCAGGGCTTCGCTGATTTCTGAGGCCTGCAGT
Organism: Candidatus Saccharibacteria bacterium UBA1932; assembly: GCA_002337095.1. Classification (GTDB taxonomy): domain Bacteria; phylum Patescibacteriota; class Saccharimonadia; order Saccharimonadales; family Saccharimonadaceae; genus Saccharimonas. The sequence goes on from DDFI01000009.1 coordinate 10,986, forward strand.
TTCATACCATCGATCATCTGGCGCGTTACCTCGGTACGAAATACAAACTGATACGTCTGGGCGGTTGCACTAATGCGGTCGACCACCAGCACAAATTCCAGCGCCGCGGGATCCAGCACAATGCCGACCTCTTCGGCGACTTCACGCACCGCCGCTTGGCGCGGCGTTTCGTGCTGATCAATAATTCCGCCCGGCAACGACCAATGCGGCTTGTAGGTGGCCTTGACGATCAGCAGCTGATCGCCGTATTCGCACATCACTACGGCGCTGGCGGCTCGTTTTTCGAGCTGTTTGAGATAACGGCGAAAACCGCGAAGAGAATAGCTTGGCATTATTTGGCGTATTCGATGGCGCGGGTTTCGCGGATAACATTAACTTTGATGGTGCCCGGATATTGCATCGTCGACTCGATTTTGTTGGCGACGTCTCGCGCTAATTTGATTGCGCTGAGGTCGTCGACCGACTCAGGCCGCACAATGACACGGACTTCACGACCAGCACTAATTGCGTAGGCTTTGTCGATGCCCTTAAATGACGTGGCGATGTTCTCGAGATCACGCATACGCTCCGAGAAATTCTCGGCGCTGATGTTGCGAGCTCCAGGCCGCGCGGCGCTAATCGCGTCGCAAACCCGAACCACCAACGCCTCGGGCGTTGTGGCCTCGATATCATCGTGATGAGCCTCGACCGCGTGCACGATATCCTCGCTCATGCCGGCCTTGCGCACCAGCTCGGCACCGATGTGGTGGTGCTTGCCCTCTACCTTATGGGTGACGGCCTTGCCAATGTCGTGCAGCAGCGTTGCGACCTTGGTCACACGTACATTTGCGCCGATTTCTTCGGCCATCAGCCCTGCCATATGTGCCATTTCGGTGCTGTGTAGCAGCACATTCTGGCCATAGCTCGTGCGGTATTTGAGCTGGCCCAGCAGCTGCAGCAGCTCCTTTGGAATACCGGTCACGCCGACTTCGCGCGCCGCATCTTCGCCGGCTCGCAACACGTCTTTTTCGATTTGTTTCTCGGCTTTGGCAAATACTTCCTCGATACGACCAGGGTGGATACGGCCGTCTTTCATGAGCATCTCAAGGCCGATGCGGGCAACTTGGCGGCGAATAGGATCAAATGAGCTTAGCACCACCATACCTGGCGTGTCGTCGACCAGAAAATCAACCCCGGTCGCGCGCTGCATCGCCTGAATATTGCGGCCCTCTTTGCCGATAATACGGCCCTTCATGTCGTCGTCTGTCAGCTTGACAGCTGTCACCGTGCGCTCGGCCGTTACCTCGCTAGCCATGCGCTCCATAGCGCCCAGGATCACCAGCTGCGCTCGCTCTTCGGCATCGTCAACGGCATCTTTTTGGAGCTTGACGACCAAGCCGACCAGATCGTCCTTGACGTCACGCTCGGTCATCGCCATGAGTTTTTCGGCAGCATCTTTCTTTTTGAGCCCAGCGATTTTCTCGAGTTTTTCTTGCTGGCGCGAGCGAATTTCGCGAATCTCACCCTTAAGCTCCTCGACTTCGTCCTCGTGCTTGCGGAGTTTTTCGGCGCGCTGATCAAGGTCGTCCAGCTTGCGGTCGAGCGCGGTCTCGCGATCCGCCAGGCGATCCTCGATCTTTTTCATTTCGCGGCGGCGTTCTTGCTCGATCTTAAGGGCTTCGTCCTTTGCCTTGAGCAAAATCTCGCTCGATTTGCGCTCGGCACGGGCTAGCTCGGTCTCGGCCTTGTGCTTACGGTTGGTCGACTGCTGCTTGTCGTAGGCGTACTTGCCCCCAATACCAGCAACAATACCGACAGCTGCTATCAGTAGTTCTAACATAGCGTTCCTTTCTACCAGGACGGTCGAGTGGCTGTAGGATCGGGTGTGAAATTACAAGGGATCAAGCGTACTGGAAGTTTACAAAAATTAATCAATCAGTGTCATAATAATAAACGACTTATCTATTGTACCGCGCCGAGGGTAACTTTGGCAATTATAATTTGCCCATAGTATGATATAGTGGTATAGATATGAAAGATAGAGAGTTTGTTCCGCGCGGGCTAGACATGAGCGAGCCACGACCTGGGCTCAAAGCTAGCAGGCCCGAGCTTTACAAAGCTTTGGTTGAATTCCTTAATACGGCTAGTGATGATGAGATCCGAGACTTTGCCGATCGACAGACCGCCTGGCGCTCCACTGATGACGAGCTCGCCCGTCGCGAAGAAAGAGCACGAGCCAATAAGCCCACAACTACTTACGAGGCTGAGTAACCCGCGCCTCGGCGCCATACTCTGGCATGACAATACGGTCCGATTCGCCGGCGCCTAGCCGCGCAAGCGCCTTTTCCCGCCAATCTTCGCCCATCTCACCAACAATCGGCAATCCGCGGTCGTCAGCGATGGTGTTCATCACCGTCAGCCCAATACGTAGGCCCGTAAAGCTCCCCGGCCCTTTGCAAACTCCAATCGCAGCGACATCGGTCCAGTTGGCCCGATGATCTGCCAGGCGGTCGCGCACAAACGCCAGCAAATCACGCGCCAATGTGCGATCTGCTTGCCACTGGTAGTCATAGCGCTGGTCGCCGTCCACTAGCGACAGATAGCAGATCGGCGTCGACGTATCGAGTAGCACAATCATGCGCCAAATCCTCGCAGCTTGAGTGTCTTCAGTAGCGCCCGAGACGCGTCACCGTGCGCCGTCATGGTGACGAGCCGCGCGTCTTCGCCGTCGGCCTCGATACGCATCGTCACACGATCGGCCGGTAGCACGCCCTTCACGATTTCGCCCCATTCGATGATCGTCACACCCCGAGGATTGTCGAGCGCCTCGGCGAGCTCAATCGCCATAATACCCGCATCCGACAATCGATAAAAATCATAGTGCGCTAGCGACAGCTCGCGATCAGCCTGATACAGCCGGCTAATCGTAAACGTCGGGCTTTGCACATCATCGATGATCCCCATACCAATAGCAATTCCCTTGGTCAGGGTTGTCTTGCCGGCGCCAACGTCGCCGATCAGCTCTAGGATTTCACCGCCCTGCACTGCCCGGCCGATCGCCTCACCAAATTGTTTCATGGCCGCGGCCGACTCGACGTGATAGTTCATATACATCCTATTATATCAGAATGGCCCCAGGCCGCCGAGATATCAGTTGGCCGCGTAAGCCAACGTTGTAGGTAGTTTTTTTTTGCAAACTATCGTATACTTAGCCATAAGTATTATGCGCGTATCTGACTCCACTATCGAGAAATTGCTCACTCGTAACAACGTCGTGACGGCGGACAAATTAGTCGAGCTCAAACATGTCGCCGAGCATACCAAGCATCCCCTGCAAGAGGTCATCATCGACGAAAAGATCATCGACGAACCGATGCTTACCAAGCTGTTCGCAGAGTACGCCCAAATTCCGTTTATTGTGCTCGATCCCAAGCAAATTAGCCCCGACGCGCTCAAAAAAATCCCTGAGCGCATCGCCCGTCAGTACGAAGCCGTGATTTTTCAGATCGACCCCGACGGCGTGGTACACATCGCCATGGACGACCCCGACGATATTCAGGCAGTGAGTTTTATCCAAAAAGAAGTCGGCCAAAATACCCGCATTTATATTGCTGCCCGCCAGAATATCCTCAACTGCCTAGATATGTACCGCGGCGACGTCAACAAAGAGCTCAATGACGTCATCGATGTTCAGCGCGAAGACGACGGTACCGACGATAAGGTAAGTGAGGCCGATATCGCCGAGGATTCGCCGATCGCCCAGACTGTCAACCTGCTGCTCGAATACGCCATTCGTTCAAGCGCCAGCGACATCCACATCGAGCCACGCGAGGAATTCGTGCAGGTGCGCTATCGTATTGACGGCGCCCTCAAAGAAGTCAACCGCTTGCCTCGCAACGTCATGAGCGCACTTGTCAGCCGTATCAAAATTCTCTCTAATCTCAAAATCGATGAGCGCCGTGTGCCGCAAGACGGCCGATTCAAGATCAACGTGGGCGGCAAACAATACGCCCTACGCGTCAGCACGCTACCCATCGCCGACGGCGAAAAAGTCGTCATGCGTATCCTCGACGAGTCAAACCAAGCCCTGACACTCAAAGATCTCGGCTATTGGGGCCATTCGCTCGATGTCATCAATCACGCCATCAAAGAGCCAAACGGCATGATCCTGGTCACCGGGCCAACTGGCTCAGGCAAGTCGACGAGCCTATTTAGCGTACTCAGTATGCTCAACACCCCTGATGTCAACATTAGTACTATCGAGGACCCCGTCGAGTACAAAATCCCCGGCGTCAACCAAACCCAAACCAACGCCAAGGCCGGTATGACCTTCGCCTCGGGCCTGCGCGCACTGCTGCGTCAAGACCCAAATGTCATCATGGTAGGGGAGATTCGTGACGGCGAAACTGCCAACCTTGGCGTGCAGGCCGCACTGACCGGCCACTTGGTGTTTAGTACACTCCACACCAACAACGCCGCTACCTGTCTGCCGCGTCTGCTCGATATGGGCATCGAGCCATTCCTGATCGCCAGCACGGTCAAGGCCGTGGTCGGCCAGCGCTTGGTGCGTCGGCTGTGCAAAGCGTGCCGACAGACCTACGAGCCCACCCCCGAGGAAACCAAGGCCGTGGTCGAGCTATTCAACCTCAAGTCTGGCCAAACCTTCACCCGCGTGCACGAGCTTGAGCAGCAGGCAGTCGAACAAGCCATCGGTGGTGACACGCCGCTTGGCACCGACGAAAAAACCATCAAAACCCTCTGGAAAGCCCACCCCGAGGGCTGCGACGAGTGCAACCATACCGGTTTTAAGGGCCGCATTGGCATTTACGAAGTACTTGGCATGACCGTCCCTATCGAAAAAATGATCATGAGCAACGGCACCAGCAACGAGATCCAAGACCAAGCCATCACCGAAGGCATGACCACTATGCAAACCGACGGCCTGGTCAAGGCCCTGCGCGGCAACACTACTATCGAGGAAGTCCTAAGGGTAACCAGGGAGTAATATGGCACATTTTATTTACATCGCACTCAATCAATCTGGCGGTAGTGTCAAGGGCACCGTCGAGGCCAGCGACGAATCCGCCGTCATTAGCCTGTTGTCCAAGCAAAACCTGCGGCCCATCAGCATCCACGAAGGCGCAGCCAAGGCCGGGGGGTTCAGTGTTGGCGATTTCTTTGGCAAGAACAAGGTAAAGTCCGACACCTTGGTCATCTTTACCCGCGAGCTTAGCGCCATGGTATCTGCCGGTGTGCCGCTACTGCGGGCGCTGTCGTCGCTGTACGAGCACACCGAGAAAAAAGACCAGGCCCTCAAGGATGTCCTACAGGGTATCATAAAAGATGTGCAGAGCGGCGCCGCACTCGGGGTGGCGCTCGAGAAATACCCCAACACATTTAACGACGTCTACGTCAACATGGTGAAAGCCGGCGAAGCAGCCGGTATCCTCGACGACATACTCAAGCGCCTCGCCATGCAGCAAGAAAAATCCGCCAGCATCCGCAAAAAAATCAAAAGCGCCATGACCTACCCAATGGTGCTGCTCACTATCACGGCACTAGCCTTCTTTGGGCTGATGATCTTTGTGATTCCAATGATCGGCAAAATCCTCAAAGACCTCGCCGGCCCCGACGCCGAGCTGCCCATGATCACCCAGATAATGCTTGACGCCAGCTCATTTATGGTGAATTATTGGTGGATCCTCACTCCATTACTCGTCGGCGGTATTATGCTGCTGCTGCGTTACATCAAGACGCCGACCGGCAAAATGCAGTTTCACAAGCTCGTGCTCAAGGTGCCCGCCGTCAACAAAATCATCGTCAAGGTCGCTGTGGCGCGCTTCGCCCGCACATTCTCGGCCCTAATGGGCGCCGGCGTGCCTATTCTCGAATCGCTGAGCGTCACCGCCAAAGCCCTCGGTAACGGTGTCTACGAGGCCGCACTGCTTGATGCCGCCGAACAAGTCAAGGCCGGTGCCAACCTTTCTAAAGTTATCGAAAAAAACCCTCTTTTCCCGGCAATTGTCGCCCAAATGCTCACCGTCGGTGAAGAGACCGGCCAGACAGACCTCGTGCTGGTCAAGGTGGCTGATTTTTACGAGGAAGAAGTCGACGTTGCGATCGATGGCATCAGCTCGATCATCGAGCCGGTCATGATCGTTATCATGGGTGGCGCCGTCGGCCTCATCGCCGCCAGCGTCATGACACCGATTGCCAACCTAGCAAATAGCATCAAAGGCTAGACAGTAGTATTGCTTATGGTATATCATAGGGACAGAACAAGCGTGGGCATACATGGTTAAATTATTCTACAAAGACAAACCCCTGATCGGACTTGATATTAGCCAAACCGGCATCAAGGTCATGGCACTTGAGGCCAAAAATTGGCAAGTGCATGGCTATGGCGCGGTCGATCTTAACCCTGCTAAAGTACAGGCCGCACTCGAGACCCGTGATAATTCCTACCTCATCGAGAATATCAAATCCCTACTCACCGATCGCCTCGTCGGCAGCCTGCCGAGCAACCACACCGCCATTAGTATCCCCACCTCACGAACCTTCCTGCGCACCTTTACTCTACCTGTCAAGGAAGAAAAAAACCTCGAAAATGCCATCAGCATCGAGGTCAATCAATACATCCCTGTGCCGATGAGCTCACTCTATGTCGACTACGAAATCGCCGAACGCACCAAGGAAGAAATCACCGTCGTGCTGATTGCTGTCCCCAAAACACTTGTCGATAATGCGACCGCCGCCGCCTGGAGCGCCGGCCTGCGACCGATATTGATTGAGCCAAGTATTTGCTCGGTTGCGCGCATCATTGGCGATATCGAAAACGGCCAATACGTCAGCCTAATCGTCGATATCGGCCCCTCTAGCACCGATATCGCCGTCATCGAAAACGGCACCATCCGCGTCAGTGGTGGTATCGCCATCGGTGGCAATACTTTCACCGTCGAGCTCTCGCGCAAGCTCAAGGTCACCCTCGAAAATGCCCATCAACTAAAGGTCATCACCGGCCTCACCCCTGGCCCGCGCCGCAAAACCATGCTAGCTGCGCTCGACCCCAGCCTGCAGCGCATCCTGACCGAAATCCGCAAGGTTATCCGCTACTATCACGAACGCATGAGCGAGGATCACAAAATCGAGCAAGTCGTCATTGTTGGTGGTGGCAGTAACATCCCAGGTATGGGCGAGTATTTTACCGAACAACTAGTCATGGCGGCCCGCGTCGCCACCCCATGGCAACAGCTAAAATTCGGCGATCTGCCTGAGCCCAACAAGCAATTCCGACCGCGCTACATTACTGTTGCTGGGCTCGCCATGATGGACAAGGAGGCGATCTGGAATGATTAACCTTCTGCCCCCCGCTGATCAGCAAGAAATCCATGCCGGCCGCGCCAACAGCCTGTTGCTGCGCTACATTACATTGTCGTTGATTGTGCTGGGCACGCTGATTTTATGGATCGGGTTTATGTGGCTCAACCTCCGAAACACCGAATCCGGCGCCATCGAAACCAAAAAAGCCAATGACGAAAAAGCCGCTACTCGCCAAGATATTGTGACACAGGCTACCAAATTCCGCAAAGACCTCTCGATCGCCAGCCAAATCATGGCCAAGCAAGTCAATTACACCGACACCGTCACTCGCGTCGCCGCCGCGATGCCCACTGGTACCATCCTCGATAATATCTCTATCGACCCCAAGACATTCGACAAAGACACCACGCTCGCGGCCCACACCAAATCCCGCGAAACCGCCATCGCCCTCAAAGACAGCCTGCAAGCATCCGGCCTGTTTACCAAGGTCGCCTTCCAGTCAATTACTGCCGCCAAAACTGACAACAACACCGCCGCGCCACCGTATCCATTTGCCGTGCTGCTCAGCGTATCATTTAATCGTGCCGAGGTAACCAAACGATGAAACAAGCTCGCCGAGGCCTCAATGCCCCTCGCTTACGCCTTATCCTGGGTAGCTTGCTGCTGCTGATTGCGATTGTCGCTGGCACGATAGCGTTTTTTGCCAACGACCGTCTGCAAAGCTACACAGCCGATATCCGCAAAATCCTGATCGACTCCAAGGGTAGCGACGCCAATAACACCAACATCGACACGCTCGAGCGCCAGCTCGCCGCCAATCAACCCACCGTCGCTCGTGCCGCACAAATCGTTGCCGACAGCCAGTCGTACAAGTACCAAAACGAGGTCGTACGTGACATCAATGCCTACGCCGATGCCAATAACGTCGCGGTTACGTCGGTCACCTTTGCCGCCGACACTGCCACCGCTGCAGCTGCACAGTCCAGCGGACAAGCCGTCACACCAGCCGTCAACGGCGTCAAACCTGTCACTATTGCTGTTATGCTCGAGCGCGAGGTCGCCTACAAAGACGCCCTTAGCTTCATCCACGCCATCGAGCAAAACCTCACTAAAATGCAGATCACCTCGCTCGGCCTGTCGGCACCAAAGGCTGGCCAACCTAGCTCAACTGTCCGCATAGACACCATCAATCTGGAGGTATATCTAAAACAATGAAAAAAAATCCTCTCGCTCCACTCGGCTATTTCCTCGGTCGCTACCATGTGATTCTGTTCTTCTTGCTCGTAGTAGGCAGCCTCACCTACGAGATCTATAGCCTCAGCGTCATCACCAACACCGATCCCTCGCTGAATACCGACGGCTACCAGGCGCAAGTCACCGACCCGACATTCGACACCGCCACCATCAACAAGATCAAGGCCTTACGTACCCGATCAGACAGCTCCACTTACATACTGCCCGCTGGCCGCAACAACCCCTTCACCGAATAGCGCCCATTCTGGCTATGCTATACTAAAAGTATGTTACTCACTGGCTCCCACCTCCAGCAACTACCCGTTATGAGCCTGCAGACCGGCGCCGAAATCGCGCGGCTGGCACGCCCCGTCATTGATCCCGCCGATCTCAGAATCTACGGCTACGAAGTCACCGGGCCACTGCTCGACCAACGACCGTCGTTTTTGCGCCTCGAGGATATTCGCGAGCTCAGCAATATGGGCATGATCGTCGACTCAAGCGACGAATTTATCGCGCATGGCGATGTGCTGATATTCGACAAGGTAGTGGCGCTCGGCTTTCGACTACTTGGCCAGCATGTCAGCGACCAGCAGGGCCGCCGCGTCGGCAAAGTCATCGATTACACCATCGATTCCGCGATATTCACCATCCAGCAACTCACCGTCAAACGCCCCTTGTACAAAAGCTTCAACGATGTCGAGCTGCTCATCCACCGTGATCATATTGTCGAGATTAACGACCACGGCATCATCATCAATTCAGACACCGAGCCCCGCGAAACCAGCGTCGTCGAGCTCGGCGGCGCCTATATCAACCCCTTCCGTAGCAAAACTCCCGCACCCGAACATATCGACCAGCAGTAGTAATTATTGTAAATAACCACTACACCCGTACTATACATCTATCCTAGCGTTTCATCTTGGAGCGCAGCTGTAATGTCAGCATAGCTAAACCCTTGGCGGGCGAGATACTGCACAAACTTCTGCTCATCCGGGTATTTATTTCGTTTTTTGGCAATGATTTTTGCGAGCTCATTGTCGTCACTGCGCTCACTTGCCGTCACCACCTCGTCGATGATATGCGCCGCGACACCCTTTGCCTGCAATTCTGCCCGCAATTTGCGCAGGGAAGTACCCTTCGTTTGGTTCCGGGTTTCTACCCACCACCGAGCAAATTTCTCGTCATCAACATATCCTTTATGTTGTAATTTTGACAAGACTCGTTCGGCGAGGGCAGGGGAGTAGCCCGGGAGTTCCACGACCTTACGCTCACTGCTCACCTCCCCTGCGCGCCGTTTTGCGTGAGAACGTGCTGCCGGTACGAGCTTTTTTGTCGTCCGGGTTTTGCGCCAAAGGTAGTCGCGAACCTCACGCACCGAGTGCGGCCGCATCAAGCAATATTCGAGCGCCCGGGCATACAGCTTGCCATATTGGCTCTCGGTCTCGAGCGCCGCCAGCTCTTCGGCGTCCACTTCCCTGCCCACGCGCACCCCAAGCTCCACCACCTGCGAAATATCGAGGCTAAACCGATACTTGCCATCAATCGAGACATTCACGCGATCAGGATTGCGCAGCTGCGCAGAAAGACTCGTGATTTTCACTACTTTTTACTTTTTCCTCGGTAGCATATCTGCCGTAGCGAGCAGCTGCGTGAAGTGCTCGCGCGATACCGTCTCGTGCAGCGTCACCGGCTTCATCGAGTGCCACGACACGCGCGGCACCGGAATCTCATCCCCCGCCTCTTCGTTATACACCATCGCCGCTTGCTGGCGCAGCACTTCCTGAACCTCATGCGGCGCCTCGAGCAGTCCGATGAGCAGGCGCCCGGCGCGGCCAATTTTTGGCATTTGCCTGAGGTTATCTTGCTCGACACTGATGTACGGGGCATCGTCTGGGTCGCGTGGTTCGCCCAGATTATACCAGATCACCTCTTGGGTCGCTCGTTTATTCTTTTTGCCAACTTCGCTCACGATTTTTCTCCTCTTTTGCATAGATTGCCGCCTCGGCATCAATACCGAGCGTATTCGCGATCGATAACGTCACGATCAGCACATCCGCGATCTCTTCCTCGGCCTCACGGCGAGTGGTGGTGTGTGAGAACCCCATGCCGGCGTGCTTGCGGAGTGCTTTTGCTAGCTCGCCGACTTCCTCTGTCAAGAGCAGCATCGTCTGTTCGATGGGCTGATCGCCAAACCCGCGCTCAACAATTACCTGCCGCACGTAGCGCTGAATCTCGACAAGCGAAGCGCCAGCCGCCGGCATCGACACGCCTGATGGCATTATTCTGCCTCGGCGGCGACTTTGGCACGGACTTTGGCGTCGATTTCGGCCAGCACCTCAGGGTTGTCCTTCAGGTATTTTTTGGTTTGCTCGCGGCCTTGGCCGATTTTGGCGTCGTTGTAGTCAAACCACGCGCCAGCCTTGCCGACGATACCGTGCTGCACGGCGAGGTCGAGCACGTCACCGGTGCGGCTGATACCTTCGTTGTACATGATGTCAAATTCGGCGACGCGGAATGGCGGCGCGATTTTGTTCTTGACGATCTTCACCTTGGTGCGGTTGCCGATGATTTCTTCGCCCTCTTTGATCTGGCCGGTGCGGCGAATGTCGGCGCGCACGCTGGCGTAGAATTTGAGCGCGTTGCCGCCGGTGGTCGTCTCGGGGTTGCCAAACATCACACCAATTTTCATGCGAATTTGGTTGATAAACACAACCGTCGCGTGCGATTTGTTGATGATACCGGTGAGTTTGCGCAGCGCCTGGCTCATCAGCCGCGCCTGCAGTCCCATGTGGCTGTCGCCCATGTCGCCATCGATCTCGGCCTGTGGCACGAGAGCCGCGACCGAGTCGACCACGATCAGGTCGACCGCGTTCGATCGCACCAGCGTCTCGACGATTTCGAGCGCCTGCTCGCCGTTATCGGGCTGGCTCACCAGCAGGTTGTCGGTGTCAACACCCAGGCGCTTGGCGTACGCCGGGTCGAGCGCGTGCTCGGCGTCGATAAATGCCGCCGTGCCGCCCTGGCGTTGAATTTCGGCAATGGCGTGCAACGTCAGCGTCGTTTTGCCACTCGATTCTGGCCCATAAATCTCGATGATGCGACCCTTTGGATAACCACCACCCAGCGCAATATCAAGGCTCAAGCTGCCACTCGGCAGCAGCTGCACATCGACTTTCTTTGCCTCGCCTAGCTTCATAATCGAACCATCACCAAACTGCTTGGTAATTTGGTCCATCGCAAGGCCCAGCGCTTTTAGTTTGCCCTCGTCGGCAGTCGGTTTTGCGGCCAATGTTTTGGATTCAGTCTTTTTTGCCATCTATTCCCTCTCCTTTATTCACTCTTCATTATACCCGAGCGCGCCAAGATTTGATATAATTATACCTATGAAGTCTTCTAATCGCGGATTCACCGTTATCGAGCTAGTCGTTGTCATCGCACTGATCGCTATCGCGGCATTTGTATTCCTAAGCCAAAAAGCTACCCTCGACGCCGCCGGGCGCGACGACCACCGCAAGACTGCTATCAATGCCATGTATTATAGTCTCGAGGAAGATTTTTATGCCCGCAACCACTACTACCCCGAGCATATCGATAGCAAAACCCTGCGCTCAGTCGACCCCGACCTTTTCCGCGACCCCAGTGGCGCCGCGATCGACTCCCCTGGCAGCACCTATCACTACACCGGCATCAACTGCGCCGATAGCCAGTGCAAAAGCTACATGCTGCGCGCCGATCTCGAAAAAGAAGCCGAGTACAAAAAACCCAGCCGCAACAATTAGCTCTTAGCGCCTAGCCCTCGACAGGTCGACCGTTTTTGAACGCCTCGATGGCATTATTGAGCTTGGCGATTTCTTGCTTGGGGTGATGCACAAATTCAAACCGATAGGTCGTTTCGTCGCCCTCGGTGCTTAGGCGAATCGAACCATAGTCGAACATGCTCGCCACCACGCCATTCTGCGTATAGCTGGCATCCTCGATATTACCGAGCGACACCGTCTGCTCGTTATGCGAAAACAACCCCGTCTGAATCTCTTGAATCACGCTCTCGTTCGTCAAAAAAAACGTATTCTGCAGGTGAATCCACACCGCCGCATAGACACTCAGCCCAATCAGCGCAGCAAACGACGTACCCACCAGTAGCATCATACCAGGCGACGGCATGCCCGTCCAGCCTAGCAGCTCAACGACATAGCTGTAGTTGATCATCATCGATATGATTAGCGCAATCATAAAACCGCCCAGCAATATCGGCAGCCAAATCGCAATCGGGTGGCGATGCACCTCGCTAATAATGTATTCTTGATCGCTCAGATTCAGCATCGGATATAGCTCGCGCGACTCAGCATTACGGCGCTTGACTTCGGCAGGAATCTCGGCCACCTCTGGCATCACCGCACGCGTCATATGCACCACCTGTGGCTGCATCGGCGGGTCGCTCACTGGCGCCGCATAGAGCGGCCGGCCCTCAGTGTCGTAGGCCACTGGTTTTTGGCTATCGACCGTGATCGGCTCGGCGGTTTCGTAGGGTCTTTCGTCCATTTGATTCTAGTATACCATTATTCGGCATTCAATGTGCGACCGAGGTGCTTATATGCTTTTGGCGTCGCTCGACGGCCGCGCGGCGTGCGCTCGATAAAGCCAATCTGTAGCAAATATGGCTCATAAAAATCCTCAATCGTCGTCATTTCGTCGCCCGTCATCGCGGCCAATGTATTGAGCCCCACGGGATTCATGCCATAATGATCAATCATGCTCACCAACAGCTGTCGGTCGGCCGGGTCGAGGCCAAGCTCGTCAATCTCGAGCATATCTAGGGACCGACGCGTCAGACCGTCGTCGATCGTGCCATTACCGTGGACGTCAGCGTAGTCGCGTACTCGCTTGAGCAAGCGGTTGGCGATACGCGGCGTCAGGCGAGCACGAGTCGCCAGCAGGCGAGCGGCATCGGCGTCGATCTTGCTGTCTAGTATGCCCGCGGCTCGGGTAATGATCTGGGAGATTTCGTCTGGTGTATAGAATTCTAACCGATAGATATGGCCAAATCGGTCGCGTAGTGGCGCCGCCAGGCTGCCGGTCCGCGTGGTGGCGCCAATCACCGTAAAACGCGGCAGGTCGAGCCGCACACTGCGCGCCGCCGGGCCCTTGCCGATAACAATATCGAGTTTGAAATCTTCCATCGCCGCATACAGCACTTCCTCGATCGCGCGGCTTAGGCGATGGATCTCGTCGATAAACAACACATCGCCATCCTGCAAATTCGTCAGGATGCTCGCCAAATCACCAGCGCGCTCAATCGCTGGGCCGGCCGTGACGCGGATGTTGGTGCCCATTTCATTGGCGATCACCGTCGCCATGGTGGTTTTGCCAAGGCCGGGCGGGCCGTACAGCAGCACGTGGTCAATCGGCTCGCCGCGCTTCTTGGCCGCATCGATGGCAAGTTTCAAATTCTTCTTCAGCCGCTCCTGCCCGATATACTCGCCAAACTGCTGCGGCCGCAGCGTCACCTCAATCCGCTGCTCCTCGCTATCCTCATCATGCACACTGGTATCAACAATCCGATCAATCGCCATGGCTCATACTTCTTCTATTTCAGTAATTATTTCCTCGGCACTAGCTCGTCGCTGCACTACTTCATCGAAGTAAAAGATCGATGAGTGTGCCATTTCCCCTAGCAAATACACTAGTGGCCGCCCGATCGTTTTGTTCAATGCGAGGGCGCCGCCTAGTTCAACGTACATACCTTTGCCCGGCTTTTCGTTATCAGTACAGATCACGTATACATCGCTATCGATGACGCCTTGCATGTCGAGTTGCGCGCGACGGGCCGCTTCTTCAGGGTTGTCAAGCTTTGCCTTGGCGCCGGCAAGTAATTTGTCACCCGTTTCGTTGTGTGTCCAGTCGTGGGTAATATGATGCCCCGCATCGACAAAAGACTGTTGCACTCGACGCACATATTCGATATCACTAATTTGTCCTGATACAAAAATTTCTGCCATATGTCTATCCTTTCAATGCCTCTCTCACGCGGTCGCTGGTTGATAATTTCTGGTCGACATGCTCGAGCGCTTTGGTGGCGTCGCTCAAGCTATAGCCGAGGGCGATGAGCGCTTCGAGCGCTTCATCGCTGGTGTTAAGTTCGGTCTGGGCGCCGCCATCACTGCGCCTATACACAATCGGCATGCCAACTTTGTCGCTGAGTTTTACCACCACGCTTTCGGCGGTTTTTTTGCCCACGCCCGAGGCCTTGGCCAGATAGACGCTGTCGCCATTGGCGATGGCATTGCGCACATGTTCGGCCGCATCGAGGCTGAGGATGCTAAGCGCCGCCTTGGGGCCGACACCCTGCACGGTAATAAGCAGTTCGAATAGCTTTTTGGCCGCTAGGCTCGAGAACCCAAACAACTCTTGGGACTGCTCGCGAATATGGTGAAATGTGTAGAACTTCACCTCCTCGTCTAGACGAGCGGCATCAAAATCAAGCGCCGTCACGTTCACCTCGTACCCCACACCCTGCACGTCGATGATCACGCTGCCAGCAAATTTTTCGGCCACTACCCCGCGAACATGTGCAATCATACCCTTATTGTACCACAGGTGTTACGGAGCTTTTTTGCAGTTGGCAACATTGGTGGTGTAGCGAGTGCCATCAATTTGTGCCTGCGACACCATAACGACACGGCCCGTGGTAGTATCACAGGCCTGTACTGTGATGGGCGCCGTAGTCGTACCGGCCGGCTGACAGCTAGTGGTATCCATCGAGTACTTGGTGGCGTCGAATTGGCTTTGTTGAATGTTCGTAATCTTGCCCGAGGCAAGGTCGCATACTTGGATGCTTGGGTCGGTCGGCGCTTGGCAAGCGGTTATATCCTTCGACTGCGTTGTGCTATCAAATGCATCTTCGTCGATGGTTTCGATTTGTTTGGTCGTCGTGTTACATACCTGAATTTTGGCCACGGTTTTGGGCTGATCGCAGGTCGTCGTCGGCAACGCGTCGGCCCTAAAATATTCCTGATACGTCCCCTCAAAATTCCCGCTCGCTAGCCCGCCATTTGCCGTGCAGACGTATTTTTGGACGATATTGCCCGGTACGGTGAATTTCTCGTCGGTGGCAAGTAATTGCTGCATGGTTTTGCGCCAAATCGGCCCCGCCATACCCGAGCCGCCATTGCGCATGGCGCGGTTGTCGTTATTGCCCACCCACACACCCACCGCGAGGCTCGGCGTGTAGCCAATCGTCCAGGCATCGCGGCTATCGTTGGTCGTGCCAGTCTTTACCGCGGCGGTGCGCCCCGCTACTGTTAGCGAGCCGCCAAAAATCGGCGCGCGGGCAGCGTTATCGCTCAAAATACTCGAGATCAGGAATGCCCCCACCGGCGAAATTGCGGTATGCGACTGCGGCTTATTGATATAAATCTGCTTATTAAATTTGTCGTTAATCTCGTGAATCACGGCAGTATCATACTGCTGGCCGCCATTAGCAAATGCAGCATAGGCGTTGGTCATTTCGTCCAGACGCGTCTCGGCAGAGCCCAGCGCCAACGGCAAGCCATAGCTCGCATCGTCTTTGAGCGTGGTGATACCCAGCTCGCGGGCGCCCTGAATCGCCCGGTCGATACCGTAGGACTGCATCACCTCGACGCTGGGAATATTAAGCGACATACTGATCGCCTTGCGCACTGGCTCCTGGCCGCGACTGCTCTCGTTGCGATCGGCATCACGCGGGGTGTAACCGCCAAAATCTTTGACCTTATCAGCCAACACGGTCGCCGGTGTAATCACGCCGTTATCGAGCGCTTTGGCATAATAAATCGGCTTAAAACTACTCCCCGGCTGGCGCGCCGTCGTGGCCATATTTACCTTGCCCCACTCAGCGTTGCTCCAGTCGGCGCTGCCTACCAGCGCTCGAATCTCGCCCGATTTGGGATCGATAATTATCGCGCCCGCGTTGCTGCCGCCGTTGGCCTGAATGTAGGCCATATTTGCCGCCACACTCGCCTCGAGCGTGTCCTGCATGCCAAGATCCAGCGTCGTTTTGATCTGATAGCCGCTACGCATCACCTTGTCTTCGCCGTACTGCTGATACAGCTTGTCTTTCACCATTTGCACAAAGTGTGGCGCCTTGGTTGGGCGCACTTCTTGCCGACCAACATATTTCAGCTGTTCCCCAAGTGCGGCTTGCTTGTCGGCCTCGGTGATAACACCAGTCGTCACCATCCGCGTCAGTACGGTCGTCTGGCGCTCCTTGGCAAACTGTGCATTACCACTAATTGGTGAGTAGGCGCTCGGCGCCGGCAATAATCCTACCAGCATGGCACTCTGCGCCAGGTCAAGTTTATCAGGAGTGGTGCCAAAATACACCTTAGCCGCTTCCTGAATCCCAAATGAATTTTCTCCGTAATACACCGAGTTCAGGTACATATCCAGGATATCGTCCTTGCTATACGTCTGCTCAATCGCTACGCTCATGGCTAACTCTTGGTACTTACGAAATAGGCTGTGCTCATCACTCAGCAGCGTATTTTTGGCCAGCTGCTGCGTGATTGTCGAGCCGCCGCCATAGCGCGTAAACGCCGCCCGCACAATGCTCAATAGATTAAAACCTCCGTGCGTATAAAAATCCTTGTCCTCGCTCGCGATCAACGCTTTTTTCATGCTATCTGATATTTGGCTGAGTGGCACCAGCGCGCGATTACCGGCACGCCCTTCGCTGTAGAATTCTTTGCCCTGCTGATCCAGGAGAATAACACCAGTGTTGTTGCGGTTCATCAGCCGCTCTTTGTCGGCGATGTCATTGGCATACATCACATACGTAATTAGCGGCACCAAAATCATAATTAGCAGAATTGGCGCGGCAATCACGGCAATTTTCTTTTTGCGACTTAGCCGCCAAAACCAATTAAACCGCCGCCGCACGCCGCGCTTAGCCTGACGCACCGGGGTGATTTTTGTGTATTTGCCGTTTCGAATGGGTGGTTTTTTCATCAATCGTACTCGTTTCTGTGAGTAGAATTACTACATATGTAGTATACCACTTTCGTGGCTATTCGTGGCCTAGCACAAATCCGCACATAATGGCCGCCGCCAGCGCATCGGCACAGTCATCTGGCTTCGGCACTTCGGCAAGCCCCAGTTGAATCCGCACCATTTCTTGGACCTGTTTTTTGGTGGCGCGGCCATAGCCAGTCATAGTCTGCTTGATCTGAAGTGGCGTGTATTCCTCGAGCCGCAGCCGCGCCTGCTGGCCGGTCAGCATCGCCACGCCACGGGCATGGCTGACGCTCATCGCTGTGGTGACATTCTGCGCAAAATACAGTTTCTCGATCGCCATCACTTCTGGCTTGGTCTCGGCAATAATTTCAGACAGGCCATTATAAATTTCCTCGAGCCGCTCTGGCAGCGGCGTATGCGCTGGTGTCGTAATAACACCCGCCGTCACCAAACGTGTGCGCCCACGCACCACGTCGATCACACCAAACCCAAGGATGCCCGTGCCAGGATCGATACCAATAATTCTCATACCACTAGTATAGGTTATTTGCGACGAGACACGAAATCGCCGTGCAACCGGCGCGCCATTCGACGTAGTTCGCTCCGCCACTCCCACGCGCCATAACTCACCGCGACCAGTCCCAGCCCGCCAAGTGTCCACCAGGCGCTAAATGTCTTGTCACCCACCGGTGTTGGCTGCACCGCAAAATCGGCTTTTGGCATATCGCTAATTGCAAGGTTGCGGCAACGGTTGGTGTCAGGGTTGCGCTCCTGGCCGGGCTTGCAGGGCGCAAGATCGTCGGTGCTAGCGATCTGTTTGCAGCGCCCAGTAGCGGGGTTACGAAATTGATCCTCGGCGCACGCCTTAATACTGGACGCCGCGACTGCCAGGTTGCGGCAGCGACCAGTTTCTTCGCTACGATACTGATCATCGCGGCATGGCACCCTGCCATCAGTCACCGCTAGGCTACGGCAACGACCCGTTTCGGCACTACGATATTGGCCATCGCGGCATTCTGCGAGCGCACCGACAGTCGTAGTTGGTGGCGCAACAACAAAGTCCGCAGCCTGACCAACTGGCCGCGGCCACGCCCATTTCCACACGCCATCACTACTGTCAAATGCCCACGATTGCCCATCATGCGCCGCGACGTTTATGGTATCGTAGGCCACATCAGTCGCGGCATACACCTGCACCCCATAGCTATCCTCTAGCCACACATGCCCCGACGACGGCACGTCCAGCCAAGCGTCATCACTCCGCGCTTCGATACTGCGGCAGTCACCCACCGCGAGCATCCCAGCCAGCGGTACGGCATTGGCGATGCCAACACTCACGTTGGCCGCACCCAGCCGCAGCCGATACAAGTCTAGCGCCACCGGTGTGTCGCCCAGGTTGCAAAGCTTTACAAATTCGCGGCAATCTGCGGCGTCTTCGGTGGGCCCGCACACCCTGGTATTGGCAAACACCTCGCGCACGCGCAGTGGCGAATCCAGCGGCGGCGCATATAAACCACCAAACTTTGGCTGGGCACCACTTGTCAAAAAATCATTCGTCGTCGTATAGCCGGTAGTCGTCTGGCGAAGCGTGTAGGCGATGCCATTCGCGAACGCCATCGATTTGGTCGGCGTCTCGTACACGCCAGGCACCCCAAGCGTCAGGCTGGTTGGCGCCGGCAGGTCATTTGGTAGCATCAAGGTCAAATCACGCTCCGTGGTAGCGCCGTCGCGGGCAATCATCAGGTGTTTCTTGGGCAGCGCATAGCCCACTAGTCGCTGTTCGATTGGCTGCAACTTACCATCCTGCATCACCCGCACCGTCACGCGCCAGCCATCTAGGCGAATCATATCCGATGATTTATTGTAGAGTTCTAGATAATCCAGCTGCCCCGCTACAAATTGATAGCCCGTGATAATCACCTCGCCCACGGGCAGCGGCGTGGGCGGATCAAGCGTCACCGGCGTAGGCAGTAACGCGGGCGTCACCTCGAGCGGCTGCGACACCTCGCGAGGCGCAGGCGGCGCGGCCTGCAGGGCATAGCTCGGCACGCTCTGCCCCACATTCGCTATTATTACCAGCACAAAAAACAGACGTATTCGTCGCATCCTCGCCTTATCCCTTACCTACTAATTGTCTCTGTTATATCAAAGATGCAGCTACGGCGTCAAGCATAAGCCTACGCTTCGTCGACATCGACCGTAATATCGGCATTGGTGTGTACATTCACCACATCGTCAAGCTCGTCAAGCGCATCAAGCACCTTCAGCACCTTGCGCGCCGTTTCTGCATCGTCAATCGGCACCATGGCATTGGGCACATATTGCAGCTCGGCCTCGCGAATCGGCAGCCCCGATAGCGCCAGCGCCTCGCGCACCCGAGCCAGCTCTCGCTGCTCGGTATACACCGTCATACCCTCGTCTTCCTCAACCGCATCCTCCGCGCCCGCATCCAGGATCGTCAGCAGCGCATCCTCGCCGGTTGTCGCCACACGAATCACGCCCTTGCGGGTAAACTGAAACATCACACTGCCGGCATCAGCAATACTGCCGCCGTTTTTCGTAAGCGCCGTGCGCACTTCGGGATAGGTGCGATTTTTGTTGTCAGTAGCGGTCTCGACAATAATACCCACGCCGCCCGGTCCATAGCCCTCGTAGGTCACTTCCTCGAGCACCGCTGCATTTTTGTCGTTGACGCGGTCGATCGCACGCTGAATATTAGCATTTGGCATATTGGCCTGCTTGGCTTTTTCGATCGCCAGCGCCAGCGCCGGATTCATACTTGCATCGGTACCGCTACGCGCGGCGATGGCAATTTGGTTGCCGATTTTTGTAAATATTGCCCCACGCTTGGCATCTTTGGCGCCTTTTTCGCGTTTGATTGTCGACCATTTGCTGTGTCCTGACATAGCTACTTCTCCGTCAAATGTTGTACTTGTAATTACTCGTTAGTATACCAGATTATTCCACGATGCTCGAGTTGCGCAGGTTGTAGCCAGTGCGCCATTTCATGTATGCACAGGCCGCGACGATCACGCCGTAGTAGATCGCCACGCCCCACCATTCTAGCCGCACATCCACTTGCGCCCAGCTGACTTTTGCAGCAGTCTCGGCGACGTACGTCATGTAGCCCAGCAGCCACTGCGTCGGCAGCCCAATCATACCGAGTGATGGCACCAGCCAATGCACCATGCCGGCTGCTCCCGTTAGCGCCATCGCCAGCGGCACAAATGGCAATATCAGCATGTTGCTCAGCGGTGCAATCAGCGACAATGTGCCAAATGCCACCACAATAATCGGCGCCGTCACTAGCTGCGCGGCAAACGTCTCAATCAACACTTGACGCCACGGCGATGCCGTATCCTGCCCCCAAAAATACGCGTGTATCAGCGGCGCCACCAGCATCACCCCAGCAAATGCCGCAAAGCTCAGCTCCCATCCCAAGTCGCCCCAGGCATACTCTGGCTGCCATAGTAGCGTCGCGCTAGCCGCGACCAATAGCAGCGTCACGGGGTGAAATTTCCGCCCCACATACCACGCCCACAGCCCCAGCGACGACACCAGTCCCGCCCGCACCATGCTGGGGCTCAGGCCAGTAATTGCAATAAATCCTGCAATCAATGTCGCTGATACCGCTCCAGCCAAGTAGCGCGAAATCTTTTCGAACCAGCGTTTAGCAAACCGCACCAATATCGTCAGGTTGTAGCCGCTCGCCACCACGATATGCGTCAGGCCAGCAATCTTGAGCGCTTTGTCTAGCTCGTCGGGCAGTGCCCGCCGCTGGCCTACCACATAGCCAATCCCAAGGCTGGCCTGCGGTTCGCTCACTACCTCGCGCACCTTCGCGGCAAAACCATCGCGCAGCGCCAGCGCCGGATCACTCGGCTGCGGCCGTGTCACTTGTAGCAGCTTGGCGTTTTTGACGCTCGCCGCAAAACTCCCAAATCCATCAGCCAACTTCCCCTCAAATACCACCGTGTCACCACGTTGCACCGCCGCTTTTTGCTGCGTAATCACCCACAGCTGCCCAGGCAGCCTCTTACCGCGCGATTCCAGGCTACCCAACCGCATGATCATCTCGCCGCGTTTGCCAATATCGACATCATCAACCACCACACCGCGCATCGCCACCGCCTGGCCGCGCACTGGATCGTACAGCATCAACTGCATCTGCTCCTGAGCCCCACGCCACACGCCAATCAGCAGCCCAGCAATCAACGCCACCGCCAGCAAACCCCGGCGCGGCCTTACCAGCACTACCGCCAACAGCCCCAGCCCGGCAATCAACCAAGCCACAGAATACCACATCGGCGGCGCCACCCACTGCGCCGCCGCCATACCCAGCACCACGCCCGCGCACGCCATTGTCAGCATCCATGTCGGGTGTATTCGTCGCCATACTAGCCATCTCATATTCTTTCAACTATGCCTCAATTCCTCCCAAAAATAAAGCCCGACCTCTAATACCCACGGACCGCCCTACCGGTGTCGTGAACAAACTCTACGATCCTCCACGAAAATACCACCCGCGAGGGGTGGTATTTTCGTGGAGGGCCCAGTGAGACTTGAACTCACGACACCCTGCTTAAAAGGCAGGTGCTCTAACCGGCTGAGCTATGGGCCCATATAATAATGGTGACTGTAATGTACTATCGGGCCCACATTAGTAGACTTTAGACAGTATACACCCCTGTGGGCAGCCTGTCAATCACGGTATGTTCGATACGCCTCGCTGAGCTTCGCCTGCTCCGGCATCGATTCCTCGGTATGTGCAATAGCCGTCTGAAGCCGTAACAACGCATTGAGTTGCTCCATTACCTTCGGATCACCCTGCGCTAAGGCCATGCGGTTTCGCACTCCAGCCGCAAACTGCTCGAGCAGCCCTGGTGTCGCCTGATTACGGCTAGCCAAATGCTCTAAATGGCTCTCAATAATATCTGTTTGCAGCTCCATATCAGGGTACGGCAGTAGAAAAGCCAGATCAATATGCTTACCCATACTCGCATAATGGTCAATCATAGGCCATAATATTTCAAGGATTTCCTGCAACTTGTGCTGTAGCGGCAGCTCATTAATCGCATCAAAATCTGTCTCGCCCGAGGCCGGATCACGGCGATCGGCATAGAGCGCCTGCAGCTCGGCAACTTGATCGGCTACGGCGTCGCGTAGCGCATCTTCGAGACTTACGGTATCAATACTAGGCATAAATTCGTGTGATGACATATGCTTTTAATTATAACACAAAGAGTATTGATAGTCAAGTTATTCGTAATACCTCACTACCTTCGCAACAAAAACAGACCTCCGTATACTGGTAAGTGCAAACTAAACCAAGAAAGGAGGCCTGTATGGCCTATTCTAGCAACATTTATCTTCCAAGGACACGGCGCAATGCGGTGAACTTGGTGCTTTTCGAGGGGTGGAGTATGGCGAAAGCCGCCCGGCACACTGGCGTTCATCGGTCTACGATCTGGCGATGGCGCCAGCATCCCGATGCGAGCAACCGCGTGAAACTGCTTCGTACCCGCTCTTCACGTCCTCACTCTCACCCCAAACAACTCACTGAAGCAGTGGTGCGACGTATCCTTGAGCTTCGGTGGGAGCTCAGGCGCTGCGCCGAAGTCATCTGGCATGTCTTGAAACGCGAAGGAGTCTGCATCGGCCTTGCGAGCGTGGGGCGTGTCCTTGCACGCCACAAGCAAGTCAGCTCGCTCTATGGCCGCA
>DDFI01000008.1 GCA_002337095.1 Candidatus Saccharibacteria bacterium UBA1932
AAGGCGTTCGGGGCTGCTGCTATCTCTGCTGGCGCTGAGCTGCTGCGCCGTTTCTTGCTGAGCGTTGGTACGACAACGCCGGCCAGCGTGCGGATGCGACGGGCTTTCTTTTGGCTCCAACCAAGATGGAGTGCCAGCCGGCGGACGCCGTAGAACGGGTGATCGGTGTGCGCCGCAAGTAATACAGCGACAGCTTTGGCGTCCTCAGCGGCCTGCTTACTTGCAGTTCGGTAGTAGCTCGTGCGACAGACGTTGAGCGTCCGTGCGAACTTGTCTCGCCATCCTGGCTCGACTTCTTCCAGGACGGCTAGCCTTTTGGGCGCTGTGACTCGGCCGTGAACCGCCCAATGATACGGTAGGCAATCTCCAGCTCTTTCTTGAGCTTATTGTTCTCAAGGATGAGGTTGCGGTTGCCGTCAACGACGCCATCGCGCAGCCAGTAGTAAATACTCTTAGCGTTGACGCCATACTGAGCGCTCGCTGCGCTCACGCTCATGCCGTCATTGCGAATTTTAGATACGATCTCAGTCTTCAGTTGTGGGTCAATTGGTTTACCTTTTGGCATACAAAAAACACAAGTCCTTTCATGCACAGGGCTGACGCCCTGTGCTTAGTATGGTAACAGATTACGATCTAACCGGTTTAGACTGTGTGTTGATTATATGGGGAGCCTGACACCCATCATCAAAGCCAAATACAAGATAGCCGCCATCCTGTACATTTGCCATTGCTAAAATATCTTTTATAAGACCTTTACTCCATACACATGGCCCTTTGAAGTCGAGGGATTGCGACTCGCCTGATGCCGTAACAAGTGCTTCAAAACTACCTATGTCCATGTCTTTAATTATACGCTTTCGCTCCGCTCTTCACGAAGTAAAAACAAAAGTCACTTGCAACACTCATGATCGACTACTCGAAACAGACATAAGTGAACGCACGAAATACAGTGAGCTAGTGTACGGAAATGCGCTCTCTAGCGGGTGTTTTTCGCTAAATATAACAAACGATAATCTACTAGGGGGTCGGGGTTTGTGTGACTCTTTGCACAGAAGGGTTCGCACAGAAGGGTCTATCCGGCTTAAGCATCAAAAAGTGCGTCCCCTCCATCATCTGCGCGAGGATGTCTCTGTCGTAGGTAATGCCGTCGTATGACTGCCATGTCGTCGGTCTGTTTGTACAGTAGCGTCCATGCCACCACTGCCTTGCGGTGCGAAAGGTCACCGCCACGATGGCGTCGTAGCATTTCGCGCAGTACTCGGTTTTGCGCCTCGATACCGTTTGTGCTGTAGGGAATGCCGGGGTGTGCGAGGAACGTAAAGAGCTCATTACGATCGTAAGCGTTTTGCACTACCGTATGCAACCCTAGAAACGCCTTGGTGCAGGGCGTACCTGCCATCATCGCCCGAGAGAATACCTCAAGGTACGCGGTCCACTGCACCATCCACACCTGACGATCGGCTTCACTGCGGACTTTCACGAGCCGGTATACGCAAGACTGGAGCTGGCGCGCTAGCGGCGCCTTGGGGCTAATACCGACGTCTTTATGGACATTACGTACCATATGCACCAAGCAGCGCTGATGCAGCACGCCCGGCATATACCGCGCTGCCGCAGGGCGAACGCCGTAGTGCCCATCATGGATCAAGTAGTGAGGCGCATACCCCTGACTGGCAAGATCGACAAAGAACCGTTGCCACACCGTAGCGTTTTCGAGCTGGTCATAAAACCGCCAGAAGGCCAGAAGGGTTCAACCCTTAACAGAGGGAATAAGTCCGAATTTAGAATATTTTGTTCAGCTTCTGTGGTGGCTTTTGTTCCGCAAGTAACTGAGTCTTTACGCTGAGTGTCAAAGCCAAACAAAAACACCCGGAAAGGGGTGTCTTTATCTTGGCTCCGGCAGCTGGGCTCGAACCAGCGACCTAATCGTTACTTTTACTCACATAACTTTCGTTAGGATTGGACTATCTCATCATCCCCTAGGGATGCGGGGCGCTATTTGGACAATTATTGTTGGGCTCATGTCCTAGTCTCTGAACCTTCCGAGGTCTTTTAACCCAACCACGGCTTGGCTGCGGATTACCATGGTCGTAATGACGTTAGGCTTCCCGCAGTTCACCCCGTTGTCATCGTGCAGTTACCTGCACGAGCTGCCAACGACAGCGATCCGCTCTACCACTGAGCTATGCCGGAATACAATGTGCGTATCGATTGATACAAGTGTTATTTTAGCTCATTCTCCCGTAGGTGTAAAGACTCTGACGCCAAGTTCTATTTCGCGGTGACAGTTTGCGCACACTAGAATACATTTATCTAGCTCTCCTTTTATCTTTTCCCATGAACGTGTATAGCCCTTGTCGCCTATGCTAAATTCCTTTGTGAGTGGATCCAAATGATGAAAATCTAACACGCCTGGATGATCGGCATAGCCGCAGCACACACAGCGACCACCCTTGTATTCGATAGACTTCTGTTTGAGCACTCGTCGACGTTTAGCTACGGCAGCAATCAAATACTCACGACGATCAGCATATGTTCTCTTTTCTGCACGTCTAATTGAGCTCATATAGCTTATGGTATAGCACTATAGTGTAACCGTCAAGCTACTTTCGTCGGCTCTTGTAGCGCCTTATAGTCGCGCTCAAATCCTAGAATTCGTAATGTTTCAATCAAATGTGCGCGATCAGTCATATGCTCCTCATCCACGGGTATAGCATTCACCGCCTCCACAATCGCGCGCCGCATGCCGTCACGATCGAATGTGACACCGCGCGCTGCCGGCACCGTCGTCAGGCTCGTCGTCAGCACCTCGAGCGAGCGCGCTGAGTTATCTTTTTTTACTAGCCAGCCCTTGGCGATCAGCCCATCGACATGCGTCGCCACCGTACTTACCGACTTGTAGTCGAGCGCTCGCATAATCTCGCGATAGCTCGGCCCGTAGCCATTGCCTTTTATAAATCCATCGATAAATAGCAGCAGGTCATGCTGTTTTTTGCTTGGTCGCTCGGCCATTCTGTCCCTCCTTTAGTGAAAATACTAGCGCAGCAATGCCCCACCATGTATATGATAACGGATCATCATTCCAGGTATGAAGCGTCAGCGCTACTACGCTCAGTCCAATAAAGCTTGCTAGCAATGCAATCGGAATGTCCTCATCTATATGCCTCTTGAGGAAGACGATCATAGTAGTCCAGATAGTTAGCAGCAGTGCTAGCCCAATTATTCCATCCTCTTGAGCGATTTGTACATAATAGTTTTCCGCTATTCGAGGATTCTTATCTTCATTATAAAATGATGCCGGGCCGGCTTGACCCGGACCACGTCCCAGCGGGTGGTGGAGCACATCCCTAATTCCTTCAATAGTCGCATACCAATGATCAGAGGTTGAGCCTTCAAATAGCGTACTGTCGCTTGGACTTGAATGAAACACTACTAATCTGACCTGCGGTATACATAGAGACGCCCAGATTATAGCCGCCCCCCCGATCAAGCTAAGGGCAGCGGCTGCAAGCACCGTCCTGGGCTTAATCTTTGATCGTAGTTTTATTACACATACCACAATAAGTGACACAATGACGCCGATGAGAGCGCTTCGCGAATGTGAGAAGTACAGGGCAGCCAACATTAGAGAGCCGGCCAATAGGTATTGATGCAATGGCCTCTTAGCCCATAGTCTTATTAGCGTTAAAGTAAGGGGCAGTATAAGATAGGCTCCCAGTTCGTTTGGTCCACGCAGGGTAGCAAAAGCCCTCAAAGCATTTGGATCATTGTCTACCGTACTAACTGGAGCAATTGTATTAACCCCGTCGTATCCAAAGTGCATCATGAAGTTATGCGGCAGAACTGTGACCTGAAGGATCGCAAATATCGAGACAATCGCCCCTAGCGCTATAACAAGATCGGCTCCCCTCTCCAGCCAGGGCCTTAGCTGTGTACTGTCGCAGCCCCAAAGTAGGAGTCGGACAGTAATAAAGAGGGTCAAGAAGCGTAGATTAAATATTAAAGCCGCATAACCAGATTTGTTTTCGTATGTATGCATAACAGCAAATAATAATAGCGTGTAGAGTATATATACGATTGCGGTTATTATTACAGGATCTCTCCACACGGCTCGATCGATGCATTTACGAAATACCGCCCACAATACTACAATGATAGCAGTTACCGCGACAAGTATATCCTTCCATATTTTGACAAGCGCATAGTTGTGCGTGAACGACGCAACCCATGCAGTCATGAATGGGTGAATAGAAAGATATATAATAAAAATGCCTAGGATCGATGCTGTCCATTTGATAAGAGGGTCGGTGGTGCGCAAAACTTTTTTAGCAGGCATTGATCATTATTATACTCTACTCTTGTTTTTTCTTATCCTGAGGGGTGATACAATTAGGATAATAGTATGATATCTAAAAACAGCAAATTCTTCAGCCTTGTCCTCATCATCATAGACTTCGTGGTGCTGCTGGCGGCGTTCACGGCGGCGTATATTGCGCGGGTACAGATCGACCATCGCCCATTGGTAAGTGCGGTGGGCGCCATGGACTATTTACAAAGCGTGTTGCTAATGATTCCGTTTTGGATCGTTGTGTTTGCCTCGATCGGGCTATATAGCGCCCAGGTGTATTCGCGTCGACTGGCCGAATGGAGCCGGATCGCGCTCGGTACTTTCATCGGCACACTCCTGATCATTGGCCTCGAATATGTTACTGAGCGACACATCCTGCCCGCTCGCCTGGTTGCATTGTATGTGCTGATCGGCTCGTTCCTGCTCATTCTGATCGAGCGCGAGATCGTGCGTTTTGTACGCACCCGAGCATTCTATTTTGGCCGCGGCATCAGCCGTGTACTCATCATTGGCAATTCTGGCGCTACTCGCGACATCGCCGAGCTGCTCTGCGCCACGCACAAAAGCGGCTACAAGATTGTCGCCCTAGCTGGCCCCAAACGTTTTGCGCCACCCGGGCTCGACCTGGCACATTATACCTCTACCGATACCGCGCTTGCCAATATCGACCAGCTGGGCATCGACACGATTATCCAGACCGACCTGTACGAATCACACGAGCGCAATGAGCGTATCCTCGGCGCCGCCCAGACACACCACATTCGCTATAGTTTTATCCCTGGCGAATCGGCGTTTTATACTGGCAAGCACACTGTCGATATTTTTCTCGGGTACCCAATGATCTCGGTGTCGCAAACGCCGCTCGTCGGCTGGGGTGCGATCGCCAAGCGGATTTTTGATACGTTTGCATCGCTGATTCTAATCATTATTCTCTCGCCACTCCTGCTGCTGCTGTGGCTCTGCCAAAAAATCTTCAACCCCGGCCCGGCATGGTATATTTCAGATCGTCTGAGCCAATTTTCGCACCCGATCCGCCTGATCAAATTCCGCAGCATGGGCGCCAACTATGGCAAGCGTGATGCCGCCGAAGAGTTCGAAACAATGGGCCGGCCTGATCTTGCGGCCGAATACCGCAAACACCGCAAAGTTACCAATGACCCACGCATTACATCGTTTGGTAAGTTCCTGCGCGACACGTCGCTCGATGAGCTGCCGCAGCTATTCAACGTGCTCCGCGGCGACCTTAGCCTGGTCGGCCCGCGCCCGATTCTGCCTCAAGAAGTCAAATTCTCTACCACCAAGGCCGCGCTGCTGCACAGCGTCAAATCTGGCATGACCGGCCTATGGCAAGTCTCCGGCCGCTCCAACCTCAGCTTCGACGAGCGCATCGAGCTCGAGACCTACTACGCCCAAAACTGGAGCTTCTGGCTTGATATCAAAATATTATTCAAAACCATCGCCGTCGTCATCCGCAAGCAAGGGGCAAAATAATGCCAAGCGCCCGCAAGCCGCGCATTGCCATTGTCTGTGAATTTCTGGTCGCCATGGGCGGGGCGGAGCGCGTTGTCATGGAGATGCACCACGCCTTTCCTGATGCGCCGATTTACACCGCGATATATGATCCTGAGCGTGCGCTGCCAGAGTTTCACGGCCTCGATATTCGCACCACCTGGCTGCAAAAATTCCCGAGATTCCTGCGCAAAATGTATAAATTATTCCCCACATTGCAGGTGCGGGCTTTCCGCTCACTCGACCTTAGCGCCTACGACATTATCCTTACTAGTTCGTACCTCAATGCCAACCAAGTACGCAAATCTCGGCCCAACCAAAAAATCGTTAGCTATTGCCACACCCCCGCCCGCTACTACTGGAGCCACTACGACGAATATCGCCGCGACCCTGGGTACGGACGGCTCAATCCATTGATTCGTCTGCTGATGCCACTCATGATACCGCATCAACGCAAGCTCGATTATCGGGCCGCCCAAAAAGTCGACCTATGGATCGCGAACTCCACCGAAACCCAAGCACGTATCGAAACATACTATGGCAAACCCGCCACTGTTATTTTTCCGCCGGTTGATGTCAAGCGCTTCACGCCGGCTCGCGAGCGCGGCAATTACTACGTCACGGTCGGTCGCCAGCTACCCTACAAGCGCTACGATCTGGTCGTTACAGCTTGCACTCAGCTCGGCCTGCCGCTCAAAGTATTTGGCAATGGCCCAGCCCATGATCACTTAGTTGAGCTCGCTGGCCCCACCGTCGAATTCATGACCGACCGCTTTGGCAACGCATCTGACGCCAATCTGAACAATGCGCTCAACCATGCAAAAGGCTGGATTTACGCCGCCGAGGAAGATTTTGGCATTGTCCAGGTCGAAGCCCTGGCCGCTGGCGCACCCGTCATCACCCTAGGCAAAGCAGGCTCACTCGACATCATTCAGGACGGCGAAAACGGTGTGCTATTTCAGGACCAAACCGTGGATGCCGTCACGACAGCCATCCGCCGCGCCGAATCACTGACGTTCTTGCCCAGCAAACTCAACCGCACTGCCCGTCGCTTCGACCGCACATTATTCATCACCAAGCTCCGCAAAGTCGTGCTTGATCAATGGCGTTAAGTGACTTCTATAAGGTTTTGAGCCTTTTATGCTCATATATGCAACAGAGGTGGATATAAGGTTTTATATAAGTTCTTTAGGGTTTTTGCGTTAATGACCAATATCCCCAGCGTGGTGATGCACCATGGTACTCAATAATGCCATCCTGACGCATTCCTTTCAATAGCGTCGAGATTTGCAGTGCAGTCATATCGGGCAGCGCACTCTGCACTTCTTTACTAGTGATTCGGCCGTGTTTCTTTAAATGCTCCTCGATAATCGCGCGTTTCATCTCACGATTTAGCCCCGTAATACGTGTGTATTCACCACTATTCCCACTGGCACTATAATATTTATGAGACAATACATATTTCTGGCCACGTCCTTGACCATACCGCTCAATCAATCCAAGCTCTAGTAACTTGTCGCGAAACTGCAAGTTATTACGCTTCTCTCCGGTACGAATGAGCTCTAGCTCGAGCATCTCACGAGGAGACAGCCTCGCGTGCCTCCGGTTGATTGCCTCTTCCACAAACTTCACAAACTCTCGGTCTACTAGTAGCGCGGGGATCGAAAGCTGGATAGAAGGATCAGAGGTGACGCGATATACCGGCTTACCCTTTCCATCTTCAATTGCACGTTTAAATATAGTATCAACACCTTGGCTCGATCGCTCCATAATATTCACTTTCTCTAACGACTCGGCGAGCAGACGATTACGGTAGACCGACTTATCCATAATATTATCTATGGTTACGCCGGCCATGAAACTCCCTGGGTTTTCTACGTAAAAACGATCAGGGCTCACACGAATAATAATAGAGTTGCCCGCCAAGCTATAATCTCGATGCACAAACGCATTGGTGATTGCCTCACGAACCGATCGCTCGTCGTATGCATCGATCTCGCGCTGTATGAACCCCTCTTGATAGCGAAATGTCGTGTTGCGAGAAGCAACGGTACGCCAAATATCATCGGCTATTACCATAAACCCAGCGCGCCACGAAGATCGAGCTCCGTAAGCGATTTCGCTCGCATCATTACGCCACTCAAACACGATCTCTGCGTCTGGAAGGTAATCGCGCAACAACGCATCCGTTCCAAACAATAACAGCGCTGCATGCGTGAGCTTACCATTACGTAGCAGCCCCAAATCAGCCAGCATTTGGGGATATTTCTTTGCGAGATGCTCACTGTTTTTTGTATGAGTTGCCCAGCGTTGTCGATAATCATACAGGGCGTCCTGGTCAAGATCCTGATAGCCAATGCCATCGACTGTCTGAGCACTAAAATCTACCTGTAGCTCCTGTATAATGGTTCGGTAGGTATCTGCGCTCATCTCGACCAGGCATTCACCATCTCTGATAGGATAGACGTAATTACCGCTGCCACCAGTTACCTTCACGGGGCGTCCCGCAGAGTGGCGTGAAATATCAAACACAAGCACTCGCCCATCCTTATGCATAACCTCATACACTTTTACCCTGATATGTAGATGCTCGCTGAGGGTGTGAGCAAGCGTATTCCATGTACCGTCAAATTCTTTTGTGCCGACGATTCTACGATCATTATTTACCCCAAGTAGCAGATGCCCGCCGGTTTCATTTGCTATCGCCGCACAATAGTCATGCAGTTCTTTGAGGCTAAAGCGGCGCTTCGCCTCTTTAAACTCCAAGTTATAATCTTCACGACTCTCTAAAAGCGTATCAAGTTGGGCAGGATTCATATACGTTATAGTATACCACTCACACGGTAACTACACCGCGCCGTAGCCATAGCCGTAGCCGGGATATCCGGCGGGCTTGTGATAGTCGGTAATCTTAAGGCTGCCATCAAATGCCCCGCCGGCTGGTGCGATAAATAGTTGGCTCTGGCCCTTCGAATACAGCACATACTCCTGCCCAACCCAGCCGTATGGCTGGTAGTCGCCACGGCCCAGCTCTTGCTGGCTTGTCAGGTCACGATTGGCAATAAATGATACGTTTTTGCCATCGCGTGGCTCGGTCCACACTACCTTGGTACCGTCGGGTGACATTAGATAGTTGGCGCGCTGCGTGCTCTCGCCGATGCTCACCGGAGCGATTTTTGTCAGCGCACCACCTGTGTAGCTATAGGTTTCGTTGCTCGAATCCGGCTTATTAAAATTAATCAGCAACTGCGTCGGCGACTTGAGCAGCGTCTGCGCATACGACACAGCTGGGATCGTCAGTTGTTTCAGTTGCGTACGCACCAACGTGTCGGTGGCCACCGCCATAAATGACACTGGGCGATTTCTATCACCAGTATACAAACCGCCATACGACCAGTATTTGGCATACACCACGCGGCCATCGATAATGTTCGCACCAGTCATTGTCTCGCTGGCGTAGTCGTAGTAGTTGCTGCCCATACCCACCGTTTCGTCGAGCGTGCGGCGCTCGCCGCTACTTGGATCGTAGCTCATGATAGCATTTGCCTTGTCGGTCCAGCTGCTGCTGTTGTCTAGGGTCGCTTGGTACCAAAACTTGCCACCCGACCAGCCAATCGGCTGAATATATACTCCGCGATCGTCAGCCACGCGCATCGCACCGGTCGCAAGGTTGAGGCTATATAGCTTAGGGCTAGTGCTGCCTTCGCGCCGCGACAACATCACCGCGTTCTGCCAGTCGGGCGCAGCAAGTAGGCTGGTGTCGTCCGTTTCCTTGCCGGTACCCCTTAGCACTTCGCGCACATCCGAGCCATCCAGCTGAGCACTCATCACGCTCACGACGCCGGTACGCTTAGACAAAAAATATACGCGCCCACTCGGCACCAGCTTGATATCCTGCCGGCCATCTATGCCGGTATCGATGGTAGCAGCCAGATCATTATAGCCTTTTGCTTTTAGGCTTAGCGACTGTTTTGCAGGGTTTGCAGCCAGTGCAATGGTGGCCATGCCGCTGTCGTCTACCGTAGTCGTCGAGCCTTCAGTGCTTGCCACCACGCCTTTAACCGCACTGCCATTAATACTGTTAATGAATCGTAGCTCAACCGTACGGCCATTAGCGGTGAGCTTTTGGGCATCGGCTTGGTAGTTCTTGAGGATAGGCACCAGGACGCTAGTTTTTGTGGTAGTGTAATTCTTTTTTTCGTAGGTGACGTAGTGGTCGCCCACCGACACATTATTAATATTCGCCACGCCCTTTTGGTCGGTCATTACCTCGACACTCCCAAGCGTCACCTTGACATCACTCACCGGACGGCCCGAAGTAGCATCCACGACACTCAGCGCAACTGGTTTTTTGATCACCAGCCCCGCCACTGCATAGCGCAGGAATGGCACTGCGGCAATAATTGTAATCAGCAGCGTCGTTGCACCGGCGGCAATCAGCCATTTTTGCCTGCGAGATAGGCCAGGCTTCAGAATGTTTACTTTTAGTGGCGTAGTTGGTTGATCGGTGGTTGGCGCAGCTTCATGATCCGTGATCGCTTGGTCAATCTGCTCTTTCTGCTCGATCTCGCCCACTGCCTCGTCGATACTGGTCAGTTCGGTCGTCTGGCTGCCGGCAGCATCCTCGTGCGCCTCGACCGATTCTGCAACTTCTTCGGATGGCTCTTCCGATTTATTTTTTGTGTGACTATCCATGCGTGTGCCCCATTTTGTTAGCAATAATTACCCCTATCATACGCGAGGTATGGCGTCAAAAGCAATAGCGGGTTGGCTATCGTTTTGTCGGTCACGTCTATCCCGGCAGTTTTATTTATTCCACCGTCACACTCTTGGCCAGGTTGCGCGGCTGGTCAACATCGGCGCCACGCACAACCGCAACGCGATAGGCAAACAATTGGCTAATGACGTTAAATAGTAGCGGCGTCAAAATCTTAAGCTTGGTCGAGACACGCACAACATACTCGGCCGATACCTTGCGGTCGGTGTCGGTGATGACGAGAGCATGCGCGCCACGCGCATTCATTTCGATCAGGTTGCTCTGGCTTTTTTCGTACAGCCAGTTGTCCTGGAGGTAGAACACCTCAAACACCTTGTCGTCGATCAGCGCAATTGGGCCATGCTTGAGTTCGCCCGCAGCATAGCCTTCAGCCTGGATGTAGCTAATCTCCTTGAGCTTAAGCGCGCCTTCAAGCGCAATTGGGTACATCGTATCACGACCAACGTAAAGCGCGTGATCATATTTAGCGTATTTTCGAGCGATTTTTTTGATCTCGGCTGCATGTACCTCGAGCAGCTTCTCGATTTCTGACGGCAATAATTCAAGCTCTTCAATATATTGATTGAGCTCCCGCACGCTAACACCTTTTGCCGAGGCGATCATCATGCCGAAGATCACCATCGCCACTACCTGGGAAGTAAAGGCTTTAGAGCTCGCAACACTAATCTCGGCACCAACATGCAAATACACCCCGCCGTCGACTTCGCGCGCGATTGTGCTCCCGACCGCATTGATGACGCCGAGGCACTTGACGCCACGACGCTTTAGCTCTTGCAAACATGCCAAGGTATCAGCCGTCTCACCGCTCTGGCTCACAAATACCGCCACGGTGTTCTCCGGGACACTAAACGATCGATAGCGCAGCTCACTAGCGATTTCGGCACGAACCGTCACGTCGTCGGTAAACTGCTCGATCAAATACCCCGCCATCACACCAGCATAATATGCCGTTCCGCAACCAACCACCATGATATGCTTGACTGCGCGCAGTTCTTCGTCTGTCATGTTTATACCGCTCAGTCGTGCGTGGCCAGTACGAGCATTGACGCGCCCGCTCAGCGTCGAGCGCAGGCTCTCGGGCTGCTCATATATTTCTTTAAGCAAAAAGTGCTCGAAACCTTTTTTTTGGATCGTCTGAATATCGAGCTCGAGCGTCTCGATTATCGCATCGACCACGTGCGCTTCGGTGTCATATATTTCCACGCCCTCACGCGTGCAAAACGCGATTTCGTCATCGCGCATGTAAATTACGCGGTCGGTATAGCCGACGAGTGCCGATGCGTCACTCGCGATATACACCTCACTGCTGCCGAGGCCAAGGATTAGCGGACTGCCTTTTCGCGCCACAACGATCTCGTCTGGGCTAGAAGTACTCAGCACTGCAATACCGTACGTACCAACGACCATCTGTAGCGCACTGCTTACAGCCTCCAGGAGATTGCGGTTGTCGCGGTAAATTGAGTCAATCAACGCCGCCAATACCTCGGTATCGGTATCGCTTTTGAATATATAGTCACGCTTTGCAAGTGTAGCCTTTAGCTCCTGAAAATTCTCGATAATACCATTATGAACGAGGTAGATGTCTCCGACATTGTGCGGGTGCGCATTTCGCTTACTCGGCTCGCCGTGCGTAGCCCATCGAGTATGGCCGATGCCGATCTGATCTGGCGTCTCGTGTTTATTCACTTTCGCGGCAAGCTCGGCTACCTTGCCTTTTTCGCGCAGTAGTGTCGCTCGACCTCGCTCGCTGAGTGTCACAATTCCCGCACTATCATACCCTCGATATTCGAGCCGCTTGAGCCCACTCACAAGTATTTGTTGCGCTTGCTTGTTGCCGATGTAGCCTACGATACCGCACATATTAGAAGTCTCCTGCTTACGTATATAGTAAAGCAGGTTGGCGTACAAAAAGTCAATTTTTTTCGCAAAAAACTAGAAATGTAGAAATTACAACACTATGCAGTTTCGTGACCGATGGCTTGATTAATGCGCGTAGACGAGTCAGCCTTAGTATCACCACCCGCGTTGAATATCATCTTTATGTTGTATTTATTACATATATCGGTCTCTGGCACTACTTTATCCGACACGCGATCGCCACCATTTGCAAATAGTAGCTCATCCTCAGGATATTTCTCGGCTACCATTTCGAGCGTATTAATTACCGGCGGGTCCTGGTCAATCGATAGCACTACTTCGTCCACATCACGCAATGCACGCATCAGCCGTACGCGATTTGCCTCGTCAAGAATTATCTTGCCTTTCTTCTGCAGCTGCTGTACATCGTTGTTTACGATCACAATCAAGTAATCGCCCAGGCTCGCAGCACCTTCAATCAAATCCAAATGCCCTCCGTGTAGGGGATTAAAATAGCCGCTTACAATCACTCGTTTCATATACATCCTCCACGTTATGACTTCATTATAGCAGCCATGATAGACTAAGAGTATGAACATCCTACTCACAGGCGGCGCAGGCTATATTGGCTCACACGCGGCAGTTGAATTGCTCGAAGCAGGGCACACTATTATCGTTATCGATAATCTGTCCAATAGCAGTGCCGCGTCGCTTGAGCGAGTCAAGCAGATCACCGGCAAGGATATCATATTTTATAAGGGTGACGTGCGCGATCGTGCGTTGCTCGATAAGATACTTACTACCCATACGATCGATGGCATCATTCACTTTGCGGGGCTCAAGGCTGTCGGCGAATCAGTCGAAAAGCCACTTGAATATTACTCAAATAATATAGATTCTACCCTCGTGTTGCTCGATGCCATGCGAACACATGGTGTCAACCGCCTGGTATTTAGCTCATCCGCCACCGTCTATGGCACGCCCGAATCTTTGCCACTTACCGAGCAGAGCCGTATCGGTGTCGGTATTACTAACCCCTATGGCTGGACGAAATTCATGAACGAGCAAATTATCACCGATTTCGCCGCCTCACAGACATCCTTTGAAGCCACGGTTTTGCGCTATTTCAACCCCGTTGGGGCACACGCTAGCGGTCTGATTGGCGAAGACCCGAACGATATTCCGAACAATCTTTTCCCCTATATCTCGCAAACTGCCGTCGGCAAGCGCCAATCAGTCAGTGTCTTTTGCGACGATTACGACACGCCTGATGGCACTGGTGTGCGTGATTACATTCACGTGTCGTCGACCTCGCTCGCGGCCACGTGGCGGCCCTCACTCACAGCTCACCCGGCATCGCTATCTACAACCTCGGCACCGGCAAAGGCACCTCGGTGCTCGAGGCCATCACTGCATTCTCAGAGGCCTGCGGCCACGACATTCCGTACCAAATCCTGCCCCGCCGTCCCGGCGACATCGCCGCCTGCTATGCCAGCCCTGATCTCGCCACTCGCAACCTCGACTGGCACACTACCCTCACCGTCGCCGACGCCTGCCGGGACGCTTGGAAATGGCAATCACAGAATCCTAAGGGATATCGTTAACCATACAATATAACGAATGTCTGGTAATAGTTGCGAGACGCCCTTTATATATGGTAAAATAAACTATAGCATAATGATTACATAAAAAATAAACTCCCATGAAAATAAACCCTACAAAAAAAAGAAATGTTAAGGCGCGTGCAGGCATTATTATAGCCGTCTTGTTATTGGCCGCTGCTGGATTCCTGTATTATGCCCACCACTTCCAAACATGGCCCTTCCAGCCAAAAAGCATAGATAACCGCGCAGACGATGGGGTTAATTATTCTAAGCCAACATCCGAGCAATCCAAGATTGGAAACGACATCAAGGAAAAGGTGGGTGATACCGCAAAGAGCGAAGACACCGGAAATACGGGCGACCAGCCATCCGCCGCTAGAATTCCCATAACCATCACCGCAGTGCAGCCCGGGCCGACTGTCTATATCCGCGCCAATATAGAGCGGGTCAGCTCTACTGGGGTCTGCAAGCTGACGATGAACGGCCCGAGTAGCAAAACATATTCTGCCTCTGCACCAACCCAACCCCTCGCATCATCCTCTACTTGTCAGGGATTTAATGTACCTATGAGCAATTTGACACCTGGTGTATGGAAAATTTCTATCACAGTTGAAGACGGTTCGGCAACAGGAACAGCAACAACGGAGAAAACATTATGAGCAGGAAGCTTATCTTAACTATCTTTGTAGTAGCAGCCGCTACTTTACTCTTGCCCCACTCTGCCACCGCAGCCTCTTTTAATGCAGGCAGAATTATAGATGATACTGTATTTACCAATAATACCACCATGGGCGTCGATGCCATTCAGGCTTTTCTAGCCAGCAAAGTTGCCACGTGCGACACTAATGGCACTCAGTCGGCCGCCGACTGGGGTTATCCAAAACTCACTCATGCTCAATTCGCTACCCAAATAAAGGGCTGGCCAGGCCCGCCCTATACCTGTCTCAAGGATTATAGCGAAAACGGCGTGAGTGCTGCACAACTTATCTATAGCCTTGCTCAGCAATACAAAATCAACCCTCAGGTACTCATCGTTACCCTCCAAAAAGAGTCAAGCCTCGTGACTGACAACTGGCCACTCTCAAGCCAATACCGTACCGCCACCGGCTACGGCTGTCCTGATAGCGGCCCCAATAACTCGGCTAACTGCAGCTCCTCCTATTATGGCTTCACAAATCAACTCACCTGGACGGCAAAAATGTACCGCGCCGTACTAAACCAAAGCCCTACGTGGTACTCGCCGTACATCAAGGGGTCAAACTACATACAGTATAATCCTAATGCCGCGTGTGGTGGCACCATGGTGACTATTGAGAACTGGTCCACCGCCGCCCTCTACGACTACACCCCCTACCAACCCAATGTCGCCGCACTAAACGCCGGATACGGCCTAGGCGACAACTGTAGCGCCTACGGCAACCGCAACTTCTACCTCTATTTCACGTCTTGGTTCGGTACAACTTCGTACAATCTTATCCCTGTCCGCAGCGCGACCGCCGGTTCTGGCGTATACCTAATCGAAAATGGTTTCAAGCGACCATTCGACAGTGTTGAGGCGTTATATAGCCATGGATATACTTGGTCTAATGTATTAACCGTTTCAGACACTGTATTGGATAGCTTTCCCACTGGATCACCTCTCGGGCTTAATATGGCTGCGTACAATGGGAAATTAATTAAGACAAGCACCCCCAACTCTGGTATATACCTTGTCGAGAATGGTTATAAACGCCCGTTCGATAGCGCCGAGGCATTCTATAGTTATGGTTATAGCTGGGCAAGTGTGGTCACCGTTTCCGATACAGTAATGGGAGCCATTCCTATGGGGAGTGCGATAGGCATAAGGCCACTACCGCCCTCGTCTTAGTTTGCGATATATTTTATTACACGCCTTTTTTATCATGAAGCCAAGCCCATCACTTTTTAGACTCTCCGCATAACCGTGTATTCGACTATGTTTTTGAGCATAATTCGCCATTTTTCGTATATAATCGCTCTCAAGTCTATCAGGGTACTCCTTGTTGATATCTTCTAGGAGAGTACTGACATCTTTATACTTACCCACGAAGCTTACTATACTACTTTTTAATATAATCTTTTTTAATATGCGTGGGTTGTGTTCATTGTAGTAATTAAGTATTATACGTAACATACCGAATGCAGTCCTAGTATACCCCCTGCGTGCATAGGTGGCATAATTATTCCACATCCACTTCGCTTCATGCGCCATTATTCTGTCTGTTTCTTTTTTTGAAATGTTTGCGAGAATTGACGACCGAAGTTTATCGGCCTCAACTCTGCATAGTTCCGCTCTACGGGCACTGTCTTGCCCTGCATGATGTCGATATATGACTAAAGGTTTTTGCAATAATATAAATCGATTATATTTACTTAATCTCCACCATAAATCATAGTCCTGGGTAACCGGAAGATTAATATTAAAGCCGCCTACGGTGCGGACCGCGCTACGTGGGATGAGCAAACTACAGCCGTTAACGCCGACTGTTGCCGAACATGCGAGAAACATCTCGAAATGATCATTAAAAATGTTAACCGGTATCTTATATCGTTTTCGAAGTCCATTATCAAAAAGTGCGACAGAATCACAAGCAATAATCCTATTCGCCGTACTTATTTTTCTTAGACCCTCAACCTGCCGGGCAACCTTCGTTCTTTCATACAAATCATCATGCGAAAGCCACGAGATATAGTCGCCTCTCATCTTTTCTATACCAAAATTAAGCGCAGATGCGACTCCACCATTGTTCTTGTAATAGTAGGAGATTTTATCACCATATGATTCTGCGATTCGACGAGTTGCGCCTCCATCCGAGGACCCATCGTCTATTACAAGTACTTCGATATTACTGTAGGTCTGTTCAAGCGCGCTGACAATCGATTGATGCAAAAAATTCGCACCATTGTAGACAGGAATTATGATTGAGACTTTTGGAAAAGCCTCCTTTTGCGTATTTCGAGATACTGGTCTATCCATTTCATCCCTTCATGGCATGGAGCATCTTTTTAGTAACTTTTTTGACCACTTTTTTACTGGTATGCCTAAGTCCTTTATTCTTTAGGTCTCTAGCGGTAGAGCGCGCTAGACGATAGCTTTTCTTGACCACCCCTTCCTTCTCTACTTCAATGATCATACTTTTTGCCATGATCACCGACTGCCTGACCGACTCTTCTAGCTCCTTCATTATACGCTCCTCAAATAGGCGCCGTTCCTGAGCAATGGCTTTCGGTAGATCGCTTACCGGGTTATCACTATTCCAGTCATTTAAAAGCAACGCATCTATAAGTGTTACCCATTTCTGAGCTACTTTTTCAGCATTGAATTGTTTTACATGCTCTAAAGCGTTCTTACTCAGTTCTTTTTTGAGTGTAGGGTTATTGAAAATATCGACGATCTTATCCGCCATACTCTTACTGTCGTCTTGCGCAACAACAAAGCCTGTTACTTTATTAACCACAATATCTTCAATACCAGGAATGTCTCCACAAACAACCGGTACGCCTCGACTCATTGCCTCGGTCAAGACCATAGGAAAACCTTCAGTCTCAGATGTAAGCAATATAACGTCCGCCTCGTCGTATATTCTCACCATATCCTTCACTTCACCATGACATATGATCTTGCTACGATCTATGCCCGCCTTTTCAATCAAATCATTAATGGATTTATCTATCATATGCGGGAGTTTTGCGTCTAGATCAACCGCCCCAACTAGGGTAAGTGTCGATTCAGGAATATTTCTCTGCAAAGAGGCGAAGCATGAAATGATCCTATCCACCCTTTTGACACGATCATTAAATCGACCTATGCAAACCACATTTTTTGTTTTTCGGTTAATACTAATTCTTTTATTAGTAGGAAATGTATTTGGATTTGGCATTAAATAACCGTTACTTGCGTCGATATTATGGACAGCAGTACTGAAATTCGTCAACCAGAGAACGGCGTCGAGGTTGGCGAATGTGCGCCTACGTAGATCTACGAGACTTCTCATATATGGGTCCGTGCTTCGATGAGGATAGAAGTAATATTCATGATTTGAAGCTATAGTCTTTATTCCGTATTCACGACACATTGCATAAAGATTAAGCTGTTTATCAAATAGATTCAGAAATCCAACTACAACGTCTACATGAAAAAGGAGTGCATAAGAGAGAGTGATCGTATCAAATCGGTCTCTATATAGATCACTAGATAGTCTTATGTGTGTAATCTCATCCGGCAAAGGTATTGTCCGATTAGGCGCCTCTCCGTCGCTAGGGGTTATGAGAATAATCTCATATTTTTTTTGCAACTGAATAAAGAGATTTGAGAGTACTCGCTCCATCCCTCCAGTCAACCAATATCCTGCACAGAATATTATACGAGGTCTGCGTTTTTTGTTCTTTATCAGAGATAGTACTTCATCCTTACTCTGGAACCCTAATTCACCCGGTATAGAAATAAAATTTTTCTTAATGAACCATTCAACGAGTCGACTATCGCCTCTGTATATCTCAACTAATTTATTAAAAAGAGCGGCCGGCGCGCGAACATACCCACTATCCGCAAATGAGCGATAGGTTTCATTGATTTTTTCTAGATTGTTACTAAAATATTTTTCAAGATCATTTTTTGTGAGTTTTAAGATAATTTCAGTATGTATCCGATCCGAATTAGCAAATGTGTCATCATCAATCGTAAGAGAACCCTGCATCGCATGCTGACGAGAGAAAAATAACTGCTCACGTACTATTTTATAAGTTGCGCCCGCTTTTATCATCCTCATATGCATATCATAGTCTTGTGTCGTACGAAGAGACTCGTCGAATAGTCCCACTTCATCAAAAAGCGCCTTTGGAAAAAGCATGGCGCAGGCATTCAACCACGTCCGTCGATCAAACGCCAAGAAGCCAAGAGGCGCACTCTCCAGCCGCTCATCAAGGTGTGAGTGTTTTATAAGCACACCATCTTTATCTACAACATCCCAGTCGGATATCGCAATGCACCTCTTATCTTCACGAATACTTGTTTTATGTAATACCTCAAGTTTTCGTTCGTGATATACATCATCATGAGATAACCATGCGATATATTTTCCGCGCGCACTTGTAATACCCATATTAAGCGCCGAGGATACGCCACCGTTGGGTTTACGGATATAACGAATGCGGCTCCCGTAAGAGCGGGCGATCACTTCGGATTTATCGGAGCTTCCATCATCGACTACAATCACTTCGATATTTTTATAAGTCTGACTTAAAGCACTATCTATCGCATACGTTAAATAATCCTGCCCGTTATATACCGGGATAATTATTGTAATAAGGTCAGGAAACCGAGATGTAATTTCCTTCCCCTTTTCTTCCAGCAAATCTATATGCTTTCTTTCGTTCTCGTCCACCCAGCTCGCATCATAATGATGAATCGAGTAGGAGTTCTTTGTAATGTTCACTAGTCGTGTCATAGGACTTTTGGGGCATAAATAATCTTCAGGGAGTATTGTCATACTACCGATAACTTGCAG
The DNA here is from genome assembly GCA_002337095.1 of Candidatus Saccharibacteria bacterium UBA1932. Classification (GTDB taxonomy): domain Bacteria; phylum Patescibacteriota; class Saccharimonadia; order Saccharimonadales; family Saccharimonadaceae; genus Saccharimonas. The sequence goes on from DDFI01000008.1 coordinate 19,621, forward strand.
TTCACCGTTCCGTACTAATCCATGTTTAACGAGTATATCGGTGACAATAATCGGGGTTGCAATTTTCGCAGGATTGTCTTTATATTGCTCGTAATCTATCGCTTCATACTTATTGAGGACTTCTTTGAGGATTTCGTCACCCGCATGAGCACCAAACCCAAGTCCAGAAGCTACGTATTCAGTACCCTCAAACCCCATATAGGAATTGTATTTTCTTAGATCATCAATACTCTTTATTAGCTCAACATCCACATCAAGGTATATCCCACCTTCTTCATAAATGATCTTGTATCTTGCATAGTCGGATACAAAAGCCCATTTCTTATCTGCATATGCAGCTTGCATAAATGGAGAGTTTACTATATCAATATTCTTTTCACTCCACTCAATAATTTCGTAATCAGGGCAATATTTTTTCCAACTTTCAATACATTTTTTAGCAAACGGAGTTAAAGGTTTGCCGCCAAACCAACAGTAGTGAATCTTCCTTGGTATTGATTTCATCGTTAATTTCCTCTTCTTGTCTACTATGATAGATTGCTCTTCTTTTTTACTCCGCGAATAGCCCTCACTACTTTTTGTGTGTATTTCCATTTCCTGCTGGAATATATATCGGATAGTTCTCTCTGCAATCTACCCTTTTCTGCCCTTTCTACACTTAGTTCTGCTTGAAGCTTCTCCGACTTAGCCTTGAGGTGTGCAAGTTTATTTCTATTACAGAGATTATTTAGCATCTCTTTGTATGTCTTACCGCTCTTATCTTTAGATGGTGTGTTTTTTAAGACAACCATAAATTCTTGCGTGTTATGTTCAGTTTCGTAAAACGCTTCTACGCTAAATCCAAGCATGCCAGCTCGGTCCATATCGTAAAGAAATTTAATGAATTGATAGTCCGAAAATGGCCAGAAATGGGTGTCGTCGGGTAATTTATCAAGTTTGGCATCATTATATGCACCTACCGCCTTCTCGAATGAGTTTACTGGTAGCTTATCTTCATGCGTCACATCTTCCCAGTAGTACCCCGGGTTGTTTTCCGCCACAACATTGTATACGAAATCAAATACCCTCTTACTCGCATTGGGTTTGTTAATATAAACTTCATAGGCGTCGATGAACGAGGTTCCATTTCTGAAGTGATCAAAACAATATTGAGCATCTGGATAAATTAAAATTAAATGACCATTCTTTTTTAGAATATTCTTTATATCCGTAAAGAACTCAATAATATCCGGCATATGCTCGATAACATGCGCAAGGATAATTGAATCAAATTTCTCAACTCCTTTAAAGGTCTCTTTGTAGCTGTCTTTTACTACATAATCAATATCGACAATTTCGTTAATATCAACCGTTAAACCTGTTGATTTCAGATACTCGTTTGAGGTATAGAGTTGTTTTATGTCCTCCGTGCTTCTAATATCAGCAAAGAAAGTATTCGGTGTTATTTCTTTCGAAGCAATGGGCCTATGAAGAGGTCCAAATTCAAGTACTCTGTCGTTTTTCTTAAGCAGAGTATGCCGTATATAATTACGAAAATCCATAATAAGAAATATCCTTTAGAGTCCTTTCTTCCATACAGTACGATTAATATACCCTGTATAGCTTAGTATTATTCGAACCACTTTTTGTGCGACATGCTCAGCGTCGTAGTCGCCCACAACTGGCATACGCTGGGCAGTTACTACTTTGATTGAGTCAAGCACTGTCTCTTTATCGAGGCCGGTCATAATCAAGACACCCTCATCCATACCCTCTGGCCGTTCATGCGCTTGGCGTACAGTAACAGCCGGAAATCCAAGTAGTGATGATTCTTCGGTGATGGTGCCGCTATCTGAGATGACGCAAAATGCATTTTGCTGCAAGTGTACATAATCTGCAAACCCGAGAGGTTTCATGATACGAACTAGCGGATGTAGCTTGATGTTATTTTTGTCGATGAGCTTCTGGGTGCGCGGATGACACGAAAAGATAATCGGGTAATTATACGTATCGCAAATTGCACCTAATGACTCCACAAGGTCTTTGAAGTTATTTTCGTTGTCAACGTTTTCTTCGCGGTGAACACTAAGTAGGAAATACTTTTGAGGCACAAGATCGAGGTCAAGCAATGCCTTACTCTCGGCAATTTTTTGTTTATTAATTTCGAGAACTTCTTTCATGTTCGAGCCAATTTTGATGACAGTCTCGGGTGGAATTCCCTCAGCCACGAGATATCGGCGCGCGTGCTCAGTAATAGTCATATTAATATCACTTAGGTGGTCGACGACTTTGCGGTTCAACTCCTCTGGTACACGCTGATCAAAGCAACGGTTGCCGGCTTCCATATGAAATACAGGAATTTTATTGCGCTTAGCAGAAATAACTGAGAGACACGAGTTTGTGTCACCATAGAGAAGGACTGCGTCGGGTTTATGCTCTTTAAATAGTTCATCTGACTTGATGATGACATTGCCGATTGTCTCGGCAGCGTCTTTGCCCGCCACGTTCATAAAGACATCAGGCTTTCTAATACCCATACCATCAAAGAAAATCTCGTTTAGTTCATAGTCATAATTTTGTCCTGTATGAACCAAGACGTGTTCAGTATATTTGTCGAGTTCTGGAATAACGGCCGAGAGCTTAATAACCTCAGGGCGCGTACCAACAATTGTCATAACTTTCATTGCGATACCCTTTGGTTTTCTGGGTAGAAATCTGCGTGCGCAACCACCCACTCGCTCATTTCTTTTACCATTTGGTCGTAGCTTGGTACATCAAAATTAAAATCCGTCGTACGGATTAAACTCTTGTCGCTTACATAGTCGCTCTTCGGTACTATCGTGATTTGCTTGTTGAAGTGAAGTTTAAATAGGGAGAGTAGGCTGAATTTATCAATCTTTTCGTTATTTACTACATGGCGAAGACCTGTAAGATTGTTTTCAAGTGCTTTTTCAATAGCCTTGGCAAGTTCTATTGTGGTTACGCCCGTCCAAATGACCTTATCGAATCCGCCCGTTTCACCTTGCTGCTTCATAAACCATTGGAAAAGTCCGATACCGTTCTCGTTTCGGTCGGGACCAACGATTGAAGTGCGCAACGTAATATTGACATCATTGTTCACCTCACCCAGCGACTTTGATTGTCCGTAGAAACTTGCTGCATCCTTAAAGCTATCCTCTGTGTATTCGCCTTTTTTACCATCAAACACACAATCGGTCGAAATGTGGACAAACCTTATACTCTTATCACGACATAGCTCGTCTGCATAGTGCGGTAGATAGCTGTTCGCCATCACCGCAAGGGCATGATGATCTTCGGCGTCTTTGTTGAGGATACCAATACAGTTGACTACGGCGTTCGGCTTGAATTCATCGACAATCCGTTCAAGCGCTTTCACATCCTTGACTGCATCAAATTCATATTTCTCATCACCATTACGAGAGGTGCCTACAACCTCGTGGCCCCTCTCCAAAAAATACTGTTTTACTATGTGTCCAAGCATACCTTGAGCACCAAGAACTAAAAGCCTCACGCCTCAACCTCCCCCATTTTCACTAACAACTCGATGACTTCATCGACTCCAATTCGCCTCGTCTTATCTGAGCTATATTCTTCATATTTAACCACTTTACCGTCGCCCTGTGGATAAAAGTTATTATAGTTCATATCACGGTTATCCATGGGGATGCGGAAGAAATCTTCCATGTCTTCTGCTTTCGACATTTCCTCGCGTGTCACGAGCACCTCGTGTGCTTTTTCTCCATGGCGGGTACCGATAATTACAATTTCCGCATTAGATTTCTTATATTTTTTGATAGCTTCAGCCAACACACCAACTTCGGCGGCCGGGGCTTTCTGTACGAACAAGTCGCCCTGATTGCCGTGTTGGAATGCGAACTTCACGAGATCTACAGCATCCACAAGAGTCATCATATAGCGCGTCATATACGGATCGGTAATAGTAAGCGGCTTATTCTCATTAATTAACTTATAGAAGAGAGGAATAACAGACCCTCGTGAGCCCATCACATTACCATACCTAGTGAGACAAATAGTAGTATCAGCGTCATTACCAAGCTGTCGAGCCTTTGCTACAATGATTTTTTCCATCATGGCCTTACTAATTCCCATCGCGTTGATAGGATATGCAGCTTTATCGGTACTAAGGCAAATCACCTTTTTTACCTTATGACGAATCGCGGCAGTAAGCACGTTATCAGTCCCCAATACATTAGTCTTAACAGCCTCAAGTGGGAAGAATTCACATGATGGTACTTGTTTGAGCGCCGCTGCATGAAAAACGTAATCAACACCCTTCATTGCGATCTCAAGCGTTGAAGCATCTCTCACGTCACCAATATAGAACTGTAGTTTTGGATGATTGTAGCGTTTGCGCATATCATCTTGTTTTTTCTCATCACGAGAGAAGATTCGAATCTCTTTAATGTCTGTGTCGAGAAAGCCTTTTAGCACTTCATTACCAAAAGACCCCGTACCACCAGTAATAAGCAAAATCTTGTCTTTAAACATACACTCCCCGCAATATGACTAATTTAGGCTGATGATATTAATTTGTATAGTTATCATTATACACCCTCTGTTATTTAAATTACAGGTAGCATAACTGAGTCGTTATTTACTATGACGAGTATAGTACTGATATTCCAGCCTAGTGACCCCACCGGCCTCAGTATTAAAGTCGTCACGAATTGCAAACCTTGCAATATCTTCCGCTCTTTCAATCTCATTTCCGTCACTATCTGTTAATGCAATCGTTAACTTATATTGACCCGGGCCAAGGCTCAGGCGAGTTTTATAGTTAATATTATTGTCTCTCATTTCTGTTTTGCCGGTGTTGCTGCCAAATATATATTCATCGTTTAGACCAACTATTGCAATACCAACTTTATTTACCCGAAGTTGATTTGGCCACATTACGCGTATGTCCATAGTATCATTAACTCGATAAATGGGGTTGCATCCCTCCATACTTATATAGTTACCGCTATATTGCGCTGAAGATGGTTTTACACTAGTGACGCTTTCTACTAAGTTACTTTCCTGATATGCATCAGCAACCTCATCAACACTACCCATCGATACAATCTTTCCATCTTCCAACATCAAGGCACGTGTACATAAACTACGGACACTTTCCATACTATGAGTTACCAAAACGACAGTCTGGCTACTCCTTCTGTATTCCTTAAATACATCCATACACTTCTTTTGAAACGCCTCGTCGCCAACAGCTAACACTTCATCAAATATAAGTATGTCGCTCTTAGCTTTTATGGCAATCGAGAAGGCGAGCCGTACTTGCATACCAGAAGAATAGTTCTTTAATTTTTTGTCCATGTGGGCCTCGAGCTCCGCGAATTCAACAATCTCGTCATAAATAAAATCTGTTTCTTTGCGGGTAAATCCTAGGAGTGCAGCGTTTAGGTATACATTATCTCTACCCGATAGCTCTGGGCTAAATCCCACGCCAAGTTCAATAAATGGAATCAGCCTACCATTTATCTGAATACTCCCGCTACCCGGTGTGTATATCCCAGCAAGAAGCTTCAAGAGAGTGCTTTTTCCCGAACCATTCTTTCCTACGATTCCAAAGAACTCACCCTTTTTTATATCAAATGAGATACCATCAAGAACTTTCTGCGTAACTTTATGGTTTTTCTTTACAATATTTACAGCAGTTTGTTTGAGAGTTGTATTACGGTGCTGAGGTAGAACAAATTCTTTATGAATATCGTGTACCGATATTGCTACATCGTTTTTACTATACATACACTAAATATCCTCCGCAAAGTATTTTGACTGGCGTTTGAACACCATTCTACCGACTGCTATGAGTATAAGAATAGTTACAAACGGTAATACAACCATCGGCGAGTGCACAGTAGACCATATTGTAGTACTTGAGTCGGTAACCATGAAGTATCGTGCATCCTGAATAATTTGTGTCACTGGATTTATAAAGAAAAACTTTTGGTACTCCTGTGGGATTGTCATAAGCGGATAAATAATGGGGGTTGCATAAAACCCCGCTTGTAAAAATATCTCCCATATATATGTTATGTCTCTATATTTTACGTACAATGCGGATAATATAAATGAGATTCCGAGTGTCAATAGTGCAAGCTCCATGACTATGGGAAATATTATAAGCCATTTAAGCGTTACGGGTACTCCATTCAAAAGCGCAAATACAAAGACAACTATTAAACTTAAGGCGAGATTGATTAGCGCGGATAATGAACTTGATACCACTACTAAGTAGCGAGGAATATTAATTTTTCGAATCAAATCTCCCCTGTTAACAATTGACGATGCTCCCTGTACCGTTGATTCGACAAAAAAATTCCAAAACACAATGCCAATAAGTAAATAGACGGGGTAGTGCGGCACACTTTTACCTAACGGAATAATGTAGGTGAAAACAACATATAGAATAGCAAATAGCATCAGTGGTTTAAGTAAAGACCAAAGATAACCCAACACCGATCCTTGATATCGAATCTTGAAATCGGTCCTAACCATCTCACTCAAGATAGCACGATTGCGTGTATGTAGATATCTCATTTTCTATTATTATATCATCCTCATATCACCTTTGTGTTATATAGTAAGTTATAATGAATCTAGAGATGCATAAACCCCTTATTCTATTAATTAGAAATGCACAGCCGTACGATTTTGGTGGGGGCGAACGTTTTCCTGTATTTGTTGCAAAGATAGTTGATTATGCATATGAGCCACTTATTATTAGTCGTTCCAATAAACTCTTAGAGTATGCCACAGGAGTGGGCATACCAACATTGCGAGGCCTGTGGTGGCAGAAACAATCCTGGAGTGGCGTAAACGTTATACTCTTTCCTATGTATGTGATGTGGCAGCTCATATTATTTACCTGGTACCTCTATATTTTTGTACGATTACGCCCTCGGGTGGTGCACATTCAGAGCAAAGACGACTTCATAGCGGCTACCTATGCGGCGCGCCTCGTAGGTGCAACTGTAATATGGACAGATCATGCCGATCTCAAGCATATTTGGCAAAATCTACGGATTTGGTATAAAAATCCAATAGGAAAGTGGGTATATCTAGCGGCGCAGTATGCACATCACATAACTGTTATCAGTAAAAGTGAATATAATGAAGTCACCAAACACCTGCCCGCCGACTCTAGCTTGCGCAGTCGAATTATTATTATCAATAACGGATGTGTAGACGTATATGAAAAATACACACACAAATTGCAGGAATCATTTACCTTCTGTTCCACAAATCGCCTAGTAACCGATAAAGGCGTTGGGGAAATGATAACAGCATTTAAACAATTCTACTCACGACATCCAAATTCCCAACTACAGCTTATAGGTAATGGCCCCGAAGATGCACATTTTAAAAAACTTGCAAAGGATTGTCCTGCGATTCATTTTCTTGGCTATCAACAAGACCCACTCAAGTTTGTAGCAAATTCTCATGTATTACTACAGCCCACGTATCACGAAGGATTTAGCATCTCGATATTAGAAGCCATGATGATGAAAAAGCCGATAATTGCGGCTGCAGTAGGGGGGATCCCCGAAATGATAGATGACAATACATCAGGGTTACTTATACCCTCAAAAGATAGTGAGGCGCTACTAACCGCTATGGAGCGGCTATATAAAGATAGGGAGATTCGCGAGAAGCTCGCTACGAATGCCCGCAAGCGTTATCTAGCTGACTTCCAGTTTGATCAAATTGTCAAAGAAAGGTTTATCCCACTCTATGAAAACGCTCGCCATTGAATCGTCCGTCCTCGAACAGGATCGCCCGACAGGAGTGAATTATTTTACGAATGGGATCGTGGGTGCGCTTGAGCAAGTTGGAATGGGACAGCTAGAGCTGCGATATTTTTGGCTCAATTTCCTTGGTCGCAAGCCGATTCGTAATGTGCATATCGAAAAGGCAAATCGCGAGAATCGCACGCAAATGCTGCGGCTTATTCCGCAGCGCGTCTATGCCAAACTTGTCTACGCAGGCATCGCACCACCTTTGCCTGTGCGAAAATCCGACTGGCAGTTATACCCAAACTTCTACATTTGGCCGACATTACGCCACAGCAAAAAAGCCGTCATTATCCACGACATTTGCTTTATGAAATACCCCGAATATGTCGAGGATAAAAACCGTGCGTTCCTCGATCGCGTCGCCACACACTCAATGAAGCGTGCCGACATGATCATCTCTAACTCACAGTTCACAACCAGCGAGCTCGTGGCGCATGCTGGTGTGCCGCGTGAAAAAATCGTCACTATCGACATCCCGGTTGACACCGCGAGCTTCCTGCCCGAACTCGACCGTGGCCCACGGCGCCTCGCCGAGCGCTACCACATTACCAAACCCTACATCCTCTCACTCGGCACCCTCGAACCACGCAAAAACCTCACCACGCTCGTCGAAGCCTACTGCCGACTGCCCTTAGAAATTCGCAAGCAATATAGCCTTGTCCTCGCCGGCAAGTGGGGCTGGAAAACAGAGGCCCTGCGCACCCTCATCGAGCAAAAACAGTCCGAAGGCTACGACATTATCACTCCTGGTCATATCGACCACGAAGACAAGTGCACATTCTACCGCAATGCGAGTTTCTTTTGCCTCACTACTCACTACGAGGGCTTCGGCATGCCGCTTCTCGAGGCGCTGCACTGCGGCGTCCCGACCGTCGCCGTCGATATTCCGGTGCTGCGTGAGGTTGGTGGCAAGGCATGCCTTTGGGCCGAAAAGTCGCCCGAGGATGTCAGCGCCAAGCTTCATCAGCTTATTACTTCGCCAGAGCTACAAACTCACTACCGAATACGTGGCCCCGAGCAATCTTCACAGTTCTCATGGGAAAAAACTGGTCACAAGTTATTAGAGGAATTCCTGCGGCGTTAAATGAACCTACTCGAATATCAAGCAAAGGCATTACTCTCGGCGCATGGGGTGCCGATTCCTCGTGGCGAGGTACTAGGTGATATAGCGAAACTCACGTTTCCTCTCGTTGTAAAATCCCAAGTGCCGGTCGGCGGCCGAGGCAAGCTGGGCGGTATCAAAATAGCAAACAATAAGACCGAGCTACAAAGTCTTCGAACTGAATTATTCGACCGCGAAATCAAGGGCTTTCGACCCGAGGTACTCTATGCCGAGGAGTTCATCGACATCCACCGCGAGCTCTATCTAGAGCTCGGCATTAACCGCGCCGACAAAACGATCGAGCTGGTTGCGCACCGTAGTGGTGGCGTGGAGGTAGAAGACAATAATTTTGCCGAATTTTATCGCGTCGCTATCCGGCAAGCGAGTGACATCCACCAACATATCGCGTCACTGAGCGAGGCACTTAGTCTTGAAGCGCAGTGTAATGTTGTCGAAGAACTCGTGCAAAACATATTCGACTGTTTCGTCACCAACGACGCGACACTGATCGAGATTAATCCCCTGATTCTCACCAAAAGCGGTCAGTTAGTCGCGGGCGACTGCAAAATGACGCTCGATGATGCAGCTGCCTTTCGCCACCCCGAGTGGGCAAACTATACGCAACCTACCGACCACACCTTCGTCACGCTCAACCCACACGGCACGGTCGCCACGATTGCCAACGGAGCTGGCCTTGCGATGGCGACAGTTGATGCCGTGTATGCGCGTGGCCTCGTACCGGCGAATTTCCTTGATATTGGCGGCGGTGCGTCGGTCGACACAATCCTTGCCGCCTTCCACGACATCATGCAGTTTGCAAACATCTCGACTATTGTCATCAATATATTTGGTGGCATCGTGCGCTGCGATGACGTTGCCCGGGCCATTATTGCCGCTCGCGAGCAGATTCCTGATCTACCCGCCCTCGCTATTCGTCTGAGCGGCACCAACAGTCGTGAGGCCACCGAGCTACTTGCCGCTCATCATCTACCACTACACGCTAATTTATCCGAGCTCATGGAGGCGCTGGCATGAAACTAACACCCGAACTTTTTACAGCACCGAATGTCATCATTCAGGGCATCACTGGTCGCCAAGGGCAATTCCACGCTGCGCGCATGAAGGCCTACGGCACCCACGTCGTTGGCGGCACGTCGCCATCAAAATCCGGTGAGGCAATCGACGGAATTCCGGTGTTCGCGTCAATCAAGGATATCCAGGCCACCACGCAGGTCGATGCATCGGTGATATTCGTCCCCAGCGCCCATGCAAAATCTGCCATTATCGAGGCCATCGACGCCGAAGTCTCGCTCATTGTGTGTATTACCGAGCATATTCCGGTTCATGATATGTTGTATATATCACAATATATACAACATAAGCGCAGTGTGCTCATTGGTCCCAACTGCCCGGGAGTGCTTATCCCTGGTACTCACCTGCTCGGCATCGTTCCCGCCGCGCTCAGTACGCCTGGCGACACGGCTATTGTCAGCCGTAGCGGCACCCTCACCTACGAGGCTATGGATGCGCTGACCCACCGCGGGTTTGGCCAGCACTATGTGATTGGCATTGGTGGCGACATAATACACGGGGCTGGGTATACTGATTGTCTAGAGCTATTCGAGCATGATCCTGGTGTAGCCCGCGTCGTCATGATTGGCGAAATTGGCGGCACCGACGAGATTGCAGCGGCCGACTATATCCGCACGATGAGCAAGCCGGTCTATGCCTATGTGGCTGGGCACCATGCGCCGGCTGGTGTGCAGATGGGCCACGCTGGTGCAATCCTGGGCACTAATCGGCTCGAATCAGCAGCTATCAAAACATCGCTCCTTGCCGAGGCCGGCGCCACCGTGTCGGGCAGCCTCGTCGACCTGATTGATAACGTAGTATAATGAATACATATGAAAAAAATCTCGATCCTGATACCTGCATATAACGAGCAAGAGGTGCTGCAAATGCTGTACGAACGCCTGCACAAGCTGGCTGGCGAACACAGCGAGTATCAGTTTGAGTTTATGTTTGTCAACGACGGTAGCCGTGATCGCACCCTCGAAATCCTCAAAACATTCGCCAGCCGAGACCCACGCGTAGCTTACGTCAATTTGTCACGCAATTTTGGCAAAGAGACTGCCATGCTGGCTGGGTTTGATCACGTGACGGGCGATGCTATGGTGATTATCGATGCCGACCTACAAGATCCACCAGAGCTAATTCCCAAGATGATCGATTACTGGCAGCAGGGCTACGACGACGTCTACGCTAAGCGCCGTAGTCGCACTGGTGAATCATGGCTCAAGAAAAAATCCAGCCAATGGTATTACAAGCTGCTCCAATCATCGACCCGTATTCCTATCCAGGTCGACACCGGCGATTTTCGCCTGCTTGACCGCCGTTGTATCGACGCGCTGCGTGAATTCCGCGAGTCAGAGCGCTACACCAAGGGAATGTTTAGTTGGATTGGATTCAACAAAAAAGAAATCATGTACGACCGCGACCCTCGCGCAGCCGGCGAAACCAAATGGAATTATCTGAAGCTCGTCAATCTAGCCATCGACGGCCTGACAAGCTTTACTACGGCGCCACTACGCTTAGCTTCGGTGATGGGATTTGTTATCTCGGTGGCGGCATTTATCTATATTGTCTACCTGTTGGTGCGTCCGTTCTTTGGCGTCTCGACCGGCGCCGGCTATTCATCGATTATGGCAGTGGTATTATTCCTAGGCGGCGTACAGCTGCTATCGCTTGGCATTATCGGCGAATACATCGCAAGGATTTTCAACGAGACCAAACACCGCCCGCTGTATTTTGTCGAGGAATATCATGCTGCACACCCTCGCAAAAAATAACACCCGTGTTACGCGCTTTGCCAGCGTTGGAGTCATCAACACTGCGCTCGATTTTGGGATACTTTTTTCACTCGTACATCTAGGGGTTGATCGTACGGTTGCAAATGTAATTTCTACAACACTAGCATTTCTGTTTAGTTTTGTTGCAAACAAAAAGTACGCATTTCGATCGACCGGCGGCAATCTCAAGCGCGAAATGCTACTTTTTACCATCGTCACCCTATTTGGCCTCTGGGTGTTACAAACACTCGTCATCCGTGCCGGCGCACAGCTACTCGGCGAAAGTACACTTATGCTATTCGTGGCTAAGGTCGTCGCAACGTTAGTATCGACGGTCTGGAACTACGTCCTTTACTCGCGCATGGTATTTAGCGCAGGAGGTAGCGATGGCTCACATCGTTCTTGATGTCCGCATCATCGAAACATCAACCGGCCGCTACATGCAGCGGTTACTCGAAGAGTTAAACGATCAATACAGCACTGATGGTAATATCTACACCGCACTCATGCCATCGGCGCACGTCGCCAAGTGGCAAGCCCGTTTGCCGCATATTCGCGTAGTCGCGGCGGATGCTAAATGGTATACCGTCGCCGAACAGTGGTCGCTGTATCACCAGCTGCGTCGTCTGCGTCCAGATTTGGTGCATTTTACGATGCCACAGCAGCCCTTGCTTTGGACTGGCCCGAGCATCACCACTATCCACGATATGACATTAATTCGGTTCAACAACATCGACGAATCCGACATTGCACTCGTCTATTATTTCAAAAAACAGGTATTTAATGTGCTGATGCGCATCGTTATGTGGCGATCGCGGGCCATTATTACCCCGACGAACTTTGTGCGCGAAGACCTTGGGCGAGTCTACGGAGCAAAGTATCTCGACAAGATCTATGTCACCCACGAGGCCGGTGAGATTCCCTCTGTCGAGCCACATACGATTACTGAGTTTGAGCACACCGACTACATTTGTACTGTTGGCAACATGTTCCCCTACAAAAACGTCGAGCGCGTCATCCTGGCATTCGAGCAGCTCGCGGCTCGCTATCCCGACCTTCATCTACTGTGTGTCGGCAAAAAAGATTCCTTCGCACGCACCCTGGAGCAGCTGGTGTTAGACCGCCATATTCCGCGAGTGCATTTTTTGGGCTTTGTTAGCGATGGCCAAAAACGCTGGCTATTGCAGCAATCACTTGGTTATGTGTCGGCTTCGCTATCAGAGGGGTTTTGTATTCCTGTGCTCGAAGCGATGGTCGAGGGGTGCCCGGCAATCCTGTCGAATGCCTCGTGTCTACCCGAAACCGGCGGCGATGCAGCACTGTATTTTGACCCGTACTCCACCGAAGATTGCGCCAGAGCCATCGCCGAAGTAGTCGACGATCCAAATAAGCGCGCGACACTATCTGCCGCTGGGCTTGCCCACGTGGGCAAGTTCTCGTGGCAAAAAATGGTAAGCGAGACCCATCAGCTATATCTAGAAAACCTGTAATTATTGCTAAGCTGGTGACAGTGAGCGGCGGCAAAACTGCTATGAAGAACGCTGCGCGATGATAAGATGCCGCTCGCGGCCCTCACCCTCAGAGAACGTGTGAATATCTTCGTACTCACTGGCGACACGATGTACAACGCGTCGATCGGCAGCACCGAGGTGTGCAATATGCGAATCACCAGTGCGGCGCACTTCCTCGATCCAGCCACGGGCCTTTTCGGCCACTTGCTCGGCGCGCTGCTGCTTGTAGCCAGCGACATCAACATTCACTCGGTAGAGCGCCGCATCGTGATTGCGCAGTGCCGTCGACACCATATACTGCAAGCTGCGCAGGGTCTCGGCATTGCGTCCAATTAGAATACTGTTAAGTTCTGATGCTTCGACATCAAGCTCGATCACATCCTCGTTAGCGCGTGCTGTCACACTGATATTGGTACCAAAAAACGCGATAATATTCTCTAGAAATGTCCGTGCAAATTCGATTGATTCCTGCTGGTTCATGATCTCTTTCCTTTCTTTGGTAGGGTACCCTTGGCGACAATCCTTGTGATGTTTCCCTCGCGGGCAGCGCGTTCACGAGCTTTCGTGGTGGCTTTTTTGGCTGGCTTTGCGACGATAGCCTCAGTGGCAATTTCGTCCATTTCGATCTCGTCCTGATGCAGAATATAGTGCTGCTGTGCCAGCTGCACTAGGTTTGTCACGACATAGTAGAGCGCGATCGCCCCAGGCAGGTTGATCATAATAAAGAACATCATGAATGGCATAATCTTGGCCATATTACCAGCGACAGCGGCATTCATATCGGTCGCATCGGCTTGTTTACCCTCAGCTGCGTCAGCCATGATTTGGCGAATACTGCGCTTTTTACCAGTAGTTGGCATGATCTGTTTGCTGATTATATACTGAGTTATCCCAGCAATAACCGCCAAGACACAGAGTGCCACATCAACACCACCCGAGCCAATCGCGGTACGTGTCAGGCTAATAAACCCGAGCATCTGCTGACTAAACTGATCAGGGTGCTGAATGAGATGCTGGACGCTAGAGAATTTCTCGACCGCATCGTAGGCGTGCGCAGCAATCTGATCGCGGTGCATTGTCATGATCTGGATCACCTGGTAAAGCGCGATCATAATCGGCAGCTGCACCAGCAACACCCCTATCGAACTAAATGGTTTGACGCCGTATTTTTTGTAAAGCTCCATTTGCTGCATAGCCTCGAGCTGGCGATTGCCGGCGGCGGCGCGCTTAATGCGTGCCAGTTCGGGCTGGAGCTTGCGCATCAGCGAGGTTTGGTTGAGCTGGCGACGCAGCAGTGGATACATCGCAAACTTGACTAGTAATGTAAATACGATGATCGTTAGCCCAAAGTCACCACCAGGAATAACCTGATAGATCGCGAGCAATATATTAAAAATCGGATCGAGAATAAAAATTTGGAACAATTCGTTCACAGTCAGCTCCTTGTTATGTATCTATTAGTGTAGCAGAAGTGTGTGGTTTTTTATAGAGGTCAGTCTGATGCAGGGCTTCGGTAAGGATATGCTCGAGGTCGCAGCTTGGGATTTCGCGCACTTCGCTCGAGGTCACCATCACGGCCACATCGCAGATTGTGCTAAACTGCGGCAACTCACGGCGAATGACTTCGTAGACACGGCGGCGCATGCGGTTGCGACCAACGGCGCTTTTGAGCACCTTCTTGCTAATCACAACAGCAAATCGCGAGTGTCGGCGACGCGGATTGGTGACATATTTGATCACAAATAGCCGAGATCGGACGGCTCGACCATTTCGGTAGACATATTTAAGGCTACCATGGCCATGAAATCGATGCATAACACTGAGCATAGATATAGTATAGCAAGAAAACACCCCGCGGACTTCACGGGGTGTTTTGGCATATTACTCGTATTGTATTACACGGTCAGACGAGCGCGGCCTTTGGCACGGCGGCGTTTGAGTACAGCGCGGCCAGCCTTGGTGGCAATACGAGCTCGAAAACCGTGCGTGCGAGCACGATGACGAGTGTGTGGTTGGTGCGTTCGTTTTGGCATATCTCTGTTATTATACCTTTTGCTGCCCAAAAAAACAAGATATTCACTTGCCCCGTCGTCAAGTATGTTTCGTAGGATGAGTATTTTCCACAGATCAATAGGGATTTTCCACAGATCCTAAGGTGTTACGATAAATTGTGGATAAGTCATCATGCGATATATGTAAATCTTACACCGCCCTCAAGGGTTGTGGAAAACTCGGGAATTTCGTACAATAAGAGCAGTTACGAACAGCTAAGTATGGGGAGATTGGAGGCTCGTTTTTGTATGCGCGACACGTTGTGGCAAAGTGTGTTGGGTGAAATCGAACTGTCGGTTTCGCATGCCAATTTCACCACATGGTTCAAACACACCCGGCTTATCGAGCATACCGACGAGCGCATTACGATTGCTGTTCCAAATATCTTTGCCAAGCGTCAATTTGAGGTAAAATTCAACAACCAAGTGCGCGAAGTCCTGACAAAAAACGGTGTCGATCCGGTGCAGATTCGCTACACCGTAGAGACGACGGCCGCCAAAAAAACCATCAGCCGCGAAGTCAAACCCGAACAATCAGATGCCCGCGTTGATCAGCTAGTCACTCCTACCCCTACTATCGCCAAGACGCCAGCGACGAGCCTTAACAAGCGCTATACGTTTGCTAATTTTATCGTTGGTAGCAGCAACGACCTGGCCTATACCGCCTGCCAGGCCGTCGCGGCGTCGCCCGGCATCAAGTACAACCCGCTTTTTATCTATGGTGGCGTGGGCCTTGGCAAGACCCACTTGCTGCAAGCGGTCGGCAACGAAATCATCGCCCATCAGCCCGATGCACGAGTGCTCTATGTCAGCTCCGAGACATTTGTCAATGAATTCCTCGAGCACGTCCGGTTCAAAAAGAAGGGTTTTAGCGACAAGTATCGCAATGTCGACGTGCTTATTATCGATGATATTCAGTTTATCGCCGGCAAAGAGGCGACTCAGGAAGGGTTTTTCCATACGTTCAACGCCCTTCACCAAAGCAATAAGCAGATCATCATCGGTAGCGACAAACCACCGCGCAGTATTCCGACCCTTACGGAGCGCCTGCGCAGCCGGTTTGAGTGGGGTATGGCGATCGATATTCAGATGCCCGATTTTGAGACGCGCTGCGCTATCGTCGAAACCAAGGCCTCGTTATCCGGCATTACCATCAATCGCGAGACGGTAGAATTCTTAGCAAACAATATCAAGACCAACATTCGCGAGCTCGAGGGCGCGCTTAATCAGCTGCTGGCATACGCCGAAATGCGTGGTATTGATCCTGATGTGTCAATTGCCGAGGGGTTACTTGGTAATGTGCGCGAATCTCGGCCACGGCATGTCACCGCCAAGCAGATTATCGACAAAACTGCTCGTCATTTCCAGATCGAATCACGCGAGATCTGCAGCGCTCGCCGCGACAAGCATATTGTCGTACCGCGCCAAATCGCTATGTATTTGCTGCGAAGCGAATTGCACCTCAGTTTTCCGCGTATCGCCGCAGAGCTTGGCCGCAAAGACCACACCACTGCGATCCATTCTGTCGAAAAAATCGAGAAATCTATCAAGCTCGACCTGCTCATCCGTGAACAAATCAATGACATCCGGGAGAAACTATATGCTTAGCACCTGTGGAAATCCTGCGAATAATGTGTTGATAGCAAGTGGGCTAGGCTGTGATGTTTCTTCCACAGACGGCTGCCGATATATTGCTATAGCGTCTACGTACTGTGGATATACGGCCGAGATGCCTCAGCTATCCTCATACTGTGCACAACAATTTTCCACAGCCATATCGCTCATTTCACCCCTGTTTGCATACATATTGTACCCAGTTTCCACAGCACTTATTATTACAACCATTTGGTTTAAAAAAGAAAGGAACTACTAATATGGAGTTTTCGGTTACGCAGGAAAACCTCGCCCGTGCACTCAATAATGTTGGTCGCGTTGCGTCTGCCCGGGCCGGTTTGGCGGTGCTTGGCAATGTGCTTATTCGGACAGACGGCACGCGCCTACTGGTGGCGGCGACTAATCTCGAGATTGCCTCGACGCACTATATTGGTGCCAAGGTGACGGCACCTGGGTCGATCACTATCCCGGCTAAGTTGGTTGCCGAATTTGTATCGAGTCTGCCTAAAGGTACGGTAGATATTTCGGTCAAGGGCACGCGCATGACAATTGCATCGGGCCCGTACACGTCGGTAATTAATGGTGTCGATGCCGAGGAATTCCCCGAGCTGCCGTCAATTGACGAGCAAAGCGCGATTCACTATTCGCTGAGTGTTGCGGATTTCAAACAAGCCGTGGCGCAGACAAGTATCACCGCCAGCAACGATACGACGCGGCCTGTACTTACTGGCGTGTACTGGCATTCAGATGGCGATACGCTTAGCCTCGCCGCGACTGATGGGTATCGCCTGTCGGAACGTCAATTGGTCAAGACCGAGAGTAGTGTCGCAGCTATTATTCCCACCTCGTCATTACACGAAGTTGTACGCACCCTGTCGGATAGCGACGACGAAATCGATGTGCTATTTGACGAAACACAGGTGCGATTTAGGGTGAACGATGCCGAGATTACCAGCCGACTGATCGATGGTAATTATCCCGATTACAAACAGCTCATCCCTACTACTGCCGAAACCAAAGTTGTCATTAAAACTGCCGATCTGCTGCGCACCACCAAAATCGCGGCACTGTTTGCCCGCAGCTCTGGCGGTAGTATTACGCTCAGCGCCAACGCCGATACCCAAAAACTCGCCATTCATTCTATTGCCTCGGAGCTAGGCGAAAATACCTCTGAGGTGGATGTCGAAGTTACTGTTAGCGGCCAGGTGACGCTTAATTCTCGCTATTTGATCGAGGCGCTTGGTGTGATCGATGCCGAGCAAGTATCGTTTAGTTTTAATGGCAAGCTTTCGCCGGTTATTATTCGCTCTACTGCACAAAACAGCAATTATTTCCATATCATCATGCCACTTAAGAGCTAAGCTATGGCGACGCTTAGGCATGTTGAGATTGCAAATGTGCGTAACCACACCAACTATGCGTGTGATTTGAGCCCGCATGTCACGTTGATTCACGGGCCAAATGGCGCCGGCAAGACCTCGCTACTTGAAGCTATTTACCTCTCGGCCCAAGGGGTATCATTTAAGTCGACAGATCGTGACATGATCACCGAGGGTCAACAGTGGTATCGAGTGGATGTACGTGACGACACAGGGCTGGTGCGCAAGATTGTCTACGATAATCGCGGCGAACGGCCGGTCAAATCACTGACGATCGATGGCAAAAAACACGCTCGCATGCCAGCAGCAGCGCGCCTGCCAATTGTGATATTTGAGCCAGACGATCTGCGGCTGGTGCATGGATCACCGACGCGCCGGCGTCAGTATCTCGACCGCCTCCTTGCCCAGCTTGACCCGCGCTATGGCACACAGCTGCGCCGCTATGCTCGGGCGCTGCTACAGCGCAATAGGTTGCTCAAGCGCGCAGTGACGCCAGACCAGATTTTTCCCTGGGATGTGATTCTGAGCGATACGGCGGCATTTATTATCGATGCGCGTATTAGGCTTACGCAGCAATTAGACCAGCTGCTTAGCGATTATTATCAGCAAATTGCCGGCGATGATGTGGGTGTAACAATCGCCTACTCGCGCACCGCAGTGACGTCGCATCAATTAATCGAGGCCTATCGCCAGACATTTGAGCGCGATCGACTGCTGGGTAGCACGTCGGTTGGCCCGCATCGTGATGACGTGCGAATTACCTATGCCGGCCGGCCGGCAGATAGAGTGGTTTCGCGCGGCGAAAACCGCACTATTACCCTGGCGCTCAAATATATCGAGGCGCATTTGCTGGAGCAAACGTATGGCCAAACACCTATCATATTGCTCGATGACGTATTCGGCGAGCTCGATGAATCGCGCCAGCGCAACCTTATTCACACGTTTACGCGCAATCAAGTGGTTGTCACCGCCACGCATAGTGTCGATATGCTGCCCGTAGACACCAAGACTATCTTATTGCGCCATCGTAGCTGATTTTACTATCGTGACATCTTTGGGATCAATTCGGATTGATGTGAGGTAGCTGCGAATAGTTGATTCGCATTCAGTAGTTTTATCATCATAGCTTCGATACATGATGGTGGGCGTTGTAAATCCGGCGTAGGTTAGTTCGCATGATTCAGATAACGTCTGCATATTCGATTCACCGAGCTTTTCGATTATGGCTGTGTCACCTTTCTTTACTCTATAAATGCTTATCCCCACACTAGTACGGCCATAAATATAATAATTACCCTGTTCGATAGTAGAGAGGGATTGAATTGTCACGTACGATGGTGCTGCCGTTACTGCGGTTGCCGATTTGGCTGTAATGTCGTAGGACATAACGGCGTTTTTGGACCCATAAAGAATATGAGTAGCATCGACCCACCGCGGAGAAGTAGCAGTAGCATCAGGCAGGATAAGTTGTTCATTGCCGTCGTGGTCATATATTTTAATATTGCCCTGAGATGCAATCAAGAGATGACTGCCGTCGTTATTCCACTCTGCATGCAGCGCAGTGTCTGGCGATTCGCTCCATGCCGCGGGAAATGTGCGAGTCGTTTTGGTAACGAAATTTCGGTGGATGAGGTCAATTGCGAAGGGGTCGTCCGACGATCCCTTGTTGTGTACGCCGACGATTGAGTCAGTGGTAGCAGATAGAAGATCAACGATTTTTTCGGCAGAATCTACTTGAGTAAAACTACTGTTAATAGGTAATTTCCTATAAAGTTGATCAGACTGCACCACATATATCGTACCGTCGCGCGCTACAGTGAAAGGCACGGTAGGGATATAAGGTGCGGGTTGTGGCAGGGGAATTAGTGATGCCCGCCCATTCTGCACATGATAGGCTTTCCACGAGACGTTATCGGTGGTACCGAGCCCATACCCTTCACCATTTCCAATCCAGCTAATGGATTTGAACATAATGTCTGGTATAACAGTTTTGAACGTGCCGTTTTCGTTTATCGTTGTCAGAAGTCCACTTGGTCGTAGAATGAATGATGGAATATCTCCGGGGCTAAGACTATCGATCTGTGCATTAGTAATTGGTACAGCCTGGGGGACCTTTGGGACAGTCAGCTTGATGGTTGTGATGCTAAAAGGCTTCACTTCGAGCGATTGTCGAGCTACCCCCAACTGATCGGTACTACTGGCAATATAATTACCCGTAGCGACGAATTGACCTATCTTCGACTTATTCGTTGCAACCGACTGGCCCGACTCAAGTGTGATGGTGACGTCAGTATTCTCTTCGGATTCAATCGTTACGTATCCGTGGGTCGCAAAAAAAGCTATAACAGGAACAGTAACCAATAGTATTGCGCCGACAATAACAGCGCGTCTAAGTAGTACTGGGTTTTCTAACCATGATTGCATTGTCTACCTCCCCGGATTTATTCCATTAAATTCAAAGTGCATATAATCTTTTGGCGAAGACCATGCTCCCCCCCACGACCAACCATGATTTCTAAAGGCATCGATGTACGCCTGCGGAATATCATAAGGTCGCGCCGAGCCATCGGGCACGTAGGGGTTTCGTCCCGTATAAATATCATTACCCCAGTTGATATCAATTGCTGCGCCGTACATGTGGTAGCTTGACATACCTACTTGCCCATCGCTTTCTCGCCAACTAGCAACCTGGTCTACCTTGTAGTTAATATTCTTGGCTTTTATTTCATCCTCTACTGCCTTTAGGCACCCCACAACTTTTTTATTCATTTTTACTGGTAGCCCCATAAATGTCGAATCAACAATATTTGGCTTTGCACCCGATCCGCCCGGGCCATATGCACTCACTAGCTGGCTAACGCTCATTTGCTGACCATTGCCCCCCTGGCCCATAACTGGTTTGGTTGCACTACACTCCCCTGATACAATTGCCGCACAGCCCCCGGTAGCTGTCAAAGTACTGGTGGTGCCGACACCCTGGATACCTGCGCCATCGGCGATGACACCTTTGTATTTATTGTAGGCGGCAACAGCATAGGGTACGCGCTTTGACCTAATGCTTGCCAGGCTGTCGCCTGAGGCTTCGTATCCTAGCGCTGGTGCCACATTAAATTCTGGCTCGCTCCCAGATTTTCCATGCAGGATAATTGTTGCCATTTCTGGTGTCATTTCGGCACGGTGTGCCTCGAGGGCCTGGAGGGTGGATTTGTACGAAGTATTAAGCTCCTGCCAGATATAATCGAGCTGAAGGTCGATATCGGTGGTTTTGCGATTCGAAGTCTGCGCTAGGTTGATAAGGCCCGTCTGGCGGGAGTCTAGCCACTGAATAAGGCCAAATGCTCGATAGAAATTCGGTATTGTGCCATCAGGAACAGTTTTGCCCGGATATTCTGCGTTTGGATTTACGCCCGATTCTTGGGTCATATTACCAATAAATCCAGAGGCTTGAGCCAGCGTTAGCCCCTTGCCGGTGAAATAGCGCAGGACAATCTCGATGTTCTTTTCGTTGCCTTTAGTGCCGCCGCTTGGTATGGTCGATGCACTAGCCGAAGCTGGTGCGCAGCCAGAAGCATTCGAATCGTAAAACACAATCATATCACCCTTGGATGAAATTTCGATGGCACCCGCGACGGGATGTATACCAACCGTAAGTATGAGGATAGCGAGCAGGACGAGCCGGGCGGTCTTTATCATTTATTTACCTCGACGTGTAAGTGATCTGGTGTATCACCAGCAGCAAACTGCACATCGATACCGGGCGGTAGATCGACATTCTGTACTCGCCATGTGTTGTACTGGCCAATTTTGCCCCCACCCGATTCCATGATAATTTTTGCGAGGTCGCTAATGAATGATTTCATGAGCGGATTGCTTGTCAGATCGATCGGGTTGATATGCGACCCGTCAGAGGTCATTTGTTTGCCATCGAGTGATATGACGCCGTTGAAGTCTACCGCTAGGCCTTTCGGATGCTGCCATTGATCGCATTGATGTCCGTTCACAAGTACACCGATCGTTATCTTGTATTTTTGCGAAATACCCAGGATGACACCCATAAGCTTCGGGCTAATAGCGACACCACCGCAGCCTGATTGCTTGCCGGTGGCAGCGATTTCTTCGAACCATTTTCGCTGCTGTGGCTCAACTTGGAACTTTACATTGGGGCTGGCTAATATTTGCTTGGCGAGTTCGATGGTATCGCCGCTGACAAATCCGCCACTGCCGGTTGAGCTGGCGGCCCCCTGCGATTCGTCGCTGCCATCCTCGCTATTGATCATCCGCATAGTGCGGCGATCGACGAAGAACAATGCAGCCATCTGATGGGCCTTGGTGTCCATTTTGCAATTCTCGACGAATTTCGCTGCATCAGAAGTGCCTGGCAAGCAGTTAGTCTGCCATTCCCATAATGGCGTAGTGATGTCGGTGCCGTCAAATTTTTCTTTTACTTCGCCCGTCATCTCATCATACTGTCCTTCATTGTATTTCAGGACCTCGTCGATCGAAGTGTTTCGTAGTGTGTCAACCGGAATACCTACGATAATATTACAGGCCGGGCCAGCTGCAATGTCGGCCATGTTCGGGTCGTCGCACTGCGAATAATCCTGGGCGGTGCCTGCGGCGTAGCTGGCCGGCATCATGAGTGCGCTCAGGCCAGACGATGTCACACTGCCAAGCTGTGAGACAAAGCCCGATAGCGACCCCATCGACACAATAAGTGGCACAAAACGGCTATAAATACTACCGAGCGCAGTGTTGGGATTGCTCGCATCAAGCGGACTCAGCGTGGCGCGATCATCGCGGGCATATGTAGCAGCGACATGGCTATTAAGCTGCTCGTAGTTTGCCGCTTGGTCACGACCCATAGCACCCCCACCACTCGCTGCCGACGCATCGCTATAGAAATTACGCATGCCTATGTCCATTACGTTACCGTAATCTTCACCCACTACCGTACTGTCAAAATATTTGCCAACCATCACGCCGATTAGACGCTCCATGAGATTGCCAACTACACCCTCGAGCAGCGGTGCCATGGCGCTTCCAGCCAGAAAGCCGACGATTGCAGCTGGCCCGCCGATAATCGCCAGCCCAATCTGCCCTGCAGTGCTATTAACTACGCCACAGGATTTTTGTACAGCGGTGTTGTTGGCGCCCATTTTTGATGCCAGTGTGCCAAGTGCTGCCGCCGAGCCGGCGCCGGGCAGGAACTTCATATAATTAGCTTTTTTGTTACTCGGCATTTCGTTGCTTAGGCCATTACGCAGCCCCCACCCATCGGTGGCGGTACCCTTGATGATATTACCATTACTGTCAGTGGTGGTAGCGGTTAGGCGATTTGCAACCGTCGACACCACCTCGGGCGTAGCGTCACCTTTTCGTGCCTGATCAGAAACCCTAGCAACGTTGAGTGCCGCCCGTACCGCGACGGCCATTTGGGCCCCCCGCACAGCTGTGCTAAGCCCTTTGGCGCCCTCGGCAATCGTACAATACGCGGTGACGCCAAATGCCGCCACGTTGGCATTCTTGCGCAGTAGATCGCTGGTTAGTTTTTTCACCGCTCCGTTTTCGACTACAGCATCGGGCGACATATCCTTTAGCACCTCGTTGGTGTTTTTGTTGGCGGCTTCTTTGGCATTTTTTTGCTCCTCGGTGTCGTTGTCGGTGGGTTGCTCGGTGGCGTTGGTGGCGTTTACCTTGCTATCGCTATTTGCTTGTTCATCGATGGCGGCGTTGATGTCTTTTTCGGTCGTTTTGCCTTTTAGTGTGTCGCCTTTGCTAAATTTAAAAAACGCGAATACTTTTTTGATGACGTTATCGTTCATTGCCTGCCAACGCGGGTTCAGCGTCCTGCTCATCGCCAGACGAAAATCTTCGTTGTTGCGATAGGCATTGGCAAATTCTGCCGCCGCGATTGTCTTCTTCGCTCCCAGTGAATCAGTATATTCAAAACTTGCCGGGCGGCTTTTAAACAACGCAGAGTTTTTGACATCCATCGGCTTGCCGTCTTTGTCGAGCGGTATCACTCTACTTTCGGGGTTATTGGCCATCGCGTAGAGGGTTTTGTCTGACATTTGGTTAAACTTACAGAGGAATGTCACGTTCTCGCCGCATACCCCACTTGTTGGGCCTTTATCGCTAAACATCTGGCGCAGTATTTTGTCGCTGCGCACATCGATACTCGTCTGCTGTAGGTTGAATCGGTTGAAGTAATTTGCGGTAAGATGTTGCAATAGCAGCGCCGGCCCAGCTAGCATTCCCAGGCCTAGGATACCACCACCGAGCAGTACACCGACAAACCCACTGGCGGCATATTTGTTCTTGGCGAGTCGGGTAATCCGGCCCCTAAATGTCGATGGAACAGTGGATGGTCGCGTGGTGTTGTTTTGCCACGGTGCATCTGTACGGCCGGCTGTTTGCTCGGCGGTCGATAGCTCGCCCGGCGTTGCATCGGGCCCATTGACCGACTGTTCAAAACCACTCATATCAGTCGTGCCTGGGGTCGTTTCGGCCTGATGAAGTGCGGTAGCCGTAAAGCGCTCGTCGTATGATTGGTCGATAGGGTCTTTTGATGTGAGTGTAGGCATATTCTACCTCTATTATACTACCTAGCAAGTGCTTGGGTATCGGGATCCATATAGCCGTTAGTAATCTGCTGGACGCTCGTGGCCTGGGCCTGCTGCTGTAGCGCGGCCTGTGGGTTGGTGGTAATAAGCTGTTGTTCGGTTTGGCTAGCTACAATCTGAATATGCACGTGGTTTTGCCCAGCAAAGAACAACCCCTGCCCAACCGGGAAATTCGCCAGGCGTTTTTTCTCTTCCTCGGTGAGCTTAAATACGTCGGCCAGTACGTCGACGGCGCTCGGCGACTGTTTAAGCAGTAGCTGCATGCTAGAGTTGGCCACGATAGCTCGGCCCATTTTACTACCCATGAAATCTTCGACATCTTGGGTAATTGTCGTCAGCCCCAAGAAATATTTGCGAGCGCGCTTGGCCAAGCTAAACAAGAAATTAGCCGAATCATCATATTTGAGCAGCTGCCAGGCTTCGTCGACGATCAACATACGCTTTTTTTGGACACTGCGCGTGATATTCCAGATATGTGACAGCACAATATACATGGCGACAGGCCGCAGCTCGTCCTCTAGGTCGCGAATATTAAATACTACCATATTATTGTTGATATCAATATTCGACTGCTGGCTAAATATCCCAGCGAACGTACCAGTGGTGTATTTGCGTAGCCGCTGGGCCAGTGCAGGGCCAGTGCCGCCCATGTGCAGCAGCGTGTCGTAGAGGTCGCCGATGACTGGCGGCGTGGAGTTGTGCGTCAGTGGATCGCTGGTGATCCCAGCGCGAGCGTAGGTGTCGATTAGCGCTTGGTCGAGGTCGGCCTCTTCGGCAGGGCTAAGTGCCGATACCGCTTGACCGTTCGCAGCGATCTGGCTGCCACCCAGCATCAGCCGAAACAATCCATGCAGCGTCACTAGGTTTGCCCGCAGCGCGTCCCCTGCCTCGTCGCTATCGATCACGCGCGGCAGATCAAATGGATTAACCCGTGTATCGCTATTCAGGCTCAGCCGAATATAGCTACCGCCCACCGCGTCAGATAATTTTTGGTACTCATTCTCGGGGTCGATAATCAAGATGTCGCTGCCGAGCATCATACTGCGCAGCGCTTCTAGCTTGACTGTAAACGATTTGCCCGCACCCGACTTCGCAAACACCACCATATTGGCGTTCTCTAGGCTAAATCGGTCAAAGATAACCAGCCCATTGTTGTGCATATTAATGCCATACAGTACGCCCTTTTCTTGGGTCAGGTCGGCGCTGGTAAACGGAAAGCTCGTACTGATCGCGCCGGTGTTCATATTGCGGCGGATTTGCAGCTGATCTGTCATTTGTGGCACGGCGCTGTTCATGCCCTGTTCTTGCTGGCTGCTGGCAACCTTACTCAGTACCAGTTGCTGCCCAAATATCGTCTCGATCTTGTGCTGAATAAAGCTTAGCTCGTCGAGGCTGTCGGCATACATCGTAACATACAACCCAAAGCGAAAGAACCGCTCCGCCCCCACCTGAATCTGATCACGCAGCTCCTCGGCGTCGTTCAGCGCCGCCTCAAGGCCAGGGTCGCGTGTTCGGCCCTTTTCGGCATTGATCGACATGCTGGCTTCCATCTGGGTGACTTTTTTCTTCAGGTTATTGAGCACCACCTGGCTGTCGACCGGATAAATATACATGCTTAGGTCGAGCACCTCGTCGATATTGATGATAGAGCTCAGCCAGCCCGTGTAAATTTCGCGCGGATAGGCATAAATATAAATCGTGCGGCCGTATTTGGTGCCTAGGCGAAAATAGCTGGAGTGGATTTCGATACTCGACGGCGCGATCAGATCGCGTAGCGTAGTAATGCCCTTTAGAAACGCCTGTTCTACCTCGGCTTGTTCGCGGGCGCGCTGCTCGGCGGCGATATCTACAGCATCTTTCTTGCGTGGCATCAGGCTGCTCCTCCCGACAGATCAGCGCGCGGCGCTTGGCCGTCGCCTTTTCGTGTGTACATATTGGTCATCAGCTCGAAATCCCCCAACGGTTCGCGCACGGCAGTATCGGGGTTGTAGACATTGTAATACAGTTCACCCAGTTCCTTGGTATTTAGCTGCACGCACTTGATACCCATCTGAAACAGCCCACTCATTACGGTGTCGACGCGGTTTTTGATCTCGTCTTTGGCCTTGTCGTAGGTCGCTTTGTCGATACGGGTGACACCAGAGGCTTTTTTGCCGATCAGCGCGCCAAATAGCCCGCCTTTTTTGACATCGGCGAGCTTGGCGAGATCACCGGTGGGATAATACGGCACCACGATAAAAAAGCTTTTGTCCATGATATTCGCCTCTTGGCTTAGTACATCGATGAAATTAATATAATCATCCATCAGCACATTTAGTAGCATGTTTTCTTGGTTGCGTCGGATGCCCTCGAGCCGTTCGATATAGGGGCCAATGTCGACGCGCTGCGACCGCACCAGTATCTGCACTGGGTAATTGAGCGAGTTTAGGAAATTCTGGTAGCTATATTCCACACCTTCGCGTTCACGTTCGCTCATTAGGTCGAAGTTGATCGACTTGCAGGCAATTACCGCGCGAAAAGATCCATCGTTCATGATCACCATGCCATCACGCAGCTCAGATAGCAGCAGGCTGTTTTGGGCGGTGGTTTGGGTGGATTTTTTGGGCACGGGTGGGGTGGAGTTTGCCATGGTGGGTGGCGTCGCTGCAGTTGGTACACCAGCCGACATCTGGGCGTCTGGCGCAGGTGCCATTGGCGATGTAGCTGCGCTGCCTATTACCATCTCCTGCACTGGTGGTGCAGTGGGCGTAGTTGGCTGCTGTGGAATCAGCGGCTGACCCATGGGTTGTTGGTTGTTTGGCGGCATCCCACTCCTTTTGCGAGCAAATAGATTACCTGAGCGAAATCACTACTTCGCCGTCGTCTTTGTCGGCTTGCTTGGCTTCGCGTTCGTGGATGCGATTGCCCTCGCGTTGTAGTGTCTCGACAGATAGCCCATGACTATTGTTGACAAGATTCATTATACCAGGTGATACAGGGGTTGCGCTAGTGCTTGGCGCGGGTTCGGGGCGCGCACTGTGGATTTGCTCGCGGCTGTCGAGCGGCTGGATCACCGACTGGTGAATTGTCGGGTACGGATTGTAGTCGAGATGTGGCTGCGGCTCTAGGTTCGGTGCCGCAGGTGTGGCAGGTGTAGCTATAGCCACAGTCGGTTGGCTACCTGCAGGTTCCGACCCTGAGCGCACCGCCTCGATCATCGCGCTGCGTCGCCGTTGGTCGGCCTCGGCGATCATCGTGTCAAGCGATTGTGACCGCATAGCATGTTCGTCTAGCATATCCTCGGCCTGCTGTGCAGCGTAGTACACGTCCGACTGCATCGAGCTGTTTTCGCCCGGCATGGCCGTATGGCGGATTGCCCACCCCTGGGTATCGACAATATCTGCCAGGTACGATAATCGTCGCTCTGCTTCGCCAATACCAAGCGACTTGGTGCGCTCTACCTCGACAACCTTTGGCGCAGTGATCTCGATCAGGCTATCGATACCATCAGGCACCCATAGTCGGCGTTTTGGTTTTAGGTGGTACGACACCAGCGCCGCCATGTACACCTCCATTGGCTGATCCTTGCGTAGTGGTAGCGCCAACGTGCCAAAAAACACCATCGGCGGTAGCGCCACCACCGCCAGTGGCGGTAGCAAATTCCACAATCCCCAGCCAATCGCACCCGACATCGCCACAATAATCAGGTAAATAAACTGCCGAAAACTAAACGGCCCGATCAGTTTATCATCGGCTTCAACATCTTGGGCTACTTTATATACTGCCATACGCTACTACCATCCTTATGGGGCTGGTGGGGTGTAGCCACCAGATATTGCGTGATTGCGCAATATATCACCTTCTTTTTGTCCAATTTCTTCCGCGCCTTGAGCTGTAAGGATACTTTGAGCACGTGCTGGCGAGAATCCACCAGATGAAACTGCTGCTTTCATCGCTCCTTCGACCTGTCCCATGCCTTGTTTATCCGATAATCCTTCCCAGGTTTTCGCGTCATCCCCAACATCTTTTAGTGACCTATGAGCGCCATCTACAGACCAGGCATATACATCTGCTGCGCGACCTTTCATATTAGACGAAGCAATATCTTTTCGTAATTGGACGCCCACATCACTTGTTGCATTTACACCCATGAGTGCAGAGCGAAGCGTATCAGCGCCCTTATTCCCCATTCCCATCAAGATTTCCTGAGCTGCCCGTGCGGTAATCGCATCATTTGCCTTTACCGCGTCCGTAAGCGCTTTTTGCATCTCGGCAGCCTTATTAGCGGGATCCTTTACACTTAGTGTGAGGCGACTCGTCGCACTTTGTATCTGTGCCTTGTCGACATCGAGCATAATCTTATCAGGATTAATGCTGTCGAGATACGATTGCTGCCTTGCCTGATACAGCGGTGCGCGTTGCCCCGCTACCTTTTCGGCAAATTTGTCATCGGTTACTGCTGCCTGGGCGACTTGCTCTTTCTGTAATTCAGATAATTGTTCTGCTCGGCCGCTGCTAACTGCATTGCGACGATTACGGAAGTTGATAACCTGACGCCTTCCAAACATTGATCGCTTGTTCGGATCCAGTGCTCTCAGCCGTCTTGACACATTACTATCCTCACGGAATTTTTGAGCGCCCTTTTTCATGCGGTCAAATGGCCCCTTGTTGGGATTATTCACGAACCCTGTCACGCGCGAAATTAGGCTAGTTGCCCCCGAGATTATCGTTTTGATTAGTAATAGTGGCAAGATTGCCGCCGCCGCGCCTGCCGTTTGCGTAGCAACGCGTATTACTGGGTCGGTAATTCCAGCGGCTGAATTCATAATAATTACCGAAGACAAATGTGATGCCCCAAATAGCACGCCAATTACCGGATATACGACCAGTAGCGCCTTAAACATATCCTTCCATTTTTTGAACAACCCCTCGGTATTTGGCAGCAGATACGCTACAAATGCGATCGGCGACACCACAATTAGTAGAATAATCAGCGCTTGGCGCAGGATCAGCCCCACAAATACCGTCACGATCGTCACCAACACCATCACTAGCGCCGGTAATAGCACCGACAGCCCTGCATACACTGCGATCGCTCCGCCCAGCACGGCCGCTGCTAGCCCCGTCCAGCCGTTGCCCTGAGTAACAAGATCTTCTTTATAGGCTGATACGGGTATTTGCGACCCAAACAGCCCATTAAAGCTCGCACCGATAATATTAGAGATATCAACCGCAATCGCACACAGCCAGAACGATACGTTCACCAGGATTGCACATATAATCAGCTTTGGCAGCAGTTTCTTTACGCCGTAATTACTAATACCCATAGAGGTAATTTGCGCATACATAATAACAAGAAACGCAATCGCAAACAGTACATTGGCGATATTGCGCATCTTCGTCCAGGCATCATATAGTGACGCGTTACCACCCGCCGTAGATAATGGCTGCACGACTAGCAGTGAGCTGACGAGGGTATATGATTGATCAGTAATCTTGGACATCACAGTGACCACTGGGCAGATGAGCCAGCCGATGCCTTCGACCGCACAGGTGGCTTTATTTCCCGTCGTCGGATCGCCCGTAATAGAGCCAAGGTTTTTGGCCTGGTCGGGGTGGCTGCGGTAATAGGCTGCGGCTGCCGGCGCATTATCACTGATATTCTGGGCAATTTGTCGACAGGTCATCGACTTGTATCCGCCCCTGGCTTCATTAAATACCGCAACCTCGTCTGTGCCCGTGGTGCCAGATTTGTAGGCAAATGCAATATTTTGCCCGTCAGGCGTCAGCGCACCGGTCGCCGGGTCTATCATTTTACTGATGCGCACGCCCTTATTACTATCGGCAAGGCCAGCGTCATTCGTTCTCGTGGCCCCACAGCCATCCTTGGTATCGGTGAACAGGGAGTAAAAAAAGTAATAACTCCCCGCACCTTCAAGTGGCGGCTCCTTGCCCCACTTCTTGGCAATATTACCACCTAAATTATTGGCAATGACATCCTGGAATTTTGCGGTATAGTCGGCGTCGCCATTACGATCAAATCCAATGGCTGTAAGCATTTCCCCACCCGAACCGTAGCCGTAGAGCGATATCATATCGCGTATCCAGTCGGCGTCGCCACAATCGTAGAAGTGCCCATCTGCTCGGGGTAGGACACGCTTGTTGGTGTTGCTCTTAAACCACGCCCCGCCATTGGCATCCTCGGTAGAGATATAGCCGCTACTATAATTACCGCCAATGCGGTTAAAGATCGCGCCCTGGTATAGGCAGGACTGTAGCGAGCGGAAATACAAGAATGCCTTTACCTGCTCCTCGGGCGTGGCCGAGCTAGCCGTCGCAGCGTAGGACGGCGCAGGCAGGCTGATCGAGGCTACGATACTCGAAAGTAGCACCATGACCGCTAGTAATCCTATCGAAAATCTCTTCATAGTTGTTATGTTTATTTAACCACGATTACACTAATATTCCTAGATACCAAAAAGCTCGCTCCGTGGGGCGAACTTTATTTGGTTGTGGAGGTAATTTACTTGCCGGGATTGTATGAGAGATCGTTCATACTCCAGTTATTGATTGCCCAGTTACCCTTTTCGTCCACATGTGGATTGACAAGCGTGACGTCGATTAGGCGATCGGCTGGTTGCACACCATTGACTACCGGCTTGTCGATCAGGCGCATTGTATAGACAAGAGTTTTTTGGTCAAGAGTATAGTTGACTGATGCTGGGTCCAGCGTGACGTCGAATGTATAGGCGCCATATGTTTCGGCTCGGCCTGCTTCATCGAGGATATATTCGCGTACGTTGGCGTGCTTACCATCTGAAGAGGTGGTGTTAGGGTAGCCAAGGTTAAAGCCTTTTTTGAACCAAGTATCATAGCCACCAGCTCCGTTGAGGCCGTTGATCATCATATCGCTGTATCCATCTACCGTCAGGCCCTTGCTCTCAAATGCGTTCTTGAGCTCCTTAGCCGAGGTACCGGCGCCCAGCAAGCCTTTCCAGTAAATCGTTGCAGCCTTGGCCAGCTCTTTCTCGTTTTTTGCGGTGGTCGACGAAATCGTCGCGGCGGCAACAATCTGATCTGGCGTCATATTGGCTAATTTGTCAGGGGTAAGATTTGCGGCGTATTTCTCTAATTCGCTGAGGGGCACAGTAGTCTCGTGAGTTGTCGGTTGCGACTGTGTAGTGCCAGTAGCCGTGACTTCGCCGCCGGGGTTGGGTTTTTCACCACAGCCAGCTAAGCCAATTGCTGTAGCAGCGAGTATAGTACCTGCGGCTAAACGCTTGCCCGGTAGGTGCTCGAGGAAGAGGTTTGTTGATCGTTCCTGATGTGCCATGTCGTTGTATTTCCTTTCGCTGCATAAGAGCGAGTTATTACTACTAACGAGGTATAAGCTGCATTATATACCATATTTACTAAAAAGTCAAGCCGGTTATGGTAAGTGATATAGTTATATCTTGAATCTCTCGAACACTTCGATAGCAGCGCGGGAGGCAGCCTGGGCAATTTCGGGGGTTTTAAGGATGGTGGTTGCGGCTTCGCGCATGGCGTTGTAATTAGAATCGATAGCTCGTTGCTCAGCTGCATTAAGAGCGGTGTATGCAGGAGTTGATTTGATAGTATACATAGATTCGAGCGCGGTGGCATCCATTCCGGCGAGAACATTCGCCTTGATTTTACCGGCCTTAATATTGTAGAGTATCGCCGCCTGTTCGCTGGCATCACCGTAGTAGGTGCCCTGTGAGATATCGTCGATGGTCTTAGTGCCCCAAAATACTGCCTTGCCCGGCAGACCAGCTTGTGGAATAAGCTGGGAGATGGTTGTGCGGTATTCGTAGGTAGCACCCTTGACCAGGTTGCCACTGGCGTCGGTGTAGGCGCCAGATTGGTCGATGATTTCCTTGATCTGTGTATAAGCGCCGGTCTTGAGCTGGCTGTCGATGGCGGCTTCGCGGGCGAATTCGTCGTCTTTTTTGAAGGTGTAGGTAGCGCCATTTTTGGTTTTGATGACATCTCGGCCCATGGCGACGTCTTGGCGCTCGTTGGAGCTGAGGTTGAAGTGCTGCATCAGCTGGGATTTCTCGCCGATGCGGTCATTGTATTCTTTGCGGTACGAGGCGATAGCCGATGCTAGCACTGTTTCGGCACCCTCGGCACCGCGAATACCGCCAGCGTATTCGCGGATAGCGTCGCGATTTGCGAGCAGCGCCTGGGTAAGTTGGGATTTTTCTTGCACTTCGGCCTGTGATTTGCGCATGCCGGTCAGGGCGATCTGCTCGGATGTTTTGGTGGCGTCTTCGATCAGTTTCGCCATATCGCGGGTTTGTGGCCCATGCACGGCGCTGTATTCACCTGCTTTGAGCTCGGCGTGGGTAGCATCCATGATGGCCTTTTGCAGACTCGATTGATCCGTGGTGACACGGAGTTTCAGCTCGCGCTCGCGCAGCAGCTTGTTGCTGTTGAGCGATTCATTCCAACGGTGCTCGTCTTCGGCATCGATGAGCTGGCGCTGGTGGGCGAGGTTTTTGGCGGCAACGGTCGCTTCGCGGCCATATTGGCTGCGGCGGTAGCGGTTTTCGCTCATATCTTGATTACGCTTGTGTTCTTCTTCGTCGCGGCGGTTACGCTTGAAGTTAGCGCGGCGGCGGCGAGCCAGCAGGCTGGTGCCGGTGGCGATTTGCTTAGTCCCTTTGCGGTCGCGGTATTGTGAACCCCAGTTGCGGGTGCGGTCGACCAGGCCCTTGTTGGGGTTGTTGACGATGCCCATGACGCGGCCCAAGAACCCGCCGCTAAACTTGACCAGCAGCGGCGTGACATACAGTGGGGCCGCCATGACCGCAAAGCCAAAAATCAGCTGTGCGGCCGAGGTAGCACTGTAAATCATTACCCGCCCCGCTAGCTGGGCGGCACCAAACACCACAGCAAAGGCCGGGAATAGCACCAGTAGCGTGATCAGGGCATCTTTCCACTTGTCGAAGTATTTGTTGGTATTTGGCAGAATGTAGGCGATAAATGCCAAGGGTGCGATCATGATGAGGGTCATGATAATGGCTTGACGAGCGGCTAGCACTACCACTGCGGTGATGACAGCCAGGCCTACGCCCACTAATACCGGTAATAGGAATGTCCAAGCACCAGCAAACGAGATTTTGCCAGCAAATGCAAGCCCGGCGATTGTGATGCCGCTAAGCCCCGCCAATACGTGTTCGGCCAGGTTTTTCCAGGTGAGTTGATTAGCCAGTACGGCTTGGTTAGTGACAGAGTCGCCGATATGCAGGAAAAGCTGATTGATGCTCGAGCCAAGGATGTTTGAGAGGTCGATAGCGACCGAGCACAGCACAAATGACACGTTGATCAGGATGGCGGCGAGGACGAGTTTTGGCAGGGATTTTTGGATGCCATACTGCGAGATGCCCATGCTGGTGATGTTGGAATAGATGAGGATGAGGAATACGATGACTAGCAGGACGTTGGCGATATTGCGCATATATTCCCAGCCCCGGTAGACGGCCGTTGAGCTGTCGCCGGTGAGTAGGTCGATGGTCATGAAGCCGCTGATGATGCTAAATAGATAATCCATGCCGTTGGCCATACCTTGTGCGACTGAGCAGACGATCCAGCCGATGCTTTGCACGCCACAGGTTTGGCCGGTGGTGTTTTGGTCGGGGGCTTGGTTGGTGCCGTCGCCGATCGAGATGGTTTGCTTGGCGCCTTTTGCTTTGTACTGGCTGGGCGGGGTGTAGTCGTACAGAGCTAGCGAGGCGGAATTAAGCTGGTTGGGCGTCGAGCCAGGGGCAAAGAGAATGTTCTCAGCGGTTGTGGGGCTGGTCGAGGTGTCGAGGTACTGGTAGACATGAGTACCGGCTGGTTCGCCACGCGAGTCGTTATCGCCGATGTCTGGTACGGGTTTGTAGGTTTTGCTGTCGACCACTAGGTCGCCGCCCTGCCACTGGGCACCCAGTGCAGCTGCATCATGAGGGGTGAGAATGTTCGCAAAAACCGCCGTTATCGCCACCAGGACAACAGCCAGGAACGTTCGAATCGATGGCCGACCGAACACAGAGTGTTTGAACGATTCCCACATATCGAGTCAATATTACCATTTTATAGCCAAAAAGTCAATACTTATGCTTGATCTTGTATCTGTAAGGCCTTGCACGAACGGCATAAGTATCGTATTGTTGGAAGTGATATGAACATAAAACAAAAAAGTATACTGACGCTAGGCCTGATGCTGGGGACGACGATCTGGGCCGCCGCCCCTGTTGTGCAGGCCGCCGACAACACCAGCTGTGGCACCAAAACCTCTATCATCTCTTGCCCTAGTGGCACCGACAACAACAGCAGCGATGTCAAAAAGAACGCCACCTGGGCGCTGCTGATACTGGTGTTAAATGTGCTAACGGCCGGCGTGGGAATAGCGGCGGTGGGCGCGATTGTCTATGCCAGCATCCTGTACACTTCGGCCGCCGATAATGCCGGCCAGCTCGAAAAAGCCAAAACCATCATTCGTGATACCGTGATTGGGCTGGTGTTCTATGGATTTATGTATCTGATCATCAACTTTATTACGCCAGGAGGATTATTCACTTGATGAAACGATTACAAACGGCGCTGCTTGCGGCTGCCCTACTGGTTACGACTATGGGTACGCTGGGCGTAGCGAGCGCACCATCGGTACAGGCGGCCAGTGGTACCAGCTGCGAAAAGCGACTACTGACATTCCCGGTCTGGTACCGCGGCGTGTACGACCCCGCTACCTGCGAAATTGTCTCGCCCGACAAAGTAAAGGGCGGCTTGCCTGGCTTTATCTGGCAGATTGCGCTGAATATCATCGAGATTGCGCTGCAAGCCGTCGGTTACCTTGCGGCCGCATACATCATCTGGGGTGGTTACAAATACATTATCAGCACCGGTAATCCTGGTGACATGGCCAATGCCAAAAAAACCATTCTCAATGCCATCATTGGCCTCGTTATCTCGATTGGATCGGTAGGCATCGTTAACCTGATAGCAGGAGCGCTCCGATGAGGATATTCACCATCCTTGCCGAGACCAGCAAGCTAAACCCTGGGGATATCGGCTATAGCGGCGTCACCGATGCCGCCAATCCCCTGCAGGGGCTGCTAAACACAGCCTATGCGTGGGGTGCAATTATTGCCATTATCGTGATCGTGATCGCGGGGTATTTGTTTACGACGTCTAATGGCGATTCTAGCCAAGTTACGCGGGCACGCAATGCCATTGTCGCGGCGGCAGTTGGCCTGATCGTGATTGCCTCGGCGTTTGTGATTACACAGTTTATTATTTTTAGAGCGACCTAAGTCTACAAGGAGACAATATCGAGATGAAAAAATTCCTAAAAACCATAACCATACTCGGCGCCGTACTGCTTGGCGGCCTTGTCGCGAGCCCGGCAGCTGGGGCAATCAATGTCTTCCAAAGCTGTACCAATGCCACCGATAGCGCGGTGTGTAAGTCGCAAAACGACAGCGCCGCGGGCCTGATCGAAAAAGTCGTCAACACTATGCTGTTTATTCTGGCAGGTGTCGCGGTAATCATGATTGTCATTGGTGGCATTAAGTACACCACCTCTGGCGGTGACCAATCGGGCATTAATAGCGCCAAAAACACCATTATGTACGCCGTCATCGGCTTAGTCGTGGCGATTATGGCCTATGCTATTGTCAATTTTGTGATTAATCGTATCAAATAACCCCCTCGCTCGGGGAAAGGAACTACTATGAAAAAATTTGCAACCCTTATCACTACGTTTGCAATTGCCGTATTGGGGAGTGTGGCTGTATTGCCGTTCGCCGTACAGCCAGCCCATGCAACCACTACTGATGAAATGACAAAGGGGTATCAAGCAGCAGGTGGCGGTAGTCAGACATCATCGACCGCGAGCCTGTCGGGCCTGATTAAGACTGTAATTGACGTGCTGCTCTATGTTCTGGGCGCCGTTGCCGTCATCATGATTGTCATCGGTGGCATCAAGTACACCACCTCAAACGGCGACCAAGCGCAGGTTACCAGTGCCAAAAACACCATCATGTATGCCGTCATCGGCTTGATCGTGGCGATCATGGCCTACGCTATTGTCAATTTTGTAATTAACGCCTTCAAATAAGAGGTGTACAGCCGCCGCAAAATCTGCTATAACTAGACATGAACTACGCTTTTTTAGGAAAGGAAAAACCATCAACATGAAAGCAACAATCAAAAAACTCATCGCAAGTACACTCATCGTGCTGGGGCTCGTCTCTGTTACGGCGCTCGCAGCAGCCACGCCTACCTACGCATTCGACCTCGGTCTTGGCGATGGCGCAAAATCTGCTCAGGGCAAAGACCAGCAGGGTGACGCCGGCTGTTTGTTTGGTACCGAAGAGGGCTGTACCGGCCAGGGAATTTTCCGTACAGTGACGAACGTGCTGCTGTTTATTATCGGTGCAGTCTCGGTGATTATGCTGATCCTTGGTGGCTTTAAATATACCACCTCAAACGGCGACCAAGCGCAGGTTACCAGTGCCAAAAACACCATTATGTACTCGATCATTGGTGTTATCGTCGCAATTCTGGCCTTTGCTGCGGTCAACTTTGTGATCACTAGCTTCGCGCAGCAATAGACCTGCCCTCCTATTCTCAGCCCGCCGTGCAACTATCGTAGCCGGCGGGTTTTGGGTGTACGGGTGCGCGCCTACAAAAACACCCTCATCGAAATGAGGGTGTGTGATATCCGCTAGCGAGGCTACTGGATGGCGATTTTCTTGGCTTGTTCTTGCTTGACTTTGGTGAAGCTGATGGTCAGAACGCCGTCCTTGAGGACTGCGCCGACTTCGTCTTCCTTGACAGCCACAGGTAGTGCCAGCGTGCGGCTAAATTCGCCCCAGTAGCATTCCTGGATGTGCCAATTAGTCGCACTGGTGTCGTCGCCGCTCGACAACGTGCCGGTGATCGTTAGGATGCCATCAGAGATGCTGACGTCGAGGTCTTCTTTGTTGACACCAGGGGTGCGAGCCTTGACGATGAGTCGCTCTTCGGTCTCGAATACGTCAACGGCCAGCTGACCAGGCAGGTCTTCCTCGGCGTCGTTCCAGTTGTTTGGGTCTGGTTGGGCAGATTGCTGCGGCTCGCTCACCATATCGTCGTCATCATTTAGGAATGCCGCGGCGAGCTCGTCTTCAATCAATAAGTCGTCATTTTGTTTACGGGCCATGATATCCTCCACTTTCTCAGGCTGTCTTGTTGACAAATAGTCTGTTCGCATTATAGCTAACCTCTGGCGTATAATCAATAAATAGATGCAACTAAACGTAAAAAATACAATACTCCGTAGCCTGGCCAACGCCCTTGCGCCCCACTACTGTGTGTCTTGCGACCGCGTTGGTGGCGTTTTGTGTGAGTGTTGTAGAGAATACTACATAGAACAATTGTTCGAACAATGCTTAGTTTGTGGCTTAGTGACCAGTGGCGCTGGAGCGTGTGGGCGCTGCCGTCCACAGGTGGCCTATTCGAGGGGCTGGGCCGCTACGGAGCGCGACGAGGTGATTGGCCGGCTCATTGATGAATACAAATGGCGGCACAACGCCGCCGCACTTGATGCTTGTGCCACACTNNGGCTTTGCCCATGCAGAGCGCATTGCCGCAGCATTCGCCCGGCAGCGCCGCCTTCCCTATCGGGCCGTGGTGACTCGGCGGGCAAACTACGTCCAGCGTGGCAGTACGCGTCGTGCCCGGCAGCGTCAGGCCAGCGAGTCGTATGATTGCACGATAGCGACCACGGGTGGCCGGTATGTGGTGATTGATGATGTCATGACTACAGGAGCGACGCTCGATGCGGTGGCGCGCGTACTGCGCCAGCGGGGCGCCGAGGAAGTATACGTGGCGGTGGTAGCGCGACAGCCGCTGGATGACGCGGCGTAGGGTGAGTGGTATGATACCATACAAAACGACCCCTGTTTGGGGTCGCATTGCATGGCGGAGAGGGCGGGATTCGAACCCGCGGTGAGTTGCCCCACGCTGGTTTTCAAGACCAGTACCATCAACCACTCGGTCACCTCTCCGTGGGTGACCTCGATATTTTAGCAGAGAGTCGATCGAAAGGCAAAGCGCCCTTCCCTATTCCTGCCAAATAAAACTGACGACCCGTATAACTATAGGTCGTCGATTTTATTTGGCGGAGGAGGGGAGATTCGAACTCCCGCTGCAGGTCTCCCCACACTAACGATTTAGCAAACCGTCCCCTTCAGCCACTTGGGTACTCCTCCGTACTTATGGAAAAGCTACACACGTAGCTCCTGCCCGGCACGTAGAGTGACGGGATAAGCTAGCCGCTTATTTGCCGATACGATACGTTCCGCGCAGCAGCCACTTGGGCGCGCTAGTTGAGCTACAAAAGTACGATAACTCACCTATTGTAGCACATCTTACGGCAGAGGTGGTAGGTGTGACATATTTCACCAAAACAGCAGGCGAGCAATCGACAGCGAGCGCCTATCATGGTATCATATTTGGTAGATATGAAAAAAGTCATTACTACCCTTGCCACATCAACCCTTCTCGCTGTAAGTGCGGTTATGCTACTGACGCTGGGATATAGCCCATTTGTTGGCGCCGAGGGCCTCAACACCCAAAGTGGCGCTGCGGCCGCAAAGGGCGCTGAACAGCCAACCAATCTTACCGGTGCGACCGGGGTATTTTCGACGGTTACGAATGTGCTGCTGTTTATCATCGGTGCCGTCGCTGTTATCATGATCATCGTCGGCGGCCTACGCTATATTACTTCTGGGGGCAACTCCGCCAACGTTACCGCTGCCAAAAACACCATTCTGTATGCGCTTGTTGGGGTAATTGTGGCAATCTTGGCATTTGCCGCAGTCAACTTCGTCATCGGCAGTTTTACCGCTGGTAGCGGCACCAACGTTTAGATAGTGGCACCTGCTGGCATAGTCGGTGGGCTCAAGGATATACCGCCTATAATATTGTTCATGCTATACTAACAATATGGAGCCAACATCAGAACCCGCTGCTAGTGACCAGGGTGAAGACATCGAGATCGGCGTCGGTATTGCCGAAGATCTCGCCGATACGCCGGTGCACTGGCAGGCTACCGAGTACCTTCACCGCGAAAAAGATGCGCGATGGTTTGGGCTATTTGTCCTGGTGGTAGTGGGGTTACTTATTATCTCGATCTGGCTAATGGATTCGTGGACCTTCGCGGCGCTGATCGTGGTAATGGCCGCGGCGCTGATTGTATATATCAAGCGTCCACCGGCAGTAATTAATTACACACTGAGCCGCAAGGGGCTGTATATCAACGATACACTGCGGGTGTTCGATGAATTTAAGAGTTTTGGTGTGCTGCGCGATGAGGGCGAGTATTCGATTATACTGATTCCGCGCAAGCGTTTTCAGCCGGCGCTTACGGTGTATTTCCCCGAGGCATCGGGCGAAGAAATCGTCGATATGTTTGGTGCGCGTCTGCCAATGCACGAGCCGCACCTCGATTTTATGGACCAGATTGTTCGCAAACTGCGCATCTAATACCTTGCCCCTACCCCTGATATGTGGTACACTTAGTGAGTTATATACACCTATAGCCTAGCCT
Organism: Candidatus Saccharibacteria bacterium UBA1932; assembly: GCA_002337095.1. Taxonomy (GTDB): domain Bacteria; phylum Patescibacteriota; class Saccharimonadia; order Saccharimonadales; family Saccharimonadaceae; genus Saccharimonas. Next base: position 60,153 of record DDFI01000008.1, read on the forward strand.
GCTATAGGTCAAAAGATAGCAAGTATGCACCCGTAGCTCAGCTGGATAGAGCGTTGGCTTGCGGAGCCAAAGGCCACAGGTTCGAATCCTGTCGGGTGTACCAATAGAATCACCTCACGTCTGTGGGGTTATTTTATTGCTCGTCTGCTGCGGGCGCGTCGAACCATCCAACCATCAAGAACCATCAAGGTCCGCTAACACCTCACAGCATTTTATTTCATCTGTTAAGGGATTATCTTTTTTTGGGGTTGCCGTTATGATGGCGCACAAAATGTGGTACGGTGGGCTATAATATAGACATACGGAGAGATGCAGGAGTGGTTGAACTGGCACGCCTGGAACGCGTGTAAAGGGGCAACTCTTTCGAGGGTTCGAATCCCTCTCTCTCCGCCACGAGAAAACGCTTCATGGCCTGCCAGCGGCCCTGAAGCGTTTTCTTTGATAGGCTAACAGCATTATGTTGCTAATTTGTCAAAAAATGCCCTTAGCGTGTATTGCAAAATCTCCTCACAGCGGCCTATAATAGATAGAAATGGCAACTGCGAGCCCCGAACCACTGATTGAGCTGCGAAACCTGGTCAAGCGATACGGCCTGGGTGACGCTCAGCACAACGCCCTCGACGGCGTGACGCTTACTATTGACCGGGGCGAATTTATCACTATCATGGGGCCAAGCGGCTGCGGCAAAACGACCCTGCTGAATATTCTGGGTCTGCTCGACCGTGCTACCGATGGCGAGTATGTGCTCGAGGGCCGTACGGTGCAGCGGCTCAGCAATTCGGCACATGCCCGCATTCGTTCCGAAAAAATCGGCGTCGTATTCCAGAGCTTTAACCTGATTAATCGCCTGAATGTGATCGAAAACGTCGCCCTGCCACTCACTTACAAAGGCGTGCGGCGCACCCAGCGCCTCGAGCGCGCTAGCGAAGTGCTACGCACCTTTCATCTAAACGAGCGCGAATATTACCTGCCCTGGCAGCTGTCGGGTGGCCAAATGCAGCGAGTTGCGATTGCGCGTGCGCTGGTAAACGACCCCTCGATTATTCTCGCCGACGAGCCCACGGGCAACCTCGATAGCCGATCGAGCCATGTCATCATGGAAGAGCTCTCCGACCTTCATCGTCGCGGCAACACCATCATTATGGTCACGCACAACCCCACTCTTATTAGCTATGCCACCCGCGTTATTCATATGCTAGATGGCCAGATTGCCACCGACACCAAGACCGACCGTGCGCCAAAACGTACCACTAGCAGTAAGATACCGCTCGCTGCTCGTCGCGCAAAAACTACCCCAAAAGCCGCTAAATCACGCAAAAAAGGAGCCAAAAAGTAATGCGCCAACCCCTGATTTTTGAACATGTGTATGGCGCGGTTCATTCGCTGCGTTCGACACGCACGCGCACGCTGCTGACGGTGCTAGGCATTACGATCGGCATCGCTAGTATCACAACGATCCTGGCGCTGAGTGCTGGTGTCACACGAGTAGTAGCGCACCAAGTTGATCAGCTTGGTGGCAATTTAGCGGTGATTCGCCCCGGCGTGCCGACCAAAAGCGTCAACGAGCTGACAACGCCGGTATCGCAGCAATTTTATAGCACTAGTACGCTTACCACCAGTGACGTCGATCAGCTCAAAAAATTGCCCAGCATTACCGCCGCCGCGCCGCTGATGATCCTTAATGGCTCGCTCAAGGCAGATCAGACTACGGTCGCCAATAGCATGGTGCTCGCCACGACACCCGATTTTTTCCAAATGACGCAGCTCGAAACACGTGACGGCCAGGTGCTGAATGATGTTGCGAATGCTACAACAGCAGTGATTGGCCAGCAGCTGGCGGTCGATTTGTTTGGTAGCGAAAAACCCATTGGCCTGACGTTTACGCTGCGCGGCCACGAATTTACCGTGATTGGCATTATCAAGCGCGTTAATAATCCTATCAATTACAACAATATTGATGTCGACCGTACGGCTTTTATTTCGCTCGAGGCAGGCAAAATGCTCCATAGCGGCACCGCGCAGATTCAGCAGATTAATATCCGGGCGGCTGATGCTGCTGGCCTGCCAGTGGCCGTCGACCAAGCCCGCCAAGCACTGGTCGCGGCGCATCAGGGTGAGCAGGATTTTTCGATCGTCTACGGGCACGAGATTGCCACGCCTACTAGCCAGCTATTCGCCGTAATTACAGGGGTAATGACAGCCATCGCGGCTATATCACTGGTGGTCGGCGGCATTGGTATCATGAATATCATGCTGGTCGGTGTTGCCGAGCGTACGCGCGAAATTGGCCTGCGCAAAGCCGTGGGCGCAAGCGATCGCAATATTGTCAATCAGTTCCTGATCGAGGCGCTACTGATGAGCCTAGTGGGTGGCGTATTTGGCTATCTACTGGGTTATATCACGGCGTTTATCATCAGTACGCAGCTGACATTCAACCCCGCATTTACTTGGCAGATTGCTGCGGTGGCGCTTGCGGTAGCGGTGGCTGTCGGCGTGGCATTTGGCCTGTATCCGGCATTACGTGCGGCCCGCAAAGACCCCATCGAATCGCTGCGTCAATATCACTAAGCTGCCCCGGCTACTGCGCGGCGAGCTCGTGCTTGAGCCGCTCGATTATCTCGACCGGCACCGGATCGACACCATTGAGGATTGCCACGTAGATGCTGGCATAGTCTGCCAAAATGCATCCCCAGACTAGCTGGGCGATCAGTGACGAACCAACCATATCCACCACGTTGCTTTTTGGGCGCATGCCGCTTAGCAGGCGGTCGGTGAGCTTGAATCGCAATTTGATGCGCTCGTGCTCGTAGCTGCTTACAAGGTCGAATATCACAAATGGCTTGTCGACTGGATGCGAGGTCCAGCCCAGGAATTCATTGTGATTTGCCTCGGGGTATTCATTGCAAAACGCAACGTTTTTGGCGTTTTCATTCCAGCTGATTTTCCATTTGTAGGCAACGGGCGCGGTCAGCCAGCCGCCATAGATGACCGGCGTCTTGCCGACTGCTACGACAGCAAGCTGCTTGGCGTAGTTGCGTTCGGTGGGCACATTACGCCCCCATTGCGCTACGAGCGGCAATAGCTCGTCATATGCCGCAGCCAGCGATTCGTATGGCGCGTGATCAACCAGCTCAAAATGTGCCAATAGTCGCGTAATTGCGCGTAAAAAATACAACAATGTCATCCGTGGTTGCAGGCCACTCGGCAAACGAATATGAGCGATATGCTCACGCTGGGCAATATCGACCAGTTCCCCGCCCGCCGAGATAATGGCGACTTGTGCACCCGCATCACGGGCATGTTGTAACGCAGACAACGATTCCTCGGTGTTACCAGAGTAGCTGGCGGCAATGACCAGCGTGCTAGCATCGACATAGTGCGGCAGGTCGTAGTTGCGCACTAGCTCAAACGGTACCGCTAGCGTGTCGCTCAGCCAGCGCGCCACCACCGCTGCCGCTAGCGCCGAGCCACCCATGCCGGTATAGACTACTCGCGTCAGCGTGCGTCCATCATGGTCGCCGTCCTGCACCTCGGCCTCAAAGCGTAACTGATTGATTTCGTCGGCTGCTACCGCCAGCGCGCCGTGTGGATCGCGCTGATTAAGCACGTTCGTATCGTCAAGCATAGTTACCCTCCCGTTTTCACTTGCGCTATGTTCTACACCTATGATACAGTATATGCAAAGATAAGCATAACTTTTATTTTACTAGGGGTGGGGTATGAACAAAGACGACAAGGATCAAGTGGCAAATGATGACCAAGAGCTGGCCAATGTGCTGGCCGAGGTGAACGGCACAACGAGTGCTAGCAGCGCCGTACCGGTCACGACTGACGCCGATGAGCCCCAATACATCGAGCCACCTGTAATGTCGGACGGCGGCCTGGGCGAAGACACTGCCAATCAGGGCGGCATCCTTGATGACTCGCCCGTATCGCTGCCAGAGCCAGAGCAGCCAATGGTGCCCGAGCCACCTACGCCTATGCCGACCGCAGAGGCTAGCTTTGCCCCCACTCCCTCTGCCGTGGATGCCACTAGTGGCGCCGGCAACAGCGAGCTTGACTCTATCAAGCAACAGGCCATTGGCGAGCTGCGACCGCTTGTCGACAAGCTCAACGTCTCACCCGAGGAGAAGTTTGATACCCTGCTACTGCTGATCCGCTCCACCGATGACCGCAGCTTGCTTGCGCCGGCTCACCAAGCCGCTCGCGAGATCATGGACGAATCGCGCAAGGCCAAAGCCCTGCTTGATATCATCAAAGAAGTCGACTACCTCTCGAACAACCAATAGATTAGCAAAAACCCACGTTGTATTGTGAGCTAAGACTTTTTTGTAGCTGATGCCATGCGTTGGCTATGGACTATAAGGCCAACTGTCGCGTGCGGCCTGGGACATACTATCGGATGGGCGCGATATGGCGGTATCGAACAAATAGTTTAGATAGCCAGGTACGGCATGGTTAAGTCGTGCCATCAATAGCTGGCGTTTTTTGACGATGACAGGATGCTCATTCGTCATGAGTGAAGACCCGAGGCCGCCAATGAGCTGCTCATATATTGTGGCCTTGTCTTCGTATATATTTGCAGCACCGTACTGTGTGCGCGTAACATCTGGGTGTGGTCTATCATCATTATAGCGAAACCAAGGTGGGTTAAGCTGTAGGTAGGCGTCATCGCGTGGTGTCTCGCCTCCGTAGACAGAATCAAACAAATGCCCCAGTTCGTGCCCAGTTAGGTTGCTGTCAGGCTTAGCAGAGAGCTCGATTTCGATATCTCTTGTCTTATAAAATTGCTCGGCTCCCCCACGAGTATCCTTGCCGGCTGTGAGATGGATCGTTGTGAGTTTGCTGGCGGCAAAAAACTCCCGTGGAATGATAGAGAGCGAGTTGATCAGCATGATCGCCCGGTTATTAATCGCTGGCATGATGCCAGGCTCGTTACGATTAATGGCTTTGACACCTGGACGATTATGGATATATGTCGAGATGTTATCGACAAAGTTGCACCTAAATCCTAGCGTTTGACAGTACGCGTCGGTCTCTTCCGCTACCTCGTCATAGTTCACTGTCTTGTTGATGCGTGCGCGGTATTCGGCGGGGTCAGACAAATGAAGATTATGCTGTATGGCATAGCGGTTTGCTCCGCTCCAGATTAAACGATCGGCTGTTTCGCGGGTTTCCGCCATTTCTTTGTAAGAGTAGATGTGGGCGGCTTTTTCATATAGACCTTCAGCCCAGAGCGCCGCCTGTTTTGTTTCTGCCGACGGACCCTCGAAGTTGCGGTCAAGTGCCTCAGCATCGGCGATCACCCCTGTTGGCGGGACGGTATAGGGCGGGCTTTTTTGTGCTTCTGGTGCTACGGTGACGGTTGCCGTAACGACGACCTCTGGGCTCATCGATTGGGTGTCGGCTATAGAGGAACTAGTTACCGCTCTGTCGCCCGGCAGTCCCCCTATTATGGTGAGTGCAGTAAGCCCGGACACCCCAAACCGCTGTAGTCGTGCGTGTCGCGCAGTCAGACGATCCGTGATGTCCTCTCGAGAGGAGTGATTAACGACTAAAGGGCGGTCAGGGCGTTGCATAATAATTTTTTAATTATAACACTGATTACCATGATAGTCAAGTTAGCATTCTACTAAATGGTATGCCCCACACAAAGCAAGGCTCGTTATGAGCCTTGCTTTGTAGGTGCGTATTCGATTACTACATCATGCCCATGCCACCACCCATTGGTGGGCCGGCTGGCGCTTCTTTCTCGGGGATTTCGACGACCAACGCGCCCATAGTCGCAGCGGTGCTGGCGATCGATACGGCGCTGGTGACGGCTTCCTTGGTGACGCGCGCAGGGTCGATGACACCGGCTTTTTTGACGTCGATGAGGTCGCGGCCGGGGTGCATGACGTCGACGCCCAGCCCAGGCTTGGCGGCCTCTACTTGGGCCAGGAGTGCGTCGGCATTAAGGCCGGCGTTTTGCATGATCTGGCGGAATGGCTGCTTGAGCGCGTCACGCAGGATCTGTCGGCCGGCGGCGATGCTATCACTGCCCGTTACTTTGATCTCTTCGGCCAGGTTGACCAGCGTCACGCCACCACCGGCGACGATACCCTCGGCCAGGGCGGCCTTGGTTGCGGCGACGGCGTCATCGACGCGGAATTTCTTTTCGTCGATTTCGGTCTCGGTGGCGCCACCGACTTTGATGACTGCGACCTTGCCCGAAAGCGCTGCTGCGCGCTTGTCGTAGTTTTCTTTGTCGTATTCGCTTTTGGCATTGGCGCTCTGAGCGTTAATCTGCGCAATGCGATCCTTGACCGCGGCGGATTTGCCGTCGCCCTCGATAATGGTCGTTTCGTCCTTGCCCACAATCACCTTGCGAGCCGAACCTAGCACTTCGAGGCCGACATTCTCGAAATTCATCCCTAGATCGCTCGAAATAACCGTGGCGCCAGTCAGCGTCGCGATATCCTGAAGAATTTCCTTGCGGCGGTCGCCATAGGCAGGCGCCTTGACCGCGACGGTGTTAAATACGCCCTTTAGCTTGTTGAGCACTAGCATGCGCAGTGCTTCACCCTCGAGCTCCTCGGCAAACAGCACTAGGTCTTTTTTGCCAGCCTGGACCAATTTATCTAGTAGCGGCAAGAATTCCTGCAGGCTCGAGATTTTGCTCTCGGTGATCAGAATTGCTGGCTTTTCGTAGACGGCTTCTTCGCGGGCGGTGTCTGTCACAAAGAATGGACTCACCCAGCCGCGGTCGAGGTTGAAGCCCTCGACAACTTCTGCTTCGAGCTTTAGCCCTTGGCCGGCCTCGACGGTGACGACGCCGTCTTTGCCGATTTTTTGGATGACGCCGGCGATCAACTTGCCGATTTCTTCGCTACCGGCGCTGATAGTGGCAACTTCGGCGACGCGTTCGGTCTTGCCCTCGACGTTTTCGGCTAGCTTGTCAAGGCGTTTTACTACCTCTGCGCCCGCCTCTTCGATACCTCGGCGCAGTTCCATAGGGTTGTGACCGGCGGCAATTAAGCGATTGGCCTCGCGTAGGATGCTGTAGGTGAGTACGGTGACGGTGGTGGTGCCGTCGCCGGCGACTTTGTTGAGCTTGGTGGCGGCTTGCTTGATCAGCTCGGCGCCCACTTTGTAGCCAAGTGTCGCGTCATCGCTTTCGGCCAGCTCAATACTTTCGGCGACCGTCACGCCGTCGTGAGTCACGGTAGGGCCGCCATAGCCCTTGCCAATCACCACATTGCGGCCCTTGGGGCCGTAGGTTACCTTGACGGCGTTGTAGAGTGCCTCTGCGCCGCCGAGGACGCGTGCGCGGGCATCTTCATCATAAAATACTTTTTTTGCCATAATAATACGATCCTTTTCCTAGTAATTAGTTGATGGTTGCGAGGACGTCTTCCTCTTTGATAACGATGTATTTTTTACCATTAAATTCTAGCTCGGTGCCGGCGTAATCTTTCATAATTACGCGATCGCCAGATTTGAGGGTTTTTACCTCGGGGCCAACGGCGACGATTTCGGCGTCAACAGGCTTTTCGTTGGCATCGGGCAAGTAGAGTCCGCTCGCAGATTTGGTAGCTGGATCTTGACGAACAGCTACGACTCGATCAGCAAGAGGTGTAATTGGTGATTTCATAACAAATTCCTCCATATTGTTGTTCGTACCCCTTATTATAACGAATAAATTAGCACTTGCAAGGCCTGAGTGCTAATTTGTAAATGATATACTAATACCATATGCGCTTCCATCGACATGCCCCAGCATCACGCCGCGCCCGTTGGCGACCGCGCTGGCGTAGCGCCCCAGATTCGCCGCTGCGCGGTGATCCGCTGACGGCGCTCGCCTACCATATCGATGCGTACTTGCAGGCCCAAGACACCCTAAATCACCTGCGCGACGAGCATCGCAAATGGGATAGCGACGAGCGCGCCGAATACACGCAGGCGATCGAGGCCGTGATGAAATTCAACGCGCTGCTGCGTCGCGTCATTATTGCCAAGGACGACACTATGACATTTAGCGAGCTCGAGGCCTATCTGCGCCAGCATTACGAGGCGCTCCACGGTGAATACGCCCTCGACCGCGTCGAGTCGATGTTTCGGGCGGCGCTTGTCGGGATTCGCCACGAGGTGTCATTTGCCCGCGTGCTCGACCACACTGCCCTGCCCTATCGCCATGGCAGCGACAACGAAGACAGCCACGGCGGCGACTATATGCTGTATGGCTACATTCCGATCGATATTAAGGCTAGCGAGCTCAATGCCGAGCGTGAGCAGCGCGCGGCGGTGCAGCACCACCATGATCCGTCGCATATTTTTTACACCGGCATCGTCGAGGAAGATTACCAGGGGCGGCTACTACTGCCCGATGCCGCCGCCGCCCGCATCGCCCAGCAAGTGCTGCCGATACTGCAAGACATCGTAGCGCGCTATCACCACCAAGACAGGTATAATAAGGCCAGATGATTCGATTTGCTTCTACCGATGAGATTGACCACTGGGATACGCACGTGCTTGCTAACCCCGATGGCGGTAATTTTTTTCAATCGGCGCAGCTTGCCGACACCAAAGCCGCTACTGGCTGGAAGATTCGTTATGTCATGATAGATCAGATTGCAGTGACGGTGCACGAGCGCCACGTACCACTGCTTGGGCGCCTGTGGTATGTGCCAAAAGGCCCTGGTGTCACTATGGTGCCAGAACTGTCGTCGTTGGTGACGGAGCTGGCAACGTTTGCCCGCGCTCATGGGGTATTTGTGCTCAAAATCGAGCCCGAGCTACCCGCGTCGTTACGCCGCGAACTCCCGTCGTCGTGGCATCAGGTTCGCCCGATTCAGCCCAATGCCTCGACCATCGTACTCGACCTCACTCCCCCGCTCGACACGATTATGGCCAGCCTACACCAGAAGGGGCGCCACGCCATTCGCCGCGCCATGCGCGACGGCGTAACGGCCGAAGCGGTGGAATTCACCGGCGAGCATGCTCGCACCATGTACGATCTATTAGAGGCGACGGCCGCTGGGCAGTTCCGCATTCGGTCGTTTGCCTACCAATATGGGTTTTGGCAGCGATTTGCTGACCAGGGACAGGGCCAGCTGTTTTTTGCCTACCACGAGGGCCGGGTCGTGGCAGCGGCATTCGCTATCAAATTTGGCCACAAAGGCACCTACAAAGACGGTGCCAGTATTCGCGAACGCACTACCTACGGCGCTAGTCACCTGCTGCAGTGGCAGATAATTCAGTGGATGAAGGCCCACGATGTCACCAGCTACGACCTCTGTGGCACGCCCTCTAGCGACCGTATGCACGACGAATCACATCCGCACTACAACATCGGTCGGTTCAAGGCTAGTTTTTCGAAGCAAGTCACAGACTACATCGGCGCCTACGACATCGCCGTGCGCCCGCTTGCCTACCAGATCTGGTCGCACATCGGTGAGCGCTTACTGCTTCGTCTCCACTCCCGCCTGCACGGCGACAATTGGTACTAACACCACGATATTGACTTTTTATCATGGTTATGCTATGATTCTACATAATACATATGGCAAAAAACAAAGAGAATCCTTTCAGCGCCCCAGAACAGAACTACCAGTTGCTTACTGCTGAGAAGCAAACAGTACGAGGTAAAGCGCGTTCATGGGAGACCGACCACGTGTTATCCAAGTACCTAGCTTACACCGATGATCTCGTTGGTACTCTCGATGGCTCGATTGCCGAACGTGACCTGGTGGATCCAGATAATCCTGAGCTATCCCACCAGAGGCCAGACATTGTGATTTGGCTCGACAAATCTGCGCGTCCTGTGTCATGGTTTGTACAAGCTCTTTGGGAGCAACTAGCCAGGCCCGACGCAGATCTCCCTCAATTTGAATATCTAAACATAGATCGTACAGAGTGGTTTAAGCGCCAGGGATTTCGTCATGATGAGTCTGAGCGGCGACTTGGGCCTGAGGATTTTTCCATTGATGAAGTGCCTGACGAGGATATTGCGCGTATTCGAGCGATCTTTACTATAGGTGAGATTGATCGCGATAACTGGCAAGAGAGCGTCAAGGAGCTCCCGACAACACTTGATAACAAGAACATCCTGATTGTTGATGAAGTCAAGAATAAGGGCGGTACATTATCAATAGCCCAGCAGCTGATCAAAAAAGCGTTCCCAACGGCTACTGTCTCGGGAGAATATTTTTGGCAGGCTGGTCGTTATGCCCTCAACGGTAACCCAAGTGAGTTACAGATGGAGAGTGCTCCGGTATGGTACGACGCCAGCAGCGCTTTTGGTCGCGGAGTCGGTGATATCAGTCAAGAATATTTTGAACAGTTACCTGATACGCACGAGAATTACAAGAAAAAACTTGGCTGGACTGTGCTAAGCGCGCCCCATGTTGAGTCTGGGTCTTTTAAGCCTGTAGCAGACAAGGCAGCCATGAAGCTCCAGCAGGATATCGCTTACCTCAGCTACGATGTTTCGAGCGGTAACGTGCTGCGAGTGCCTAGCCCTGACAGAGAATACGAAGATTTCCTACGGATTCTATCTGAACAGGACCTCGATCTCGCAAGCTTTAAGAAACTTCGTGAAGAACGTGATGCACGTAACAAACAGAAATAATTATTTAGTCTGATGGAGCGTGGTAGCAAGCTCCCGCACCACCTCGGTGTCGTTCCAGGGGATCTTTTTGCCGTTGATGATGCGGTAGACTTCGTGGCCCATGCCGGTGATGAGGATGATGTCGCCCTTCTTGGCGATTGATAGGGCCTTTGCGATGGCGTCGCGGCGGTCGGCGATCTCGGTCATTTTACCATCGCCGTGGGCGCGCTCAATCCCCTCGCGAACCATTTGCCGGATCTGGTCGGGATCTTCGTTATAGCTTTCTTCATCTGTCAGGATAATCCGATCGGCACCTCGCGCGGCGATTTCGCCCATGACGGGGCGCTTGGACTGGTCGCGATCCCCGCAGGCGCCAAATACCAAGATGACGCGGTTTTTGGTGAGCTGGCGCGTGGCGGCTAGCAACTGTTGGAGTGCATCGGGGGTGTGGGCGTAGTCGACGATGACGTCGTAGCCGAGGCCCTCGACGGCTCGCTCGAATCGCCCAGGGATGGCCTCGAGGTTGGCGACGCCCTCCTGGATGTCGTGGAGCTTGACGCCGAGCAAGTAGGCGCAGGCCGCCGCCGCGACCATATTGTAGGCATTGAATGCCCCAGGCAGTGCGGTCGCCAGCTCCAGTTTGGTTTGGTGGTCAATGGTAAGACTGGCCTCGGTGCCACGGCGATACAGGGTGATGTTGTCGATGTGCGCCTCGGCGTCGGCGTGGGTGCCGTAGGTGATTTTTTGGGCAGAGGCGGGAAACTGGTCGAAATAGTCGTACCAATCGTCGTCGCGGTTAAGCACGATAAACTTGGGCTGGGCAGCAAATAGCTTTGCTTTGGCCGCGGCATAGCGATCCATCGACTTGTGGTAGTCTAGGTGATCTTGGGTGAGGTTGGTCATAATCGCGGCCTCGATCGGCACGTGGTCCAGCTTGTGTTGATGAAGCGCATGGCTGGTGACCTCGAGCAGCACATAGTCGACATGCGCCCTCCGGGCATCGCGCAAAAACCGCTGCATCCGCGCGGTACTGCCAACGGTGGCATTGAGGTCGTTGAGCTGGCGTACTCCAGCTACCTCGATGATCGCAGTCGTAAACATTGCCGTTCGGCAGCCTGCTTGCTTAAGGATTTCGTTGATGAAGTTAACAGTGGTAGTTTTGCCATTGGTACCGGTGACGGCGATAACACGCAGCCAGCGTGCCGGATAGCCGTAGCGGGCCGCAACGAGATGTGAACGCCCCTGGCGGTAGGTTTCCTCGATGCCACGCACCGCACCACTCGGCAGGCCGCGGCGGATTCCCCTCACAAGTTTCTGCTTCATGCCCCTATTCTACCACTGACATGCGGGGAGTGTCGAGCGAACTAGGCCTAATATCGGACAGCTGTTTGTCTGGGCCGACATGTCAATAGTTGCGACACGATCTAATTCCAATTAAACTAGGAGATAATGATGTATGCGCAACCACTTACACATCCCAGACGTCACTGGTATAAGTCTAAGTTACCTATCGTCGTTGCATGTAGCACAGCAGCCTTAATCGCATATGTTGTCGCACAAGCCTATGGGTATTGGGAAAACTACCGTGACCGACCCTTGGGGCCAAATTTTGCGTATGTGGGACGAGACTACCGGTCTGGTTGCACCTGGGTGGTGCTATGCGCATCGGCTGCCCACAATGACTTATATTATGCGACTGATGTAGAGGCCGACTTGATAAATCAGGAGTTTCCTGGCTGGAGCGCAACACCGACCAAGCACCCTATGCAATACTACGGACTCGCCTTTGATAGCGAAATGCGCGACAGCACATCTAAAGTGGCGTGTAAAGGTATGTTTAGGCCGAAGAATGACAACGAGGAGTATGTTGCGTCCATATGCTATGTGAAGTCGGCTGACGAGGCATACAGGGAGTTCAACCTAAGGCCCATACACAAAAAGTACCTGATTGTTATCAACAACAGTCTATATGACGATCCGTCGTATGGTCTGGCGCATAAGGCGTAGCGGCCTAGCCTAACGCCGTAGGCTCCATGTCATCTAAGTGCTTCATGGTACAATATAACAGATATGAATATTTTGGGTATTGAGTCGAGCTGTGACGAGACGGCGGCGGCGATTGTCGAGGATGGCAAGCGCTTGCTTGCTAATGTGGTGCATTCGCAGATCGATATCCATGCGCATTATGGCGGCGTGGTGCCCGAGATCGCGGCGCGGAGCCATATCGAGGCGATCAACCCCGTGATTCGCCAGGCATTTGCACAGTCGGGGCTGTCGTGGGATGATATCGACGCGATTGCGGTAACATATGCGCCGGGGTTGATTGGCTCGCTGCTGGTGGGGACGCTGGCCGCGCGTACGCTGGCCGTGTTGCACGACAAACCGCTCTACCCTATCCACCACGTCGAGGCGCATGTCTACGCCAATTTTATCACCAGCCAATCTGATACGATGCAGGCCGAAAAACCCCTTGAGTTCCCTGCGCATCAGCCGACATTTCCGATGCTGGCGCTGATTGTGAGCGGCGGCCACTCACAGCTGGTGCTGTTTCGGAATCATGGCGACTACCAGCTGATCGGCCAGACGCAGGATGACGCTGTGGGCGAGGCCTTCGACAAGGTGGCAAAAATCCTAGGCCTTCCCTATCCTGGTGGGCCGTCGATCGATGCAGCAGCGCTACGCGGCGACCCCTATGCGTATGAATTGCCAAAGGCCAAGCTGGACGGCAGGTATGATTTTAGCTTTTCGGGCCTCAAAACGGCTGTTTTGCGGGCCGTGCAGCGCGAAGTGGGTGTGGATACGAATTTTCCCTCGCACGCGCTTAGCGAGCGTCTGACGGCTAAACAGCGGGATGATTTTGCGGCGAGCTTCCAGCGCGTGGCAGTAGAGACGCTGGTCGACAAAACCGAACGGGCGTTCCAGGACTTTGCCCCTACCTCTGTCGTGATTGCTGGCGGCGTGGCGGCCTGCGATAGGCTGCGCGATGAGCTGCGGGCTCGGCTGCCGATCGACATCGAGTATGCGCCGATGCGACTATGCACTGATAATGCCGCCATGATCGCGACGCTTGGGCACTATTATGCCCAAGAGCGTGCGCCGACCGACCCATTTGCGCTCGAGGTCCAGCCAAGTGTATCGATGACGCAGACTGCGTGGAGCCGCTAGCGTGTCGCTCGAAATTTTCACCGGCCTCGATAGCGGTAATCTGACTAAGCTTGCCGAGCGCCTGCTATCGGGCCACGTGGCGGTTATTCCCACCGATACGGTGTATGGGCTGGTGGCGGCTGCGCAGAGCCCAGCGGGTATCTTTAGCCTCTACGAGCTGAAGCCCAGGGAGCGCCAGCCGGGTACAACCATTGCGGCCTGTGCCGAGGATCTGATCGACCTCGGCTTCCCGCGCGTATCCGTGGAGCGCGCGGCGACCGCGTGGCCGGCGCCGCTGAGTGTCGAGATGGACGCAGCGGGCATCGAGACGTATCTAAGCCGGGGGCAGAATGTAATGGCGGCGCGGGTACCAAATAACGAGCCTTTGCTGCGCCTGCTTTCGCTCACGGGACCCCTGATGACGACCAGCGCCAATCGGTCGGGCGAGCCTACTGCTCAGACAGTTCACCAGGCGATCGAGACATTTGGCGAGCAAGTGGATTTCTATGTTGACGGGGGTGATCTAGCTGATCGCGCGCCGTCGACAATTATCGGCTTTGATTCCACTGGCGGACTAGTGGTGTACCGCCAGGGCGCGGTCGACGTGTCGGTACTACAATAATCGTTGTTATTTACGCAACGATTTGAGTCGTCGGATGGTTTTTTTGGCGAATGGTAATCCTTTCGTCCAGGCAAAATACAGGGGCGATAGCGGCAGGTCATAGGTGCCAGCCAGCATGGTTTCGTGGCTGGCGAAGCCTTGTTTAAAGGTACTGACGCCATCATTGAGCAGGCCATTCATATCGTAGCGGGCAACCCCCCACCCTTTGCAGGTGGTAATAGCGTGCCATTTGAGTGAATAATTAGCCCGCAATTGCTGCCCCAGGTCGTTCATGCCGCCATATAGCTCGAATGCCGTGGTGGCGCTGAGGGCCAGCCACAGGAACGCCACTGGTTGGCCGTCGTGATACGAGGCAACTATGATGCTCGACTCCCCCATCTCGTCGTGCAGGTCGTGATAATACTGATCGTCGTGCAGGGCAAACCCAGCGCGCTGGGCGGTCTGGTGATAGATCTCGAGGCAGGCAGTGATGTCGTCGTGCGAGGTGACGCGCCGAATTTCTAGGGGCTCACGCTCGGATTTGCGGATGTACTGACGGGTTTTCTTGGTCATGGCGGCCAGGAGTTGCTCGAGTGGTTGCCGCAGGTCGAGGATGAGTGTGCGCGGGATCAGAATCGTGTGGGCTGCTCGTCGCCACTCGGCCGACACCGGGTAGTTGGCAGCGTCGGGCTCGATCGACAGCAGTACGGCGTTGCAGTTGAGCCGCACGAAGTCGGCCACCCTATCTAGCACCTCGGTTTCCCTGCCTGGCAGCGCAAAGGGGCCGCGTGGAACATACACAAACGCATTGAACGGCCTCGGTAACGGCCTAATAAGCAGCTGGGCGCCGCCGATAATCGTGTCGCCGTCATGCACCTCGACACGGATCACGCGCCAATTGTGCCGCGACTTGAGCTGTCCCCACCCCCATAATTGTAGCGGGTGCCCCTGCATATCGTGCACGAGCGCATCCCATACTTCCCTATTGTCGTTTCGTCGGGTATCCATAGCCATCATTATACACGCTATGGTATACTAGATACGAACACAAACACGTGAAACCGGAAACTAACGAGGGTAATCCATAGGCAGATCGCAAATGGATTAAGTAGTATGTCCAATTTTCACGTGAATAACAGATACGAAACCGAATAATTACAAGCTAATCACTAATGAAGTAGACGAACGCGATAGATGCTATGAAACTTGCCAAATCCTATAGTCCGAACGAGTACGAAGCTACGATTTATGCCATGTGGGAATCGGCTGGGGCATTTAAGCCCCGCGGCGAGGGTGAGCCGTATAGCGTGGTGATGCCGCCGCCAAATGCCAACGGCAATTTGCACATTGGCCACGCGCTAACGATTAGCCTCGAGGACATCTTGGCCCGCTACCACCGCATGCGGGGCAGGGATGTGGCCTATATCCCTGGTGCAGACCATGCGGGGTTTGAAACGTGGGTGGTGTACGAGAAGTCTCTCGAGAGGGAAGGCAAGTCACGATTTGACTTTACACGTGAAGAGTTGTACAATAATGTTTGGAATTTTGTCGATCAGCAGCGTGGCACTATGGAATTACAGCTGCGAGCGCTCGGCACTAGTGCAACTTGGGATGATTTAGTATTCACGCTTGATCGCAAGGTAATCGAAACCGTGTATGCGACGTTCAAGCGCCTGTGGGACGAGAAGCTCATTTACAGAGGTGAGCGAATTGTTAATTACTGTACCAAGCACCAAACTAGCTTTGCCGATATAGAGGTAGAACACAAAAACGAAGCCGGCACTCTATGGAATATTGCTTACCCAACGATGGATCACATTGGTGAGATTATCGTTGCGACGACTCGCCCCGAGACAATGCTGGGCGACGTGGCGATTGCCGTGCATCCAGATGACGAGCGCTATAAGCAATTTATTGGCACCAGCGTGTTTGTGCCGCTGGCGCGCCGCGAAGTGCCGGTGATTGCCGATGAATATGTCGATATGAACTATGGCACCGGTGCCGTCAAGATTACGCCGGCGCACGACCCCAATGATTTCGACATGGGCCAGCGCCATCAGCTAGAGATCAGGCAAGTAATTGGTTTTGATGGCAAGATGATCAATGTGCCAGCTGAATTCGAGGGCAAAACGGTCGCAGAGGCACGCGCACAGGTAATTGGGGCGCTGCGGGCCGAGGATGCGCTGCGCGGGGAGTCGGCGATTGAACACGCCGTGGGGCACTGCTACAAGTGCGGCTCGGTGATCGAGCCAATGGTGAAAGAGCAGTGGTTCCTGCGCATGCAGCCGCTGGCTGAGGCGGCGATTGCTGCTATCGAGAGTGGGGAAGTGACCTTCACCCCTGCGAACAAGGGTAAGGTGCTGGCTAACTACTTGCGTGGCCTCAAGGACTGGAACTTGTCGCGTCAAATACCGTGGGGGATTCCTATTCCGGCGTTTCACAACGAGCACGATATGAACGATTGGATATTTGATACCCGCGTCGATCAGCCAACTATAGAGGTGGACGGCATCACCTATCACCGCGAGGAAGACACCTTTGATACGTGGTTTTCGAGCGGGCAATGGCCGTATATCACTACTGACTATCTAACTGGCGGTGCACTGCAGCGATTTTACCCCAACTCCATAATGGAAACTGGGGTAGACTTGCTTGATCGCTGGGTGGCGCGGATGATCATGCTGGGCCTCTATACCACCAATCAAGTGCCGTTTCGTCATGTCTATCTGCACGGCATGGTGCTCGACGAGCAGGGCCAAAAAATGAGCAAATCTAAAGGCAACGTCATCAATCCGATGGACGTCATGTCCGAATATGGCTCAGATGCGCTGCGCCTTGGCATCGTGTCTAATCGCAGTGCCGCCCAGAATCAAGCATTTAGCACGTCTACAGTGGTGGCGGGGCGGAATTTTTGTAACAAGCTGTGGAATATCGCCCGCTACATCGAGGACAAACTTGGCGAAGGCTACCAGCCGCAAGCGCCACAGCCACAATCGATGGTCGACCAATGGATTATTTATCAGCTGAATAACGCTATATCTACAGTCGAATCTCAGATATCAGACTATCGATTTGCCGAAGCGGCCGAGACGGTGTACCACGTGGTGTGGGACGACGTGGCCGATTGGTATCTTGAGGCTTCTAAGGTAGCGCCCAATCCCGATCTGTTGGCCTGGGTACTCGACACCAGCCTCAAGCTCGCGCATCCATTTGCGCCATTTGTGACCGAAACAATCTGGCAGGCGCTTGATTGGCATGACGACCTGCTGATGCTGAGCGCGTGGCCGACAGGGCTTGAGTGTAGCGATATCGCGGCTGCACAGTTTGGCCGCCTGCAGCGCCTAGTGGCAGAAGCGCGCTACGTCATGAGTGAGCTGCCGGGCAATAAGCGCTACCGATTGCTTTACATGGATGATTCGCTCATCGAGGACAATAGGGAAGTGATCGCGCATCTCGCACGGCTCAAGAGCATTGAGCATGTTGATCAGCCGCGCGGTATTCGCCTGGCGGCAAGTGGGCGCGACGCCTGGCTAGATGTCGATGCTGATACGCTGTATGAGCATCAGTCAAACCTAGAGATGCGGCTGCTGCGTACCCGTGAGGAGCACCAGCGGCTCGAGGATCGCCTGGCCAATGAGCGCTACGTGGCGCAGGCACCGCCAGCACTTGTCGAGGAAACGCGCGAGCAGTTAGCCCAAAAAGAGGCGCTAATTGTGCGCCTCCAGGCAGAGCTCGAGAGCCTTAGCTAATCACCGGCAAACAGTAGTTATCAAACGCATGACGCCCGCGCGGCTCGTAGCGCTGCATGAGGTATTTTCGCGCTAGCTGCTCGCGCGGGGGAGCGGTGGGGTCGGCGCGAGTAAAGCCATTGATTAGCGATTGACTAGGGTTGTACTCGGCATGGGCGTGGCCGCTGCGCATCACTTCTGGCAATAGATTCGTTGCGCCGAGCTCGCCATAGCTAGCGTCGTGAACACTCGGGAGCTTGTCGATCGCTGTTTCATGGACCACTAGGCCAGTAGCCGTACTCAGGCTGAGGAGGGTGATCAGATAGGCGGTGAGTTTTTGTAGGGTATGCATATTGTTTGTTTGATTAGGTAATAATGCTATGTTAGCATATGCTTTATTATTTGTCAATATGGTGTCGATGCTATAGCGAAAGTTTGGCCGCTAGAGCCGCGAGTACCGTATGGTCGGGCTCGGTAGCGGCGGGGTGGGCGTGGTACTGCTGCGGGGTCGAGAACGCAAACACCTTGACGTGCGTGTGCGGCACCTCGAGCCCCTCGACCTGTATGCCGACGTGTGTATGTTCCGGAAAGACCTCGCGCATTTTGCGACCAACACGCTGGACAGTGCGCATCAGCGCCCGGTAATCATCTTCGGGCAAGTCCCAAATGTAGGGCACGGGGTTTTTGGGTACAACCAGCACCTGGCCGGGCTGAATCGGGTGGATGTCCATAAATGCGTAGGTGCGGTCGTCTTCGTATACCTTGTGGCTGGGAATGTCGCCGTTGATAATGCGGGTAAAAAGTGTGGCTGTCATAGTATCTAGTATACAGGGTTGCCGCTTATACTGGAGGCAAAAGGGGATGCGAGATGAATGATGGCGAAATCACTGCGGTGCTAACATTTATGCGTCATGGCGAGAAAAGCGCCAAAGATATCCAAAGGACAATCTCTTAACAGATAAGATAAAATGCAGCAAGAGTGCTATATGCGCTGGATGTACACCAGCCGGCTGCTAATGATATAAGCCCTGAGAATTATCATAAAACTATGAGAGGGTGTTCAAGCCAGTATCTGCGCAAGCAAAAGAGTAAACTGAGTGAATGCTTAGCACTTTAATTCATCTGTTAAGGGATTATCCTTTTTCATTCTGGCTATCAAGCTCGTCAATCTGGATGCGCTGCGGGCGCTTGGGTACGGTAGAGGACGGATTGCGCTTGTGATTGTAAAAATACTCTTTAAGTGTTATTCTAAGCCCATCTGTAACACAAAAATCGAGACACCGTGAGGAGGTGACCCCTGTGATTACAGATGTTCTTTCCGGCATTGACTGGATGCAATTCGCCCTTGGGGCAGGAGGCGTCGGGGCGGTCGCCCTGAGCGGTAGTCGGATTATGGAATTCATTGATCAATGGATTCTGAAAGTCGTCCATCCCGGATATCGTGGCTATATCGTCCTGTTTGGATGGGCGGTGCGCTACCGCTGGAGGGGCAAGACGCGGCTCGTATCTCTGTATCCTGGGTTGTATGTCCAGATCTTCATGCTATTGCAGATCCGGGAGTTCAACGTACAGGACAAGCCGCTGCCCTCGTCGGTGGGCGACCAGAAGATCCTGCACCGCAGAACGAGAGAGACCCTTGGCATACGTCTCAATGCCCGTATTCAGTACGGCGGAGACGGTCGCAGTGCGCTGCTCTCGCAGGTGCACAAGGGTGATCCAGATACGTTTGTCCGTCAGCAGATTGCGAATGCCGCGATCGCCATCGTGAACAGGCTTCGAACTGTTAACGAGCTCCAGGACGAGACGTTTTATCGCGATCTCATGGAATCGTGCTCAGGCCTGCCGGAGCTCTGCGGCGTTCGAGTCACCTGGATTGGTGCCGAGGACCTGGCGCTGAGTGATCAGCAGATTCAGAAGGATGGCATGGGAGACATTGCAGCGGCCATTGGTCAGAATCCAGGCGTCGCCACCTTTCCGCGTCTGACAGATTAGGCATGGAGGGATCCTGGTACTCTGACTTAGGGTAGCATGAGCGTCGTGTCGGAGGACCCCCCTAGCTAGCAATGATGACTAGCTAGGGGATGTTTTAATTTGGTCTGGTATAATAGTGCAGTACGGAGAGGTGGCCGAGTGGTTGAAGGCGCACGACTCGAAATCGTGTATGCGCCCAGCGTATCGGGGGTTCGAATCCCCCCCTCTCCGCCACGAAAATACGCTAAGTATATACACTTGGCGTGTTTTCTTGCTAAATAATAAAAATCAAAAAGAATCAAAAAGGATAATCCCTTAACAGATAGAATAAAATGCATGGATAGGGTAATATAAAAATATGCCTACAAAACACGTAGTGAAAAAATATACAATACCGGCGTATTATCATATTTATAATCGCGCTTCGGGCGAGAGGCTGCTGTTTAGAGATGATGAGGATCGGGCGTATTTCTTGAATCTTATCCAGAAACATCTGATAGAAAACGATGACCAATCTGACGAGGATCCTAAGCGGTTTGAAGTAGAGGTGATCGCGTATTGCTTGATGGGAACGCATTTTCATCTGCTGCTATATCAAGAGGTGGATCCGCTCGCCATCAGTGGATTTATGCGCTCGCTTGGCACGACATATTCTATGTATTACAACCGTAAGTATAAATCGAAGGGGCATGTGTTTCAGAGTAGTTTTCGGGCATCGCATGTCGGAAATGAAAGCTACCTGGCGCATATCACGCGATATATTCATCTGAATCCGCGGCAGTACCATGCCTGGAAATGGTCTAGCTACCGGGAGTATGTAGGGGAGCGGGATACGCCTTGGGTGCACGCCGATAGGCTGGTAGACGCTGATTCGGAGAAGTACCGTGAATTTATGAGGGAGTATTCTAGCCAGGATTTGCGCAAGCAAAAGAGCAAACTGAGTAAATACTTAGCATTTTAATACATCTGTTAAGGGATTATCCTTTTTAGGTGGGTGCGGCGGGCGTGCAGGGTTGTTGTTGGCCGCTATATATAGCGTGGTAAATGTTACAATACACACTATAAGTGGTAGAAATTGATGTAGTTAAAAAAACTCGCTAAAACTATTGAAATCGCCATATATAGTGCTTATAGTAGTATGCAGACACTACATATGTAGTAGTTCAACAAAATACACATTTACGCAAGGAGGGGAGACGACTCTCTCTGGTGTGAGGCCAGAGGTGTGTTGCGTATGCCGTTTGTCGGCACCGATGTGTGAGGAATATATAACAAAAAGGAACAAATAGGGGTATGAACACAATCCAAGTAGTCAAACGGGACGGTAGTCGCCAGGCATTCGACGCCGAACAAATCAACCTGTCGCTGGTGCAGGCGACCGAGGGCATGCCCGACCAGATACAAAAAGTAGTGCAGGTAGCGACCGAGCTGCAGCTGACGCTATTTGACGGTATCACGACCAAAGAGCTCGACGAGGCGCTGATCCACACCGCCCTGCAGAATGTAAAGGACGATCCAGACTACGACACGATCGCGGCGCGACTGTTGCTTAAGAATATTTACAAAAACGTGCTGGGCAAAGATTACGCCTCTGACGCCGAGCTGAAACAGCTGCACGCGGCCGCATTCCCTAAATATATTCGCGCGGCGGTTAAACATGGGCTGCTTGACCCCCGCATGGCCGACGCCAAACTGTTTGACCACAAGAAGCTGGCAGCTGCGCTGGAGCCATCGCGCGATCAGCTCAGCAAATATCTAGGGGTGATCACCAATCGCAACCGCTACGCCATGCGACAGACCGACGGTGCGCCTATCGAGACGCCGCAATTTACACATATGCGGATCGCGATGGGGCTTTCGTTTAACGAAAAAGACCCGACGTCCGCGGCAATCGGCTTCTATACTCACATGAGCAAGCTGGAATATTTGCCCGGTGGCTCAACGCGAGTGAATGCGGGTGGGGCGAATCCGCAACTATCCAATTGTTTTGTGATTGATGTACAGGACGACATGGAGTCGATCGCGCAGAATGTGCGCAACCTGATGTGGATTTCTAAAGGCACCGGTGGCATTGGCATGAGCCTGTCTAAGCTGCGCGCCGCCGGAAGTCCGGTAGTGAGCACCAACACGACAAGTACCGGGCCAATTCCGTTTATGAAAGTGATGGATACCGCACTGTTTGCCGTAAGTCGCAAAGGCAAAAAAATGGGCGCTGCCGCACTTTACATGGAAAACTGGCACCTGGATGTGCGCGAATTCCTAGATCTGCGTCAGAACAGCGGCGATCCGTACCTGCGTACGCGCTATGCAAACACCGCCATATGGATTAGCGATGAATTTATGAAACGCGTGCAGCAAGAGGAGGCCTGGTATTTGTTTGATCCGCGCGATACGCCAGATCTGACCGAGCTGTACGGCGCAGCATTTAGCAAGCGATATGCCGAATATATTGAGCTAGCCGAGGCGGGGAAGCTGCGTAAATTTAGGAAAATGCCGGCTCGCCAACTGTACCGCGATATGCTGACACAGCTGCAATCGACAAGCCACCCCTGGTTTACCTGGAAAGACACCATCAACACCCGGGCGCTCAACAACAATCGTAGCACGATTCATTCATCTAACCTATGTACCGAGATCACGCTGCCAAATGATGCCGAAAATATCTCGGTGTGTAATCTGATCAGTATCAATCTGTCGGCATTTCTGGATATCGAGCACAAAACCTGGGATTGGCAAGGGCTAGAACGGGCGACACGCAGTGCGATTCGACAGCTTGATAATCTGTGTGATATCTCTGATTTGCCAGTGCCAGAGGCGATTAATTCGATCCGGTCAACACGTGCGCTGGGGCTCGGTATCATGGGTTTCACCGATGTGATCGAGAAGCTGGGTTATAGCTACGAGAGCGAGGCGTCGTATGACACTATGGATCAGCTGGCAGAATTTATTAGCTACTATGCGATTGACGAATCTGCTGAGTTGGCTAAGCAGAAGGGTAGCTACCCAGACTTCGACGGCAGCGGCTGGAGCAAGGGTGAGCTGCCGATCGATACGGTTGATTTGCTCGAGATTGATCGCCGTGTGCCTGTCGATGTAACGCGCAAGAAGCGCCTCGACTGGGAAAAACTCCGCGCTAAAACACGCAAAGGTATGCGTAACGCCACCCTGATGGCGATTGCGCCGACGGCTAACATTGGCCACGTTGCCGGCACGACGCCAGGGATTGATCCGCAGTTTGGCCAGATATTTAGCCGCAGCACCCTTAATGGTAAATTCCTCGAGGTAAATGCCAACCTAGTGCGCGACCTCAAAAAACTAGGCCTGTGGGAGCAGGTGAAGGATCGGCTGCTTGTCGAGCAGGGCGATCTGACGAGTCTAGACGTGCCGCAGGCGCTCAAAGACGTGTACAAGACGTGTTTTCAGCTGTCGCCGTTTGCGTTTATCGAGGTAGCGGCCCGGGCGCAAAAATGGGTCGACCAGGCCATTAGCCGCAATATGTATCTAGAAAGCCGCAGCATTGACGACATGGAACTAGTGTACATGGAGGCCTGGAAACGCGGCCTGAAAACCACGTATTATCTGCACATGAAACCGCGCCACCAGGCCGAGCAAAGTACCACCAAAGTCAACAAAGCCGAAGCGATCGCCGTAGGCACACAGCGAAAAGCTGGGTTCGGCTTCGCCAAAAAGCAGGGAGCATAGCCATGGATGATACAAGCGCATAGGACACATACACAAACAACACTCATCACACGAAGGGGGACCAACCAATGAACGTAAACTCAATTTTTACCGACGACATGACATTGCAGCAAAAACTTGATGCGATCGATGCGGCCATGAAAGCGGCCCAGGAAGTAGCGGCTGAGCAGGCCGCGAGCAGGGGCGACTTTGCGGCACCGCTTGACCCAGCAACATTAACGATTTGTGACGGATGCGAATAGGAGGAATATGACATGGTAGAGTATATACGAGACGGCGTGAAACACGTAGTAGCAGTAGCGTCAAAAAATGACGTGCCTGAGGTAGTTGGCGGCGTGGTCGTATCGGTGCGTCCAGAAAACATGCACCCAAGTATCGATGAGCTGCGTCAAGCCGAGATTGCGCGCCGGCGCCGACTCGGTGTATGTGCAGATTTGTTGGCGGGAGTAGCGTAAGATGGAAGGACTATTGCCTGGCGAACAGCCGAGGGTTCATGACTATAGCCACTGCCACGAAGTTGGAAAGCTCGCGGCGCAACTAAGCCGCATGACGATCGAGCAGCAGCGGACTAGCCCAGAAGCTAACGCAATCAAGGCTCAGATCGAGGCGTTTTTTCTGGAGCCACTAGAGAGCGCTTCGTAGCAGAGACACTAGATAATAAATAACAAGAGAGGAGGCGCATATGCCACAACTATTAGGCAGCGGCATTCAGGATGGATTGCTGCTCAAGCCAATTCATTATCAATGGGCGATGGATTTGTATGATCAGGCCGTCGCCAACACCTGGTTTCCCAACGAGATCCAGCTGGCACAAGACCTAGCCGATTGGGCAAAAATGAGCGACGACGAGCGTCATGCCGTGACGTTCCTGATGAGCTATTTTAATCCGAACGAGCTGCTGGTAAACAAGGCGCTGGCATTTGGTGTGTACCCATATGTCAATGCGGCCGAGTGCCATCTGTATCTGGCGAAGCAGATGTGGGAAGAGGCCAACCACTGCATGGCGTTTGAGTACGTGCTCGACACCTTTCCGATCGACCGAGAAGCGGCCTATAACGCCCATGTTGATGAGCCTACCATGGCGCGCAAGGAAGAGTTTGAGACCAAATTTATCAAGCGCATGAGCGAGGACACGCTTGATATCACCACGACTGAGGGCAAGAAAGATTTCGTGCGGAATCTGATCGCCTACAATATTATCCTCGAGGGCATCTGGTTTTATTCGGGCTTTATGGTTGCGTTGTCATTTAGACAACGTAATTTGCTGCGCAACTTTGCCAGCCTGATCGACTGGATCGTGCGCGACGAGAGCTTGCATCTCAAATTTGGTATTAATCTGATTCTGACTACTATCGAGGAAAACGAAGACCTGCAGGATGAAGAGTTTGCCGCCGAAATCAAGCAGATGATCCTGGACGCAGTTGAGATGGAAGAGGAGTACAACCGTGCACTATTGCCGAGCGGTATCCTGGGCCTGAATGCCGACTACGTCAATCAATATGTCAAGTATATGACCGACCGTCGCCTCGAGGAGCTGGGCTTTGAGCCACATTATAATGCGTCGAATCCTGCCAAGTGGATGGCGACCGCCAACGACACCTATGAGCTGGTGAATTTCTTTGAAAGCACCAATACCAGCTACGAGGTAAATGCTGGCAACAGCGAGGCCAAGCTGCGCGGGCCAACCAGCGGTGATGACGATACATC
Organism: Candidatus Saccharibacteria bacterium UBA1932; assembly: GCA_002337095.1. Lineage (GTDB taxonomy): Bacteria > Patescibacteriota > Saccharimonadia > Saccharimonadales > Saccharimonadaceae > Saccharimonas. Next base: position 85,594 of record DDFI01000008.1, read on the forward strand.
CGCCCCGAGCTAGCCGTGCTATACTGAATCTATGACAAAAAAGCACAAGCCGATTAGCGATACGGAGCGCCGATTTATCGGAAGCCTGACCTCGACGCCGACCAAGTATTACTATATGTGGTGGCTGATTGCGTTTGTAGCCCTGACATGGGGCGGTACGTCGGTGGGCCAGGCATTGCGTGCGATGATGGGCAAGCCTGCTCTCAGCGAGGTAGCATGGCAGGCTATGATGGCGACGGGCATTTCGTCGCGGATAGTGGCCATGATGATCGCATTTGGGGGTCTGGCGCTGTACGGCCTGATGTTGGCGTATGCGCGGTCGCCGGCGGCGCGGCTTGATCCACGCACCTGGCGACTCATGTACTATTTCGGCTTTGGGCTGATCGGCTTGACTACGCTCTATTGCCTATGGTCATTCGCCTACACCATCGGTAGTGTATGATTTATTACAACGTACTAGATATAGCGTAGCTGCCATTCGCATGCTATACTGGGCGGAAATAGGGGAGAAAAGGTATGAACACAAACACCAAATATATTTTTGTGACGGGTGGCGTATTGTCTGGGGTAGGCAAGGGTATTACGGCGGCCAGTATTGGCGCCGTGCTGCAGGCCAAAGGTGCCCGCGTCAGCATCCAGAAATGTGACCCGTATCTGAACGTCGATGCGGGTCTTCTTAATCCGGCTGAACACGGCGAATGTTTTGTGACGCGCGATGGCGCCGAGACTGATCTAGACCTTGGGCATTACGAGCGTTTTTTGGACCTCGAGCTTGAACAAAAAAACGCCACGTTGTCTGGCCGGCTATTGCTACAGCTGATTAATGACGAACGGGCGGGCTGCATGCATGGCAAAACCGTGCAGCTGGTGCCGCACCTTACTGAGGCGATTCAGCGGGCGATCGAGGTGGCGAGCGAGGGGAGTGAGTTTCATATTGTCGAGATTGGCGGCACAGTGGGTGATTATGAGGGGCTGAGTTTTGTCGAAGCAATCCGGGAGTTTGCTGGACGGGTTGGGCGAACGAACTGCTTGTTTGTGCATGTGGTGTATGTGCCGTATCTGCATGCCAGCCATGAATACAAGACCAAGCCGGCCCAGAATGCCTTGGCCGACCTGCGTGGATTTGGGATTATGCCTGACGTAGTGGGGGTGCGCACCGAGGGTGAAACCGCTGCGCCGCGCAGTATTGGCGACAAGATTAGTATGTTTACTGGTGTGCCGCGTGAGGGAATTATTATGATGCCAAATGTCGATACTGTCTACGAGGTGCCGCTGACGGTGGCGCGCGACCTGGGTGCGTTGCTCGGCACATTTAGCGGCATAGCGCGCGAGCCAGACCTTGCAATGTGGCGGCGCTTGGCCGAGCGCGACAAAACCGAATACGCGCGCGAAATCACCGTGGGATTGGTGGCAAAGTATATTGATAATACCGATACGTACCTGTCGATTATTGAGGCGCTCAAAAGTGCGGCATGGAGCCAAAAATGCGAGGTGAATATCAAGTGGATCAACGCCGAGAAGGTGAGTGATGCGGATTTCGCTGATGTCGATGCCGTACTGGTGCCGGGCGGGTTTGGTGCGCGCGGGGTCGAGGGCAAGATCGCGGCTGCGGAGTATGCTTATCGGCACAAGTTGCCATATCTTGGCATCTGCCTGGGCCTTCAGGTGGCAGTTATTGCGGCGGCGCGGCGCGGTGGGCTGCGGCACGCGCACAGCGATGAATTTGTAGAGACGAAGCAAAATGTCATTTATATTATGCCGGGGCAGGCTGGCAAAGAATCGACTGGTGGTACCTTGCGGCTGGGCGATTACGCAGCAACGCTGGCTGCCAATTCGCTGGCGGCAAAGGTGTACGGTGCATCCGAGGTGATCGAGCGCCATCGTCACCGCTACGAAGTCAACCAAGCATTCCGCGAGCAGATTGAGCAGGGCGGCCTGACGATCAGCGGCACGTCGCCTGATGGTGCGCTGGTAGAATTTATTGAGGCGACGGATCATCCCTACTACATCGCGACGCAGGCCCATCCGGAATTTCGCTCGCGTCCGATGCGGGCGCACCCGCTGTTTGTTGGCCTGGCCCAGGCGGCGCTGGCGCGACATTCCTAATCTGTTATACTAATAACGATGAATGATGCGATTACTAACATTGTAAAAAATCTCTATGATATTGACGCCAATGTCGTGCTGACGCGGCCCGAGCCGCAGTTTGGCGACTATGCTACCAATGTAGCGCTGCAGCTTGCGGGACGCCTGGGGCGTCAGCCGCGTGAAGTGGCCGAGGAAATCGCCGAGCAGCTGCGTCACACTGATGAGTATACCGAAGTAACTATCGCTGGCCCTGGATTTATTAACATTCGCCTGAGCGATGCCCAGCTGGCAGCGCTTATGACGCGCGCCGTGGGGCAATCGATGCTCGGGCAGACCATCGTTACAGAATATTCTGATCCGAATCCATTTAAGGTACTGCACGCCGGGCATCTGTACACGACGATTGTCGGCGATGCGATTTCGCGGTTGTGCGAGCGAGCGGGTGCCGTGGTGCACCGCACCAATTTTGGCGGCGATGTGGGGCTGCATGTGGCCAAAAACATGTGGGCGATTGTGCGAACACTTGGGGGTGAAAACCCCAGCAAGCTGGCTGAAGTAGATGAGAATCTACATGCACGCGCCGCTTGGCTGAGCGCTCGCTACGTCGAGGGCAACACTGCGTATGAGGATGACGAAGCGGCCAAGCAGGAGATTATCGCGACAAACAAACGGGTGTACCAGCTACACGCCGACAATGATCACCAGAGCGAATTTGCACAGATCTACTGGACCTGTCGTGGCTGGAGCTACAAGTATTTTGATCTGTTATACCGCGAGCTCGAGGTAGCACCCTTCGAGCGTTACTACCCCGAGAGCGAAACCACTCCAGCCGGCCTCGAGACAGTCCGGGTACACACGGGCGAAGTGTACAGCGAAAGTGATGGCGCCATCGTCTTCGTCGGTGAACCGTACGGGCTTCATACCCGCGTGTTTATTAATTCTGTCGGGCTGCCCACCTACGAAACGAAGGATGTCGGGCTACTCATGCACAAATGGCGCGATTATCACTTCGATCGCTCGATTGTGATCACCGGCAACGATATTGTGGAGTACATGAAAGTGGTGCTAAAAAGCGTCGAGCAATACGAGCCCGACTTGGTGCAACGAACCACTCATTTGACCCACGGCAATCTCAAGCTTGTCGGTGGGCAAAAAATGAGTTCGCGCCGCGGCAATGTGCTGCTGGCGCTCGACGTGCTCGAGGCAGCGAGCGAGGCGCAGCGACAGGCATTCGATGGCGCTACCGATCGACAGGTGATGCTCGGCGCGGTCAAGTATGCGTTTTTGTCTAACCGTATTGGCGGGGACATCATCTATAATCCACAAGAATCGGTGAGTATTCACGGCAACAGCGGGCCTTATCTGCAGTATGCCCATGCTCGGGCGTGCTCGATTCTTGCCAAAAGTACGGTTGCCGCCCACGAAACATTTGATAATCTAAACGAGTACGAACGCATGCTGGTGCGCAAGCTCGGCGAATATAGCGAAGTAGTTGAGCGGGCGATTGCCGAGCTAATGCCACACCATGTGTGCACCTATCTGTACGAGCTGGCGCAGGTGTTCAATCGTTTTTACGAGAATTGCCAGGTGATTGGTGATACGCATGAGGCTCGTCGGATTAGCCTGGTGGCGCATTACCGCGATACGCTCGCCGAGGGGCTTGATTTGCTAGGTATCCACGCGCCCGAACAATTGTAATCAGCGCTGCCGCTAGTGTATACTGATGGCACATAGTGACTAAGGAGGATTCCTGCCATGGCTACCGCCAAGCGCCCAACTACTAAATCTACCAAGCGGCCTACGACCAGCATCATTGCTGCCAAACGTGCCGCCGCCAGCGCCAAGGCCGATGCCGCCAGGGCACATGCCGAAGTTGTCAAAGCTCGCGCTACTCGCTTGACTGGCCGCGGGGCCGGCTTCGTTAATTTCATCCGCGAGCAGGGCGTCGTTGGTTTGGCGGTTGGTCTGGCGATCGGTACTGCAGCTGGCGACACTGTCAAAAAACTCGTCGAAGGATTCATTTCTCCTGTTGTGCAGTTCATTGTCGGCTCGCGCGAAGGTCTCGAAAAAGCCGCCTGGACATTCGACTGGCTTGGCCGCCAGGCAGAATTCAAATGGGGTGCATTTGTCAGCTCGGCGATTACCCTACTTGCGACCGCACTCGTCATCTACCTAATCATCCACGTGCTCAAACTCGACCGCCTCGACCGCAAAAAAGACGCCTAATAACTGGACGATTATACCGCTCACCATAGTGAGTACGGTATAATATATTCATATGGCAATACCTAGCTTCAAACCCAAGCGGATACTGTGGCTCGACATGGAGATGACGGGGCTGGATCCGGTGTGTGATTGGCCGCTTGAGGTGGCGATGATTGTGACTGATTGGGACATGAAAGAGTTGGCCAGCTGGGAGGGTGTGATCCACTACGCGCCAAGCAAACTGGCGGCGAAATTTGATGCAAATCGAGAGTTTTGGGACCAGCAGAGCGATGCGCGCCGTGGGCTCGAGGTACAGAATGCATACGGCATGAGCCGTGAAGTATTCGAGACGGAGCTACTGGCATTTCTCGATGAGCAGTTTGATGAAGGGAAGATTTTGCTGGCGGGCAACTCGATCCATCAGGACCGACGATTTATTGCGCAGTGGCTGCCGCGATTTGATGCGCGGCTTCATTATCGTATGCTCGATGTCAGTGCCTGGAAAGTCGTATTTGAAGGTAGATACAACAAAAAATTCGCAAAACCTGAGGAGCATCGGGCACTACAAGATATTCGTGGCAGCATTATGGAGCTGAAGTATTATTTAGCAAAAGTGAGGGTGAAATGAGTCAAACTACTGCATGGCAAGACCGCTATATCGAAAAAGACAGCTGGCGAAGTGTCGGTGAAGAGCTCGGGCTTAATGAGCTACAGCTGCTTGAGATCGTAACCCACCCGCAGCAACCATGGGTGATTGACGGCGACAAGTGGCTCACGCTCAACCTGGTATTGCCAGAACTAAAAGCCAACAAAATAGTCCGGCATCGCTTATGCTTGTTGTTAGGAAAACAACAAGCAATTATCCTGCATGATGAACCATTCGACGAAGCTGTAGCTGAACGAATACGGGTACATACGCGTATCAGCAATTCGCCTACTGGCGTGCTGGCTATTGTCGCCGATGTCGTGAGTGAACGGTTTACACCGATTCTGGACGCGGTCGACGAGGGAATCGATCGACTAGAGGATTCGATGATTGGCCAGGCGGCCGATACTCAGGTGCACGAGCTGTTTCATTTTAAGAAAATCCTGTCTGATTTGCGCCGGATTGTGTTGCCGACGATGCTAGCATTTAACTCGCTTAGTGATGGCCGATTTGCACTGATTGAAGAGCAGCATGTGGCGTATTTGCGCGATAGTTATGACTATGCTTGGCGTGCGCACGAGCTGATCGATACGCAGCGCGACCTGCTCTCGAGTGTGCTTGACACGTATTTGTCGGTGATGTCAAATCGCATGAATGACATCATGAAGCGGCTGACAATTGTGGCGACGATATTTATGCCGATTACGTTTTTGACAGGTTTGGGCGGAATGAATTTTACGGGGATGCCGTTTGATAGCGAAGCGGTGTTTCATATGTTGCTTGTGTCGATGCTGGTGATCCCTGTGGTGATGCTGATATATTTTTACCGCAAGAAATGGTACTAAACGCATGGATGAGACGGCAGCGGTTATCGAAACCTACATCGCGACCCGCCCCGGTGCTTGGCTAGATTTTCCGTTTGGGCCAGAAGTTGCGGTGTACAAAATCGGTGAAGCACCGGGCAAGATGTTTGCCCTGATCGCGCAGGGTTCACGGCCGCTGCGTGTCAGCCTAAAGTGTGATCCGGGACTGGCCGAGACACTGCGGGAGCGCTACGAAACAGTACTGCCAGGGCACCATCTTAACAAAAAACACTGGATTACGGTGGTTTGCAGTGGCCAATTGACGGTGGATGAAATCGAAGATTTGGTGCGGCTAAGCTATAATTTGGTAGCCGATGCCTAGCGGCTGTTGGCGAAATCTTTGAATTTTGTGCGGACGGGTTCGAGGCTTTTGTCGGTGGTATCAAGGTAGGCCTTGAGTGAGGCACTGCGTGTAGAAGTGTAAAGGGTGTACATGGAGTTGCTGAGCGTCTGGATCTGGTAATTCATCTCGCTGGCATAAGTGCGGTCGAGGGTGCCATTGAGCTGTGCATCATCAAGCTTGCTGTTGAGGGTGGTGGCGATAGAGGTCTCGGCGGCGGTAATAGATTTGTCAGCGGTGTCTTTGACGCCGTTTTTTGCCATGGGGTCGGCGATGTCTGCCGTGGCAGTGCGCAGGAATGCCGATAGGCTACTGTTGGTAGCACGAAGGTCGCTGTCGCCGAGCTGCTTTTGGCGTTTGTCGACGATGGTCTGCAGGGTAGCGATGCGGGCTTTGAGCGATAGCAGCTGGGTACTATCGCTAGGGCCCTGACTACTCGCCATCATTAGCCAGCCGGCAATGAGCAAAACGATCGCGGCAGCCGCGCCGACAATAATCATGGTACGGCGCGATGGGCCGGATTTTTGTGGGGGTGGAGCGATTTGATTAAGGTAATCAATCGTGTAAGGATCTTGGCTGGGTTGCATGCTTCTATTTAACCATAATCATTTACAGAGGTAAAGAGTGGTATAATCAGGATATGCAGGATGCCAAGGAGGAAGTGCGCACACGACTCAACATCGAAGACGTTATTGGTGAGTACGTCCAGCTTAAGCGTGCCGGGCGCAACTACAAGGGACTTAGCCCCTTTAGCAGCGAGAAAACGCCGAGTTTTTTTGTGAGCCCAGACAAGCATATTTGGCATGATTTTAGCTCTAATAAGGGTGGCGATGTGTTTAGTTTTGTGATGGAAGTTGAGGGGATGGACTTTCGGGCGGCCCTGGAACATCTGGCACGCAAGGCGGGGGTAGATTTGAGCCAGTATGACACCCACCAAAACCAAGAAGTGGCGGCCCGAAAAGCAAGGGCGCGTGAGGCACTAGAGCTGGCTACAACCTACTACCAGCAGAGTTTGCCAAAGAATCAGCATGCTGTGGAATATGTATTTGGCAGTCGCCGGCTGAGTAAAGAAATTGTTCGGGATTTTCGTATTGGTTATGCGCCGGATAGCGGGAAAGCGCTGGTGAGTTTCCTCGAGAAAAAGGGGTTTTCGGGCCATGAGCTAGATGATGCGGGGCTGGTCAATCGCTATGGTGGTGATATGTTTCGCGGCCGAATGGTGGTGCCGCTAATGGATACGGCTGGTATAGTGATAGGGTTTACGGCGCGGATTATTGGTGAGGTACCGAATGCGCCTAAGTATCTCAATACTCCCCAGACACTGCTCTACGACAAAAGCCGGCACGTATTTGCCCTGAGCCAAGCCAAAGAAAGTATTCGACGCCTAGGCTATAGCGTGATTGTCGAGGGCAATCTAGATGTGATTAGCAGCCATATGGTAGAGGTGTCGCAGGTGGTGGCGACTGCGGGCACNNATTGGTATTGCCTCGCGCGTAGGGGTGACGCTGACGATTATCGAGCTGCCAGATGACGCCAAAGACCCCGATGAGCTAATCCGCCACGACCCCGCGGCTTGGCAAAGCGCTATCGATCAGGCGCTGCCGGCCGTGGATTGGATCCTGGCCCAGTACGAAAAACGCGAAGATATCACGACGGTTGCCGGCAAGCGGGCGTTTACTACGGCGGGGCTAAGCATCACCGCGCAGCTGCAGGATCCGGTGGAGCGCGAGCACTACGAAAAGAAGATCGCCACAATGACCCACACCACCCTCGAGACAATCCGCCAAAAATCCCTACAGCACGAGCCTGCAACGACGCCAAAGCGTGCCATCGCTCATGTTGTGCAGGCGGCGCCCGATCCCTACATGTATCAGGATAATGCCTTTGCCGTTGCTTGCAACGATGCTGCCAGCCAGGAGCTATTTGCGCATATTGACCCCGAGTTATTTGAGGGCGCCGAGCGGCGCGCGATGGCGCGGTATTTTGCCTCGCATCATGCCGAACCGCTGCGCGACACCCCCAAAGAGTTGCATCAATTCGATACGTATGTCAAAATATTACTATTAAAGGCCGATACTAGGTACGGTGAATGGAGCGAACAAGATCGTTACTTCGAAACCGCACGACTGATCCGCCAGATAGAAAATGAACACAAGAAACAAACCCAAGAACAACTAATTAAAGAGCTCCGCGGGGCCGAGGCTGCTGGTGACGAACCGCGTGCCCTCGAGATCCGCACCAAGCTCAATAGCCTCATTAAGGAGATAGCCCGTGGCCAACGACGATGATCAGCACACACTACCAGATGACGAATTGACTCTTCCCGAACAGGGAATTATCGAGGAGCCAGCGATCGATGATTTGCTGGACGAGGAAGATACGCCCGAGGATATATTGAATAGCGGGCAGTACTTTGATGATATTTCGGATGATTCGGTGCGCCTTCACCTGCGCGAAATCGGCAAAATCCCGCTGCTTTCTGCCGAGGAAGAGCTAGAGCTTGCCCAGCGCGTCAAAGAGGGCGACAAAAAAGCCAAAGACAAAATGGCCGAAGCTAACATGCGCTTGGTTGTATCGATCGCCAAGCGGTATAGTGGGCGCGGGCTTGATTTTTTGGATTTGATCCAGGAGGGCCACACTGGGTTGCTGCGTGCCGTTGAGAAGTTTGACCCCGATAAGGGATTCAAATTTAGCACCTATGCCACCTGGTGGATTCGCCAGGCGATTACTCGCGCGATTGCCGACCAGGCCCGCACCATCCGTATTCCGGTGCACATGGTCGAGACTATCAATAAGCTGCTGCGCACCCAGCGCCGCATGACACAGGAGCTCAACCGCGAGCCGAGCATCGAAGAGCTGGCCCGCGAGCTCGAGATGGAGCCCGAAAAAGTCGAGTATGTTATCAAGATCAAGCAAGATATATCGAGCCTCGACGCTGGTGTCGGCCGTGATGGCGAGGACGAAGATTCGGTGCTGGGCGATTTTATCGAGGACGAGGACACCGCGACGCCAGAAGAATCTGCCTCGAGCCAGCTGCTGAAGGAACAGGTACAAACGATCCTGTCGACGCTGTCAGATCGGGAGCAAAAAATCATCAAGATGCGTTTTGGCCTGGATAACGGCAAGTCGCACACACTCGAAGAGGTTGGCCAAGAATTTGCCGTCACTCGCGAGCGCATTCGCCAGATAGAAGCCAAAGCTCTGGCAAAAATCCGTAAGCATAAAGACGCCAAAAAGCTGTACGAATACCTGCAATAGCAGACGCTAGATATAGCGTTTATGCTTGCATTTTGCGTCCCTACGGCATAGACTTACCCCTAGAAGGTGCGGCCTACAACGGCCGAATATGTAGAGTATGCCAAATACAGAACGACAGTATCCTGCCGCCGAAGCGGACTCATCCACGCGCAGCCTCGGCGCGGAATTATTGGCATGCGCGATGCAATTATCGCCTGAATTGAGGCAGGAAGCTGTTCGGACGCTCGAAATGATGTCACCGGAGGATCTTGTCACTGCCCGGGATGCCATTGTCAGCCTCGTTACTGTCATTGGTCGTGCTCACGATGCCACACAGATAGGTATTACTCCAGATGCGGCGGTTATCCGGCTACATACTATTGCTGCGGCTAGTGAAGCGCCCGAGCCATTGCCCGAGTCCAAACGTCCAACACTTCGTCCGATTGATATGCTTTTGGGCAGGTTTGGTGATGAATATGAGCTGGCGCTCGTGGGCTTCGATGCCGAACAAAAGAGTCGTCTTGCTCAAGTGCTTGCGCGGATGTTCGGATCAACTCACAAGAATGCTAATGCGGCGCTGGCTGCGCCGCGAATCCGTACTATTTTAGATCAAGGGGCGGCCTACGCCCAGATGGGTAGGGACGAGGGCGTCGACCATTCGACTATTCGTAATATGATTCATAATGTTCATGCCAATGTGGTAGAACACCTGACCGATGAGGAGTGGCAAAACATCATTGAGCTGATTGACGCTAGGTCATATGAGGAAGCCGAGAAGTTGGTTGATACTATCAATATCGCGGGTCGTATCGTGCGGACTCGCAATGCAGGTAGATCAGCGCCGTCTCGGCAAAAAGCTGCTCGCTCAGGTGCACCAGATCAATGGCAGCGGGTGAACGGACCATCCATCACAGATAAAGATCGCGAGGAGCGTGAAATGCTCATTCGCCGCGCCGAAAGCCAGAAAGATGCCTAGTTGATTATTCCGCCAAGGATAGTGTCTAGCTGTTGATGCAGGTGTGCCAGGTCGCGATCATTGATAATATAATGGTCGGCGATGGCGATCGGGCCACCTTTTTCGAGGTTTTCAATCTCGGTCCAGTCGCGGGCTCGCGCTTCGTCGGCGGTGAGTGGGCGGACGGCACGACTAGCCAGACGACGATAGCGTAACTGTCGTGGAGCGACCACGGCAACCACCGTTAGCTCGCTGCCAGGAAATTCATGCGCGAGTAGGCGGTATTCTGTCCATGTGTACAAACCATCGATGACAACCGTGTGTTGGCCGGCAGCGATCAGGTGGCGAACCTGTTCGATAACTTGTTGCATAAAATACTCATTGCCGTGCTCTAGACGCATCTGCTCACGGTAGCGCCGCTCGTTCTCTTCGGTGACGGGCAGGCCGAGCGCCTTGACTCCCTCGATAATGAGGCCACCACCGTAGACTTTTGGTATGCCTTTGTTGGTGAGATATTGTACAATTGAGGATTTGCCGGCGCCGGGCATACCAACGGGAGCAATAATATGTATATGTGGGTGGGTCATAGATCTATAGTACCAGATAATGCGCCTGTGCTTGCGTATGAAGCTGCGAAATGATATCGTGAGTGAATCATGAAAGAGCGACGAATGTCTAAAGAGCAACCACCGCACCCTAAGTTGGCGGCGGCTCGCGCATTGGCTAAGCGGGCGATGCAAGAGGGCGCACGTTGGGATGAGCTCGCGGCTTGCAGGGGGATTGATCTTGATATGGAGATCTTTTTCCCGCTGAGCGAAACGCGCGATAACGTAGCCCTGGCGCGTCAGATTTGCAAGACCTGTCCTGTGGCGGTCGAATGCCTCGACGATGCCCTTGCCCTGGGCGATGTCTTTGGTGTTCGTGCTGGCACCACGGGTCCTCAGCGCAATAACATGCTTCGACGCAGCAGCGCCATCGACACAAATACCGTATAATAGCTATATGGCGAAGCGGTTAGTGATCATCGACGGCAAGTCCGTGTTTTATCGCGGCTATTATGCTATGCCAAATCTCAGTACCGCCGATGGTACGTCGACGGGTGGTGTGTATGGGTTTGCGGCATTGGCGCTCGAGACGCTACGCAAGCTCAAGCCTGACTACGTGTGCGTAGCTTGGGACAAGCGCGGCACCAATATTCGTAAGCGCCTCGAGATATATCCTGAGTACAAAGCCGGTCGCAAGCCTGCGCCAGCAGATTTTTATGCGCAAATCCCGATATTGCACGAGCTGCTGGCGGCATTTGGCTGGCCGCTGTACGAGCTCGATGACTACGAGGCGGATGATATCATGGCCACGCTTGCTCGGCAGGCAAGTGCCCGTGGTATCGAGACCTGCCTGATCACGAGCGACCTCGATGCGCTGCAATCCATCGATCCGCTTACGCACGTCTATGCACTCAAAAAAGGCCTTACCAACATCGATTTATTCAATCCCGAGACATTTGAGGCTAAATACGGCATCCGCGTCGATCAGTTTCTCGACCTAAAGAGCCTAAAAGGCGATAGTAGCGATAACATTCCGGGTGTCCCTGGTATTGGCGAAAAAACCGCCGTGGGCTTGCTGCAAGAGTTTCAGACGCTCGATAATATTTATGCAAATCTGTGGCAGATCAAAGATAGTGTTCGGCGCAAGCTCGAGGCTGGCCGCGAGTCGGCCGAGATGAGCAAAAAAGTTGCCGAGCTCTGGACTGATGCGCCTATCGAGCTCAATTTGGACGATATGGATGTTCGTACCACCGATGGTGATCGGCTACAGACGCTGTTATCACGGCTTGAATTCCGTTCGCTGGTGGCGCGACTGCCACAATATATGCGCACTACACAGCCAAGCAGTGCAGCTGAACACAATAATTATCAGGCGGCCGAGACAATGGCCGGCAATGCGGTCGAGGTGCTTAGTAAGGCTCGCGAGCTAGTGGTGTATATGGCCGGGGATGATCTGTGGGTGTCGGCCGAGCCGACTAAGGCCGCTAAGCTATCATTTGACCAAGCCGCAAAACTTATGGCGACCGTGCCAATTGTCGGGCACGATCTCAAGCCTATGCTTCATCGTCTGCTCGATCATGGGCACACGACGCTGCCAGAGATTCATCACGACACTGCGCAGGGCTCATTCTTGCTTAATCCCTTGCGAAAATCGCGGGCACTGGCCGACCTGGTAGGAAGTGAATCAATTGACGATCCAAAATTTGCGATTACTGCCATCTGGACACTCTACCGTGAGCAGGCGCAAGCCCTGGATGGCCTGAGTAAGCTGGGTCACGTTGCGCGGACGATTGATTTCCCGCTGATTCCGGTGCTGGCGCGCATGGAGCATCGTGGTATTATTCTCGACACCGACAAGCTCGCCGCTATGAGTACTCGGCTGGCCGACGAGACTGCCGCGCTGCAGGCAGAGATGCATACTATGGCGGGATACGAATTTAATATTGCGAGCCCGGCGCAGCTAGCCGATGTATTATTTACAAAGCTTCAGCTACCAACCACCGGTATCAAGCGCGGCAAGACGGGGTTTTCGACAGGGCAGAAAGAGCTCGACAAGCTGCGCGGCCTGCATCCTATCATCGAACACATCGAGAAATTCCGCGAGCTAACCAAGCTACAGAACACCTACGTCGATGCGCTGCCAAAGCTTATCGATGACGAAAGCCGACTACACACTACCTTTAACCAAGATGTTGCGGCCACCGGTCGGCTGTCGAGTACCGATCCTAACCTTCAGAACATTCCTATTCGCACCGAGCAAGGCCGCAAAATCCGCGAAGCATTTGTCCCGGCGATTGGTAATGTGTTTGTGAGTGCCGACTACAGCCAGTTTGAGCTGCGCCTAGCTGCGGTGCTGGCGGGCGATGACCAGATGGTGCAGAGCTTTAATGCGGGCACCGATATCCATACCAAGGTAGCGAGCGAGGTGTTTCGGGTACCGCTCGATGATGTCACCAAAGATCAGCGCCGCGCCGCCAAAGTCGTGAATTTTGGCGTACTGTATGGGATGAGTCCCCATGGCCTAGCGGCAGCGGCTGGTATGTCGTTTGGCGAGGCCAAAAAATTCATCGACGAGTATTTCAAGGCGCACGGCGAAATTCGCGCCTATATCGATGCGACCATCAAACAAGCCCATGACGCCGGCTACGTCGAGACGCTGTTTGGCCGTCGGCGCCAAACACCAGATGTAGCATCGAGTAATTTTGTTGTTCGGCAGGCCGCAGAGCGTGCGGCGGCTAACATGCCCATTCAGGGCACCGAGGCAGACCTCATGAAAATGGCGATGCTGCGTGTCGACGAGCGCCTTGGTGAACTTGGCGAGCAAATTCTCCAAATTCACGATTCAATCATGGTGGAGTGCCCACGCGAAAACGCCGACAAGGTGCGCGAAATCCTGGACACAACGATGACCGATATCTACCCTGAGTTAGGGGTGCGCCTACAAGTAGATGTGCATGTCGGCAATGATTGGGGAGAAGTATGATAGAGCTGCGTTGCTATGATATCTATGATTGGGAGGCGCTGAGCGGCGATCAGCTACCGAGACTGAGGCAACTCGAAGCGGTGTCTGAAGACATGGTGATAGGGAGGGTGAAGCTTGCCGATCGTCCTATTTGCGAACAGGATCTACGAGAGCTATATCCAACTACACCAATGCTGTATCAGCTGTATGTTGAGAAATCAATGCGCAGCCAACGAATAGGCAGTATGCTGATGGATGCGCTTGAACGGCTCGCTATAGATGAGGGTTTTCGACAGCAGCTGTTGTGCGTTAAGCCGGATAACGCCGTAGCGCGTGCCATGTATGAAAAACGAGGGTATGCCTATATACGTCCCGGCGGAAAAGAACTGGTGAAGAGCGTGTGGCACCTAAAGGATTCTCAAGGTGAGCGACTTCATGTAGTAGAATTACTCCCGATGATCAAATATTATCCTAATGTAGCAAAAGAAGCCAATGAATTAACAAATGATGGTTGACTAATCATAGAATATTTGGTATAATATAAGCATATGTATCGAGGCAATTCACGACGACTATTCCCAATTTTGCTGGTAGCGATCATCATGATTATTGCGATTGTGGCGCTGGTTTCGGCAGGCCGTGCACTATTTAGCGGCAAATCAACCACCGATCAAGCATCGACATCGCAGGATGTATCCAGCGCAAATTTACTGGATACCTCGGTCAATCGTGGGGTGCGCGTTACGGTGCGCGGTGCAATTGTCGCAGACGAGAACTTCCGCTCGTATCAGATTACCGTCACCCCAAGTAGCCGCAATATGACTGTTTACAAGGGATACCTTGGTGATGTGCTGGATAGCAAGCAGTACACCAACAACGTCAAGGCCTACGATGAGTTTGTACACGCCCTCGACAAAGCAAATGCTATGAAAGGCGAGCCGCTGAGCGGCGCAAAAGATGACACCCGCGGCATCTGTGCAACCGGTACGGTGTACGAATACGACCTGCTGGATGGCACAAATTCTACCAAACGACTATGGACATCTACCTGTGGCGGATCAAAAGGCTCATTCCAGGCCAGTGTTGATCAGGTGCAGGGGCTGATGACAAAGCAGATTCCCGACTACGGCACGCTGACCAAGGGCATGACCTTTGGTAGCCAAAACCGTTTGTTCTAGGGTATACTATGGGGGTATGATACGTGGTATTATTTTTGATTGTTTTGGGGTGCTGTATGGCGGCAGCCTCGAGACGCTTATTCGCTCGCTGCCTGCCGAGCGGGCTGATCAACTACGCGATGTCAATAAATCGTATGACTACGGCTATATTCCGCGAGCCAGTTATATCGAGCAGTTTGCGACTATCCTTGGTAAATCACCTGACGACATTAATCAGATATTGCAAGATACCCATGTGCGCAACGACGAGTTAGTCGACTATGTGCGTGCGCTTAAGCTGTCGCACCGCGTGGCAATGCTAAGTAATGTGGGCGAGGCCACGCTAGACAAGCTGTTTGCTCCTGGGGAAATCGAGGAGCTGTTTGATGTGGCAGTATTGTCGTATCGCGAGGGTTTGACCAAGCCGCACCCAGATATATTTTTGCTGACGGCCGAGCGGCTTGGCCTGGCCCCAGAAGAATGTGTGATGATTGACGATATTATCGAGAACTGCGAAGCGGCTGAAGGTGTAGGCATGCAGGCGATTCTGCACACCGCCAACCAGCTAACAATACAACGATTAGGCGAGCTACTCGTACATGAAGAACCAGCAATATAAAGGGCTAACTCAGGCCGAGGTGGCACGCCGCATCCGCGAGGGCAAGACCAACCAGTCGAGCGACAAAACCAGCCGCACCGTCGGCGAAATTGTGCGAGCGAACGTAGTGACTCGGTTTAACGCGCTGCTGGCGCTACTGTTTATTATTGTGATGATTTTTGGCCAGCCACTTGATGGGACATTTGGGATTATTATATTTTTTAACAGCATGATTGGGATTATTCAGGAGCTGCGCGCCAAGCGCACGCTGGATCGTTTGGCGCTGATTACGGCGCCGCGTACGGTGGTGATTCGGGATGGCGAGCATCAGCAGATTCCATCGAGCGAGATTGTCGAGGGTGATATCATCGAGCTTGCAATTGGTGATCAGGTGCCGGCTGATGGAGAAGTGATCAGTCGTGAGGGGCTGGAAGTGGACGAATCGTTGCTGACTGGTGAGTCGGACGCGATTGCCAAGCGCGATGGCGCAAGCGTGATGTCGGGTTCATTTGTGACGGCGGGCCGCGGATTGGTGCGCGTCACGGCGGTGGGCGAACAGGCGTACGCGCGCCAAATTACCAATCAGGTTAAACAATTCAAGCGTACCGAATCCGAACTAATTAATGGTACGAATCGGCTACTAAAATACATCAGCATTATCATCGTGGTGGTCGGCCCGCTGTTGATTTGGGGGCAGCTGACGCGCACCGATGCACCGTTTAATAACGCGGTGATTCACTCGGTGGCGGCAATCGTGGGTATGATTCCCGAGGGGCTGGTGCTGATGACCAGCCTGGCATTTATGATTGCAGTGCTGACGCTTGCCCGGCGCCGAGTGTTGGTGCAGGAGCTACCGGCGGTCGAGGGACTGGCGAGGGTTGATGTTATTTGCCTCGACAAGACCGGCACGCTTACCAACGGCGAAATTATGTTTGAGCGATACGAGGCCCTGGGGCGCGTGGGCGGCGCTACGATTGCCCGGGTACTTGCGGCAATTGCACGCACCAACGATTCGAGCTCGCTGCGCGCGATCCACGAGGCGCATCCTACGCCTACCTGGACGCCAGATCGCGAAGTGCCATTTAATTCGACGCGCAAATGGAGTGCTCATCATCAGCCGAGTGGCGATTGGTGGATACTCGGTGCGCCCGAAATGGTGATGACAGACGAGGCCTCGGCGGCGCGTCAGGCTGCTGACACCTGGGCCGAACACGGCAAGCGTGTGATGGTGCTGGCGCGTAGCCGTACCGAGCTGCAGGACGAAACATTACCAACAGATGTCGAGGCGGTTGCTTTGGTGATCTTGGCCGAAGAGATCCGTGCCGATGCGCGCGAAACGCTGGCGTTTTTTCACTCGCAGGGTGTTGCTACCAAGATCGTGAGTGGCGACAATCCGCGTACCGTTGCGGCTGTGGCGGCGCAAGTGGGCGTAAAGGGTGAGGTGTGCGATGCACGTACGCTGAAGTCTGACACCGAGCTAGCCGAAGCCGTAGAGCGCTATGCGGTATTTGGCCGGGTGTTGCCCGAGCAAAAACGTGCATTTGTGCGGGCGCTCCAGGCGCAGGGCCATGTTGTTGCCATGACGGGCGATGGCGTGAATGATGCGCTTGCGCTGAAAGATGCTGATATTGGCATCGCCATGGGGTCGGGCGCTCAGGCTACCAAATCTATCGCGCAATTGGTGCTGCTTGATAATCAGTTTGGCGTGATGCCGCAGGTGCTCGCCGAGGGACGGCGGGTGATTGCTAATATCGAACGCGTGGCGAGTTTGTTTGTGATTAAAAATGTATACACCCTGGCCTTGGCGTTGGCGGTGACAGTATTTGGGATGAGCTTTCCGTTTTTGCCGCGGCACTATACATTCGTGGCGGCGTTGACTATCGGCATACCAGCATTCTTTTTGGCACTGGCGCCAAATAACCAACGCTATCGGCCGGGATTCCTCAAGCGCGTGCTGTGGTTTTCGGTGCCGATTGGCGTGATTATTGCGGCTGGCGTGATGCTAAGCTACGTGCTGCTGCAGGCCCACCCGTATAATCTGACACATATTAGCACGGCCGGCAGCATTGTGCTGATGACGATTGGCACAGCGGTGATTCTGTGTTTGGCGGTGCCGTGGCGTTGGTGGAAACTACTGATGATCAGCGCTATTATCTATGTCGAGGTGCTGAGTATCCGTACGCATTTATCGCGAGCTTTGTTTGAGCTCAGTTACGACACGCGGGTGGTGCTGGTGGGGCTGTGTACGGGTGCGGTGGGTTCGTTACTAGCGGTGATTGTGTGGTGGTACGCACGCCGCGCCGAATAGCGGTATAATACGACTATGCCAGAACTTCCCGAAGTAGAGACAGTGCGACGTGGGCTCGAGCGATTAATTATCGGCAAAACCATTGCTCGCGTGACGAGCGATACCCCAAAAAGTTTCCCCAATGATCCCATAGAAGTGCGGTCGTTTCTGGTGGGGGCGCGCTGCGTGGCGATCCGGCGCCGGGCAAAGCTGCTGATGATCGACTGGTCGAGCCAATATACTTTGGTGGTACACCTCAAAATGACTGGCCAGCTGGTATATCGCGGCGATGAGAATTTTGGTGCGGGCCACCCCAATGACAGCTTGATTGGTGAGTTGCCCGATCGCTCGACGCGAGTCGAGCTGACATTCAGCGACGGGGCGCACCTGTATTTTAATGATCAGCGCAAATTTGGCTGGATGAAACTCTACCCAACCTCAGAGGTCGAAGCAATCGATTTTTTGACTCGCGTGGGGCCGGAGCCGCTCGAGGATATCTTTACGCCCGAGGCCTTTGTCGCACGAATCCGTCGTCGCAACAACACTACCGTCAAGGCAGCGATATTGGACCAGACCGTGCTGGCCGGTGTCGGTAATATCTATGCCGACGAAAGCCTGTGGGGGGCAAAAATTCATCCGGCGACGCGCGTCAGGGAGATTACGGATGCACAGCTAGGTTGCTTGCTCGGCCAGATCAAATACGTTATGAACCTGTCGATCGAGGCGGGTGGTTCGACCGACCGCAACTATGTTAATGCAGAGGGCAAACGCGGGAGTTATATTGATTTTGCGCGGGTGTTTCGCCGCGAGGGGCAGCCTTGCCCGCGCCACCCAGAGGTGATGATCGAAAAAATCCGCGTTGCTGGCCGCGGCACGCACATTTGCCCCGCATGTCAGGTGGTAGCAGCGTGATTACGGTGCTGACTGGCGCCAACGATGTCACTCGGCGAGCGCGCCTCGGCGAGCTGGTTACTGGGGCCCAGGCCGAATATATTGACGCCGCCGATATGACCGCGGGTGAGCTGCGTAGCCACTTGCTGGCGCAACATTTGTTTGTGACCGAGCGCTGTATTGTGCTCGAAAACGCCAGCCAGCAAAAAGAAGTCTGGCAAGCGCTCGGCGAGACAATTGCCGACCTTGATGCCAGCACCACACTGCTAGTGTACGAGCCATCGCTCGATAAACGTAGCAAAACCTACAAAATCCTCCAAAAACACGCGACGATCGAGGTATTTGACCGTATCCCACAGGCACAGCCGGCTCGTATCAGGCAATGGACCGACGCCTACGCCGCAGGCCAGCACTGCATAATCACCCCGGCGCAGCGTGATCGTATGTGCGAGCGGGCGCTTGTCGCCGATGGTGCTCCCGGCAAGTTTGTGTATGATCAGGGGCTGCTGATACAGGCGATCGATGCGTTGGCGCCACTTGATACGGTGACCGACGAAGCGATTGATGCCGTGCTACCACCGGCGCCGCACGCTAATGTATTTGAGCTATTCCGGCTGATAGTAATGGCCCCTGATGAGGCGCTTACGTTGTGCCAAGAGCTGCATCACACAGAGGAGCCCTACATGGTGCTGGCTTTGCTTGGCGGTCAATTGCAGCAGCTGGCGGCCCTCACACTTGGCCAGGCCGCTACCGATACGATTGCGCACGATATCGGTGCGCATCCATTTGTGCTAGGGCGCCTGGAGCCGTTGGCGCGCGTCATGTCTGTGGAGCGGCTGCGCCAGCTAGTCGAGCTATTTGCACGGACCGATGACCTCAGCAAATCGACGGCGACTGCTCCGTGGCAGCTGATTGAGACGTTAATTCACGAAATCCGCGATACCAGCTGAGCATAAGTGATATACTAAGGTATATGAAATGGGCATCATCTAACAAAGGGTTCACACTAGTGGAGATTATGATCGTGATTACGGTCATTGGTATACTTGCAGCGATATCGATTATTTATTTTACTGGTGCACAGGATCGTGCACGCCTGACCAAGGCCAAGGCGGATATGGAAGCGATCGGTGAGGCGACCGAAAACTACATTACCCTGAATCCACCAGGGGCGATCGACAATGCGAGCTTTGCGGCGATTCTAAAATCTGCTAACTTGTACGATCAGACGCGTCAACCCGATAAGTCGAGCTTTGCCTTTTGCTACAATAGCAGCACGCGAGCCTATGCGATTGCGGCATGGAATCCGATTGTTGCTGGCTACAAGAACAAAGATCAACTGTATGTCTACACCTCATCAGATCAGCAAAAGGTATATGACCTGCAAAACTCATCGTTATCGGCCAAAGATAAACTAAAGAAACTCTGCGACATGATTAATGCCGGCAGTACCTATCAGCGCTGGAGTAACGACGTCTAGCTAGGTTTGTTTATCAAACACTCCCGTACCATGATGGGAGTGTTTGGGTGGGCAGCGCGCCAAACCATAAAGGGCTAGGCTTTGGGTTTTTTGGCGGCAGTCTTCTTGGCAGCGGGTTTGGTAGCTGATTTAGCCGCTGGTTTCTTAGCCGGGGCAGCTTTAGCTACGGGTTTTTTGGCAGCGACGGGCTTTGCAGCCGGTTTTTTGGCGGCAGTCTTCTTGGCAGCTGGTTTGACGCCAGCGGCTTTGGCGACCTTTACCAGTGAAGCTTTGCGGCGAGATGCAGTGGCTTTTTTGATGAGTTTTTTCTTGACCGCAGTGTCGATCTCGCTCTGAGCGGCACTCAGGGCTTCACTTGATGGTGTTGCCATGAAGGCTTTGACTGCACCCTTGATATCGCGCTTGATCCCCACATTGCGCTCGCGGCGTTTGGCGGTCTGCTTCATTCGTTTGATGGCTGATTTGATGATTGGCATGGAGTTTTGATACCTCTATAAGTTTGTTATTTCAATCAACCATGAATTATAGAGGAAAACCACTCATTTGTAAAGGGTAGGCATGATGTTGACGGGGAAGAAGTGCTTATGGTATAGTTATCTCCAAAGGTCTCTAACACAAAAACAGGAATAGTCATGAGCGATGTTAAGCAACAAATCGTCGACAAATTAAAAGATAGCGGTAGTATCCTCGTGACGGTTAATGCTAATCCGACGGTTGACGAACTGAGTGCTACCCTGGGGTTGACGCTGCTGCTCAACAAAATGAACAAGCATGCCACCGCGGTGTTTAGTGGCAATATTCCACCTGCCATCGAATTCCTCGATCCGGCAAAAACCTTTGAGAGTACGGTGGATAGCCTACGGGATTTCATTATCGCTCTGGATAAGGAAAAGGCCGACCATTTGCGCTACAAGGTGGTAGACGACATGGTCAAAATCTATATTACGCCATATCGTACGACAATTACTGAGCAAGATCTAGAGTTTAGCCAGGGTGATTACAATGTCGAAATGGTGATTGCTATCGGCGTGCGTGATACGCGCGATCTCGACAAAGCGCTCGAATCCCATGGCAAGATTCTCGAGGACGCTACTGTGGTAGCGCTGTCGTGTGGCGCCGAAGTAGCATCGCTGGGCGGCGTGGATTGGCATGAGCCAAAGCTCGGCAGCTACTGTGAGATGGTGATGCTGATGATAGAGGCCCTCAAATCTGACAAAAAACTAATTGACGAACAGATCGCCACGGCACTGCTGACGGGCCTGGTGGCAGCGACCGAGCGTTTTAGCAACGACAAAACGTCGTCGCGTGTCATGACGATTGCCGCCGAGCTGATGTCGCAGGGCGCGAACCAGCAGCTGATCGTTACTAAGCTACACGAGGCCAGCACGCTCGAACCGTCGCCTACAGCCGAGCCATCACCGTCGTCTAAAATATCGAGCAAAAAAGCTAGCAAGCCAGACGCCCAAGCAAGCCAATCGACCCCTGATAGGCCAACCCAGAACGACTCGACACCAACTACCAGCGATGATAGCGATAGCGGTGCGCTTAGTATTTCGCATCAGCCGACGGGCAGCCTAGAACAGGTCGAGGCAGCGGTGCGTGCCTCGCATCAAGCCGAAGCAACAGAGGTGGCCGTGGACAAGCTCGATGAAGCCAAAAAAGCTCGCGAAGAGCAAGAGCAAGCTCAGGCAGCCGCCAAGGCCGAGGCTGAGCTGATCAAGCATGTTGATCGTGTCAAACAAGATACACCGGCGCCCGAGCCCGACTTTGGTGGGACACTCAATGCGACTGCCGAGAAAGCGGCCGAGGAGGCAAGGAAAGCTCGCGAGTCGGAAAAGAATCACAAAATCCTGACGCACAATGATGCGCCAGAGCACGGTGGTTATATTGCCACGACTCCAAATTTCCAGTCGCCGCTTAATAGCACGATGGGCGACCTCGAGCTACCGTCGACCAGTGATAGCCAGGCTGCGCCACCGAGCACCGACACGACCGCTCCTACTGCTCGCGCCGATGATATTGCGCCACCAATCGGCAGCGAAACATTGGCAGATATCGATGCCAAACATCGAGATGCGCGCAGCGATATCGAAGCGGCGCTTCAAGAGGCCGACGGCCAAATGTTGGTGTCGCATACAGCCAGCCTAGCCCCATCCAGCGAGCCGCTCTCTGTTGTGGCCACTCCGGCTGCTACAGTGGCGACTCCTCCATTACCGCCCTTGCCGCCACTCCCACCGATGCCTGATTTTTCGACATTACCGCCCTTGCCGCCACTCACTCAGCCACCAGTGGTGGCGGGTGCGCCGACGCCCACTGCAGAGCCTGCCTCTACCGCCAAGGACCCTGCTCAGTTTCGTATTCCTGGCCAGACCTAGCCTACATGTATAATAGAGTGATATGACCGATGGAATTGTGTTGATCGACAAACCGACAGCGATGTCGAGTTTTGGCGTGGTGGCGCGGGTGCGCCGCGTGCTGAGCGAACGAGCGGGTACGCGCGTGAAGGTGGGCCACACCGGTACGCTCGATCCGTTCGCTACGGGTTTGATGATCCTGGTTGTTGGCAAAGAGTGTCGCAACGCTGCCACCTATACCAAGCTCGACAAATCATACCTGGCTACCATTCATCTAGGCTACACGAGTACGACGGGCGATCCAGAGGGCGAGCTAACGAAGGTGAGCGACAGCCAGCCGACTCGTCAGGCGGTTGAGGCCGCCTGCCAGCAATTTGTGGGCGATATCACCCAGACGCCACCGCAATTTAGTGCCATCAAAATCAATGGCCGCCGCGCCTACGATTTGGCACGTCGCGGCCAGGTGGTCGAAATGCCGAAGCGCCGCGTTACCATCTATTCACTACAGATCGTCAGCTACGAGTATCCGCGGCTGCAGATCAGGGCGCAGGTGAGTAGTGGCACCTACATTCGCTCGCTCGCGGCCGATATTGGGTCGGCGCTTGGTGTCGGCGCATACTGCGAGCAGCTACGCCGTGAATCAATTGATCATTGGCAGGTGGCAGATGCCCAGACGCTCGAAGCGTTTGGCTACGTCGATGTCAAACATACAAACGAGCATTCATAGGGGTTGCAAAAACACCTTACAGCTGGTATACTACCTCTGATGATTACAGCAGATAACAAATCAAAGGCGATCAAAACGACTCAGTTGCATGCAAGCGACACTGGCTCGGCGCAGTCGCAGGCGGCTATTCTGACCACTCGGATCAAAGAGGTCACAGAGCACCTGCAGACCAACAAGCACGACCACATGGCGCGTCGCGGTCTCATCCAGATGGTGGGACGCCGCAAGAAGCTGCTCAAATATCTCGAAACAAAAGATTTCGACAGCTACAAAAAAGTCGTCGCCGACCTCGGGCTACGCAAGTAGCTAGCAAACTCCCCTACTAGCAGGGGAGTTTTTAGTTCGGACAAAAAAGAGTATACTAAGACATAGCCCAGCCGCGATGACAGGTAAGTGGTGGATAGAAGATTTTATAATAACGAAATATTCTACCCGTTACTTACTGCGTAGGTAGGTGAGTACCAATTCAATCACAAGGAGGCTCTATATATGAGTACTATCAACCCTAACGGCAAAGAGATTATCTCTGTATCGGCCGATTTTTGTGGCAAACCATTAACGCTCGAGGTCAATCGTGTTGGTTTTCGCACCACCGCCAGTGTACTCGTGCGCTACGGCGATACGGTGGTGCTGGGCACGGCGATGGTGGGTAGCAAGCCTGTGGTGCTAGATTATTTTCCGCTGTCGATCGACTACGAAGAGAAATTCTACGCTGCGGGCAAGATTAGCGGCAGCCGGTTTATCAAACGCGAAGGCCGCCCAAGCGACGAGGCAATTCTGATCGGTCGGCTGATCGACCGCCCAATCCGCCCGCTCTTTCCAAAAGGCTATCGCCAAGAAGTACAGGTGGTGTCGAGCGTGCTGAGCATGGACCCAAATTTCCGCCCCGATATGATTGCTATGATCGCTGCTAGCTCGGCGCTGATGCTGACCGGCACGCCATTTGATGGGCCGGTGTCGGGCCTGCGCGTGGGGCGTGTCGATGGCAAGTTTAAGGCATTCCTTACGCCAGAAGAGCGCGCCCAGAGCGACCTCGATTTGGTAGTTGCGGGTATCGAGACCGGCATCACTATGGTAGAGGCTGGTGCCGATGAAATCAGCGAAGAAGTGATTATCGATGCTATGGCGTGGGCCTTTGAAGCCCTGCAGCCCGCCATCGCCCTGCAGCGCGAGCTTGTGGCTCGCATCGCGCCTGTCGCCCAGGAATACCAGCTGGTGCTGCCAGACGAGGCTATTCAGACCACCGTCGATCAGTGGATCGAGGGCAAACTTGGCGAAAAACTCCGCCAGCCATACCCAGAGCGCAACGAAATGATCAACGAACTGCGCTGGGAATTCCATGCTGCAATGACCGAGCAGGTCGGTGCCGAAACCTATCCGAGCGTGCACGACGAGTACGACGAGGCATTTACCATGGCAGTACACAAAGACGTCCGCAAGGGAATTGTCGAGCACAGCAAACGCCCCGATGGCCGCGATCTCAACGAGATTCGACTGCTCTCAAGCGAAGTTGGCATATTACCACGCGCTCACGGCTCGAGTATTTTTACCCGCGGTGTTACCCAGGGTATGAATATCGTTACGCTTGCGCCACTAAGCTACGCGCAGATGGTAGACACAATGGAAGTCAACGATGGCGAGCGACGCTACATGCATCACTACAACGCCCCAGGCTACACCGTGGGCGAGGTGCGCCGTCTTGGGTCGCCGGGCCGCCGCGAGATTGGTCACGGTTATCTGGCCGAGCGCGCGCTGAGTGCAGTGCTGCCAAGCGAAGAGGATTTCCCCTATGCGATCCGCAGCGTTACCGAAATCATGAGCCAAAATGGCTCAACCAGCATGGCGGCCACGTGTAGCGCCTGCTTGGCGCTGATGGATGCGGGCGTGCCGCTGAAGCGCCCCGTATCAGGTATTGCGATGGGTCTGATGATGGACAACGGTAAGCCATACGTGCTTAGCGATATTGCCGATGCAGAGGATTTCGCTGGCGACATGGACTTCAAGGTGACGGGTACCGAACGCGGCGTCACTGCAATGCAGATGGACATGAAAGTCCACGGCCTACCGGTCGAGATACTGCGTCAAGCCATCGAGCAGTCCAAGGCCGGCCGTCAGCACATCCTCGAGCATATGCTTTCGACACTCGCCGCACCGCGCCCAAGCCTCAGCCCATATGCACCGCGAATCGAAAAAATCAAGATCAATCCCGAGAAAATCGGTGCCGTTATCGGCAAGGGTGGGGAAGTTATCAACAAGATTACTGCCGCGACCGGTGCGCAGATCGATATCAAAGAAGACGGCCTGATTACCGTGGCCAGCCCCGATGGCGCCTCGATTCAGCAGGCGATTGATTGGATCAAGAGCCTGACCGAAGAGCCCGAAGTCGGCCACATCTACACCGGCAAGGTTGTCAGCATCAAGGATTTTGGCGCCTTCGTGAACATTCTGCCTGGCACCGATGGCATGGTGCATATTTCGCAGCTTAGCGATGCGCGCGTCGAAAAAGTAACTGACGTTCTGCACGAGGGCCAGGAAGTCCGCGTCAAGCTGACCGGCATCGATGAGCGCGGCCGCCTAAGCCTGACGCTCAGGGATGTCGACCAGGCATAGGTCCTACATATAGCGCACCTTTTGGGGTGCGCTATCCACAAGACAATAGCATAACATCTGGAGGGTATGTATGCGATCACAATCTGGCACCGCTGCGTCACCACGCCGATTCGCCGTAGTCGCCGCCGTGGTGGCTGGCACGATTCTGGTGGTGGCTATTACCATGGCGACGCTGTGGTTCTTGAGGGTCTATACTGCCAAATCCGACTATCGGGCAGTCGCTAGCGCCTACAACACCATGGTGCAGACCAATACCACCATCGCTACGCTCAGCGCCGACATTAACGGGGTGGCGACTCCCGAGCAGATCGATCAGCTAACCCGCCACGTCAGCGAAGTCAAAACCCAGGCGACGGCCATCGGCGAGCTTAAGGCGACGCGCCAAGACGCCGCAATTCAGCAGGCCTACACGGCATTTATGGGCCAATTCGACGAATACTTACGGGCCGAGCAAGGGGTGATATGGCTGGCCAAGGCCGGCAGCGATTGCCAGGTAGCTAACGCGAGTGCGGCGTCCAAGCAGGCTTGTTTTGCCAAGCTGGCGCTCGTGCCAACGGCAGGGTCGGCCATCATGACTACCTTTGCCGACCAAATGACAACCGCCATCACCTCTAACGATCAGCTAGCGTATTACGATGCGCAGTCTCGCTACAATAGCGATCTCGCGGCGCTACAGGCCAGGCTCGAGACCGCCAGTAACGGTCTACGCGATGCAATCAATCACAAACTTTAGCCGCCCCGCTCTGCTATACTAGGAGTACATATGAATACATCTGATCAGCTTGCGGCACTCGCAGACGAGATCGTCGCCCAGGCGGTTTGCCCCGAGCTTGCTCGGCAGGCCACGCAGCTCGTCATGGGCAGCGGCAATCCCAATGCCGACATTGTCTGTATTGGCGAAGCACCTGGCAAGAATGAAGACCTGCAGGGATTGCCCTTTGTCGGTGCGGCCGGTAAGTTCCTTGATGTGATGCTCGAGACGGCCGGGCTGGTGCGTAGCGATATTTACATCACCAATATCGTCAAATACCGTCCGCCCAACAACCGCGATCCGCTGCCCGAAGAGAAGCAAGCGTTCTGGCCCTATCTAATGCGCCAGCTCCAGATTATTAATCCACGCGTCGTTATCACACTAGGGCGACACAGCGGGGCGGCTTTTATCCCCGATCTCACGATCTCGCGCGATCACGGTCAGCCGCGCCGCGTGGCATATCAGGGTCATCAGTTTTTGGTGATTCCGCTCTATCATCCGGCAGCCGCATTATACAATGGCGGCATGCGTCAGGTGCTTATTGACGACTTTGTTCGTGCCGCCGAGATTGCGCGTGCCGCAGCCTAGCTTGTATTTTGGCGACATTTGTGCTATAATGGAACCACTAGGTCAGAGAGGGTACCCCGAGCTATCAATCGATAGTACCTCCGATACCCCCTCTCTCATCTCTCACATAACTTATATTACGAAATTATTTTTATACAAATAACCAAAGGAGAAACATAGTTTATGGGTCAACGAAGACTCACCAAGCCACAGCAAGACGATCAATCTAAGCGTCCTATGCAGGCTAAGCAAAAATCAAACAACACCGTGCTCAATGCCACCACTACCCGCAAGGGCGAGGTGTTTCGCGCCCAGCGCCGTACGTCCGAAGGCGTCAATATGCAGGCCTCGCAGCACATTATTAATATTCCGGTCAACAAATCTATCTACAATGGCTACGGCGGCCGGCAATTTAGCGCTGCTGATCAGCCGCGCAAGCCCCGCGCTCCGCGCCCTACGCTCAAAGTCATCCCAATAGGTGGTGTCGGCGAAATGGGCATCGGCAAAAACATGACGGCGATTGAGTACGACAACGATATCATCATCATCGACATGGGATTTTTGTTCCCAGGCAGCGATTATCCGGGTATTAATTACATCACCCCCGATATCACGTGGCTCAAAGAAAACAAGCACAAAATTCGCGCCCATATTTTTACCCATGGGCACCTCGATCACATTGGGTCGTTTCGGCATTTTATTTCCGAAATCCCGGCGCCGGTGTATGCGAGTAAATTTACGCTTGGCATGTTGGGCCGTCAGATGGACGAGACGGATGGCAGCTTTACCCCTGATTATCACGAGCTTAACCCCGAGGCGCACGACCAAGTGCAGCTGTCGGATAGCTTTAGCGTCGAGCTGATTCGGGTCAATCACTCTATTCCTGATGCCACCGCGGTGGTGATTCGTACGCCAATGGGCAATATCCTGAGCTCGGGCGACTGGCGCATCGAGGACCAGCCGGTTGATGGCAAGAAGTTTGACTTCGAGCGCATCACCGAGATCCAGCAAAAAGAAGGCTTCTTGCTCTTCATGAACGAATCGACCAACTGTGAGTCGGATGGTACGCATACTCACGGCGAGCTCGATATTCAGCACTCTATGGGTGAGGTGATGGACAAATATCCCTCGAGCCGTCTGATTATCAGCTGCTTTAGTAGCCAGCTGCACCGTATGCAGCTGATTCTTGACGAAGCCCAAAAACATAATCGCAAGGTAGCTTTTGCGGGCTATAGCATGCTCCAAAACCTCGAGGTCGCACTGCGCACTGGCGTTATCAAAGTGCCTAAAGACACCGTTATGAAAATGGAAGATCTGGTCAAGCAGCCCGACGGCAAAGTGACGATCATTTGTACTGGTAGCCAGGGCGAGTTTAGCGCCGTGCTCAATCGCATGGCGTCAGGCTCGCACAAATTCATCAAGATCAAAAACTCCGATGTCGTAGTATTTAGCTCTAATCCGATCCCCGGCAACGAGAAGTACGTCGTGCGTACTGTCGATGGCCTGATGCGCGAGGGCAGTGATGTGGTACAGAACGGCAAGACGCACCTCACGGGTGTTGGCCCGCTCCACCTCTCTGGACACGGATACTACGACGATCATGTTCGCGTGATCAATGCTGTCCACCCGACCTACTATCTACCAAATCACGGTGAGTTCCATATGCTGGTGCACAATGCCCGCCTGGCCGAAAAAGAATGCGGTATCCCGCGCGATCATATCTTCGTGTGCGACCCTGGTGATATTGTCGAATTCGACCACGAGGGTGCGCGCAAAATCGGCCGCATCCCAGTAGGCGGGGTGATGTACGACGATTCTGGTGCGATTGTTAGTGAAGTCGTGCTCAAGGACCGTATTCATATGGCTACCGAGGGTATCTTTGTGGTCGTACTCACCGTCGCACGCGGCACTGGCCGATTACTCACAAGCCCAGACATCATCAGCCGCGGGTTTATCTACCTGCGCGATAGCGAAGAGTTGATGGGCATGATTCGCCAGTATCTCAAGCAAAAAATCGCTCGTGGCCTTGGTGGCAAAAACGTCGATATGGATGCTATCAAGAAAGAGCTGAAAGACGAAATCACGCATATTTTGTACGACCAGACACGGCGCACGCCAATCGTGATCCCTGTGATCAACGAGATTGGCGTCAGTATCAAACCTTCTGCGCAGCAGCGTTCGCCGCAGTCCGGTGCAGCGCAGTTGCCGCCGTCGCAGCCCAAGCAATTCCCGCGCCCCCAGGTGCCCGACAGTGAAGTCCAGGTGCCCAAGCAGCCCCGCAGTCGCGACTACTAGACTAGGCGCCAAAGCTTGCTTTTTGTAGTATTTTATGCTACAATTAGCTATAACCATTACCATCATAGGGTATACTAAGGTATAGATATGCCAAAAAAGAAAAAATCTTCCCCCGCCCGCAACTCATCCCGTAGCAAAAAACCTGTCGCGCCACACCACGAGGTGCCGTCTGGGTTTTGGCCACAAGTATGGGCGATTGGCCTGCTGGTGCTGTCGGCACTGCTGATCATCGCATGGTTTGGCGCGGGTGGCAGGGTGATCGAGCTATGCAGTGAGTCGCTGCTGCGCGTGATTGGCTATGCTACCTACGCGCTGCCGGTTATATTTGTGTATTTGGCGGTGGCGATATTCCGTGCCGAAGAAAATCGCCTACCGAGCGTAGTCAAGGGAGCGGCAGCGCTGCTTGTGGTGTGGATCGCCTGTCTTTGCGGGTTGTTTAGGACCCATGGTGGTGCCTCGACCGGGGGATTTGTCGGCGACGCGCTCAATACCGGCATGACGACACTTGTCGATGCGCCTATTGCGATTGCGCTGTACGTCCTACTCATTATTGTTACTGGGCTATTCATGCTGCGGGTAACGCCGGCGATGATTATACGTGCCATGCGCGGGCTATTTAGGCCGTCGGAAAGCCTGGATGACATGGCCAATGTCACCGTGATGCGCAAGGCCGCCGAGGATCCATCGTCAAAGGCTGACCTCTCGGAATTTAAGCTTAACGCTGGTGTGCCAATGCTCATGAATGATAAAAAATCTGGTGGCCTAAGTACGCTCAAGGGCAGTGTGACGCGCGACAAAGCCGCCGAAGAACAAGCCGCGCTGGTGATGGCGACCGACCCCAATTGGAAAGCACCAAGTATCGACCTGCTCGAAAAAAAGCAATCGCCGGCTGACGCAGGCGACCTAGAGCAAAACGCCCGTATCATTAGCGAAACGCTGCACGAATTTAATATCGATGTCAAAATGGGCGTCGCCAATATCGGGCCAAAAGTGACGCAGTATACGCTTAGCCCGCCCAGCGGCGTCAAGCTCACGCGTATCACCGCCCTCGAAACCAATCTGGCGCTCAATCTGGCGGCGCAAAGCTTGCGTATCGAAGCACCAATCCCTGGCCAAAAAGCTGTTGGGATCGAGGTGCCTAATCGCAAGGCTGCCGATGTGCGACTCTACGGCGTGCTTAGCAGCAATGAGTGGAAAAAAGCCCACGAGACGCTTAGCTTTGCTATCGGTAAAGATATTTCGGGTGAGCCGGTGGTGGGTGAGCTCAACAAAATGCCGCACTTGCTGATCGCCGGCCAGACCGGTAGCGGTAAATCTGTCATGATTAACACGCTACTTACGAGTCTGCTCTACCGCAACAGCCCAAGCGACATGAAGCTCATTCTTGTCGACCCAAAGCAGGTCGAGATGGCGCCCTACGAAGATATTCCGCATCTGCTCACCCCGGTGATTGTGGAGCCTGAAAAAACCATCAGCGCCCTCAAATGGGCGGTTAACGAGATGGAGCGGCGCTACAAGTTGCTTGCCGAAGAGAAAATCCGTGATATCAAAAGCTACAACCAAAAGATTAAATCGGGCGGCAAACGTATCTCGGTGGAGGATGAAAACGGCAATCCCCAAGAGGTCGAAGACGGCACGATGCCTTATATTGTGATCGTGATCGACGAGCTAGCGGACCTGATGATGGTGGCGGCGCGCGATGTCGAGGCGCTAGTGGTACGCCTGGCCCAAAAAGCGCGGGCGGTCGGCATTCATCTGGTGCTCGCGACACAACGCCCCTCG
Source organism: Candidatus Saccharibacteria bacterium UBA1932 (assembly GCA_002337095.1). Classification (GTDB taxonomy): domain Bacteria; phylum Patescibacteriota; class Saccharimonadia; order Saccharimonadales; family Saccharimonadaceae; genus Saccharimonas. Next base: position 116,934 of record DDFI01000008.1, read on the forward strand.
GTGGATGTCATTACCGGCCTGATCAAGGCCAATATTCCCGCCAGGATTGCCTTTACCGTCGCCAGCCAAGTCGATAGCCGTACTATTCTCGACCAAATTGGTGCCGAAAAACTCCTTGGCCAGGGAGACATGCTGTACAAAACCGCCACTATGGGCAAACCTATTCGTATCCAGGGTGCATGGGTGATGGATGAGGAAGTCGGCAAAATTACCGACTATCTGCGCCAGCAATCAGCGCCGCAGTATAACGACGAGATTATCAGCCAGCCAGTGCAGCTGAATGGCAAGGGTGGGGTAGTGATGGACTTTGACAGCGAGGGTGGCGATGATATGTTCCGTGACGCCGTGCGCGTAGTGGTAGATAGTGGCAAGGCCAGCACCAGTCTGCTACAGCGCCGCCTGCGCATTGGCTATGCCCGTGCTGCACGCATCATCGAGGAAATGGAAGAGCAAGGTGTCATTGGCCCAGCCGATGGTGCCCGCCCCCGCGAGGTGCTAATTAGCAGCTACGAGGACCTATACGGTTCGGGCGACAATAGCTAGTTATTAAGCTTGTGCTCATTATACTTCCGGTGCTACAATTAAAAGCAGTATTGATGAGAGGGAGACATGAAGGTAGCTAAAATTGTTGGTATAGTTGCGACAGTCATAATCACAATTCTAATCGCAGTGGGCCTGTGGCTGTTTTGGGAGAGTAGTCCTACGCAAATGCTATCAAGTGCGAATTCAATAAAAGTACCGAGTACCTGGCAATTAAAGAGCGAGACGATAGTACCAATTAAAAACTTTTGCCTCGAAAAATCTGGCTGCCCGGCGATAGATCGAGAGTGGAAGATTGACAGAATTTATACTAAGGGAGAGCTTGAAGGTATATTCGATAGAGCTAATATATCAATGCGCATTCAGGAGAGCGCATGCGAACCGTCTGATATGTCTCACGGCATGGGCGTTACGTTACCTGTATGTAGTGGTAGTGCGATAAAAAATAAGATACGGTATAAAATTTATCAGAATACTAATGAAGCGCGAAATGAATTCGGGATATCTTTATACGTAAGGAAAGAGCCTGATTATGCGGCTCAATAGGCTATTACTTGCCGCATCCTTCATAATAGGTAACGGCATTGCGTTGGCTATAAATACGGGTACCGTTTATGCGGCAGAATCATCTCTTGAACGCTCATGCCAGACGGTTGAAGCAGTTTTTATCCGTGGTTCTGGCCAGAAGTTGGTAAAAGAAGAAAGGCAAAATTATGAGAATAGCATCGTTAAGTATCTCAAGAACGTTAGCATTACTCGTAACCTCTACGAACTCGGCACCGAACATCAATACGGCAATGATGGCATCGGCTATAAGTATCAGGCTGTGCCAGTGGCCGGGTGGGGCAATGGCGGGTATCAACATGCGGTGGGCGCCAAGATTAGTTCTGGTCACGACTTCGACTACGGTAAAAGCGTAGAAGATGGCGTTAAAGAGCTCGCAATTTACCTCAATAAGCGGTTTGGTGCATCGGGGTCATGCCACGATAGTCGTATCATTGTTGCGGGGTATTCCCAAGGTGCGCAAGTAGCAGGCCAATTATTCACGTATAATCCAAAATGGGTCGAGCAATCGGTGAAAGATCGGGTAGATTATGTAGCGCTTTTTGGCGACCCCAAGCTTAATTTGCCCGAAGGCAGAGACCCTGGATTGTTCAGAGGTGGTCCACCGGCCTGTCGAAGTCGCGACGCCGAGGGATATTACCAATCTGTATGGCGCGAAGGTGTTCCAGAATGTTTTGTTGCGGCTGGCTCACTCGGTGCTCGTGAGCCGTATGTGGTCGATGAATTTAAATTCAAGGTCGGGCTTTGGTGCAATACCCACGATGCGGTATGTGATGGCTCGAAAATCATTGTGAATGACACTGAAGGCCACGGTAAATATGACGATGAAGGCCGCATTGAAGAGGGCGTCAAGAAATCGCTCTTTTGGGTGTCAACTCATTTGCCGCAACCCGAACGCAAAGCCCTGCAGTACTCTCTGCGTAATAATGGCGAAGCACCCGTGCAGGATATTGCTACGCTGCCTTTGCCGTATGTTGCAGAGCCTTTAGTTAAACAGCCTACCTCCATTATAAAAACTGGTCCCTACTATGCGCCCTGCAAGAGCTATATATTGATAGACAAAAAGCGTGTCTATACGAATGGATACTTATGGTACGGAGATGCCAGTAATCCAGCTCCATCAGTGAGAGAGCAGACGCTGAACCCGTATGCGGGAAGAATTAATATGGCACTGAAGTATGGTTGCGAAGTGGCGCTTTATATTTCGGATACAACCATTTCGGCAGAATATTCACTGCTACAAGCCGCTACAAAGGATGCGTCTATATTGAATGATGCTTTGGAGCGTGCTGGAGTGGAGCTGATAGACATGAAATATCAATCTCAATTTTGCGATACTAACCGCTTAGCTGGGCAGAATTTCATGTACGGCACTGTACTAAAAGAAAATCCGAAACCCGTTATGGATATACTGTATAGGATGACAGCTTTTCCTTGCTCGGTGGCCGCGAAGTGGAACGGTACGTTCTTTGACCTTCCGGGCATAGCAGAAGCTAATTCAAGGATCGATGGTTCGTGGGATGCATGGATAGAGGTTGAAATTGGTGACTCAAAAACGTCAAGTCGATTTATAAGTGAATATGATCAAACGCAAACCTACAAGTCAAAAAATACTACTTCAACTACCACGTTTAATCCAGGGGATATGTCTCTCAAGTTCCCGATAAATCCCTATTATTCGCCATCGAATCAGCCCGTGACGCTGTCGGTAAAACCAAGTAATCCCGCCGTGAGCATCGACGAATACGATCACTTCATGTGGGACTTCGATTCGAACGGCACAGTTGATCAGGTGACGATTGCGCCATCCGTGACACATACATTTTCAATTACCGCCGAGACAAAAGTAACAGTGAGAGCGGTCACCGTATATAATACACAGGTTGCGGCTGAGGTGACTGTAGCGTCCGAGAGTACGCGTCCCGACCTACAGATAGCACGTCCAGCAGCGCCAAAGAACCTCTCTGTCCAGCGCAAAGACGCAACTACTCTAGGGGTGGTATGGGAGGCGGCGGATCAGCGGGCCGATAGCTGGCTGGTGCAGATCAATGATTCTCCACCAACTCGGGTGCAAATTGCCGCGCCTTTTCGAGTGACTATCACTGATGTCGAGCCAAATAAAGCCCTAACAATACGGGTCAGGGGAGTAACCAAAGACGGCTATGCCGGTGATGCGACACTGATAGGGATATTGGCCGATGGTACACTAACGCAGCGTGATGAGTATGCCCAGACAACGCTGTCTCAGCAGAAGTCACCGATGGATAGTTCGGGCACGGCTTCTTCCCAGGCGCCTCCCCGTGTGTTGTCGTCTCGTCCTGAGGCCTCGGCTAATGGCGAACAGGCCAATACGGCATCTGCTCAAGCTTCAGGCCCGGCTACTCCTACCAAAGATACATTGAGTAGCCAGAATGGCAGCAAGGCTGCGTCGGCTACGCAGCAACAAGGCACTATAATTCTCGGCGCTGGCCTGCTCATCGCAGTAGGTGGCGGCGCGGCGATCGTGTGGCGGCAGTATTTGCGCCGTAGGCCCTAGCATTCCACCACAGATTAGTGTATAATACATCTGTTATCAACCTAAGGTTATGCGCAACAACATAACCATCCATATGGATACCAAAGGAGGTTTCTAGATGAAGGAATATGAGCTTACGGTTCTTATTCACCCAGATCTCGAAGTAGATCTCGACACCGCCCTCGGCAAAGTTCGCGATATCGTGACGACTGCTGGCGGTACTATTAGCAAAGAGGACAACTGGGGCAAAAAGCGCCTGATGTACCGTATCAACAAGCAAGATTTTGCGGTGTATGTGTACATGGATCTAGAGCTGCCCGCAGATGCGCCGCTTAAGATTAGCAATGTGCTGAACATTACCGACGGAGTGCTGCGCTATCTGTTGGTCAAGGCCGACCTAAAGGGTCGTGCTGCGCTCGAGGAAGCTCGCGCAAAAGCCGGCGACCGCGACGACGAATCAGAAGAATAAAGCTAAATAGTGTTAGTAATGAGGTTAGGAGAATAGGCATATGTCTAAGGGGTTTAATAAAGTAATTCTGATGGGCAATCTGACGCGAGACGTCGAGACCCGCACTACGCCAAGTGGCCAAACGGTCAGTAATTTTAGCCTGGCGGTTACCCGCAGCTGGCGCGACCAGAATGGTCAGCAGCAAGACCAGACGAGTTTTATCAACTGCGTGGCGTGGGGCAAAGTGGGCGAAATCATCGCGCAGTATGTCGGCAAAGGCGCCCCGCTGCTAGTGAGCGGTCGGCTTGACCAGCGTAGCTACGAGGACAAAGACGGCAACAAGCGCTCGAGTGTCGAGGTAGTGGTAGAGGATTTCAATTTCGTTGGCGGCCGCGGCAGCGACGATTCTGCGCCTCGCCAAACAGCCAGCTCATCACCTAGCAAAAGCAACGATGTGGTAATCGAAGATATCGACGACAAGCCGATCGATCTCTCCGAAATCCCATTCTAAACGAGGAGAATCACAAATTATGATGCGTAAATTCAAAAAAGATGCACCAGTGTTTTTTGACTACAAAGATGTCAAAGTCCTGCAGCGTTACATCAACATCTACGGCCAAATCGAACCAGTCAGCAAGACCGGCCTGAGCGCCAAGCAACAGCGCCAGCTGGCTGTCGCTATCAAACGTGCTCGCCACTTGGCGCTGTTGCCGTTTGTCACTCAGGGATAGTGCAATGTACCAGCCGACTGATCTCAAAAAAGGTGTGGTGTGCCAGATCGATGGCGTTGCCTACCGCGTCACCGAGTACAACCAAAAAGTCGTGGGTCGCGGTGGCTCTATTGTCAATGTCAAGCTGAAAAACTTGATCAACGGCAGCGTCATCCCAAAGACGTTTAAGGGCCAAGACAAAATCGAGCCTGCCGAAGTGACAACTCGCGAGGTGCAGTACCTGTACCATGATGATGCGACGTTTTTCTTTATGGATCCAGCGACATTCGAGCAGTTTGAGCTGCCTGGTGATATCGTCGACGAGGCGCGTAGCTACCTGCGCGAGGGTGATATGCTTAATTTGCAGTTTTTTGACGGCCGCGTAATTACTGTCGAATTGCCAAAAAACCTGTATCTCGAGGTGACGTACACCGAGGACGTCGTCAAGGGTGATACCACCAGCAACGTCCTCAAGGACGCGACGCTCGAGACCGGCCTCGTGATCAAAGTCCCTTCGTTTATCAAGCAGGGCGATATTGTATCGGTCGACACCGCCACGGGCGAGTATCGCGAGCGCAAAAAATAACTACATATATCCCGCATGGGGCGCTTAACTGCGCGCCAAGGCGCTTATGCTAAAATTGAGATACGGCATTTTCTTCCCGACGGGCGGCGCGTGGTGTGTGGAGTGGGCCGCGGCCGCCAGCGCCTATTGGCGCATATAGTCGCTCAATTCTCGATGAAGGAGCGGTGGCAGACGGGCAAACAGACGATTTTGCTGCGCTCAGTAGTGCCATCAACAAAGTCGGCCAGCAGGGCGGTGGCGTGGTGCGGATTCCAGATCGTCAAGTACTTATTGTGCTGAATGCACCCGCGTCTGGGCCGATTTTTACGCTGCCCGACAACGTGGTTATCAGGGGTGATGGGCCGCATGCCGAGCTGATTATCCAAAACGCCAATACGGCGCACTGGAATGCGCTATTCAATCTCACCTCGCGCGACTGCCACCTAGAGGATATCACCCTAACGCGCGGGAATGATTTTGCCGGTGCCTTTGTTGTGTTGGGTGGCGCTACCGACACCTGGCTGTATAATGTGGTGCTCGATGGCTGCCGCGATATATTTGGCTCTGACTGGCATGGGATTATATTTAGCGGTATGCTGCCGACGGTGCTCGATGGGCTGGTACTGTCGCATCTGACGATTCGGCGCTGCGATTTTGGGCTGTTGCAGGATTCGTCTAAAACGCTGACTGTACAGCGGGTGACGGTAGATCGCAGCTTGTTTGAGTATAATTATGCCAAGCGATCTCGAGTTTAACGCGCCTAATTCGCTGATGCAGCAGATACGCGTGGAGCGATCGGTCTTTCGGCACAACCTATGCGCTGGGCCGGGGGCTGGCTGGGGTGTGGGGTTTGCGAATGTGCAGCAAAGTGTTATTCGGGGCAATAGCTTTGTCGATTATGGCATGAACGCGATTCATATCGAGGATCGCAGTGCTAATCTACACGTAGATGCCAATACATTTGTGCAGTGTTCGACAATTGTGACGTCGTATGACTCCAATATTATCATCATTTCTGGCTGTCGCTCTATCGCCGTCAGTGGCAATATGTTTGATTGTCGCAGCCAGCCAAATACGATTGATTGCGTGTATGTGGGGGCGGGTGGGGCATATACTCCGCCCCAAGACATCACCATTACCAACAATACTGCCTACTTGGCCCATGGTTCGCAGGTAGTTGGTGTTTACAATGCGATCAATGTCATTGCCGCGCCAAATGTCGAACTGGCCTGAAAACTACGTATTAACTAAAACCTTCGCAAC
>DDFI01000004.1 GCA_002337095.1 Candidatus Saccharibacteria bacterium UBA1932
ATTGTGGAGGTGTGGGGTGGTTTAGTATTTTTACCACAAGCAACAATAGTATATAATGAGATTATCTATGGTACTAAATACTCTGCTGTCACGCGTGCAAGCAAAAAAAACCTCACAACCAGACGATAATTATATTGTTGGGCTGGATATTGGCACCGAATTTGTAAAGGCGCTGATCGCGCGGGTGGATCACGACGATATCGAGATTGTTGGTGTGGGCCGTACCCGCCAGGATGTCAGCGATATGCATTCTGGCGCGATTGCCGACATCGCTGGCGTGGTGCGTAACTGCGAAGACGCCCTGAGCCAGGCCGAGGACGAAGCCGGCCTGCAGGCCAAACGCGCGATTATTGGTATCGCTGGCGAATTGGTAAAGGGTGCAACTAATACCATTCGCTACCGGCGGCCGCAGCCCGATCGCCCGCTGGACGAGGCCGAGATGGAATTTATCATCGAAAAAGTCCACGAACGCGCCCAGCACAAGGCCCAAAAGCAAATCGCGCTGGAGACCGGCAACCAAGAAGTTGAGGTGAAGCTAGTCAACTCGGCGCTGGTCAGCATCCACATCGATGGCTACAAAGTGTCAAACCCGATTGGATTTCAGGGCAAAGATGTGGCGGTGCAGATCTATACGGCGTTTGCGCCGATGGTACATATTGGCGCGCTAGAGCGTGTGGCCGACGAGCTGGCGCTGAATTTGGTGGCGGTGGCGGCCGAGCCATATGCGGTGAGCCGTAGTGTGCTAGGTAACGATGCTAGTAGCACGTTTACGGCGATCTTGGCAGATGTGGGTGGCGGCACTACCGATATCGCGGTGGTGAATGACGGCGGCGTCGAGGGGACGAAGATGTTTGGCATTGGCGGCCGTAGCTTTACGCGCACTATCGAGCACGAGCTGGGCCTAGACTATACAGCTGCCGAAAAGCTCAAGGTTAACCTGGAGCACGAGCAGATCAAGCCCAAGGTGCGCACCGCAGTCGAGACGGCAATCGACAAGACGCTTGACGTCTGGCTGGCGGGGGTAGAGCTGGCGCTGAGTGAGTTTGATTCGCTCGATCATTTGCCAAATCGGCTGCTGCTTTGTGGCGGTGGCGCCAGCCTGGCCAAGCTGGTTGATGCGCTCGAATCGGACGAATGGTATCGCAATTTGCCATTTACCAAACGCCCGCGTATCCAGCTGATTACCCCCGAGGACGTTGTGGGCATCAAAGACCTCACCAAGAAAGCGAGCGACCATACGTTTATCACGGCGATGGGCCTGCTGCGGGTTGGCTATGATACAATAGGGACACACGTAGCGGGGGACAGCCTGCGCGACAAACTTAATCGGCTGGTACGAATCTAGGGTATGCAAAAAGACATTATCTACATCGACGTCGAAGATGACATCACGGCGGTCATTGGCAAGGTGAAGGCGGCAACACACAAGATTGTGGCCGTGGTGCCGCCCAAGCATGTGGGGATGTTGCAGAGTGCGGTGAATCTGCGCTTGTTGGCACGGGTGGCCGAGCAGCAGGGCAAGCGGCTGGTGCTGATTACTGGCAATGCGGCGCTGCGTGGACTGGCGGCTTCGGCGGCGATACCGGTGGCAAAAACCTTGCAGTCTAAGCCCGAGATCCCAGAGGCAGTGACCATTGATACTAATGACGATGACGAGATTATTGATGGTGCGGCGCTACCGATCGGCGAGCACGCCGCGAGTGTTGATAGCGCTGCCAAGGCGATTGCTGCCAAAGATGCAGCGGCTCAGTCGGTTATTGCGGCAGGTGCTGTTGGCGCTGCTGGCGTCGCGGCCAAAAAACCGCGCTCGACCCCCATGGTACCGCTAGTGAAGGGCCCGATCAAAGTGCCAGATTTTAGCAATTTTCGCAACAAATTAGGGCTGTTGATAGGTGGTGGTGTACTGCTGCTGGCGTTGCTGGTGTGGGCGATTGTGTTTGCCCCCACGGCACGAATCATCGTGACCGCACGCACAAGCAATGTGCCGATTACTGCCAAGGTGACATTGGCGCCTGATAGCAAGACCGACCAGGCAGCCGGCACGCTGCAATCTACTGTCAAACAGATCAAAAAAGACCTATCAATCCCCTATGCCGCTACCGGCACCAAGGATATTGGCGACCAGGCAACCGGGCGAGTGTCGTTTTCTACTGATAGTATCGGCAAGCTTGGCTATACCATTCCGGCTGGCACCACGGTGACGGCAAATACTGGCGCGACATTTACGACCGATGCTAACGTGACGTTTTCGATTAGTAATTACCGTGACAATTCTGTGACAGTAACTGCGACCGATCGCGGCACCAAGTCGAACGGCGTTACTGGCAGTGTGACTGGCCTGCCGGCTGGTGTGTATGGTAAATTTACGGCAGCAACTGCCGGTGGCACCGATAAAACCGTGCCCGTGACCACCGCGGGCGACATACAGGCGGCGCGCGACAAAGCCGCTAGCCAGAATAGCGATGCAGATATGAAAAAACAGCTGACTGAACAGTTTGGCGGCGACTATGTCGTGATCGATACCTCGTACAATGCCGACCTAGGCGGCCTCACCGCCAGCCCGGCCGTCGACCAACAGGCGCCAGAGGGTAAAGGTACGCTGACCGGCACGGCTACCTACACGCTAGTGGCAGTGTCGCGGGCCGAGATCGGCAAATTTACCGACGCCGTGCTGGCAGCGCAGCTGAAAGGCAAGCCTAACCAACGCGTCTATGATAATGGCGCCAAAGAGGCGAATTTTACCGGTGTGACGGGTGACAAGACCAAAACGACCGCTAATCTGGCTGCGAATGCTCAGGTAGGCCCGCAGATCGATGACTCCGCGCTCAAAGAATACGCCAAAGGCAAGCGCTATGGCGACATCCAGTCGTATGTCAATGCAGTCCAGGGAGTCGATAGTACTGACATCAAATTCTCACCATTTTGGGTGAGTAGCGCGCCAAATGATACTAAACGAATCACGGTCGAATTCAAGCTCAATGCCAAGTAATACCTACCTCGGCCTCGATGTGGGCACTAAGCGTATTGGTGTCGCCCGCGGTGATGCTAGCGTGCGGCTGGCGTTTCCGCTCGAGACGATCGAGGTAGACGGACAGGAATACAACTGTATCGGCGAGCTGGCCCGCGAACACGACGCGATTGCCCTGGTTGTGGGATACCCGCGCAATCAGGCGGGCGACCCAACGGCGCAGACCGCCAGTGTTGAGCAATTTGTAGAGCCGCTTCGAGCGCGTGGATTGTCAGTTATTTTTCAGGATGAATCAGTGACAAGTGTGATGGCTGAGCAGCGCTTGATTGCTAGTGGCAAGGCCTATGCCAAAGGCGACATAGATGCGCTTGCGGCCGCGTTGATATTGCAGGATTATCTGGAGCGCCGCGCATGATTGACGGGATACGCCCACCTAGACGGCCGGCCCCCACTGGTACGCCCGCCTCGCAGCCCAGGTTGACATCGCCGCGGCCACAGCCGCGTATCGCCCCGCAACCCCAGTTGCCATCAGTAGCATCACCGGTGTCGCCAGCCTCGCCGACTACCAAAGTAGCGCCGCGACGACGCCGTCGCTGGCCATGGATCGTGGGCGGTGTACTTGCGGCCGCAGTGCTGTGCGCGGCGATTGTGACAGGGCTGTATATGTATCAGCTATCACCTGTAAAGCCTGGCGATAGCTCGCGCCAACGTGTCACAATCACCTATGGAATGTCGCCAAGCGAAATCGCCGTTAGCCTGAAGGCACAGGACCTCATTCGTGATACAACAGCATTCGATATCTACACACGCCTAAGCGGTACCCGCAACCAGCTGCAGGCTGGGCGGTATAGTCTGTCGGCGGGCGAGTCGACGCCACAGATCGTGGAGCATTTGCGAGCGGGCAGGGCCGATACGTTCCAGATTACATTTTATCCAGGGGCGACGCTGCGCGACACGTGGTCGCAGCCAGACAAGCGTAGCGATGTTGTGACTATGCTTTCGCGCGCCGGGTATCCCGAAGCCGAAATAGCGGCGGCGTTGGCAAAGAGCTATACGCATCCGCTCTTTGCCGGCAAACCAGCTGGCACGTCGCTCGAGGGATATGTCTACGGCGAAACCTACACAGTGGATGCCAGTGCGAGTGTTGAAGATATTCTGAAAATAACATTTGACCAGTACTGGCAAGAAATCCAGAATAATAACCTTGTAGAAGCGTTTGCCGAGCACGGGCTCAATCTGTACCAGGGCATCACACTAGCATCCATCGTCCAGCGCGAGGTGTCGCATCCGCCAGATCAGGCGCAGGTAGCACAGGTGTTTTATCGTCGATTGGCCTCTGATACGGTGCTTGGTAGCGACGTGACGTTTATCTATGCGGCACATATGCAGGGCGTAGTGCCGTCGGTGCAGCTGGATTCGCCGTATAACACCCGGCGCGTCAAAGGTTTGCCGCCAGGGCCAATTGCCGTGCCTGGCCTGAGCGCACTGACGGCGGTGGCGCATCCGGCAAGTGGCGATTATATGTATTTTGTAGCGGGCGAGGATGGCAAAACGTATTTTGCTCGTACAGAGGCCGAGCACAACCAAAACATCCGTGATCACTGCGGAGTGCTTTGCCAATAACAACCATCAGCGCATTGACATAGCGGCGGGGTGTTTGTTACAATGTGTGGTAGCGCATTTGGTTGTTGCACTTCTAGATACGGCAATGCCGTAACCAGACGCGAGTGGGATTTCAATTGCCAAATGGCCTACCTTACCTGTCGTACGGACACCGAAATAAGCGTTTTTGTACTATTAATTAATAAAATCGGTCGACACGTGTGTCCTGTTCTGTTGCGAGAAGTAAGACAGAGAGGTAGATGCCCTAGTAGTAATACGAGGGCAGGAGAACTATAATTCGTACTAACGAATCAAGCTCTGGCATTGCCGGCGCCCAACCTAGTCATTATCCTTCGGGGGCTACCGCTGTTCAGCGCTCCCGCAAAAAGCCCCGTATTCGTATCAGTTCTACCGCGTTTGCCTCGTATTTAGGTATATTTTTGCTGGTGATGTCGCTGGTAGCGATCAGCTACCAGCCACCTAGGCGCCTAGATGTGGTAGCAGACCAAACTAAGGCCGCTGTCGCGCCGATTGCGGCGAGTGCCACCGATGGATCGGTTGACCAGCGCGTTGCTACTAATATCGCGGCATCGATTGCCGACCGCGGTGATCTACCGATCAAATATAGCGTCACTAACTTGTCGCAGTCGCTGGCTGCCGAAAGCGCACTGGCGCAGACCGACACCAAGGTTATTAGCAAGCCGCAGATCGTCTCGCCAACAGCTAGCAACCAGATCACTCGCAGCTATACCACCATCGCAGGCGATACGGTGCCGACGGTTGCTGCGAAATTTAAAATCAATGGTACCACGCTGCGCTGGGCAAACAATTTGACCTCGGATGCGCTTGAGCCGGGTAAAGTGTTGACCGTACCCGGCACTGACGGCGTGCTATATACGATTAAGTCTGGCGACACGGTTGACAGCGTCGCAGCAAAATACAAAGCCGACAAGAGCCTCGTTACTGCCTATAATAACCTCGAGACAAGTGCCTTGACACCTGGTAAACAGATTATTATCCCTGATGGCAATTTGCCCGAGAATGAGCGACCCGGGTATGTGGCGCCACGTGCAACAGCGCGCACGTCAACATACGGCAATTATGGCTCGGGAAGCGCGACGAGCTCGTGGTTGCTTGCCACCGGCGGCAACGGTTATGCCTACGGCTACTGTACGTGGTACGCTTACGAGCGTCGGGTGCAGCTAGGGTTGCCGGTCGGCAGCAATTGGGGCAATGCCTCAAGCTGGGCCTACTATGCCGCAGCCGCTGGCTTGCAGGTTGATGGTACGCCATCTGCCGGCGCCATACTGCAGAGTAGCGAAAGCTATTTTGGTCACGTAGCGATTGTCGAAAGTGTCAACCCGGGTGTATCAATTACCATTAGCGAAATGAACGGCTACCGCTGGGGTGGCGGCTTCAACCGCGTCGGCCGCGGCGATATCCCATGGAGCACGGCGGTGAGTGGCATCTATCGTTACATTCACTAATATAACTACGAAATACCTAAACGCCTCTGTCAAATCAGTGGCGTTTTTGGTATACTAGTGATATATGTTTGTCGATACAGCTCGTGTAACAGTGCAAGCCGGCCGCGGTGGTGATGGTGCGGTGAGTTTTCGCCATGAGATTTATGTCGACAAGGGCGGCCCGGACGGTGGCGATGGTGGCAAGGGCGGCGATGTGATTTTTGTGGCATCAGAGAATGTCAACACGCTGCTGGATTTTCGCTACAAGCCCGAGCTAAAGGCCCAGCCCGGCGTCGCCGGAAGCAAGAAAAAAATGGCTGGTCGCATGGGTGTAAGCCTGTACGTCAAGGTACCGGTCGGCACATTGGTACGCCGCGATGGCGAGATTATTGCCGACCTGACGCGTGATGGCGAGCAGGTGATTATCGCACGCGGTGGTGATGGCGGTTTTGGCAATGCGCATTTTAAGTCGAGCGTGCGCCAAACGCCGCGCATGGCGGAGCTGGGTGAAGATGGCGACAAATTCGAAGCCGACTTAGAGCTCAAGCTGCTGGCGGATATTGGCTTAGTTGGGTTTCCGAATGCTGGCAAATCAACATTCCTGTCGGTGGTTAGCAACGCACGGCCCGAGATCGCCGATTATGCGTTTACCACCCTCACGCCGAACCTTGGTGTAGCCGACGTCGACGATGGTAGTATTTTGATTGCAGATATTCCGGGCTTGATCGAGGGGGCCAGTGAAGGCAAGGGTCTTGGTGATGCGTTTTTGCGCCATGTCGAACGCACCGCGGTGCTGCTTCATCTGATCGACGCCTACAGCAATGATGTCGCCGCCAGTTATCGTACGATCCGGCACGAGCTCGAGCGCTATAGCCCCGACCTTGCCACCCGCCCCGAAGTAGTTGCGCTGACCAAAACCGACGGCCTAGACGACGACCTGATTGCTATGCAGACCGAGGCTTTGCGCGCGGTTGTGCCAGCAGATACGCAGCTGTTTGCGATTTCGTCAACAGCGCATCGGGGTCTGCAAGAGCTGCTGCGCCAACTGCGTCACGTGGTGCAAACGGCGCGCGCCGCCGAGCAGACTGAATCGTTAGAGCCAGAGCTAGCCGATCGTCCGGTGATTTCGCTCGGTAGCCAGGAGATTTCGGAGGCGTGGTTTGTAGAGGTGGACGAGACGGCCGATGATGATGGCGCGACGATCCCGCTTTACCGCGTGACTGGTGACAAGATCGAGAAATTCGCTCGCCGCACTAATTTTGATCAATTTGAGAGCGTAAACCGCCTGCGCGATATCATGAAACGCCTCGGTATCAGCCATGAGCTGAGTCGGCGCGGCGCCACCGGCACAAGCATGATTCGTATTGGTTCGTCGCGCGGATTTCCGCTTGTCGAGCAGTAACCAAATACTCCCTGCAAGAAAAGCGACAAAACATAACTACATAGTATAATTAAACGTATATTTACAGTTGACGATCGTCACAAATAAATATACAAAACTATTCTATAATATCTGGGCGAAGGACAGGGTTATTTATGTAATTTTTGCGCATTCATATACCTGAACGTATGAGCTAATCTGTAAATCACGAGAAGCATCTACGATGATATGTGCGCAATCAAGTTTGCTCGTCCAGACGCTTTTTTGAATCGGTACAAATTGTAGTTCGCGAAGCAATGTGCGTAGCTGGTTACGACGGCCTCGTTGCTGCTCTGGAATGTCAAAAATTACCATGACATGTGAACCAATCAGCTTATCTGGCTGCCATGGTTTAATGCGATCTTTGCCTGCCTCCGTTAATTCAATACCGTTATGCGTATTAAACGCAACCAGCTTTTCGCGTTTGGCATGATAATACGCGGCACGGAGAGTGCTGCGGGAATATCGTTGTTTTGCGTCGATTCGCGCTAGCTCGTTGAAAAATGCATTTGGCCTAAAGGCAAGAGTAATGTTGGCGTGCGAATATGGCACGAGTGACTCGAGCACGTAGCGCAATGCCGTGTCGGGAAGAGAATTACCTATGAACATATCTCGATATTTTCGTTTTGCCATCTAAATAAAAGTGTATAGAAAAACATGACGGTCGTCAAGAAAGGATATACAAAATTTGGGCGTGAAGTGAATTGAGAGCGGATGCATGACGATATATGAGAGAGTAAATAGTGTCGTCTGAGTGCCTAACTTGATACTATTACCCTCGAATGGCACACCTGCGCGGGTGTTTTTTTGTTATGATAGGGGTATGGCAAAAAGTTTCTTTTTTTATGATCTCGAGACCAGCGGGCTGAATGCACGCGAAGATCGAATCATGCAATTTGCCGGACAGCGCACCGATATCGAGCTGAATCCGATTGGCGAGCCAGTAAATCTGCTGGTGGCGCTTAGCGATGATACGTTGCCGAGCCCAGAGGCGCTGAAGGTGACGGGGATTACGCCGCAACAGACGGTGGATGAGGGCTATACCGAGGCGCAATTTGCCAAGATACTCAGCACGGAGATATTTATCGAGGATACGATCGCGGTTGGGTTCAATAACGTGCGATTTGATGATGAATTTGTACGACACCTACTATGGCGGAATTTTTATGATGCGTACGAATGGTCGTGGAAGGATGGGCGGAGTCGATGGGATCTGCTGGATGTAGTGCGCACGACGCGGGCGCTGCGGCCTGAGGGTATGCAGTGGCCGGTGGATAGTGAGGGCAAGGCAACGAATCGGCTGGAGCTTTTGACTAAAGCGAACGGCATTGATCATCTGAAGGCGCACGATGCGATGAGCGATGTCGAGGCGCTGATTGCCGTAGCGAAACTCATTCGCGACAATCAGCCCGACCTATATCAGTATTTGCTCAAAATTCGCGACAAAAACGAAGTGAAAAAGCTGGTAAACCTGGATGACAAACGGCCATTCGTGTATGTCAGCGGGCGCTATGAAGCGGAGTACGACAAAGCAACGGTGGCTTTTCCGCTGACGTCGGCACCTAACGGCAATGTGTTGGTGTATGATTTGCGTTATGATCCTGCAGAATTTGTCGGTTTGGACGAAAAAACTCTGGCCGACAAGGTGTTTGCGACGTGGGAGCAACGCCAGTCCGAGGGATTTGTGCGTTTGCCAGTGAAAACACTGCAGTACAATCGTTGTCCGGCCGCGGCGCCGCTCGGTGTACTAACAGCAAATGATGGCTGGCAAAAAATCGGCCTTGATGAGTCGACGATCCGGTCGCACATGCAGACGCTGATGGCGAATCCTGAGTTTGCCGAACGTCTGCGGTCGATCTACGAACGCAAAAAGCCATATCCGGCAAGTAGCGACCCCGAGGCGCAGTTGTACGATGGCTTTCTAAACGATAGTGATCGGCTGCGTGTCGAGACGGTTCGTAATGCCGCGGAGCGTGAGCTGGCGGATTTTCACCCAGAATTTGTAGATGAGCGTCTGCCAGGGCTGCTGCTTCACTATAAGGCGCGGAGCTTCCCGCGTAGCCTGGGCCAGTCGGAAATGCAGGAGTGGGAGCAGTGGCGCCGGGCGCGGGTTATGGCGAAGCTGCCGCAATTTATGGCATCGATGCAGTGCATGGTGGCGGCCAATCCCAGCGATAGATCGCAGTTTGTACTACAAGAACTGCAGCTGTGGGCCGAGAGTACTATGCCAGCTGCCGACGATTAGTTACGCCGTCTGTCGCACTGGAAAAAATTCTCAAACAAGGGTATAATAGTCGGGATATGTCGGACAAAATCGTAGTCAAGGGTGCTCGCGAGCACAACCTCAAAGACGTCTCGGTAGAGATCCCGCGCGACAAGCTGGTCGTCGTGACCGGCCTAAGTGGCAGTGGCAAATCGAGCCTGGTGTTTGACACGATTTATGCCGAGGGCCAGCGCCGCTATGTTGAGAGCCTCAGTAGCTATGCGCGGCAATTCCTGGGCGTTATGGACAAGCCAGATGTCGACAGTATCGATGGCCTGAGCCCGGCGATTAGCATTGATCAAAAATCCACCAGCCGCAACCCGCGCAGTACCGTCGCGACCGTGACTGAAATTTATGATTATTTGCGCCTGCTGTACGCCCGCATCGGTGTGCCGCACTGCCCAGTGTGCGGCAAGGCTGTCGAGCGCCGTACTGCACAAGCGATTATCGACGAAATTATGAAGCGCGAGGGTACAAAAGCCATGATTTTGGCGCCGATCGTCAGCCAAAAAAAAGGTGAATTTCAGCATATTCCCGAGCAATATCGCCGGCTAGGGTTTGCGCGTGTGCGCGTGGATGGCGTGGTGTATGCGCTCGACGAATTCCCCGAGCTACAAAAAAGCTATAAGCATGATATCGAAATCGTGGTCGACCGCGTGGTTGTCAAAGCCGATGCCGTGAGTCGTATCACGCAATCTGTCGAGCAGGCACTTGAACTGGCTGAGGGCGTGGTGCAGCTGCTCGATGCCGATAGCGACGAAGTCGCGACGTACAGCCAGCGCTATGCCTGCGTTGATCATCCGGGCGAGGATATTCCCGAGCTCGAGCCGCGGCTGTTTAGCTTTAACTCGCCGCAAGGTGCTTGCCCGGTGTGTACTGGCCTGGGTAGTCGTCTCGAGATTGATCCCGAGCTGGTGTTTAATCCCAACCTGACGATTGCCGAGGGCGCGATTCGGCCGTTTAATCGCTTCAACGCTGATGCCTGGTATATGAAGCGGCTGATGGAAGTGGCTCGCACGCATGGGTTTGACCTGCGTGTTCCGGTGAAAGACTTGCCCGACACGGCCGTCCAAAAAGTCCTGTACGGCACGGGCGATCAAAAATACCGCGTGCAGCTGAGCGCTGGCCGCCATTACGACTCGACGTACGAGGGCGTTATTCCTAACCTCGAGCGGCGCCACCGCGAGACTGATAGCGAATTTATGAAACGCGATATCGAGCGATTTATGCGCGAACGCAAGTGCCACGCTTGCGGCGGCGCGCGGCTCAAGCCGGTTGTGCTGGCCGTTACCGTTCATGGCCTGAGCATCATGGATGTGTGTAATTTGAGTGTCGAGCAATCGCTCGACTTGATTATGGAACTGAAGCTCACTGAAGAAGAGCTGATCATTGCCAAATCGATCCGCAAGGAAGTTAGCGAACGACTAGGCTTTATGAACAATGTCGGCCTTGGCTACCTAGAGCTGTCGCGTGCTGCCAATACGCTTTCTGGCGGCGAGGCGCAGCGCATTCGGCTGGCGACGCAGATTGGATCCAAGCTGCAGGGCGTGCTGTACGTGCTCGACGAGCCATCGATTGGGCTACATCAGCGCGACAACGATCGCTTGATTGGCACACTGCAGAACTTACGCGACCTGGGCAACTCGGTGCTTGTGGTGGAGCACGACGAGGACACGATTCGCAGTGCCGATTATCTTGTTGATGTGGGCCCCGGCGCCGGCGTGCATGGCGGGCAGATTATTGCGGTTGGCACACCTGCCGAAGTAGCTAAAAACCCTGATAGCATCACCGGACGATACCTCGCTGGCATCGACAAAATCGACGTTCCCGCCAAGCGTCGCAAGCTCGAGAAAGACCGTAAACTCGTCATTCGGGGCGCCCGCGAAAACAATCTCAAATCGATCGATGTAGAATTTCCACTTGGTGTACTGACAGTGGTGACGGGCGTGAGCGGCAGCGGCAAATCGACGCTCGTCAACGACATCCTCGCCAAGGAATTGTCGGCCCGCCTGCACCGTGCGCACGAAGTGCCGGGTGCGCACGAAAACATCGAGGGCATCAACCATCTCGACAAGGCTATCATCATCGATCAGTCGGCGATCGGCCGTACGCCGCGGTCTAATCCGGCCACGTATACCGGTGTGTTTACGCCAATTCGCGAGCTATTTGCTGGCACGCCCGAGGCAAATATTCGCGGCTACAAACCTGGCCGATTTAGCTTCAACGTCAAGGGTGGCCGCTGCGAAAACTGCCAGGGCGATGGCGTGATCAAAATCGAAATGCATTTCCTGCCCGACGTTTACGTGCAGTGCCCCGAATGTCACGGCAAGCGCTACAACCGCGAAGCACTTGAGATTCATTACAAGGGCAAAACCATCAGCGATGTGCTTGAGATGACGGTCGAGCAAGCCTGCGAATTCTTTGCTAATGTGCCGGCCATCGCGCGCAAGCTCACGACGATCAACGAAGTCGGCCTTGGCTACATCAAGCTCGGCCAGCCAGCCACGACATTTAGCGGCGGCGAAGCGCAGCGTATCAAACTGGCCAGCGAACTCAGTCGGCGCAGCACTGGCAGAACGCTCTACATCCTCGACGAACCCACCACCGGCCTGCACAGCGCTGATGTCAAAAAACTCCTGCAGATCCTGGGCCAGCTCGTCGAGGGCGGCAACAGTATGATTATTATCGAGCACAACCTCGACGTCATCAAATGCGCCGACCATATCATCGACATGGGCCCCGAGGGCGGCATCGGCGGCGGCACCATCGTCGCCACTGGTACTCCCGAAGCCATCACAAAAATCCCGGCGTCTTTCACCGGGAAATATCTCAAGAGTTTACTGTAATTTCTGGTTTCCCAAAATCATCGCTTCGTATAAAAGCTTTGGTTTCGGGATCAAGTGGTGGGTTGGGATCGGCGAAACGCTGAGCAACCCAGTAGGCGTGAATGCCATGTTCTCCTAAATCGCGCGTGGCTTTGGGTGATAACCGATCACGTAGTCGTTCAAACATATCGTTCATATTATTTCTCACGATTAAATACAATTGCGAGCTCGCGCTTGGTGCCGGCCCATAGTCGTGAGCGTTTTTCGCGGCTGTTCAGCGTGTGATAGAGCATCGGCGAGACGCTAAGGAAGATAATGATGAGCGCGGCGATTTCGACATTAACCCCCATGTCGTGCAGCACGCGCCCAGCGTAGTAACCCAGGTAAGTGAATAGGTATGTCCAGGTAAACGCACCAACGATATTATAGGGGAGAAACTGCCGATAAGTCATCTTGCTGACACCGGCAACGATCGGCACGAAGGTGCGCACAATCGGCACAAAACAGGCTAGTATAATTGCCAGCGGCCCATATTTTTCGTAAAACGCTTCGGTGCGGACCAAGTTTTCGCGGCGGAAAAATCGCGAATTTTGGCGATCAAATAGCTTGCGACCGATTTTTTTGCCAAACAAATAGCCAGTTTGCTGGCCAAGGAGCGCGCAGATAAACAGCAAAAATGCAAACGTGTGGATGCTGATGTGCCCAAACGAGCCAATGCCTTGCTGTACCAAAAATCCTGCAGTAAACAGTAGGCTGTCGCCGGGGAACAAGAACCCAATCAGCAGGCCCGATTCGGCAAAAATCACGCAACAGACGGCGATGACGCCGAGGCCGGTGATAAAAGTCAGCACTGCTTCCATTACCACTGATTGTAACATACTTCACAGGCAATTTCGCCCGGTCTGCTATACTATACATAGTATCAACTCCGAAAAGGTATCTAACGAAAGGAAGAGAGAGATGGGAGAAAAAGTAACACTCAAACTAGAAAAGCGCGAGCTGCATGGCAAGAAAGTTGTCCAGCTGCGCCGTCAGGGCTTGGTGCCAGGCGTTGTGTATGGCGGTGGGCTGGAGCCCGTGTCGGTACAGGGCGATGCCGGCGAGATCGACAAGGTGGTGGCGCGCGCTGGTACACACACTCCCGTTCAGCTGCCGGGTTTCAAACGAAGCATGGCGATGATTAAAGATGTCGATATTGATCCGGTACGTGGCCGTATTCGCCACATTTCGCTGCACGCGGTCAAGGCCGACGAAGTGGTCGAGGCTGAGGTGCCGATTCGACTGGTTGGCGAGGGCGAGAGTGTTGCCGAAAAAGCTGGGCTGGTTGTGCTGCAGGCGCTGGACCGTATCCTGGTCAAGGCCGTGCCAATGGACCTACCCGAGGCGCTCGAAGTCGATATCCGCGCATTGGCCGAGGCTGGTGATCGCGTGACGCTTGGCGATATCAAGCTACCAAAAGGCGTCGAGCTGGTCGACAACGACGACGGCCGCAAGGTAGAAGAGGGCGAAGAAGAGCCCGAGCTGACCGACCTCGTTGTGGCTAACGTCTACGAGCCAAGCGCCCTGCAGGCCGCCAACGAAGCTGCTGGTGGTGACGCCGAGGACGAAAGCGAAGTCGCCAGCGATAACGGCAGCGACTCTACGCAAGCCTCTGACACCACCAAATCAGACGGTGACGATCGCACCCACGACGCACCAAAAGCTTCGTAGCTAGTGGTATGCCGCACAAAAATCCTCTGCTAGCCAGGGGATTTTTGTTACCCGCTTATGCTTATATCACAAATTTGAAATAATATCACAAAAATGCTAAAATAGCACTAATATTAATCGAGGTCGAGCGACTGGGAGCATATGCAAGATAGAGAGCGACGATGGACACCGCGTACACGTGCCGTTCATGAACAGCTGGCAGTTGCCCAGGCGGATGGACGCGGGGTAATCGTCGGCAATCCAGATCTGCCCATTCACGAACATTTACCTAACATTGTCGAAGCAATACGAGATAACCAAATTGTGGTTATCGAAGCAGAGACGGGCAGCGGCAAGACTACCCAGGTGCCTCAGGCCCTGGCGGCGGCTGGCTACAAAGTAGAAATAACTCAGCCACGACGCCTATCGGCCCACGAGTTAGGCGCACGCATCGCTGACGAGCTGACGGCAGCGGTGCCTGGTTTGTCGCGTACAGTTGTCGGTGTGCTGACTGGCCACGAGAATACGCTGTCGAACAGCACGCAGATCACGATGGCCACAGAGGGCGCACTGCTCGCAGCCAAATATCATTCTCGGCAGGCCCTTGATCGGCCGGCTGATCCTAATGCGATTATGATCAGTGACGAGGCTCACGAACAGGGTATCGAATGGGAAGTGCATATGGCGCTTCAGCTGCGACAGATAAAAAACGATCCCAATGCCAGGCTTGTCGTGATGACCGCGACGCTCAATAAAGAGCATTTTTTGTCACGAGTGCAAGAAATCACTGGTGTTGAACCCCATGTGGTATCGGTTCCGGGCCGCACGTATCCGGTCGAGAGGATAGAAGAGCCCGGACTCAGCGCAGCTGAGGCGGCACTCAAATATCAAGAGCCTGGTGCATGTACGCTGGTGTTTCAGCCAGGGCTGGCCGAGATTCTTGCCACAAAACGAGCGATACAGGTAGGCATGTCGAAAGACCAACGGGAGCACACTACCATATATGTAATCCATAGCCAAGCCTCATCGCCCGAGGAGATTTCGGCAGGCTGCAACCGTGTCCCGGCGCCCGATGAAACTAAAATCGTTATCGCTACCAATGCTGCCGAGACTGGCCTGACTGTTAGTGGGATAAAATACGTAGTCGACGACGGTACCGCGCGCGAAAGCGGACTGAATAAGCGCGGTCATGAGGGACTGCATATTGTTCATATCTCTCAAAAACGCAAGACTCAGCGCGGCGGGCGAGCGGGTCGTGAACGGCCCGGATTTGTGATCGATGTCAAGCCACAGCGGCCGCTCCAGTATGTCGCATTTGAGGACCGCGAGCCATTCGATACTCCTGAAATCCACCGTGTTGACCTAAAGAACGCAGCACTGCGTTTCGCGATGCTTGGTATCGATATGCGCGAGCTTGATATGGTGAATCCGCCAAAGCTTGTAGCACTCGAACGCGCATACGAATCGCTGCGTATCATGGGGGCGCTCGATGCCGACGGCACTATCACGGATATCGGTGAAGATATGAGTAACTATCCGGTACGTGCCCAGCTGAAGCGTGCGATCACCGAGTCTAAAAAATACTCCCGCGAAATCCAAGTAGTAATTGCCGGTATGGCAGCAGCAGTCGAGGCAGGTGGCCTACCTCTCTACAACCGATATGCCAGCGATGGCTGGAAGTCACTTGGCTCCGAGACCAGCTCGGATTTAATCAGGCAGCTAGAGCTATTTATTGAAGCGCGCAAGCTCGATCCCCGTGGCCAAAATCGACTCGGTCTCAACCCTAAGCGAATCAGCGAAGCGGAACACACGTATGGCAAGATTCTCCATCATTTGGGTATTGACGATGCGCTGCTTGAGCACCCCGATGACGAACAGCGCGACATTATGAGGCGATGCATATATGCGGGCTATGTTGAACGAGTATTTCGCCATGTTGGCCGCGGCGCGTATCGTTTGATGAGCGAGCCAGGTATGGCGGCTGATACGACCGAATTTCGCATTAGTGACCGTAGTGTCGTTGACTCGCGTCACGCACCACTTGTGGTGGGCGAACCATATACGATTGATCGCATCAAAAAAGGTGAGATAAAAGAAGTCGCGGTCATCGAAGGCGTCACGGCGCTGCCGCATCTGCGCGAGCTGGGAGACGCCGCTGTGAATCTGGCCAACTGGGGCAAGGAGCAAGTGGTCTGGACGAGTAGCGGACGCGCCAAACTAGGGCGGACAGAGCGTATTTACGGCCAACGCACCGGTCGCGCGCACGAACGGCTTGGTGATGAGGCCGACCTGAAGCAGCGCATGGCAGAATTGATCAACCGAGCCTACCAGCAGCCCGGCAAGGCGCAAATCGAACTGCGCACAATCAAAAAGCGCCTCGAGGAGTTGCAGCATCTTGCGGCCGGGCCAATTGCGATGATGACACAAGATGCCATTGGCCACCTTATGCGCGAAGCGGCGGGCCGCACTACCGAATTTGATATCCATTATTTTGACAACGAATTGATGCAACTTATTCAGGAATATGGCATCTCACTTCGTACTTATATTACCGAAGAGGATGAGCTAGCGATCATTGCAAATGCACCCGACCAGATGAATGTGAATGGTGACATGTTATTCATTGATTATCGCATGGGTGTGCCAAAAGTGCATGAGCGAGATTACGATCTAGAATGGGCGATGGCGCAGCGGCAGGATATTACCTTGCCCGATGGCCGTAGCGTGAAGTTTGTCTATCGCAAGCGCGAATATACCATTCTTGATCTCAAAGCTGAGCTTGTAGCTGAAGCAGGACTACAGGGGTGAAAATTGACTAAAAACGTAATACGTGCTATAATATAGATATGACACACGAGTATCCTGAGCAGCATGATAACGGCATGAGCCTGCCTGATGATTTGGATGCGGAGCTGGCCGAGTTACTCGGCGCCGAGCTGGATTCTGATACGGAATCTTGGATTGAGGAGAACCGCAAAAAGGTGCTCGAAGCTACCCGGCAGCATATCGTGGCGCAATACCTGGAATTCTGTAATAATGACCTGGATATTGGCGCATACGCTACGGTCCTGGCGCACGAACGAGGTATCGATACTGATACCGATGTGGATTTTCGTCCGCAATTTTACGCCGAGCTTGATTTGATTATAACTACGATTGACGAATCACAGGTCGGAAAAGTCTCTGCCGATGAACTGATACGCAGGAAATATCGTCTGGCGGCAAAACTTGTTGCGCGCTATGGCTCGATGGCGGCGCGCCCACTCATCGACATGATCGATATTGCTAATTCTGGCGGCGATATGGTGAGTGAATTCGATGCTGATACGATTGTTGCGACCGATGAATTATTTACGGGCTCAAACGCGATACGAGACGAACGGTACGATAGCGCTCTTGAGCCCTCGTACGCGGTGCTGTTTGGAACGGTCCAACAGCAGCTCCCACGCATCATTGGCCACCGTGATGATCTGGATAGCTGTGCATCGATCGTTACTGCGGGCGGCATTAAGCTAGCCCAGCTGCAGTGGGAGGTCGATCACGTGCATGGGCTGTCGGACGATGAGATCACGAGCAGAACCAATGCCACCCTGATGAGTATCGGCACCCATCTCAGGGAGGAGTTTGAAAAGTTTGGTGTGGAATTTGAGGATGAGGAGTCGCCTATTTTGCCGCGAGTCGTCGAGCTCATGCAATACATCGCGTGCCGCACACAGGAGATATTGCAGCGGGCATTCGAGGCGGGTGATCTGTGAGCGAGCGCTTTCCAGATGAATTTGACTCGGCTGAGCTCGAAGGTATGTTTGATCAGATTGAACTGTGGCTTAATCCTGCTGGCGCGGAAGTGCAGGCGGCACGGGCAGAGCTGGTGTCGCGTAGTTACCTAGACGATATCCGTGAGCAGTTGGTCACTGCTGGGCACGATGAACTAATTTGTGGCCGGCAACTCTACGAAGCGCCCGATGGTGACGCAGCAGCCCGTACGGCATGGCGCAACAAGCTATCGCGCCTCATGGCCGAGCTGACACCACCTGATGACGAGCTGTCCGACGATGCGCTGAGCGACCGAAAAATCCGATTGGCTGCCACCAGCCACGCGTACGACGAATGCATGGCGGCGGCTGCGCTATGCGAGGCGATCGATATCATTCAGCCGCGCGGCCTGAGTGTATCGTCACTGTCGCGCGACACATTATTTGCCGAAGATCATCGGCGGTTTGATGGTGATGATGTGCGTATTGCTGCGGCACATGATCGCTATGCCCGTGATATTGGCCGCGAGCTGGGCGCGCGTGTTCAAACTGAGCTGGCTGAACATCTCGAGGGGGCCCGGGTGACCGCTGAATTTGTAGCGGAGTTTGCCGATGCGGTAATTCGCATGGGTGCTGACTGGGCAATTGCCCACTGGAAACATCGTCGTGAGATTACTGAGCCGGCATGCGCGAGGCAAATGCGCTATGACGGCGAGGTGCGTGATATCCAGCGCAAAGTAGCCGAACTCTGCGCGATAGCCGATACTGAGCATGCGAGGTCGACGGCATATAAGTGGATAAAGTATATTATGGCGCGCGGCTCCGACCACCTGAGCGTCTGTCCTGACCTGGCCTTACTTGCAGAGGAATGGCGCCAGCAGCAGGTGGCAAAGTTAGAGAATATAGTACCGGTCGTGAATGTGCCTGAGTGCTTTGATTCGCTCGTCTACTGCGAGGTGCTAGATTGGGTGGCAAAGCAGCAATATCGTGATTGCCTTCAGATATATTTTGACGCGACGGGGCAACTTGGCAATAGTCAATTGCACGCGAGCAAAGTCGTTCAGAACGGTATCGAGAAAGCTATGATTGAGCTGGGGTATGGGTTTGCGTCAGCTGTTACAGATGAGCGGCGGCAAACATTCATAGATGCAGCGACGCGTGACATGCTCGAGACCGAAATATTTGCTGGCTCGACCGAGCCGACAAAGAGCCGCGATGATGCGCGATTGATCATGAGTATGATCGACCGAGCGTATGCGGAAGCAAAAATCTTCATTGAGTGTCGGCGCGAAGCCGGGCAGAAATAGCAAGATAATTGAAGAGCCCCCGCGTTTCTTTAGATTGAAACGCGGGGGTTTTGTTGCTACTACTCTTCGATGAAACCGCCGGATTGGTGCGCCCAGAGCTTGGCGTAGGTACCGCCGCGGGCGAGCAATTCGGCGTGGGTGCCGTCTTCGACGATCTGGCCGTGATTGAGCACGATAATACGATCGAGCTTGGCGATGGTGGACAGGCGGTGCGCAATGACGATGCTCGTGCGGCCGTGCATCAGTTCGCCCAGGCTGGCCTGGATGAGCTTTTCGCTTTCGCTATCCAGCGCCGATGTGGCTTCGTCGAGGATCAGGATCGGTGCGTCCTTCAAGATTGCGCGCGCAATCGCCACACGCTGTCGTTGGCCACCGCTGAGCTTGATGCCGCGCTCGCCCACGAGCGTGTCGAGGCCATCGGCGAGTTCGGCAATAAATTCCCACGCGTTGGCGCGCTTTGCAGCCGCAATGATTTCATCTTCACCTGCGTCTGGCTTGCCATAGGCGATGTTGTCGCGCAGGCTGCGATGAAACAGCAGCGGCTCTTGTGGCACAAATGAGATTGCCTGGCGTAGTGATTGCTGGGTGACCTTGGCGATATCGTGATTGTCAATGCGAATTTCGCCGCTGGTTGGATCGGCAAAGCGCAGCAACAGGTGTGTCATGGTTGTTTTGCCGGCGCCTGAGTGCCCAACAAGCCCCACTTTTTGGCCTGCAGGAATAGTAAGTGAAATGTCACGGATGACGGTTTGTTTGCTGTCGCTGTAGCGATAACTGACGTGATCAAACGTAATGGTAGGGTGTGCTACAGCAAGACGGCCGGCATGTGGCGCGTCAACTACCGCGGGGCTGTGAAGGAGCATTTTTGTCATTGGCTCGGCGTCGAGCAGCGCCTGGTCGTAGCCGTTGAGGATGCTGCCGAGGCTAAACATTTGCGAACCGAGCCGTTGCATATACGCGATGATAAACACGGCAATTGCAATCGTCATCTCGCCACGTGTCACAAAATAAATGCAGGTAAACGCGGCGATAATTTGCACTACGACCATAAGAGCTACCCGCGCAGATCCTTCGCTAGCAATAAATCCAATATCGCGCATGAATGCGTGCCGGTAAGCTTGCGATTTTTGCTCCAGGTTCGCTGCCTCGATTGCTTCGTGCGCAAACGTCTTGACGATAGTGTTGTTGGTAAACGTATCCGCCACATCGCCATATATATCGCTACGAATTTCGCGGCGGCGCGTACGCCATTTTGAACGGTGGCGAATACTCCATTTGACCTGGATGATAAGCGCAATCAAAAAGCCCGTCACAAGCAGGGCGAGCGGCCACGATTGTGTCAACAAAATACCGATGCCGATCGTGACATTTAGCACAAAACCGAGTGTCTGCATAATCAGTAAATCTTGAAGCATCACTCGGGCGATGATGAAATTACCGAAGTTGGTTGTCATGGCACCGGTTTTTTGACCTGCAAAAAACGCGGCATCCTTGGTAATGATATCGTGATAGGTGTGGTGCATGAGCTCGTGTGTGACGTCGGCCTCGTGGCGAGTGAGCGCACGAAACCCTACAAAGTTTGCCGTAGCGCCGGCGAGCCCTAGCCCAGCGGCAAGCCAAGCAGCTACAACGGCATGATCGTGCTGATTACTAGATAGCGCACCCACCACTTGGCTGGCGACATAGGGCAAGATCGTATCGATTAGCAACGTACCCAGCGGTATGCAAACGAGCGCCGCAAAAAAGCTCACTCGGTGCTTGCGCATGTGCGCCCAATACAATGATACGGTGTGACGATTGATAGACATAGGCAAAAAGTTCCTCTTGTAGTTATTGTAATGGATAATAGAATGTATCGCTAGCGGTCAAGGGCTCGTCCCGACCCGACGTGCGTGAATAGAGGAATCCGGACAAGGATTCGTAGTACGATTCATTATACAGTATAATGAGGGTAATGCAAAAGATTCTCCTCTACTACAAATTTACGCCACTTGCTGATCCGGAGGCTGTCAAATTGTGGCAAAAAACACTTGCTGATAGTTTGAATTTGCGCGGGCGAATTTTGATCAGCCGAGATGGAATTAATGGTACGGTCGGTGGCGATATTGAGGATCTGAAAACGTATATAAAGGAAACAAAAAAGCTGCCAGGATTTAAAGGTATCGTATTTAAATGGAGTAACGGCACGCGCGAGGATTTTCCGCGCATGAGTGTGCGGTACCGGCGCGAGTTGGTGGGCTTTAAGAACAGTGAAGATGAATTTGAGGTAGATGAGCATGGTGTAGTGGGTGGCGGCGTGCATCTGAAGCCCGAGGAAGTGAACGCAATGGTGGAGCAATATGGCGAGGACGTGGTGTTTTTTGACGGTCGTAACGCCAGCGAGGCGCTGGTCGGCAAATTCAAAAACGCCGTGGTGCCAGACACTCGTACCAGCCGGGATTTCATCGCAGAGCTCGAGAGTAACAAGTATGATGACATTAAAGACAAAAAAGTCATCAGCTACTGCACCGGCGGTATTCGCTGCGAAGTGATTAGCGCCATGATGAAAAAGCGTGGATTTAAAGATGTCTACCAAATCGACGGTGGCATCGTAAAATACGGCGAGAAATACGGCGACGATGGCTTGTGGGAAGGCGCACTGCGGGTGTTTGACGACCGCAAAGTCATGACATTTAGTGACCACGCCAAGACGATTGGCGCGTGCATTCACTGCGCGGCCGCGACCAGCAATTTCGAAAACTGTGCCGAGCCAAGCTGCAATGAATTGGTGTTGATTTGTGATGATTGTAAGCAAGACCCAGAGAAGTTGTTTCACGATAATACCTGCAAGGAGGCTTAATATGCCACGCAAATTAGAAGTAGTTCAAGTAGGTGATCCCGTCCTTCGGGAGCTGGCACGTAGATTAACGAAAAAGGAAATTACGTCTGCAGAGATACAGGAACTGATCGAAAACATTCGCTACACGAATGCGGGTGCAGCATATGGTGTTGGCTTAGCTGCGCCGCAAGTGGGCATGAGTGTGGCACTGAGCGTGATCGGAGTTAAGCCTACGCCCAACCGACCCGAGTTAGAACCATTTGATCAAGTGATCATCAATCCAGAATACGAAGGTATTGGTGGGGCCGAGGGTATGTGGGAAGGCTGCCAGAGTGGCGGCAGTGGCGAGTTGTTCGCGCAGGCGATGCGGTTTGCTGAAATCGAAGCACGTTGGGATGATGAAAAAGGAAAATCACATGCGCAGCGATTAGGAGGATTTGTCGCACATGTATTTCAGCACGAGACAGATCACTTGGATGGTATCCTATTTTTTGACAGAGTGGTTGATACAAAAACCTATATGACAGCGGCGGAGTATCGTAAGCGCATCATTAAAAAATAAAGAGGCGTACGAGACTGCATAGTTAACGATTATGCGTGCGAAGTAACGAAAGGGAGTAAAAATGCCACACATCCACACTAAACCAAACCAGCATGATGCAACGGTAAGCGGATATTTTTTGCTTTATGAAAAGAACGAATGGAAATGTCTTGTTCATTATCATAGAAAAATCGATGTCCTCATGCAGATTAGTGGACATATTGAGCTGACGGAAAATCCATGGCAGGCGGCAGTGCATGAGATCGAGGAGGAAAGTGGATATGGAGTCGACGAACTTACGCTACTGCAATTTACAAAAGACCTACCCGAAGAAAATGGTAATATTATGCATCCACAGGTAATCGTGAGTGACACCCATAATGTTGGTGATGGCCATTTTCATTCAGATTTGTGCTATGGTTTTGTGGCTGCGGCTCGGCCAAAACACCGACCCAGTGATACGGAGTCCAACGATCTACGCTGGATGACATTAGCAGAGCTGGAAAAAGGAGCCAAAACGGAGAAGTGCTAAAGGATACGATGTTTATCTATCGTTATATCCTCAAGCATATTGATGAGTTTGTGCGCGTGTCAGCGACGAGGTTTTCCCTTGAAAATTCTATTAATCGAGGTGTAACGTATAAACGTGGCATACCAGGAACATAAAGGAGGCGTATGGGGCTATTTAGAAAAGACACAGTGCTTGATGAGATGAAAAAGGAACACGATGAGTTCCTAGATTTTGTCGCGCTGCAGAGCTTGGGGTACAACGCGTGGCTAAACTGCCAAAAATCCGCCGTCGATCACGACCTCGGCGCCGTTCATATACTGGCTGGCTGGCGTGCCTAGCCAGAGCGCGGCGCGGGCAATATCGTCGGGCTGGCCGATGCCGCGTGTTGGCATACGAGATTTGAATTTGAGTGAGGTGAGGATAACCGAGAAATCAAATTGCTTTAGCGCGGTTTTTACCATCGTGGTGCCGCCGGGTGTGTTGATGCCGCCGGGCAGGATGGTGTTGATGCGCCAGCCCTTGCTGGCATAGTCACGCACTAGGGCGCGGCTGAGCGCGGCGACTCCGGCTTTTGAGATGCCGTAGAGCGTCATGTTGTCGGTCATGGCAAGACGCGCTTCGATCGAGGCGATGTTGATAATGGTGCCAGGGCTGGTGCGTCGGGCGATGAACTCGCGGCAATTAATGAGCACAGCGCGGGTGTTAATATCGAGCATGCGAGCGAAGTCGGCGTCGGTGATGCGCTCGAGCTTGCGCGGGCCAAATATGCCGGCATTATTCACCAAGACATCGGGTAGTGGCGACAGTGAATCCCAGCAAGCGGTGAGCGCTGCACTATCGGCCAGGTCAACGACGAAAGTCTGCACTTCTACTTGGTAGCGAGATTTGAGGTCGTGCGCAGCATCATGTAGTGCCGCGGCGTTGACATCGACCAGCTGCAGGCGCGCGCCGGCCTCGGCGTAGCGCTCGGCAATGGCGCGACCGATCCCCATGGCGCCGCCGGTGATCAATACGACGCGTCCTCGTAGCGACAGTAGCTCGTGCAATGGCTTCATACCACCAGTATACTGCTCATGCTATATAAATGAAACTGGCGCTAGTCGGTGATGATGGGGATGGCTTCGACCGGCAGGTTCATCGTGCGGGCAAATCGTTCGAGCTGCTGGAACTTGCAATAGCTGATGGCCGCACCACTTGCGTCATACACTCGATAATAATGGTCATAGGTGACGACTTGGCCGCTGAACGTCGCCGCCGTGGTGGGCTCGTCAATGCGCCGCACCACCCAGTCGGGATAGTCGGCGAGGATTCGTTTGATCTTGGCGTAGTGGTTAAATGACATGTGGCGCCTCCAGGGTATAATAGTACTATGAATAGCGCGCTTGAAGCAAAGTTGAAAACGTTACCCCGCAGCCCCGGGGTGTATTTTCATAAGGCAGAGAGCGGCGAAGTGATCTATGTTGGCAAGGCCGCGGTATTACGTAATCGCGTACGCCAATATTTTCAGGGGCGCAGTGATATGGATGTCAAAACGCTGGCGCTGGTTGCTGAGATATGCGACACTGATTGGGTCGAGACCGAGAGCGAGATCGATGCGCTGTTCCTCGAAAGCGAGATGGTCAAGCGCTACATGCCGCGCTACAACGTGCTGCTGCGCGACGACAAATCCCAAAGCTACGTAGGTATCGACATGAAATCCGACTGGCCGCATGTGCGCGTGACGCGCAATCCGCTCGACGATGGCGCCACCTATTATGGCCCGTTTTATAATGGTTATGCGCTCAAAAAAGCCCTGCGCTACCTGCGGCGAGTGTTTCCGTACTATGTCAAGCCGCGTGATGATAAACATGGCTCAAGGCTAGAGGAGCAAATCGGCCTTAACCCGCCGCGCGACTGGACTAGCGCCACGTATAAAACGAATCTGCGCAAGCTCATCACCTACATCGAGGGTGGTCGCGTCACATTGACGCGCGAACTCGAACAGCAGATGACGGCGGCGGCGAAACAACACAGGTTCGAGGAGGCTGCGCAGCTGCGAAACAAGCTGGAGCACCTACGCGAACTGCAGCGCAAAATCATGTTTGGTGATCGCGAGTTCCTAGACATTTCTAAGGATAAAGCTCTGAGTGACCTGGTGCATATCCTGGGTCTTGCTGGGCCGCCGCGGCGTATCGAGGGCTACGATATTTCGCACCATGGCGGCGTGAATGTGGTGGCGAGCATGGTAGTGTTTACAAATGGAGTGAGTGACCGCCGCGAATATCGAAAATTTAAGATGACTAAGCAGCGCAATGATGATACAGCGAATATGCACGAGACGCTGAAGCGGCGGTTTAGCGAGCGCAATGTGAAGGCGTGGGGGCTGCCAGATTTGATACTGATTGATGGCGGCAAGGGCCAGCTGCGCGCGGCGATTGCGGCGGTAGGGCGGCCGATTCCGATTATCAGTATCGCTAAGCGCGACGAAGAAATCATTGTTGCCAAACAGGGGTCGCACTGTGACATTGCGGCGATTCGTGCATTGATGCAGGCCGCGCCAGCTGGGGTGATGGTGGCTGAATCACAGGAGTTTTTTGTGATCAATTTGCACGCCGGGCAGCTCAATGCTGGTGCGCATTCGCGTAATTTGCGTACGGCGCACGGCGCGCAGGCCTACGGTGACGTGACCAAATTGTTCCAGCGGATTCGCGATGAGTCGCATCGATTTGCGATTAGCTACCACACGGTGTTGCAGCGTGGCGCTCAGACGCGTAGTGCCCTCGATGATATTCCGGGAATTGGCGATGCGACTCGGCGCAAATTGGTGCGGACATTTGGCAGTGTGCGCGGCGTGCGCGGGGCAACGCTAGCCCAGCTAGAGGCGGCGGCGGGGCCAGCGCGGGCGCGGGTGTTGCGTGATTATTTTTCGGCGTCGTAGCGCTTGTGCTATAGTAGGGACATGAAACATTCTCGGCGGGGATTTACGATCGTAGAACTGATAGTGGTGATTGTATTGATCGGCCTGCTAGCGGGTATTAGTGTGCTAGTGATTGGCAACTGGCGCAACAAAAACGCCCGCGATACGGTCAAAAGTGACCTGAAGCATTTTAGCGCGGCCATGGAGACATACCGCAGTGTCAATAATGGCTACGCCACGACGACTGGCCAGTTAGTCTCGCTGTATAATGGCGATGATTCAAGCGAGATAGTTATTATGCAGTCAACCGCTACTAGCTACTGTGTCCGCGGTAAGTCAAAGACCGATCCCTCTGTAATTATGCATATTTCCAATGGCGATAGCGATGCAGCTCCAGGTGATTGTACGTAGGTCGCGGGCGGCGAGGCGGGGGTGCGCATGGCGCTAGGCTATGATTTTTTTGCACGCAATCGTGCGCGTTTGCTCGAAAAGCTCGGCGGTGGCCTGGTTATTCTATCAGCCAATGACGAGATGCAGCAGGCCGGGGATATGGCCTATCCGTTTCGGCAGGAGTCGAACTTTTGGTGGCTGACTGGTATTGAGCAGCCAGGCTGGTGGGTGATTATTGAGGGCCGCCATGGGCAGACGACGCTAGTGAGCCCGGCATTGAGTGACGCCAAGATGCTATTTGATGGTGGCCTTTCTGTGACCGAGGCAAAAAACATCTCTGATGCCGACGCAGTCATTACTGCTGATGCGCTGCCGGCGAAGTTAGCCGCACTGTCAAAAAAATACAAGCACGTGCATATATTGGGGCCTGATCCGCGCCAAAAGCACTATGAATTTGTGATGAATCCTGGCTCGGCGCGAGTGAAGAAGGCGGTGACGCCACATTTTAGCCATATTGATGATTGCCGGCACGATCTGGCGGAGCTGCGTGCTATTAAATCTAGCGAAGAAATTGCTGCGATTCGTCGGGCGGTAGATGTGACAGTGGAGGCATTTGAGTTTGCTCGGATTAAACTATCGCGAGTGCAGACCGAGTACGAGCTATTGGCTGAATTCGATTATCATATGAGGAGCCACAATGCCAACCACGCCTACGATCCAATTGTGGCGGGCGGCGCCCACGCCTGCACGCTGCATTACACCGCGAATAATGATACGCTGCGAGCTGGCGAGCTGGTGGTGCTAGATATTGGTGCGCGGGTAGATGGCTACGCCGCCGATGTTACGCGCACTTGGGGCGTGGGCGAGGTAAACGCGCGGCGTCGGGCAGTGCACCAGGCGGTAGTCGCGGTACAGACGCAGATTGTAGATTTGATCAAGCCGGGGCTGACTGTCGAAGCGTATATCATGGGGGTAGATGATATTATGCGGGAGGCACTTAGGTCGCTCGGTCTGGCTTGTGAGGGTATTGAGATGTATCGGCGGTACTTCCCGCATGCCATCAGCCATGGTCTTGGGGTGGATGTGCACGATAGCCTAGGTGGGGCACATGCGCTGACAGCTGGTATGGTGCTGACGGTCGAGCCTGGGGTTTATATTCCCGAGGAGGGAATTGGCGTGCGCATCGAGGATGATATCCTGGTGACCGCACACGGTGCCGAGAACCTAAGCGGCAAGCTCTCGACGGCATACTAAAAATACGCTACAATAGGGGAAGTATATGAAACAGCAACTTGGGTCATTTGTCGTACGATGGTTTCTGAACTCGCTTGGTTTGTGGGTTGCGGTCAGGTTATTTGGCACGGGCTATAGCGATGCGCAGATTAGCCAAAACAGTTGGGGATTTTTGATCGCTGGCCTGATTTTTTCGATCGTTAACGCTGTGCTAAGGCCATTTATTATGGTGTTGTCGCTGCCGGCGATTTTGCTGACGCTGGGGCTATTTACGATTATTGTTAACGGCTTTATGGTGTATGTATCGCTAATGCTGGCACCGGGCATGCAAATGACATTCTGGAATTCGGTACTGACCGGGCTGGTGCTTAGCTTGCTCAATTATGCGGTGGGCAGCATGCTCGAGATACGTAGCGCACATCACCACAAAGGAGTTTGATTATGAATACCAATACAATACTGCAGACTATTACCATCGGATCAGCGTTGCTAATGATCATTGCTATATTGCTCCAACAACGCGGCGCTAGCCTTGGCGCGGGTTTTGGCGGTTCGAGCGAGCTGTACACGACGCGCCGCGGATTCGACAAAAACCTATTTGAGACCACTGTGATATTGGCGGTGATGTTTGTATTTTCGATCTTGGTCGGGCTATTACTACCAGGGCAAAAAGGCTAATATATAGGAATTGGTACGACGAATGTCGAGCGACGATCGAGGGTGGCGGCAATTTCAAAAACTAAGCGTAGATCGACGCGCGATTTCACGTCGTATGAAGCGCGCCGAAGGCCTAACAACCCGGCACGCGCATCGATTTATCGTTTCGCGTATCGATAATATCCGTAATGCGCGCCGTCGCATCATGACATGGCTGGCGCTGGTGGCGCTTGTTATTATGGGTGTTGGCGGCCAAATGTTGCTGTTTCATCAGAATTATCAAACCACCGGGCCAGACTACGGCGGCTTGTATGCCGAAGCTTCGCTAGGGCCCGTCGATACGCTCAATCCACTCTATGCGTCGTCGACTGCCGAGGTGTCGGCTAGCCGGCTAATGTTTTCGTCACTGTATGTCTATGACCGCACCGGGCATGCGCACGGTGATTTGGCTGAGTCGACACAGGTAGATCAATCGGGGTCAGTCTATACGGTGACGTTACGTCCGGGTGCGCGTTGGCATGATGGTGCGGCTGTGACCGCCAAAGACGTCGAATTTACCATCGGCCTGATCAAAAATCCCGCAGCTTTGTCGCCGCTGCGCATCAACTGGACAGATGTCGAAGCTCGCGCGCTGAGCGACACGGTAGTGCAGTTTAAGCTGCCGGCGCCGTATGCATCGTTCCTCAACGCGCTGACGTTTCCGATTCTGCCGCGACATATCTTGAGTAATGTGCCGGCATCGACGCTGCGTGAGAGCGCTTTTAGCCAGGCGCCCATTGGCAGTGGGCCATTTAAGTTTACCTATATTCAATCGGCTGATCGGCTGCAAAAATACAAAGCCGTGCAACTGACAGCCAACGCTGAGTATTATCTGGGAAAGCCGTTACTGAATAAGTTTGAGATTCACGCCTATGCCGATACGAGTGGTATCATGACCGCGATTAAGACCAACGAAGTCAATGGCGCCACCGACCTTACCCCGAGCCAGATTTCGCAGCTCAGCGGCGAGTACCGGGCGATGACCCCGACGATCAACAACGGCACATACTTGATTATCAACACCACTATGCCGAATATGAGCGATGTGAAGGTGCGTCGGGCCCTGCAGCTCGCTACAGATACTGTCGCTATCCGCAATAGCCTAGCTACCAAGCCACCAGCGCTGCGGCTGCCATTTATTCCGACGCAGCTGACCGCCACGACAAGCTTGCCAGCGGCGCCGCAGTATGATATTGCGGCTGCTCGCAAGCTGCTGGACGAAGCTGGCTGGAAACTCGACGGTACCATCCGCAAGAAAGACGGCCGCGAGCTGGCTATCAATCTTGTCACGACCAAAGATGACACCAATGCGCATATTGTCAAGCAGCTGCAAGATCAGTGGTCCCAGCTGGGCATGACGGTCGCCACGCAGGTGGTTAATACGAGCGACCCGACAGTGCATTTTACTCAGGAAGTATTGCAGCCGCGTAAGTATGATGTGCTGCTGCGCGATCTGGCTATCGGCGCCGACCCCGATGTATATGCTTATTGGCACTCGTCGCAAATTGGTACTAATGGCTATAATTTCTCGAACTATACCAATCGTCTGGCTGATGCGGCACTATCAACTGCGCGTGGGCGGCTGCCGCTGCAGCAGCGCGATCTTAAATACGCTGCGTTCGCGCGGCAATGGCTCGAGGACGTGCCGGCAATCGGCTTGTACCAGGACGTGTATTTGTACGCGACGAATCGCCCGCAGTCATCGGCTGATGCGACGGCGCGCTGGGTGTCGGCGACTGATCGCTACCAAAACATCACTGAATGGGCCGTCAACACCCAAAACATTTACAAAACGCCGTAGTTCAGCTATAATCTATCTCTGTTGATCGTGATGTGGTATCACAAATCATATCCAAGATGTGGCGGCTCCGTGAAACGGAAATCAATCGTAGACGCGCCGCGCGTCAGCCCAGCGTCCGCGATGACCTTAAACTAAGATGTACCTTACAATGTATATGCAGACGTGGCGGAATTGGTAGACGCGCTAGCTTGAGGGGCTAGTGAGCATTGCGCTCGTGGAAGTTCAAGTCTTCTCGTCTGCACCAAGAACGAACTTTTCGGGAAATTTGAGCGCATTTGCGCTCTTTTTTCTTTGGTTTTGCGGAGCAAAAGCCAGATGTTTTCAGGGGGGAGAAAAGAATTTGGGGCAGCTGTAGGCTGCGCCTTTTTGGAATTTAGAAACAGGTTCAACCCGTCAATTTTCAGATATGCTTGCTTTATCGCCACAAAGTCGCCACTTTTGGCTATTTCACAGAGAGAAACAGCGAGTTTTAGCCATTGACGTAGAGGTTCAATCCACGCATTGCCCGCAAGCGTCAGCTTGCCGACTTGCTCCTCCAGCGACTTTTTCTCGCTCATTAATTCGCCTTGTTTAGTGCGGTAGGTCTGCTGGTCAATATCTTGGTCTAAATAGCCGTCTAAAAGTCGCTGTAACTTGCCCTGCAAGTTCGCAAGTCTATTTTCAGCGTTCGCCACAAACACACTGGCAGATTGGTTGGATTTCTGCTCATCAACTACAAGCATTGTTTCTAGTTCCTCTGCCCAGTCGCTCGGCAGGGCATAGCCCTGCAAAATGTCCGACAACTGCGCCGCAAGGTCTGACTCGGTAACAGGTGGCTCTTTGCAAGTAATCGTTTTGCTTTTCCTTGTGCAACGGTAATAGATATATTCGTGGGTGTTGCCGTTTTTCTGGTGCTTTATCTTTTTTTCGGCGGTTATGGACATTTTGCAAGTTGCACAAGTTAGTAAACCGCAAAATACTTGCGGCGCAGTTGCGCCTTTTTGTGGGTGGCAACGCTTGGCAATTACTGTTTGCACTCGGTCAAACAACTTCTTGTCAATAATTGCCTTGTGTTTGCCCTCGTGTATCTCGCCCCGATACCGAAAATGTCCGTAGTAAAACGGATTTACTAAAATTCGCTTTACCTGGTCTTTAGTTAGTTGCTTGCCGCTTTTAGTGGTAATGCCTTTGCTTTTCATGAAAACGGCGATACTGTCAAGCGTCTGATAGCCCTCTGCGTACAACTCAAAAGCGGCTGCAACAATTGGTGCAAGCCGTTTGTTTACAATAACCGTTTTAGTGCGGACATCATTTATGTAGCCAATCGGGGCGTGGCTGGGGTAAAACCCCAGCCGTACCTTTTGGCGCAAACCTCGTTTGGTGTTTTCGCTTAAATTGTCTACATAATACTTTGACTGCCCAAAAGCGATAGATAGCATAAACTTGCCCTGCGAAGTGTTTTCAAACCAAAAAGACGGAAATTTAAGCGTTCCGATTTTGCCAGCGTCCAACAGATAGACTATTTGTCCGCCGTCTACCGAGTTGCGAGCAAGACGATCAGGGTGCCACGCCAGTATATTGCCACCGTTGCTCTCAATTTCTGCCAGTAATTTGCCGAATACTGGTCGCCCTGTCGTCTTTGCCGATTTCTTTTCTATGAACTCGGAGGCAATGTACAAGCCCTCACGCTTGGCGAATTCCCGCAACTCCACCAGTTGCGCTTCAATGGACAAAACCTGTTTGTCCTCAACATCTGTACTCTTACGAGCATAGATGTAAAATTTTTGTTGGCTCTCCATAGTTTTTACCCTCCTCAAACTCAAATAGCCGCCCTGTTGCACACAACTTCCGAGAAAACTCAAAAATTGTACAGGACGGCTATTTAAGCCAAACAAAAAGTTTCCTCGTTAGTAAGTTGTGTGCATTTGTATTTTACCAAAAACCGCCTATGGCGGCAAAAAGGCGCAGCCTACAGCTGCCCCAAATTCTTTTCTCCCCCCTGAAAACATCTGGCTTTTGCTCCGCAAAACCAAAGAAAAAAGAGCGCAAATGCGCTCAAATTTCCCGAAAAGTTCGTTCTTGGTGGAATTCTACAACTCCGCTAGAACCTATTTTGAGGAGAAATGCTAGAAAATGCAAGGAGCGCACGGAGTGCGCCCCGCCCGCCCAGACTTTTGCATATTTTTTGAATTTTCCCCCGCCGAATTTCTTTTTGAATTTGGAAAAAGTCTGGGCGGGCGGGGCGCTCACGCTGTTAGCGTGATATAATTACACCTATGAGTGAAACAAATAATAGAACTGTTGAAAGTTACAACGCACACATACAAGAATATATTGACGGTACGCCTCACGAGGTTTCAGGAGTTGTGAAAGACTGGCTGGACGGCTCTCTCACAGATGTGCCAAAAGACGCACGAATTTTAGAGTTTGGAAGTGCCTTTGGTCGTGATGCTGAATATCTTGCAGGGCTTGGTTATACGGTTGAGTGTACGGACGCAACGCCAGCATTTGTTGATTTATTGCAGCAAAAAGGCTTTGACGCAAAAGTCCTGAACGCTATTACTGACGAACTGCCGCAAGGACTTGATTTTGTTTTGGCAAATGCCGTTTTGCTGCACTTTACTCGTGATGAAGCCTCACAAGTTATTGGGAAAGTTTATGGCGCACTAAACGCAAATGGTAAATTTGCGTTTACCCTAAAACAAGGCGAGGGCGAGGGTTGGTCAGAGGAAAAACTGGGCGCGCCACGCTTTTTCTGCTACTGGACAGAGCCGCAAATTCGTGGAGTGCTTGAAAGCACTGGTTTTGGTGATATTGAGATTAGTGGCGATAAAGCAACAGCAAACGCTACTTGGCTGCAGATAGTTGCAAAGAAAACCGAGAGCAATGCCTAATTTGCCGACATTTGATCAAATTGAAGCGTTGCACAAAAAATATGCGCCGACTGAAAGCGTTTTTGAATTAGTTTTTACGCACTGCAAAATTGTCAGCAATATTGCCGTACAATTAGCGGAAAAGTCGGGCGCAAATATAGACATTGAACTTGTAAAAGTGGGCTGTTTGCTCCACGATATCGGAGTTTATCCATTATTTGATAAAAACGGCGTTGAAACAGACACAAGCAAATATATTACGCACGGTGTTCGTGGAGAGGAAATTTTGCAAAACGAAGGTTTTGCT
This sequence comes from Candidatus Saccharibacteria bacterium UBA1932, assembly GCA_002337095.1. Taxonomy (GTDB): domain Bacteria; phylum Patescibacteriota; class Saccharimonadia; order Saccharimonadales; family Saccharimonadaceae; genus Saccharimonas. Next base: position 33,338 of record DDFI01000004.1, read on the forward strand.
ATGGAACTCTGCCGATTTGCCTCACATCATACAGGCGCAGGAATAACCAAAAAGCAAATTGAGGAAAACAATTTGCCATTGCCAGCAAATGATTATCTTGCCGAAACGCCAGAAGAAGAATTAGTGATGTGTGCCGACAAATTCCACTCAAAAATAGAGCCGCCTGTTTTCAACTCACACAAGTTCTATACAGAATATGTTGCTCGTTTTGGCGTTGAGGCAGCAAATAGTTTTGCTGATTTAACCGAAAAATTTGGCAAGCCCGAACTAGAACCTTTGATGTCCAAACATGGACACGGCTTGCGAGATTAAGTAGTTGCTGTTTCAGAAAATACGCTTTTTAGCGTATTTTCTGGCGAACCGCCCGCCCAGACTTTTTCCAAATTCAAAAAGAAATTCGGCGGGGGAAAATTCAAAAAATATGCAAAAGTCTGGGCGGGCGGGGCGCACTCCGTGCGCTCCTTGCATTTTCTAGCATTTCTCCTCAAAATAGGTTCTAGCGGAGTTGTAGAATTCCACCACAGTGCAAACATCAGCTCTCGGCTGGTGTTTTTGCTTTTCTTGCGCCCCATGTACTTCCAGCGTGCAAATCGTGGACGATTTGGTGGAAGTATCGCTCCGCTCCGCCAAGTCTTCTCGTCTGCACCAAGAATTATACCCTAGATTCTCTAGGGTATAATTCGATTTAAGTATCTGTTTCCAGCGTAATCCAACCACCGCTCCCGTCGGAAATAGCCTCGACAGTAGTTGTGTGGTCAAAACATCGTGTAATAGCCTTTGATATAGCGCTGATCGCAAGCTGATCGTCTCTAACTGTTTCAATATTTCCATAGCTCATAGCATAGTCATCGCCTAGTGGATCTTCTCTGTCTGAGAACACATATATTCGTTCCTGGCCCAATTCGCGCCACCTCTCGTACCTTATTAGTCCTCGCCAATAGTGTGCACCATAGCTTATTGCATCAAAATCACGACAATTCTGCTCTTCATCAAACCTACCTAATTGGACTACTTCAACTTTTTGTAATTCAGGCATACTTTCAATTATAACATGTCATTGATTAATTTACGATTTTATATTAATAATGCTATAGCTAATGCAGTCTTCTTTTACGTACGAGCTCGGGCAAATAATTCGGTCTTAGTGTATGATTTAGATTGCCCAACTATCTTGCGGTGCGTTATACTTATGGCATGAACATTACTACAGACACCCGAGTCATCCTGCGCATGCATACCGAAGCAAACGAGCGCGGCATTGCTATGTATAACGAATATTTTGATACTGCGCGACTCAATGCCGTGTATTTGCTTGTGCAGAATCCAACCGCTGCACCCCTGATTGCTGGGCTGCGTGGGCTGCATTTTGCCGGGGCGATCACGGCGGGTTTTGAGCACGATCCGAGCCTGCTGACACTTGTCGACGAGTGTACCGACGAGGCAAGGATTGCTGGCTCGGCTGGGATCATTGCCAACCATAACGGTCGGCTGGTTGCGCATTATCAGGGTGGCGAGGCGTTGATGAGCGCCATCAACGAGCAGCGCGATGTGGCCGGGCTCAATGTTGCGCTAATTGGCGCGGGCACGATGGCGCGCACATTCCTATCGCAGCTGGCGGCGCGCGACACCAAGCCAAATGTCACGGTGTATAATCGCACGCTCGAACATGCCGAAGCATTACGAGCGCAGTATCCGTTTGTGACTGGTGTGGGTAGTTTGCAAGACGTGGCGAGCTCGATTGCCGATGCTGTGATCAATACCACGTCGCTTGGCGATGAAATCACGCAGCTGATTGATGTGGCGAGCCTGCAGACATTTCAGGTGGTGGCAGATGTGACGCTTGGTACCGAACAGGGCGGACTGGTGGCGTCGGCGCGTCAGGCGGGCGTGCCGCATATCGTGACCGGCCAAGACGTGTTTACGCACCAAGCGGTGGTGGTGCTGCGGCGCCTGCTTGGGCACGAGGCCGATCTAGCGGCACTGCGTACCTGTGTCCAAAAAAACGTCTAACAATCTGGTATAATATAGCTACGGCGCGTTGGCGGAGCAGTTACGCAGCGGTCTGCAAAACCGCGTAGATGGGTGCAACTCCCATACGTGCCTCCAAAAGATGATCCCAGTGCGGGTCATTTTTTGTACTCCATTACTTGCTATGCCACTAACCGTAGCGTATACTAATGTCGTGCCTATGGGCGCCAGACGAAAGAATATGCGCGGGTGGCGGAACTGGTAGACGCGAGGGACTTAAAATCCCTTGACCAAAAGTCGTGCGGGTTCAATTCCCGCCCCGCGCACCAAAGACGGTAAAAAATTGAATTGGTCGCCCGAATGGGCGGCTTTTTCTTTAGTTTTGCGGAGCAAAAACCAAATGTTCTCAGGGGGGAGAAAAGAACTTTGGGCAGCCGTAGGCTGCGCCTGTTTGGTTTTTAGAAACAGGTTCAATCCGTCAATTTGTACCAAGGCTTGTTTAATCTCCGCAAAACTTCCACTCTTGGCAGTTTCACAGAGTGAAACTGCTGTTTTTAGCCAGTTCCTCATAGGTTCAACCCAAACATTGGCGGCAAGCGTATGCTTACTGACTTGCTCGTTCAGCGACTTTTTCTCGGACATTAGTTCGGCTTGTTTATTGCGATAGGTTTGCTGGTCAATATCTTGGTCAAGATAACTATCTAAAAGTCGCTGTAACTTGCTTTGTAAGTTTGCAAGTCTAGTTTGTGCGCTTGCCACAAACACGCCAGATGTTTGTTCTAGTTTGCGTTCGTCCTCTGCAAGCATTTTCTCTAACTCTGTCGCCCAACTTTCAGGCAGGGCGTAGCCCTGCAAGATGTCCGACAACTGCGCCGCTAAATCTGGTTCAGTTACGGCTGGTTCGGTGCATTTAATGGTTTTGTGCTTGCGTGTGCAGCGATAGTAGATATATTCGTGAACATTGCCATTTTTCTGGTGCTTAACTTTCTTTTCGGCAGTTATGGATAGCCCACACGTTGCACAACGCAAAAGCCCACAGAATATCTGTGGCGCAGTCGTGCCTTTTTGTCTATGTCCTCGCTGCTCGGCAACAGCCTGAACAGTGTCAAATAGTTTCTTTTCAACAATCGGGGTGTGCCTGCCCTCATATATCTCGCAACAGTAACGGAAATGACCATAATAAAAGGGGTTGGTGAGCATATATTTAATCTGGTCTTTCTTTAAGGGCAAGCCACCTGATGTTGTTATGCCTTTGGTTGCCAAAAAGTCGGCGATGTTCTGCAACTTTTGATCGCCTTTGGCGTACAACTCAAATGCCTCAACCACAAACGGCGCACGCCGTTTGTCTACAACAATAGTTTTTGTCCTCACATCATTTATGTAGCCAACAGGCGCATTGCCTGGAAACTCACCACGCCTGACTTTTTGGCGCAACCCACGCTTGGTGTTTTCAGACAAATTGTCTACATAGTATTTTGACTGACCAAACGCTATTGAGAGCATGAACTTACCTTGTGATGTGTTCTCAAACCAAAAGGTCGGGAACTTCAGAGCTTGCACATGCGTTTGGTCGAGTAAATATACAATTTGTCCGCCGTCCACGCTATTTCTAGCCAGCCTGTCGGGATGCCACGCAATAATGCCGTTTGCTTCGCCGTTTTCAATGCGTTTGAGCATATCGCCAAAAATCTTGCGTCCGGGTGTTTTGGCTGACTGTTTTTCAACCAACTCGTCCACTATCTGCAAGTTTTCATTTTTGGCGTATGCTCGCAACTCTACGAGTTGCGCCTCAATGGACAAAACCTGTTTGTCCTCAACATCTGTACTCTTACGAGCATAGATAAAGTATTTTTGTTGGCTTTGCATAGTGTTACCCCCTAAAACTTAAATGACCGCCTAGTTGCACACAAGCTAGAAAAGACTAGATTGTACTAGACGGCCATTTAAGCCAACAAAAATAGCCTTCTCAAAACTTGTGTGCATTTGTATTATACCAAAAACCGCCAATGGCGGCTAAAACCAAACAGGCGCAGCCTACGGCTGCCCAAAGTTCTTTTCTCCCCCCTGAGAACATTTGGTTTTTGCTCCGCAAAACTAAAGAAAAAGCCGCCCATTCGGGCGACCAATTCAATTTTTTACCGTCTTTGGTGTCCTTGTACGACAAGGCTAGAACCTATTTTGAGGAAAACGGCTGAGCCGTGCAGACTCAGCCCCAACGCCTGCGGGCGCACGCGCCCGCTCGCCCCACCAGAAAAATCCCTTTGCCCTTATTTTGATATTTCCCCCGCCGAATTTCTTTTTTAGTTGAAAAGGGTGTTTTCTGGTGGTTCGGCTACTGCATAAGCAGTAGAGGCGTTGGGGCTTCGCCTAGGCGGCAGAGCCGCCGCGCTACGCGCGTCTGCAAGTAGAAACGCAAAACTTGATCTTACCACGTATGTATGATATAAATAGCTACATTAGTTAATGGACAAGGAGAGGTTGCGAGATGGAGCAATTAAATCAACAAACTCATCTGGAGACTGAGGAAGTCAAAGATATTGCGCTTTCTGTTGATAGCGCGCCAGAGGATTCGCGAATTAATACAGGTCAAGTAGCTAACGAATCTGAGAACTTGCCCGACTACGGTCCGATACGCGTTAGTGCGTTTGGCCCAAATACATATGGAGATTTTCATAGCTAGCATTGAGCATTTCAAAGTACCCTCATATCTTTACAGTTATTAACAATCTCAAATGGTTGCCCTACAAAACACACTCATACTGCTTACAGTATCGTAGTTACTTACTGTAAGTATAGCAAGCCTCCGGTTGCTGCAAGGGATTTGTGGCAAATATCTTGCTATTTACTTCACAACGATGCTGACGAGGCGACCAGGGATATATAGCACCTTGGTCGGCTCTTTGTTTTCAAGGAATTTTTGGACGTTTTCTTGCGCCAACGCGAGTGCCTTCACCTCTTCTTCTGAGGCATTTTTGTCAATTTCAACCGTCGCACGAACCTTACCGTTGACCTGCACAACGAGCTTGATGGTTTCTGTCACAAGGAGCGCTTCGTCCCAATTTGGCCACGGCTCAAAATCGAGCTGACTGTCGTGGCCAAGCTGACTCCAGAGTTCTGCGGCCATATGTGGCGCGGTCGGCTGGATTAACTTGACCAGTGTCTCGAGGACTTCTTGCCACTGCTCACTGAAACCGTCAGTCTTGAGCTTATAGAGTTCATTGACGTATTCCATTAGCGCAGCGATAGCAGTATTGAAGCTCAAGCGACGATAGTCATCAGTAACTTTTTTGATCGTTTGGTGCGTGAGCGTTTGCAACGCTTTCGACTCGCCCTCCACTTTTTGGCTCTCGAGATACTCCTGCGTCAATGTCCAGACGCGATTGAGGAAGCGATAGACACCAGCGATACCGCGGCTGTTCCAGCTAGAATTTTCGTTAATCGGACCGAGGAAAAGCTCAAACGTCCGCAGTGCATCAGCGCCGTAACCCTGATCAATCACGTCGATCGGATCGACGACATTGCCCTTGCTTTTGCTCATCTTGGTGCCGTCTTCGGCTTGGATCAGACCGTGATACACCAGCTTTTTGACTGGCTCTGGCTCTGGTACGAGCCCCATATCGAAGAATACTCGGTTCCAAAACCGCACGTATAGCAAATGTGCGACGGCGTGATCACCGCCGATATACATATCAACAGGCGACCAGTAGCTAGCCTTCTCAGGATCCCACGCTTGCTCGGCATTGTGCGGGTCGGTGTAACGCAGCAGATACCAGCTGCTGCAAGCGTAGCCGTCCATCGTGTCAGTTTCACGCGTCATCTCCTCGCCGTTGATGACGACCTTGGCAAAGTCTTTGTCACGCGCTAGTACGCCCTTACCGCTACCGTCTGGTTCGTAATTTTCAACCTCTGGCAGCATAACAGGGAGCTGGTCTTCGGGGATGGCGTGCGCGTTGCCGTCTTTGTCGTAGGCAATCGGAATCGGCGCACCCCAGTAGCGCTGGCGGCTGATGAGCCAGTCGCGCATTTTGTATGTCGTTTTGGCTCGTCCAAGACCTTGCTGTTCGAGCCAGGCCACAATTTCCTCACGCGCGTCACTCGATTCCATGCCGTCGTATACTCCTGAATTCACGAGAAAGCCCTCGCCGCGGTACACGCCCGCATCTGGGTTATTTTCAGGTTTTTCAACGACTTCGACAATCGGCAAATCGTATTTCTCCGCAAATGCATAGTCGCGCTCGTCGTGCGCCGGCACCGCCATCACCGCACCGGTGCCGTAGCCACCGAGCACGTAATCGGCGACCCAGATTGGCACGTTTTCGCCTGTCGCAGGATTGACAGCGTAGCTACCCGTGAAGACGCCTGTTTTTTCTTTCGTATCATTGGTGCGTTCGATTTCTGATTTTTTGACCGCTTCATCGATATACTGATATGTAAATTCGGCGTGATCACCGACAGCGAGCGAGCGAGCGAGTGGATGTTCGGGCGCAAGGACAAGGGACGTCGCGCCAAAGATCGTATCAGGACGGGTCGAGAAGACCGTAATAATTTCGTCGTTATCGGCAAGCTTGTAATCAATCTCTGCACCGACCGATTTGCCAATCCAGTTACGCTGCGCCGTCTTGATTTTTTCTGGCCAGTCGAGGTCATCGAGCCCCTCAAGCAGTGCATCGGCATATTCAGTAATCTTGAAAAACCACTGCTTCATCGACTTTTTCACAACTTCAGTGCCACAGCGCCAACATTTGCCCGCTTCTACCTGCTCGTTGGCAAGCACGGTCTTATCAACCGGACACCACCACTGCAAGCTTTCTTTTTGATAGACCAAGCCCCGCTCGAAGAATTTGGTGAAAATCCACTGTGTCCAGCGATAATATTCTGGATTGGAGGTTTGGACTTCACGAGACCAGTCGATACTTACTCCAACTTTATCGAGCTGATGCTTGAATTTAGCGATATTCGCTTTAATACTCTCTTGCGGAGAAACGCCGGTTTTTATCGCATAGTTCTCAGCTGGAAGACCAAAATTATCGAATCCCATTGGATACATAACATTGTAGTTTTGAGTTCGAAAAAACCGAGTCGTCGCATCAATGATTGCATACTCAAAGATGTGACCGACGTGCATACCCGCTCCCGATGGATATGGGAACATGTTCGTGATGTAATATTTTGGCTTGTCTGAGTTTTCGGTTGTCTCATAGCGCTTATCGTCAACCCAAATCCGCCGCCATTTCTGTTCAATTCTACTGGGATCGTAAGATTTCATGGATAATCGGTATTATATCAAATTACCCCCATAAATGTCCATTTACGCCCTACCGCGCAGTAGTACATATGTCATTCCATAATTTTTCTGGAATGACTATAGAGGGAGTTTCGAGTGCTTTGTTATATCGATCGTGACTCATGACGCCTGGTAGCTGTTCGTTTTTTAGACCTTCTATAAGTTCAGGTGCCAAGTAGTTGCCCTCCTGTGTCTGTGCATTAATAGCAATCATGACCATATTCCCGCGACCCTTGCGATCACCTGCAAGTGTTGATAGCATCGCCTGTAACGCCAGAGAAATCGCATACACCTTGCGATCACCTTTTTGATCATCCTTTTGCTCAATATATCCAGTAAACTCACCGTCTTCGAATAGATCATCGATTGATCGAGGCCGACCCCCTGTTGACGTTCGGTAGTGCTCGAGCTGCAACTCACCCCAATACTTTGCTACCAAGACCTCCCCGAACGAACTAGGTGCCCCCGTTATATCTGTAATTAACTGAGTATTCGCATCATGAACACCAATTGCGAGTGGATTTGTTCCTATAATTCTTTTTTGATCACGAGGAGCAGAGGATAGTTTTGGTGTTGAACCAAGTAAGATGCCCGTAGATCCATTTGCTGCCGTTAAATTGCGCATGTAGTAGCCTAGTGTGTTCGTCGGAAAGGCATTATGTATTATTGCTGTATGCATGCCGTACTGCTCCGCCCGATCTCGTACGAAGTCAGTTATTTGATTAAGTGCCAAATATCCAATTGATCGCGTGCAGTCGATGTGAGATATTCGATCAGTATCCGAACCTCTGCGCTCAAATACAATAGGCTCGTCACCACCAAGCTCTTGGCTAATAAGCCATGGAACACGGACAAAGCCATGTGTTCTTTTTCCAGATAGTTCTGCGTATTCGAACTGATTAATAATTTCACTGGCAGACTCACTTGAAATCGCCAAGCTCTTTTCGAGTGCTCTCGCACTCTCGTGCTTTAAGTCGTCTCTCCTAACTTCAATGGTTTGGTACGGCTTTATACTCATTTGTGTCGTTTCCTTTCCTCGAGATCTAATAGTGTGATAAGCTAAGTACGTAAGTCTGTCGTTTTAATTTAATATATTGTATAATATTTCTATAGAAAGTTAAAGTGAGATTTACAAATGAATAGCCTTCAGTTTTCAGTAGCTACTTTAAATATTACTGTTCTTAGTGATATGGCATTAGATACAAAAGACCTGTTCGATCCACAACCCTACAACCTAAATACAAGCTTTTATATTCAGGAATACGCTGAAGATAAACTCAAGCATACCGTACAACTCAAAGTATGCGACACTATAGACGAATCGTCTGCAACAAGAGTCAAGGAAGAAATCATCGTATCGGGTGACTATTCCGCGCAGACTAACCCACAATTCAATAAGCAATTCGGCCTGTTTGGCAACAAGGGCATCGTAAACCACCTCATCCTTAGTGAGCTCGAAAAACATGGCATCTCAGTTTTACATGCATGCGCCATTATTCACCCCACAACAAAACACGTTGTCATAGGCATTGGTGGAAGCGGCTCAGGCAAAAGCGTTCTCGTATCAAACGCATTAAGCAAGGGATGGAAACTCATTGCAACCGAACATGTGCTTGTTAGCAGCGACGGACAATTGTATATGGGAAATGCATACGACAATATTACGCCGCAAGCTCTCGATTTTATAAAGAACGCACTTCCCAAGGCAACACTATTCGAAGATAGAAAGATGGTAGAGCCCATTGGTAGCAAGTCGCTCGCAGATCTTACGCAATACCAATTCAAGGAACCCCAGGTCCAGCTAGGGAATAATTTCACCATCGCGCTCATGAAGTTTGGCGATGAGCGGTTTAAGGATGGTGCTGCTATTGAAGATTCTGATTTTGTCCTTCGATGTCTCCAGCAAGTCTCAAGTGAAAAAATCGCTAGTCCTGTGATTCTGAATAATGATATCATTCCCTCTGTTCTCTTTTCTGGCGATACCCAAAATCGCACAAAAACAATTACATATTTACTGAATCATGCTAAAGAAAAAAGTATTGTTGGTGGACAGTATGGCGATATAACTCAATGGCTCGATAAGAGGTAATTAGTGAGTCGATCTGTTTCTAGTCAAAATGATGATCATCTTGCGCTCACAAGGCAGTATATCTATGGGCGTATCCTTGAGCTGCGAAATACACAAAACTTCGAACTCGCAAGGCCTCTTTCTGAACTTTTACAGCTCCTAGCGGATACACCGTATCGTGCGGTTGTCGACGGTGATATCCAAGCGCTTCTCTCCCTTTTAAGAACTACAGGGTTCGCCGACACTACAAACACCAATTACGGATCAACGATATGGCTACCGAGTGGAACAAAATTCATGAATCATCTTGTCAATACATTTAAGCAGGAGGTGCTTAAGCTTGGATATGAAGAATACGTCTTCCCGGGACTCGTCTCGCCCGAAAACTTCGACATTCTCGCAGACAATATCTACGATTTTACGGGGAACGCGTTTTTGGTATCAAGGGGCAGTACCAAGGCAGTATTAAAGCCTACCGGTGAAGCTATCATTTACCCCGTTGTTGCTTCGTGGCTACGCAACGAAGAATGCAAATTACCCTTACGAATATTCCAAACTGGTCCATATTATCGATATAAATCAGCGCCACATCCTTATCTTCGTCCCATGGATTCAGCCTTAATGCTTGAAGCACATGGTTTTTTCAAAAATAGAGTAGCCATGAATAAAGAGTTCGCTAGGTCTGTCAAGCTATGCGAAAGCGTTGCAAGCGCACTATGTATGGATGCATACGTGGTATCGCGCCCGATCAGCTTCAATAAACCAGTTAGCGAAGAGACGGTCGCATATGACACATTGCTTCCTAATGGAAAAACGATACAGACACTCTTAGCATATAAACAAGGCCAAGTCTTCTCACGCCCATTCAATGTTAAATCTAAAGACTCAAAGGACTATACTTATCAAGTTACCTACGGAATGACCGAGCGAACACTGTATACTACTTTATTTATACATGCTGATCCACTTGGGCTACGCATCCCCGAAAAACTCGCACCAATACAAATTGCGGTTGTTGCTCGAGATAACAGAGCAAAAACGGTCGAGGCGGCGGAAACGCTCGTTGCCTCTATTACTGCACAAAACATACGCGTTGCAGTCTACTACGAGCATGAAGAAGAGGGTGTCTCTCGACAACTAATCACAGCCGGCACACCCTTAATCGCATATGTTGATTCGGAGTTAGCAGGAAAAGGTATTCTTGAAGTTCTAGACCGACGTACATTATCTATAGAAACAGTAGGCGTTGACGCAGACTTCACTCCGTTGCTTTTAAGAGGAGATGCCGTTCTTGTCGAAGAACAATCACAAAGACGACGCAATAATACCGCCTCTATCGATTCGGTAGATGCCTTAAAAAACATACACCCAGCCTGTGCGCAGATATATGTGCATAGCTCTCACGAATGTATTGATACTGTTCAAAATATCTCAGGTGGCGAGTATCTTGGCAGCCAGCTTACGCTATCAGAAGAGAGCAGGCCGTGCCTCGCATGCGAAAAGATGTGCAATACTTTTGGCTTTATTGGGAGGAGGGTGTAATTTATATGAAATCTAAACCAATTAAAGATGCACGACCTAGTGATTTTATCCAGTGGCTTTCTCTGCGTTGGCCCAGCGATACAGTAGAAAGCCTAGACACCCCCACCCTCATAACAGAATTAAATAATTTCCGAGATATGTTTGTAGTATTATTCGGAGATACCTATATCGCTAGTAAAGCACTTTCTTTGTCGAATAATCGCAGAGATAGACTATCGGATACACTCCAGCTGCTTAATAATCGTGAAGAAAATAAAGAACTCACTAACCTCATTATACGAAACCTTCGCTTCGTTCCATCTTACGCTGAGCGACAAGAGAACGGTGTCTGGAAGCTGCTAACCGAATATGGGAAGAACCTAGGCATATGCAAGAGTGAGAATATTATCGAAGTATTTTCTGAGATACTCTCAATTGCACAAAAAAAACGTAAACTACCTAAAATTATAAGCTATGATGAGGTTGTATCGTTGATAGCCGAGCGCGACCACCTTAGAAGCGACAAAGAATATGAAAAGGCCGATTACATACTCACTCTCCTCAATACCCATGGAATTGAAGTGAGTGACACCTCGAATGTAGAGGTATCGCTCGATCAAAGATGGAACTTTTCTCCTTAGTTGAGGGACGAAGCAGCAGGATTGAGTTCGACTAATCCAAGATAGTCTAGCAGTATCGGATGGGTCGAATAGCGGCCCTCGTTTGGATTTCATTTTTTCCTGTCCCTAACCAACTCCTCGAGAATTGAACCGCTGATCTCATGGTCATCACCTCTCGCTTAGCCGCGTCTCGTCTCGCACTTTAAACAAGGCTACCTACAAATACTTACCGACAGCAAAAAACTCTACCCTGAAAACGCTCTTGTAATAATGAGAAAAGTATAGTAATATATGGAAAATACTTTACGGAGAAGTAGTGATGTCAGAGCAATATAAAGGCACTCCTTTACAGAGCGCTGAGTGGGCAGATTTTCAGCACGGCAATCTTTCTGTAACTGGAGAGCGATTACCAATACAAATGGTAAATAGCGATGGCACTGGCCTTCCGCTTCTCAAAAATGGGAACTTTGGAACCGATCTTATTCGCTTCGGAGCCAATGAGGGCGTAGCCGAACACAGACATATTGGACAACATGTGCTCTTTGTTCTACGAGGTCTAGGTGTAGTTAAGTACGACGGTATAGATAACAGTCTGTATCCTGGAAAGTGTTATATGGTTGAAAGCTTCGTTCCTCACGCAATATATGCAGGCGAAGACGATTCGCTCGTGCTGCTGGTCGTGGGCGACGATCATCGCGGTCTGGCTGATCCGGCGCGGATGGAGCTTACGAAATTAGGCGAACAAGAGCGTCTTCCCGATGGCACCATGCCTGCCTATCAGGGTGAAATATTGAAAGCGCTTAAAGAAACCCATAATATTAAACCTGGAAGCGCGTACACTGATTAAATACCAATAGCAGCGGATTTTAGAGGATAACTGTGCGGGAGGGCGCGTAGCGCGGCGGCTCTGCCGCCTAGGCGAAGCCCCAACGCCTCTACTGCTTATGCAGTAGTCGAACCACCAGAAAACACCCTTTTCAACTAAAAAAGAAATTCGGCGGGGGAAATATCAAAATAAGGGCAAAGGGATTTTTCTGGTGGGGCGAGCGGGCGCGTGCGCCCGCAGGCGTTGGGGCTGAGTCTGCACGGCTCAGCCGTTTTCCTCAAAATAGGTTCTAGCCTTGTCGTACAAGGACACCAATATAAATGCCACGGCACGTTCGTGGCGTTTTCGTTGGTACCTACGCCGATTCTCCTGTTAATCTGCGGCAATTTGCGCTATACTAGATAGGTAACTAGTCTTAGTAATAGAAGGGGTATATTCCATTATGACACCAACTCTTATCATCTTGCTCATTGTCGTGGCAGTTGTACTGCTGCTCGCGCTGGTGGCCTGGACCACTTATAACGCACTGGTCAAATACAAGCTTCAGGCCGACGAATCATGGAGTGGTATCACTGTGCAGCTCAAGCGCCGTGCCGACCTGATTCCGAACCTCGTCGAGACAGTCAAGGGCTATGCTGCCCACGAATCTGGCGTGTTTGAAAAAGTCACCGAAGCCCGCGCAAGTGTGGTGAACGCTACCGGCGTCAAGGATAGCGCTGCGGCCGAGGGCGAGCTGCAGGGGGCCCTCAAGAGCCTCTTCGCCGTTGCCGAGAATTATCCGCAGCTCAAAGCCAACGAAAACTTCCTGCAGCTGCAGGCTGAAGTGACCGACACCGAGGACAAAATCCAGGCGGCACGCCGCTTTTACAACGCTGCTGTACGCGAACTCAACACGCGTATTCAGATATTCCCAAACAATATTTTTGCTGGGATGTTTGGTTTTAGCTCGCGCGAATTTTTTGAAGTAGAAGACCAGGCTGCGATCGAACAACCAGTCGAAGTAAAGTTCTAATCGGCGGGTCGTCGAGACTGTGTTGTTAGGCCGCCAAATGGGTCCACTGCTATCTGTCATTATGCAAGCGCCTCTGTATATGGAGGTGTTTGCGCGTGCCGGTGGCGGCGGATCGGGCAGTGGATCGGGTGGCGGTGCCGAAGGTATGGGCTTTGGTGCGGCTATTGGATATTTTCCGGCGCACTTTATTGCATCGCGTGTGCGTCAGCGCCTGAAGGACTCGCAGGTGTGGTATACCGCCCAAGTGATCACCTGGATCGTAGCGGCGGTGAGTGCGCTGGTGATTACGGTGGTAGGGTCGAGCGTGGGGTCATTCGCGCTTGATATCTATATCGTGTGGCCGGCGGCTGGTGGAGTGTTGGCGGGGGCTGGTTCGGGACTATATGGCTGGTGGGGCAAGTTGCGCCAGAGCCGCGCCGTGCGTGATGGGCTGGAGGCTGCAGCGGCAAATGATGCGACGTGGAATGAAGACACGATCGAGCAGAAGGCGGCGGATATATTCATGCGCTATCAACGCGATTGGTCGCGTGGCGATATTGCCGCCATCCAGGCCTACGCGACACCGTATTATGCAGCCCACGCCGGCCTGATGATGCAGGCGATTGCCGAAATCCGTCGTCGCAATGATGTGCAGAATCCGGTAATCGACGAGATGGAAATCATCGACATGTATGATGCGCCGGATGACAAGGACGATACGGTAACCGTCGGATTTACGGCGCACGCGCACGACCTGCTGGTCGACACGCGGAGCGATACGACGCTATACACCGACAACAGCCGGTTTACTGAATACTGGACATTCCGTCGTGATGGCATCGCCTGGCGGCTGGCGGGTATCAGCCAGCTAACAGAAAACCCGCTTGCAACATCGGGTGAGCTGCAGGCATTTGGCCAAGCTAACCAGATGTATTATGCACCCGATTGGGGCTGTCTACTGCTGCCGACCGACGGCGAACTGTTCCGCAAGGGCAAATTTGGCAAATCCGACATCAACAACCACCTGATCGGCACGCTGAGCGGCGCGGTGGTGCAGGTGTATACGTATAATCCTAATCTCACGGACACGAGTGTTGATCCATATATTGTGGCGCAGATTGCCGTGCCGCGGCAGTACGGCCGCATTGTGGTGCGCCGTCGCGGGCTGATCAATACGGGCATTCGTGGCCTGCAGCAGATTCGCACCGAATGGGAGCAATTCAATCGTAGCTACGACGTCTACGCAAGCAACGGCGAGGGTGCGACCAGTTTTGAGCTGCTCAACCCGACATTTATGGAATATCTAGAATCGCTGCCGATGAAACTGAATATCGAGGTGGTCGATAACACCGTATATATTTATGCCAAGAACAAAAAAATTAGCCTGGATAGCTATGCGACAATGGTCGAAGTGTTGCGCCGCGCACACAAAGAAATGAAAATGTAATGGCGAAAACACCCCCTGTATCTATCGCAAAACAGCGACTACTCGATCGTCGCCGTAGGCTACTCGAGCGCCGGCCGCACCGGAGTTTTCGGCTGACATCACGGCGTGATTATGTGCGATCGCTGGAGCTACCAGGGTATGTGGCGCTGACGGCTGAGGTGCTAAGGGTGCTGCGTAGCCATGCGCGGACGCTATGGTGGCTGGTAGGTGTGTTTGCACTACTCGCGATTACACTCGGCGGCATTGTTTCGCAGGCGACCTATAGCAACCTAAGCGATGTGCTGAGCGGCGTCAGTAATCAAGTGTTTGGTGGCCAAGTGAACCAGGTTGGGCAGGCGAGCATGATCGTGCTGGCGCTGCTGCTTAACCCGACTGAATCACTTAGCGATGTGCAGCGGCTTTTGTTGGGCCTGCTGATGGTGTGGCTGTGGCTTGTCGTGGTGTGGCTGCTGCGGCAGTGGCTGCAAGCGCGACGACCGCGCCTACGCGACGCCATTTATAGTGCCGGTGCGCCGCTGGCTGCATCGCTGTGCTTGGCGCTACTACTGATCGTGCAACTGCTACCTATCGGCATTGTGGCGCTACTATATCAGGCGCTTGCTTCGGCCGGTATGATCAGCGAGGGGTTTGGTATGATGATCACGGGCCTCTTGCTTGCCGGGTCGGCCACGCTGTCGCTGTACTGGGCGACGAGTACGTTGATCGCCCTCGCGATTGTGACCTTGCCGGGCACTTACCCGATGCAGGCAGTGCGTGCGGCGGGCGATTTGGTGATTGGGCGGCGCCTGCGAATCATGCTGAGGCTACTGTGGTGCTTGGCTATCGTCGCGGCGACTTGGGCGGTGGTGTTGGTGCCGATTGTTCTGCTAGATTCGTGGGCAAAAACCCAGTGGGCGTGGCTGCGGCCGTGGCCATTTGTGCCATATCTAACAATGGTGATGATCGCCCTGACTGGCGTGTGGATGGCTAGCTACATGTATATACTGTACCGCAAGGTGGTGGATTATGACGCCCGTGCATAATAGCGCAGAGGCCCGCGCGCGCGTGGCAAAGCTGCGCGAGCTTATCAACGACTACCGGTATCGGTATCATGTGCTCGATGAGTCAACGATGAGTGAGGCCGCCGCTGACAGCCTGAAGCACGAATTGTCACAGCTTGAAATGCAATATCCCGAGCTAGTGACGCCCGACAGCCCGACGCAGCGTGTGGCGGGGCAGGCGCTCGACAAATTTGCCAAGGTAGCGCACCGCGTACCGATGATTAGCCTCGCTGATGTGTTTGACGAGAGTGAAGTCGCGGCCTGGATCGAGCGGCTACGCAAAGTGCTGCCGAGCGTTGGCGCTGAGTATTTATGTGATATCAAAATGGATGGCCTGGCCTGCGCGCTGATCTACCAAGACGGCGTGCTGGTGCAGGCGGTGACGCGTGGCGACAGCCGCGTGGGCGAGGACGTAACGGCAAATGTGCGCACCATCGAAAACGTACCACTGCGGCTACGGGCCAATCAAAAGTTCGCGCATTTTTTGCGCGGCCGCACCGAAATTCGCGGCGAAATCGTGATGTTCAAACGCGACTTTGAGCAGCTAAATTTGGCACGCGAGGCTGCTGGCGAGCCACTGTTCAAAAACCCGCGCAACCTCGCTGCCGGTACGATCCGCCAGCTCGATCCGCGACTAGTGGCGGCGCGGCCGCTGCATTTTGTGGGCTATGATATCATCCGCGACGACCCGAGCGACACGCCGACGATTGCCTTTGGGTACCACATGCTGAGCGAGCTCGGTATCGAGACCAGCCGGCAAACGCGCGTGGTGGTGGGCCTCGCGGGCATCATGGAATATGTTTCGCACCTCGGCGAAATTCGCGCTGGGCTGCCATTTAATACTGACGGTGCGGTGATCAAAGTAAACGACCGGCAACAATTTGCCGACCTTGGCGTGGTGGGCAAAACGCCGCGCGCCGCCGTGGCCTACAAATTCGCCGCCGAAGAAGCCACGACCATTGTGCGCGACATCGTGATTTCGATCGGCCGCACGGGCGCCGCCACACCAGTTGCGGTGTTCGACCCGGTGCAGGTGGCCGGCACCACAGTGCAGCACGCCAGCCTGCACAATGCCGACGAAATCGCGCGGCTCGACGTGCGGATTGGCGACACCGTGATTATTTACAAGGCGGGCGACATCATTCCGCAGGTGCAGGCGGTGCTCGCCGCACTGCGGCCTGATGATGCGCAGGCCTATGACTATGCAGCAGAACTGGCGCGCCAATATCCGGAGTTAGAGTTTGAACGGCCCGAGGGCGAGGTGGTGTACCGCGTGCGCGGCCTTACCGGGCCGATTATCCTGAAACGTGCGTTGCAGCATTTTGCATCCAAAGGGGCGCTCGATATCGATACATTGGGTGAAAAAAACGTCGAAGCGCTGGTCGATGCCGGCCTGGTGCGCGACCTCGCCGATATTTACATGCTGAGGTACGAGCAAGTGGTGCAGCTCGATCGATTTGCCGATATTTCGGCGCGCAAAATGATCGATGCCATTGCCGCCGCCAAAACGCCGCCACTCGAACGATTTGTGTTTGGCCTGGGCATTCGCCATGTTGGCACGCAAACGGCGATTGATCTATGTTTGCATTTTAATTCATCTGTTAAGGGATTATCCTTTGACGAAGAGGGGGGTCTGCTGTTAGGATTTTTGCGGACCGCAACGATGGATGAGCTGATGGCAGTTGATGGTGTCGGTCAAGTGGTGGCCGAATCAATCGCGGCATGGTTTGCCGACGAAGATAACCTAGCACTGCTCGACAAATTCGCTATGCTCGGCGTCAAGCCACATTACAAAGCCAAATCGGGCAAGCTCGCCGGCCAACATTTCGTCATCACCGGCACGCTCACAACCATGAGCCGCGACGAAGCAGCCGATCGGATTCGCGCGCTTGGCGGCACCTTCCAGACGAGTGTAGCGCGTGACACCACCTACCTCATCGCCGGCGGCAACGTCGGTGCCAGCAAGCTGAAAAAGGCCGAAAGCTACGGCACGAGGATTATCGACGAACAGAAACTATTAGATATATTAGGAGAATAAGAATAACTATGGTCGCAGAAAACAGAACATTTTATTTTCGAAAGCTTGTGCGAGACGAGACAGTGCCTGGCTACGAGGCTGATCCAACAGTTATTGAAATGGACTGGCGTATACTTACTCGCCAGGAACTGAAGCGTGCGCTTATTGCAAAAATACACGAGGAAGCTGACGAGATCCCAGTCGAAGAAGATGATCTGGATGAAGTGGCAGCCGAGATTGGTGATCTAAAAGATGTCGTTGACGCACTGGCTGCATTATATGGGATATCTGAGGAATCTATTGCCGCATCTCGTCGGCTAAAAAACGAGAAACGTGGCGGTTTTGCATCGGGCCATCACATCGATAGCATTACCGTCGTTCCTGGTTCTTATTGGGAAAAGTACTGCTCGCAAGACCCCGCCAAATACCCAGAGGAATAGATGAACACGAGATGCGGGCGCGATGTTTCTCGAAGAAGTATGTATCGATGGATTAGCGTGCCGACGTTTTGAACGCGTCGACGAATGATATAATAGTAAAAACGTATGCGGTATTTGTCTACACATAAATTCTATTGTTTTTCGCCACCGGTGATGCTGGCGACGTTTGTAATAGAGGTCGCGATTGCGCTGTGGACGATAGTGCGGTACAAATGGTCGCCAGTGACACGGCTGGTGGTTGCGATTCTAGTGTGCCTCGCCGTATTTCAACTAGCAGAATACAACGTATGCACGGCGGCGTGGGGCATTGATAGTTTGTCGTGGGCGCGGGTCGGCTACGTCGCAATCACGTTGCTACCCCCGCTTGGGATTCACCTGGCGTATCGGCTAGCTAGTGCCGGTACCAGCAAGTTAATGATTGGTGGCTATGCCGCAGCAGCGGTATTTGCGGCGTTCTTTATAGTGGCCGAGCACGGCATGCAGAGCTACGTGTGCGGCGGCAATTATGTGATTTTTCATACGATGCCGATACTGTGGCCGGTGTATGCGTTCTACTACTATGGTATGCTGGCGGCGGGCACAGCCTACGCATTCAAATCTGCGGCGCACACCAACAATCGACACATCGCGGCCGCGCTTCGCTGGCTCGCAATCGGCTACACGACATTTATCGTCCCAACGACGTTCGTAAATATCATCGATCCCAGCACAATCGCGGGCATTCCGTCGATCATGTGCGGCTTTGCCGTGATCTTGGCTGTGATCCTTGGCGGCGGCGTGCTACCAGCTTGGGCGATGGCGCGAGGCAGCCGCCGTGTATCTCGATAGCCCTGCATCAAAAAACTCCCCCTAGGACAGGAGGAGTTTTGATACCAGCTAGGATTACCAGCTGCGCTGACGGAATGAACCGCCGCCGTTACCGCGGTCGCCACGATCGTTGCCGCCGAAGTCACGACGAGGTCGGTCTTCTTTTGGACGAGCGAGGTTAACCGTGATTGGACGACCATCGAGCTCTTTGCCGTTTAGGTCGTCAACGGCTTTTTGGTTGTTAGCTTCGTCTTTAAACTCAACGAAACCAAAACCCTTGCTACGGCCGCTGTCACGGTCAGTGATGACGCGTGCGCTCTCGACTTCGCCGATTTGCTCAAAGAAAGCTTTGAGGCTGTCGTCGGTGGTCGAGTAAGCGAGGCTGCCGATAAATAGATTTTGTGCCATTTATACTCTTCTTTACTCTAAATTCTTGTTTCTTCAGATCGACCTTTGTGTTCCGCGAATTTTTTGTAAGGAAGGTGTGTTGGCTCCAAGGGAGTGAACTACCTACGCTTCAATATGTGTCGCTTGTACTTCTGAACCTCTTCAGTTAACCATAAAACTCACAAAAAAGCTAGTGCAATATGCTAAGACGCACCATCGCGATCATCGCAATGGCCGCAAATACGAGGTTGAGGATGCTTGCCTGACGGTCGCGCTTGGCCCACGAAACCGTTGCGACCAGGAGTGAGCCGACGCATGATGGCAGCTGAAACGCA
This sequence comes from Candidatus Saccharibacteria bacterium UBA1932, assembly GCA_002337095.1. Taxonomy (GTDB): domain Bacteria; phylum Patescibacteriota; class Saccharimonadia; order Saccharimonadales; family Saccharimonadaceae; genus Saccharimonas. The sequence continues at coordinate 53,089 of DDFI01000004.1, forward strand.
TAATCGGCGGCGATGTAGCCAAAGCTAAGCGCCGCATATGCGCCAAGGATTAGTACGACGCCTAGCCAGCCTGCGGCCTCGAATGCTGCTGTTGATGATTTCATGCTATGTATTGTAGCATGTTGGTCGCCGAGGACCTACATGCCATTTTGGCGGCAACATAACCTGCTGCGGCGTAGACTGGGGTGAAAATGTCTGCTTAATGCGAGCGCGGGCGCTCTTGAGGTCGGGGCGAGCCACCCGTGTGTATTTGTCAGTCTCGCAGAATAGCCCCTGCGCATCAATCGCATGGAGTTTGCGACCGTACAGTCCGGCAAATGCCAGGCCAAGGCGCTCAAACTCCTCGTTTTGCCGAGCAACCATCCAAAATATGACTTCTTCGGGAGTGAAATCGCCACATGTCTCAAAGCATTTTGCAATGCCGCGTAGCGCGCCTGGACCGGCTTTGGTAAAATCATTTTCGCTGAAATTAATCAGACTACTGTAATTAAGGTCGATCGCTATTTGATATGCCATAAAATCCCCTATGAGCGGGTAGCTATGGAGTAAGTCGTAAACGTGTTGCAGCGAAGTAGCTTGGCGCAGACGCATGCCGAGATCATCGTGCAGAAACATGTGCTCAAACAAAGCGATGTGGTTGAGGTGTTTTTTTCCACGACCGTATGCGTCGGTCGCACACAGAATAAATGCATTAGTATATATCGGCTCTGGTTGTGCAGCTAGGGTGGCGAGGGCCTGCTCTAGAGCGCCGGTCCTGAGGTCTTCGATCAGGGGTGCGTGACCGAGCAATATAATTAGGCGATTCCAGGTGCTTTCGCGGCTCAAGAATCGAAATGCGATGATTTGGAACAGTTGATCATCGGATGTTCGTGACTGATCAGTATATATGACATGATTGATTAGGAATTGGCTGACGCGATCGGTAGCTCGGAACACATTACAGAATTTGTAGTGTGCGAGGATTGGGTCATTGGTCCATGGAGCAGGTTGGCCAGCCTGGCGCCGCTCAAATATCGCTTGGCGCTCGGCAGCGAATTGCCAGTATAGCTCGTAGATGCCGGTGCGGGGGATGGGCGGGCGTTTCATGAAATTTAATTGTAGCATGCCTGTGGCAAAAATAAAGCTTAATTGGTAGCAAATTGCTTGCGCTTTATGGCAAAATGGGCCATACTATAGGCTATGCTGGTACGCATTGGGGCACGCCTGATGCGGACATTGCAAAAACAAACACATCATCAACGCCCCGGGTGGGCGCGTAGCAGCACACCAAATCACCACTTAACACAAGGGGTGATTTTTGGTATAATATTGTACAGGCTAAGTATTGATAGCCTATCCTATAGTTTTTATGGGGTACTAGCTCATTTGGTAGAGCGCTTCCATGGCATGGAAGAGGCGAGGAGTTCAAATCTCCTGTGCTCCACCAAGGTGGCCGGACGAAAACCCTGGGCATGACAAGTGCCCGGAGTCGGTTCGTCCGTTCCGCCCCGGTCGAAGAGCCTCCCGTTTACGGGGGGGCTCTTCGCATGTGGGGTCCTGTGGCCGCGCTTGGCTGGTCCTGGCGGCGGTGATGGTGCTGATGAGGGGTGTGAGTTCCTCGATGGCCTGGACGGTGCTGCTGGCGGGCCGCGATGGGGTCTCGGGGTTGATGAGGATCTTCTCGAAGAAGGCTTGGTTGAGCAGCTTCTTGATGTGATCGGGGGCAGCTCGGTAGGTGGCGGCGCAGTCCTCCAGCAGTGCCAGGCCGGCCTTGATGTGGGCGTGGCTGGTGGCGGTGTCTCGGGCCAGGGCCTCGAGCTCCTTCTGTACGGCTGCCAGGCCGGTGGTGATGCGGTTCTGTTCGCGGCTGAGGAGGTCGAGGGGGATGGCGTCGGCGTAGTGCGCTTGCAGCAGGCGCTCTTGTTCGCGACGGAGTCTGGCTTCGCGGTCGGTCAGCTGCTGGCGCTGCTGGTGCTGCTCGTGTTGGGCGGTGCTGAGGTGGTCCAGCAGTTGGGCCTCGACCTCGGCGCGTTCCTGGGCTGTCAGGCTGATGCGGGCGTAGATCTCCTCGACCCTGGCCTCGACCTCGGGGATGAGCACGCTCTTTTGCTGGCAGTCGGTGCGCTTGTGTTTGCGGCCGTTGCAGAAGAAGTAGGGGTAGATGGTACCGGTCTTGGAGTTGCCGTGCTGAACGACCATCCGGGAGGTGCGCACGTTGAGGTATCCGACCGGCGCCCTGCCCGGGGTTCCGCCGGTGCGGGCTTTCTCGGTCATCCCTTTGACGACTTCGTTGGCGAGGTTGCGGCTGTAGAACTCGGCGATGGAGCTCATGATGCCGTGCAGGAGCATGCCGCCGGGGGTTTCGTCGATGGATTCGGTGGTGGAGATCAGGCGGACGCCGGCGTTGGTGATGGCTGCGGTGATCTCGACGTCGTCGGCGCGGTTGCGGGCCAGGCGGTCGAGTTTGTGGACGATGACGTAGTCGACGTCGGGGTGGGCGGCCAGGTAGCGCAGCATGGCTTGGAGTTCAGGGCGGCCGGTGATGGAGCGTCCGGATTCGCCTTTGTCGGCGAATTCGCGGCAGATGATGGCGCCGAGGTCTCGGGCCTTCTTCCTGTTGGCTTCGCGTTGGGCGGGGATGGAGAAGCCTTCTTCACGTCCTCCGCGTCGGGCTTGGTCGCGGGTGGAGACCCGTAGGTAGGACACGGCCTTCTTGGGGGTGAAGGCGGCCATCAGCGCGTCGGCGGTCGCGGCGCCGGTGGTGGCGCTCGTGGTGGGGGTGGTGTGGTGCCCGATCCCGGCGATCTAGAGCCCGTCCGCTATAAAGAACGCACCCCAGAGGAACAGCGAGCTCTACCGTACATGGCGCTGCTGGCGATCCGTGAGACAAACAAATATGATGGTCCGCTGTTGGAGTGACGGTATTGAGTGGGCCGAAAGTTACTCTCTAGACTTATATATTCAGTAAATGTACACCTAATCATCCTGGGCCTTTGTTTGATAAAAATACATAAATGTGCTAGAATATAACTAAGGAAGGTCTCGCAAAAAGTAGAGACCGTTATTTTTATGAATGACCCAAAATACATTCGAAACATTGCGATTATTGCGCACGTCGACCATGGCAAGACGACGATGCTTGATGGTTTGCTCAAACAGTCCAAGACATTTCGCGATAATCAAGCCGAAATGAGCCAAGAGCTAATCATGGATAGTGGCGACCAAGAGCACGAGCGCGGTATTACGATCACGGCCAAACAAACATCGATTTACTACAATGATTACAAAATTAATATCATCGATACGCCTGGGCACGCGGATTTTAGCGGTGAGGTGGAGCGCACGCTCAACATGGCCGATGGCGTGCTGCTGATTGTTGATGCCCAAGAAGGCCCGATGCCGCAGACGAAGTTTGTGCTGTCAAAAGCACTGGAGCTCGGCCTCAAACCGGTGGTAGTGATGAACAAAATTGACAAGCCAGCGCGTCGCGTCGACGAGGTTAAAAACGAGCTCGACGATCTGTTCCTGGAGCTGGCGACCGATGACGACCAGCTGCATTACCCCGTGTATTATGCAATTGGCCGCGAGGGCAAAGCCTGGCGCGAAATGCCCGGCGATGCTAGCGAAGACGCTGATCTTACGCCGATTTTTGAGGCGATTATCGCGGATATTCCGGCGCCGATCGCCAATGTGGATGGGCCGCTACAGCTGCTTGTGACGTCGCTTCAGTATGATTCATTCTTGGGCAAATACGCGATTGGGCGGATTTCGCGCGGGGTTGCTGCGCGTGGGCAGGCGGTGACGCTGATTAAGCGCGATGGTACCGAAATCGCCGCGCGCATCGACAAGATATTTGGCTATCGTGGCCTGCAGCGTGAGGAAGTGGAGCAGGCGATTGCCGGTGATATCGCGGCCCTTGTGGGTGTGACGGCGGCAGAAATCGGCGAAACAATTGCCGACAAGGACGCGCCCGAAGCACTGCCCACGATCGACATCGAAGCACCAACGCTCAGCATGTATCTGGGGCCAAATACTGGGCCGTTTAAGGGCAAAGAGGGTGAATTTACCACTAGTCGACAGATTGGCGATCGCTTGAAACGTGAGCTTGAGACAAATGTCAGCCTGCGCGTCGCCGACAACGGCATTGGCTACACCGTCAGCGGCCGCGGCGAGTTGCACCTGAGTGTACTGATCGAAGCAATGCGCCGCGAGGGCTATGAGTTTGAGGTGGGGCGCCCACAGGTGGTAACGATCGAAGAGGGTGGTGTCACTAAGGAGCCTGTCGAAGAGCTGGTGATCGAGATCGGCGGCGAATTTGTCGGCGTGGTTAGCCAAGCGCTCGGTGCGCGCCGTGCGACACTTGTTCGCCAGGAGCAAACTTCGAGTGGCGCAACGCGGATCACTTACATTCTGCCGACTCGTGCGCTGATTGGCCTGCGCAATGAATTATTGACTGACACCAAAGGCACTGTCATTATGAACACTCTGCCGCATGGCTACGAGCCGCTCGGCAGCAAGCTGCCAAAAACGCGTAATGGCGTATTGATCGCGTTCGAGACCGGCACCACTACGCCGTATGCGTTGCAGGCTGCTGAGGCGCGCGGCGAACTATTCGTCGGCCCGGCTGTCGAGGTATATAGCGGCATGATCGTTGGCCAATATAATCGCCAGGATGATCTGGAGCTGAATGTTTGCAAGGCCAAACACCTGACAAACATGCGTTCCAAATCATCAGATGGCACAGTGCAATTGACGCCGCATACTCAGCTGAGCCTTGAGCAATGCATTGATTTTATCGAGGATGATGAATTGCTCGAAGTCACGCCAAAAAGCCTGCGACTACGCAAGCGCTACCTCGACGCCAACGAGCGCAAACGCCACCAAAAAACCGCTATCTAATCTACCATAAGCGTTGAAACGGAGCAGCATAACCACTATAATGTAATAATAGTGATCAAAAAATTACTCCCGAAGCAAGCAGCCAACGCCCGCGATCGGCTGAAATCGGCATTGGTGGCCAGTGCCGGTACGCTTATGCGTGCGCACAAAAGCCCAGACGAGGCGTTTGGTGAGCTGTTTCTCGAGGTGCAGGCACGCAAGATCTACCAGGATGGCAAGACATTTGTCGATCTGATTCCGCGTAAGCGCGCTCGCGAGCTACTGAAGGAATACGAAGTGATCAAACATGATCCAAATTTTGATTTGCGCGAGTTTGTAAACCGTCATTTTTATGAATTTACTCCTCAATCCCATGATCAGGCCCCTGTGCCCAGGGCCAAAACGGCGCGTCAGCACGTGCGCAACCTATGGGGCACGCTTGAGCGGCGCAACCGCATCAATCGCGGATCGCTGATTGCATTGCCGCACAAATATATCGTGCCGGGCGGTCGTTTTGCGGAGCAATTCTACTGGGATTCGTATTTTGTGATGCTGGGCCTTGCGGCCGACAGGTACTGGGATATCGTCGCTGGCATGATGAAAAACTACGCCTACATGATCCGCAAATGGGGCTATATTCCGACGGCAAATCGTACGTATTTGCTGAGCCGTTCGCAGCCGCCATTCCTGTCGCACATGGTGAAATTGCTAGCGAGCGAACGCGGTCGGCTGCGCACCATGACCGAATACCTGCCAGCGCTGGTGGGCGAATATACATTTTGGATGAAGGGCCGCACGCGGATTGCGAGCGACCCGGATCATCGAGCCTACGCACGGCTGGTGCAGATGCCTAGCGGCGCCATACTTAATAGGTATTATGATAACAAGACAACACCGCGGCCTGAGTCTCAGCGCGAGGATATCGAGGTGGCCGAAATTGCCGATAGCGATAATCGCGACAAGCTATTTCTTGATCTGCGGGCTGCTGCTGAAAGTGGCTGGGATTTTAGCTCGCGGTGGTTTCGCGACCCGCACGAGATCCAGTCGATCCATACGACCGATATCGTGCCTATCGACCTCAACTGCCTGCTGTACCACCTAGAAATGACGCTGGCCGAAGCTTATGATTTGCTGAAGCAGCCGCTACTGCGACGTAAATTTATCAAGCGCGCCGAGGTGCGTGCCGAGGCAATTCGGCGCTACATGTGGGATCCACGGGGCAAATTCTTCCATGACTATGATTTTCGCCTGGGCAAACGCACGCCCGCGCTCACCCTGGCAGCGGTGTTCCCGCTGTATGTCCGCATCGCAACACCCGAGCAGGCGCAGGCAGTTGCCGAACGATTGGAGCGGGATTTCTTGCAGGATGCAGGGCTAGTCACCACGCTAGTGCACAACGGCCAGCAGTGGGATTGGCCTAATGGCTGGGCGCCGCTGCAATGGGTCGCGATCGAGGGGCTGCGCAATTATGGGCATCATGAGCTGGCGGATCGTATCAAAATCCGCTGGCTGCGCGCCTGCGAAAAAGTCTATGACCGCCACGGCAAAATGATCGAAAAATACAATGTGCTGCGCGCTGGTGACCTGGGTGGTGGTGGTGAATATCAGCTGCAGGATGGGTTTGGCTGGACAAATGGCGTGTATGCTGCGCTTAAAGACGAGGAGCGCGGATGACCAAATCGTGGCGTGACGTCAATGTCATCTACCAAATATACCCGCGGAGCTTCAAGGATAGCGATGGTGATGGCGTCGGCGACCTGAGGGGGATTATCGACAAGCTCGATTACCTAAAAGGTGGCCAAGGTGCGCTGGGTGTCGATGCGATCTGGATATCGCCATTTTATCCCTCACCAATGGCGGACTTTGGCTATGATGTCAGCAATTACTGCGACGTGCACCCGCTATTTGGCACGCCCGCTGATGCTCAGAAGCTAATTGCCGAAGCGCATGCCCGCAATATCAAAGTCATGATCGATTTTGTGCCAAATCACACCTCGAACGAGCACCCGTGGTTTGTCGAATCCGCCAAGTCGCGCGACAATCCGTATCGGGATTTCTATGTGTGGCGCGACCCGCGGCCTGATGGCTCGCCGCCCAACAACTGGCTGAGTATTTTTGGCGGCCCAGCTTGGGAGCTAGACCCGACCACCGGCCAATACTATCTGCATACGTTCTTGAAAGAGCAGCCTGACTTGGACTGGTCCAACCCCAAGGTACGCTGGGAGATGCGCAAAGTCTTGAAGTTTTGGTGCGACCTGGGTGTAGATGGAATTCGCGCCGATGCCGTGCGTTGGATCGCCAAGGATCCCGACCTAGCCGACGACATGCCCAACCCGCACTATCGGCCAGATATGGATCCGTTTGATTCGCTTCGCCACAACAAAAGCCGCTACGGCCGCGACCTATTTCGCTACCTCAAAGAGCTGACGGATGTTATCGAGGAATACCCCGACAGAGTGATGATTTTTGAGGATTATCCTGACGATCTAGAGAGCACGCGCGATCAATATCTGGGGTTCTACAGTGTCAATCCGCGTGTCAGTATGCCGTTTAATTTTCAGGGCATGTGGGTGGAGTGGAATGCTAAGTCGGTGGCGGAATTTGTGAATGAGTTTCAGGGGATGCTGCTGCCCGAGCATGTGCCGGTGTATTGTTTTAGCAATCACGACCAAGCGCGGCTGGCGACGCGATTTGGTAAGGATCATGCGCGGCTGGTTGCGGTACTGCAGTTTACGCTGCCGGGGCTGCCGGTGATGTACTATGGCGACGAAATCGGTATGGAAAATGGCGAAATTCCGTTTGATCGTATTCAGGATCCGGTGGAGTTGCGTAAGCGCACCCTTAATCAAGCCCAAGCTGGCATGCCAGTCAGGACTGACCAGGGTATGCATATGGGCCGCGATCCCGAGCGCACGCCGATGCAGTGGGATAGCAGCAATTTTGCGGGTTTTAGCACGCGCGAGCCATGGCTGCCGGTGACGAGTAATTACCAAACGGTCAATGTTGCAACCGAGCTGGGCGATCCCGCATCAAACTTAGCGCTGTATCGCACGCTGCTGTATTTGCGCACCCAGCATCCAGTGCTTCGCGACGGGGATTATTTGCAGATCCCCGACAAGCACGAGGATATTTTTCGTTATCATCGGGTGAATTCCAGCGAAAAGATCGATATTCTGCTGAATTTTTCGGACAACGAAGTAACGGTAGAGGACTGCCGTGGTGATATTATCTGTAGCTCGTATATGTCGTCCAAGCCCGCCCAGGATAGCGACACCATCACTATGCGCCCCAACGAGGGCATTATTGTGCTGCGATCACAGCAGGCATAGCCTATGGCCTAAACCACGACCGATATGCTATGATACCAGTATATGAAAGCATGGTGGGACATAACCGCGCTCTATCAAATATATCCGCGGAGTTTTCAGGACAGCAACGGCGATGGCACGGGCGATATTCCGGGGATTATTTCGCGGCTCGAATACCTTGTCGATCTCGGGATTGATGCGGTGTGGATTTCGCCGATGTATGCCTCGCCGCAGGCCGATTGTGGCTACGATATCAGCGACTATCGCGCGATCGACCCTGTTTTTGGCACGATGGACGACATGGATCGATTGATCGCAGAAGCCCACGCTCGCGGCCTCAAGATCATGATGGATTATGTGCCAAATCACACCAGTATCGAACACGAATGGTTCCGTCAGGCGCGGCAATCGCGCGACAATCCGTATCGGGATTTCTATGTCTGGCGCGATCCGGTCGATGGCCACGAGCCGACCAATTGGATCAGCTTGGCAGGGGGCCGATCCTGGACATTCGACGAACCGACGGGGCAATATTATCTGCATTCATTCATGCCCGAGCAGCCCGATCTCAACTGGGACAATCCGCGGGTTCGCGATGCTATGCACGACGTGTTGCGCTGGTGGTGCGAGCGCGGGATCGATGGATTTCGGGTAGATGCCGAGTGGCCAATCTCTAAGCGCTACGTCGATGATACGGTAAGCGAGCACGGCGATCCCGATCCCGAGCACTACGGCCACTACCTGCACGACGCCTGCAAAAACGGCCCCCACATGCTGCGTTACATGCGCGAAATGACCGACGTTGTGGCGGCTTACCGCGATCGATTCATGGTATTTGAATATTATACCGATGAGAATTTGGGTGAGGAATTACAGGAATATGCTGATATTTTTGCGCTCAATCCACGAGTGGCGTCGCCGTTTGTATTTGATATGTTTCGACAGCCGTGGCACGCCACTGATCGCAGCCAGCGGATGGCGGCATTGTACGCGCAGTTGCCCCATGGTGCGCGGCCAGTGCATGCGCTTGGCAATCATGATCAGACGCGTATTGCCAGCCGGTTTGGCGAGGCTGGGGCTCGGGCGCTTGCTGTCATGGAAATGGCGCTGCCGGGCATTCCGACCATCTACTACGGCGAGGAAATCGGCATGCGAAATTATCATGTGCCGCGCAGTGCCCTTGCCGATAATTTTGGCGATCATGGTGGTATGGGCGGTCGCGATCCGGAGCGCACACCCATGCGCTGGGATGATTCCGAACAAGCTGGTTTTACGACCGGCCAGCCTTGGCTGCCGATTGGCTCGCAGCTACGATCGTGCAATGTCGCCGCTCAGCAGCTAGATCGTAATTCTACCTGGGCGCTCTATCATCATCTGCTGCAATTGCGGCGCGATAATCCCGCGCTACGCCACGGTGAGTATCAGCCGCTCGATACGACGAGCGGCTATGTGTGGGCATTTGCAGTGAGCCATGGCGGCGAACGCATGGTGGCAGCTATGAATTTTGCCGATCAGCCACAAATGATCGCACTTGACGATACTGCGCGAGTGATTATTAGCAGCGATCACCATCCGCGGCCGATAGTGCAGGGACATGTGATGCTTGGCGCTTACGAAGCGATTATTTGCCGGTAGGTTTGTTGCGTTTTATCGGAGCGATGGCGGCGGTTTTTTTGGCCAGCGGACGCTTGATCTGCGACCATTTGCGTTGCAGGCTGCGCGCGGCATTCGGGCGGCGAATGCGGCTAGATGGCGGCGTAACAATACGGGTGAGGACTTGGTCGTAGCCGTCAATCATACGCGCCAGTGAGAAGTGGGCAACTGCGTGCTCGCGGCATTTTTTGCGGCTGAGCTTGGAGAGTTTTTCGATGGCGAGAATCATTTCGGCGCTGTTATCGACGATGTAGCCGCTGACGCCATCCTGGACAACTTCGGGCACAGAGCCGCGACGAAACGCAATCACCGGTGTGCCGCAAGCGCCGGCCTCGGCCATGGTTAGGCCAAATGGCTCTTCCCACTGGATTGGCACCAGTAGCGCCGCCGCGGTCTGGTAATATTTGACCAGCTGGTCGCGGCCCAGCATGCCCAGGAATAATACTTTGTCATCGAGGTAGGGCTTGACATGCTCGTCGTAATACCACTGGTCGGAGCGCGAGAGCGAGCCCGCGATCAGCAGGCGAACTTTGGCATCGCGCGCTGCCTGAATTGCTTCGCGGACGCCTTTTGCGGGCGTAATGCGGCCCGAGAACAACACGTAGTTTTCACGTTCAGGATTTTTTGCTGGTACGAAAAAGTCGGTATCGATGCCGTTATACACAGTGCCGGCGTAGTTGAGATCGGGTGCGCCGCGCCGCTGATTGTCAGAGATCGAAATAAAATGTTGGTTTGGTGATGCGTGCGCCTCGATGACTTCGCGGCGAATCGGATCGATAAAGTCATGCAGTACGTGCACAATTGGCACGCCTGGAAATAGCGGGCACAGCGGCAGGACAGACTCAAAATGATGGAACAGCACCACGTCGTACTCGCCGCTCTTTGCACGTTCAAGCATGGTGCGTGCAAGCAATGTGTCGGCAAGGGCAAAGCGATAGTTTTCGAACAGATCCGCGGTGCCCACGAGCGCGTCGAGTTCTTTCTGCGAGACTGCAAGTGGTCGCAAGCCGCAGGTTTCGATATTTGTAACGTCGAGATCGGTCCCCTCGGGGCCGTAGAATGTCACCTTGTGCCCGGCAGCCGTGAGGCCCTCGCCAATACTCCGCGCCACGGTGGCTGGTGAGTAGGCAATATCATTTGGTACAGGGGTGGCCAAAAAGCCGCGTACCATCATGGCAATTCTCATGCTGATATCATTATACCACGAACGGGGGTTGTTATGAGTTAGGAACGTCCTTCGGCAAAAACCCATCGGGGTGTCTGAATCCCGCCTCCCATTTGGTGCCCTTGCCGTAGCCGAGATCTTTCATAAGCCGAGTAGGGGCATTGCGGATGTGAAGTGGCACGGGCGCGTCGGGGTAGCGTGCTGCCAGGGCTTGAGCTTGGTGCATGAGGTCGGTGATTTCGCGCGACTTGTCGCTTCGTGCGAGTGCTGTGGCACAGTGATACAGATTGTAGCTGGCCTCGGGTAGGCCGACGCGTTCGACCGCCTGAAACGTTGCGACCGCGAGGCTGAGCGCGCCATTGCCCGCGAGGCCAATGTCTTCGCTAGCAAAAATCACCATGCGTCGGGCGATAAATTTGGGATCTTCGCCGGCATCAAGCATGCGGCTCAGGTAGTATAGTGTGGCGCGCACATCGCTGCCACGCATGGATTTGATGAATGCGCTCACCACGTCGTAATGCATGTCGCCTTTTTTGTCATAGCCTGGCACTTTCTTTTGGGCGGCGGCCTTGACGATATCGGGTGTGACTTTTTGGCCAAAACTAAGTGCTAGCTCGAGATTACCAAGCGCCACGCGGGCATCGCCGCCCGAGAGCTCGGCCAGGTAATCAAGCGCTTTTGGGGTGACGTTTTTGCTTTGCTTCGTTTTTTTGAGCGCGCGTTTGAGTATATCGATAATTTCGTCTTTGCTGAGCGGCTGCAGCACCAGCACCCGCGTGCGGCTTAGTAGCGGATTGATGATTTCGAAGCTGGGATTCTCGGTCGTCGCACCAATCAGCGTGATAAGACCCGACTCGACGTGTGGCAAAAACGCGTCTTGCTGCGCCTTGTTGAACCGGTGGATTTCGTCGACGAATAGCACTGTGCGCAGGCCCAGATTCCAGTTTTGGCGGGCATGCTCGATGACTTTTTCGACGTCTTTTTTGCCACTCGTCACAGCAGATAGTTCAATAAATTCCGCCTCTACTTCACGAGCAATAATCCGCGCCAGGGTCGTCTTGCCAGTACCCGGTGGCCCCCACAATATCAAACTCACCGGGTCTTTTTGCTTGACAATCCGACGCAAAATTTCGGCGTCGCCAAGCAGATGCGATTGTCCAATTACGTCATCCAAGCTCTCCGGCCTCATTTGCTCCGCCAGCGGAATACGTGTCATGTTTTTTTCGTCCCCAAAAATTCAGTAACAAGCGTGATGCCAATAAGCAAAACGATAATCCAGGTGGCGACGAAAATATTTGCAGCATTTGCAACGTATCCAAACAAGAGAATAATAGGAATATAAGCGAGACATGTAATGGTCCCAATGGCAGAACTTGCACCGGCGCGATAGCGCGACGGTAAATGATGGTGTAGGTCAGATGTTAGTGCCGTGTGGAGGCCCTGTGCAATAATGCCGACGATAAATAAGCAAATGGCCGCGAGCCAGGCGCCCTGTATAAAAGTCAGGAGCACGCTTGCGACTATTGCCAGGAGTAATGACGCGTATACGCGAGATTTCCTCGACAGATACATTGATATGGTTCCCGATAGGCCCCATGTACACATCATTAACCCGCCCATGATGCCGATTTGTTCGAGTGAAGGATGAAACGGCAAGTACCACAGTTGGTACATCTCTGCGATAGCACTACCTACTACGCCGATGCAAATGAGTGAAAGCAAGATAAAGGTAAGCTGGGGATTTTTGAACGCGACTCGAAAAGTGTTACGAGTGTGCTCGATTACCTTGATATCAGCCGTTTCGTTGCATACGCGTGGCTCTTTGATGAGCAAGAAACAAACAAGAGCTATGCTGAGCGGGGCGAGAGTACATAGATAGCTTGCGCGCATACCGATGCCCGTACTAATATAGCCGCCAATGACAGAGCTTGCCACGAGCGCGACGCCAGAAATTATTTTTTGGATACTGAGGTAAGCTCGGTAGTTATTTGTGGTGCGAGATTCGGCGAGTACATCATAGATAATCGAATCTGACGTGCCAGACAAAAAAGCGTTAAATAATCCCCAAAACACCGCCGAGAGCATATACAGTGAAATATCATGGCTTATGCCGCCGATAGCACTACTTGCTCCAAGTGATAGGGTCGCCAATATTAGTACGCCCTTGCGACTCCAGCGATCGGCCAGAATTCCTGATGGTGTTTCGATGAGGAGCGAGGCGCCGTATAGTACTGCGGCCATAAGTGCAATTGTGGCGCTGTCGAAGCCGATGGTGAGCATAAAGGCTTTTTCGATTGAGTACCAAAATACAAAGCCTGTAAAAAACAATCCGGCGTATAGAGGAATCAGGCGTTTCATGTCAGAGCGCATTCCCCTAGTATACGAGAATCGTGGCGAGCTCACAATGGAGGCAAAAAAGGTGTATAATAATGGTTAGAACTAAAGGAGGTGCGCTATGGAATGGATATTGTGGACGTTGGCGGTGTTGGCGATTTTGATCTTGCCGGCGATGATCAAAGTTATCAATCAGTATGAGCGTGGCGTGGTGCTGACGTTGGGGCGCTACACTGGCGTGCGGCAGCCAGGGCTGCGCATTCTCGTGCCATATATTCAGAAGATGCGACGAGTTGACATCCGCTCAACGCCAATTGATGTGCCCAAGCAAGAAGTCATCACCAAGGACAATGTCACCGTCGGTGTCGATGCTGTTGTGTACTTCCGCGTGATCGATGCGCCGAAGTCTGTGCTCGAGACGACGAATTATGTCTACGCGACGAGTCAATTCGCCCAGGCGGCGCTGCGTGACGTCGCAGGCAACGCTGATCTCGATGAGTTGCTCTCTAATCGTGACATCATCTCGCAGAAGATAAAAGAAATTGTCGATGCCGAGACGGATAAGTGGGGAATTGACGTCGAAAACGTCAAGATTCAGAATATCGAGCTGCCACAAGACATGAAACGCGCGATGGCCAAACAGGCTGAGGCCGAGCGTGAACGCCGTGCAGTCATCATTAGTGCCGAGGGTGAAAAACAAGCTGCACAGGCCGTCGCCGATGCTGCTGCACTTCTTTCTAAGACGCCCGGCGGTCTCAATATCCGCACTCTTCAAACCCTCGAAAAAATCAGCGTCGAACAAAGCCAAAAGACGCTCGTAGTCCTACCAACCGAGCTCACTAATCTCAAGGGGATGTTCAAATAATGTCTGACCAAAAACATGAAGAATTTGTCGTCAATGGCGACAACCTGCTCGCAAAAGTAAAAGAACTTATAGCCGAGGGCAACGTCCGCCGCATCGTTATCCGTGATCGTGACGACAAAACCCTTATCGAACTACCGCTGACGCTCGGCGTCGTCGGTACTGTTTTGGCGCCCGTCCTCGCGGCTGTCGGCACAATCGCTGCGCTTGTCACTGAGTGCAAGATCATCGTCGAACGCCGCGATTAAATCATTGGACGGATCGATAGCTCGGTCCGATCTTGAGTCCGGCGTGAAAAAATGTCAGGGTACCAATCCCAAATTTTGAACCTTTGCCCATGCGATAACTGTTCATATACACTGTCCCGGTTCCGCCAGAGTCGGCCAGCTCGGTTGCCATGTGGGCAGTATACCCGTCGGGTGACAGATATTGATTGCTCGTATTATAATTGGTCCGTGCAGGTGAAAGGGTAAGGGGTTTTTTGATGCCGTCGACCCACACTTCCAGTAGCCCCCGCCCACCAATCGGACTGATGATTGCATGCATTGTTATTCGCGTCCATGTATCAAGCTGCAGCGGATGATTCCATATCGAGTAGCCGCTGCCATTGCCGCCGCTTAGACGTAATTCACCGTTGAAATCTAGGACATTAATCTGAATAATCGGAGAACCATTCCATGGCGCCCCATGGAATTGGCCAAGCAGGTTCCAGTCGCTGTCCATCTGAAATCGTGGCCAGGCTGTACCGTTCGCGCTAGGCACGTTGACCGTCCATGATACATAGAACTCATCGCCTGTTTGATAATACCAGCCACCCAGCGCCTGTGCACGTGCCGTCGTCTGAGTCTCGTTGTTGTATGAGTTGAATGCGCCGGCTATCGGCGACCACTGACTGTACGGATCGGGCCACCATTGCTGTTGTTTTGTCGTAGCGGTGTAGGTGGCGATATTTGATTGCGCTGATGGTACATATTGAGCACTGGTGTATGGCGCCGGATAGGTGCCGCTGAAGTTGCCGTTCACTGAAGTGTAGGTGCCCATTGTCGAGAACCGGCCATCAAACCATGGCGGGGCGATGGCGCGCTGGGCTCGACGGCCAAAACTACTCATGCTATACACTATATGATATTAATACTATTTTTGTAAGGCCTGTGCTTAAATAAAAGCATGAGTATGGCATCTCGACGCAAACAGCGCAGTACACTAAAGCGTTATCGGTATGGATTCTCGATTGGCAGTGAATTCAATCTTCTTAGCGCAAGCAAGCGGCAGGCATACTGGGCAGATATCTATGCCATGGGCGCTCGGTGGGTTAGGATTGATGCGTCGTGGACGACCATTCAGTACAACGGTCCAGCCTACTGGAACTGGATCACGCTTGATGCAGTCGTTGCCGAGGCTGTTGCGGCCAAGCTTCAGGTGCTCCTCATTCCACAATATGCACCGCCGTGGGCTTGCCCCAGGATACGACGGGCACGTTGCCGTATGTGTTTGCGCCGTACGACCAAAACTTTCAGGATTATGCAAATTTTGTGGCGGCGTGCGTCCAGCGGTATGGCCCTATGGGTGTACTGGCGTATGAAATTTGGAACGAGCCCAACAACTCGTATTTTTGGGCCGACAGCCCAGCCTCTCCCTATCCGAACGCCGAGCGCTACGTCCAGCTTCTTCAGCGCGCATATATTGCAGCCAAAAACAGTAATCATGCCTGCGTCATTATCACCGGCGGAATGGCATCGGGCGACGGCACCGACCCGCGTTTTATTCCGGCGCGCGACTATTTATCACAGATATATCAACATGGGGGCAAGAATTATTTTGATGCAGTCGGTCACCATCCTTATTCGTATCCTACGGTGCCATCCGATCCCCAGCCGTGGAGCAACTGGACAATTATGAATGAATCATCGCCCTCACTTCGCAGTATCATGACAACGCATGGCGACGCCGCAAAGAAAATCTGGATGACCGAAACAGGTGCTCCAACCAGTGGAGTCGGTGCTGTCACCGAGGCGATTCAGTCCCAAAACAACCTAGAATCAGTCGTACGAAATGCCAGCTACGACTGGGCGGGGCCAGTATTCATATGGACATACCGAGACACCGCCGCCTACTCAGCCACCGCCGACAATGCGCCATACTGGGGTGTATACAAACAAGACGACACCCCGAAGCCATCTGTCGCCGCGCTGAAGAATTTGATATAATCAAATGACACGCGGGTATCGTATAGCGGCTATTATGTGGCCTTCCCAAGGCCGAGATGAGGGTTCGACTCCCTCTACCCGCACCAGAGCATTGCATTTATTTTTCTTATATGATATAATATACATTAGGGCAAGGTGCCCACTGTTGGCTATATTGGCCAGCACCCCCTCGTAGGAGGAACGGATGAACAAAGCAGATTTGATCGACGCGCTGGGGGGCCGCCTCGGCGGCAAGAAGCGCGCCCAGGACGCGATCGAAGCCATCTTCGACGTGATCATCCGCGAGGTCGCCCACGGCGGCAGGGTCACGATCACCGGGTTTGGCGCCTTCGAGTGCGCCGACCGCGCGGCCCGAGTTGGTCGTAATCCCCTCACGGGCCAGCCGGTTCGGATCGAGCCCACGGCCGTGCCGAAGCTCCGTCCGGGGACCGCCTTCAAGGGGTACGTCGCCGACCCCAAGACGCTGCCCAAGGCCGGCTTGGCCTCTGTCCGGGCTTCTGTGGCGGCCACGGCCTAATCTCGTGGCCCCGGGTGCTTCCGCTAGGGACGCGCCCGGGGCCACCCCCCAACCACTCTAGTCACTTATCTACAGCCAAGCGGCT
This sequence comes from Candidatus Saccharibacteria bacterium UBA1932, assembly GCA_002337095.1. Lineage (GTDB taxonomy): Bacteria > Patescibacteriota > Saccharimonadia > Saccharimonadales > Saccharimonadaceae > Saccharimonas. The sequence goes on from DDFI01000004.1 coordinate 70,077, forward strand.
GTTTTTTTGATACAATAGGCACTAATAGCCGAGTAAAAAGGGGTAGTATATGGGTGCACTAGAACGAATTGACCATGACAAACGTGTCGTGTGTGGCGGTATGGGCGTGGATATATCGGGGTGGAAACTAGCCGGCGAGGTTGCGCGCCTAGGCGGCGTCGGTACGATCAGTGCGACCGGCCAGGGTGACGTCCTGGCACGGCGGCTGACGCAGTTGAGGCGCGACCCCGACAACCACGAGCTGCAGCTGGTCAAGGACTCGCTCGAGACGTTCCCCAACCCGTCGATGGTTGATCGAGTGCTTGATAAGTACCATGAGCATGTGAGCAGTGAGGATACGGGTGAACGCCGCTACCGACCCACCCAGCAGCCGCGCATTGGTGCGCTTGAGGCAGAGATGCTACAGGTGTTAGGCACATATGTGCAGGCAGATCTGGCCAAGCGGCGGGCCGGGGGTCGTGGCCTGGTTGCTGTCAATACCCTTGGCAAAATACCGCGTATGGTGGCGCCGAGTGCGATCGGGGCGATACTTGCTGGCGCCGATGTATTCGTGCAGGGCGCCGGTGTGCCCGATCAAGTACCGCAACTCCTAACCGATCTGACGGTAACGGGCGGCGGCAGGTATCGCATGGACGTGGCTGGCCTGCCAGATGTCTACCAAGAGTATTCTATGGAGCGCTATAACCTAAACGGTGTGCCGGTGGCTCGTCCAGAAGCCTGGGGGATTGTATCGAGGACTGACGTAGCAAAGCGTCTTGCGCAGGTGGGGATCGAGGCATTGGTGATTGAATCGGCGCAGGCCGGCGGGCATAACGCACCAACGAGTGGCCCCGAAGCGCCGCTGGCAGAATATCTAGAGTTTGGGCTGCCGTGTATCGTGGCCGGTGGAGTCGCCCAAAAAGGCCTGAGTGCTATCCAGGCCGAGGGCGGTGAGGCCATTCAGATTGGTAGCTTGTTTGCTTTGTCGAACGAGTCGGGCATGGATCCAATGTTGCGTGCTCGTACACTTAGGGGAATTATTAACCAAAAACAACCTCTGCAGGTACGCCAGGACGAGCATATTTCGCCAACGGGCTTTCCGTTTCAGGTGGCAGAGGTAGCCGGTACTGTGTCTCAGGCCGAGGTGCTACAGGAACGTTCGCGCGTGTGCGACCTCGCGTTTCTGACGCAAGGCTACAAAAAGAAAGATGGCTCAATTGGCTATCGCTGCCCCGCAGAACCCATTGAGCAGTTTGAACGAAAAATCGCCAGCCCGATATTGGCGCGCAATATAGGCGAGCGTGCCTGCCTGTGCAATAATCTGTTTGCGGCTGCCGGCCTGGCGCAGCGACGCGGCGAGTACGAAGAGCCGGCGCTTGTAACGCTCGGTAGCACCGTCGAGGCGGATGTGATGGCGGTGGCGCGAGCATACAAGTTGCCTATCACGGCGGCCAAAGTATTTGAGTTCGTGCGGCGCTAGGGCCCGCGATGTAGTGTAACGAGTTAAGGATATTCCTGCCCAATGTCGGCCTGTGTGATTTCGTTGAACCAGTTTTCTGCCAGCTTGTCATACCAGTATAATGTCGGGTGTGCTCCGTCTGGCAGGGCGCTGTAATTTTGCGGCACGATACTGAAGGAGTCGACAAAGAAGGCTTTTCTGCCCATGGCACGGAATTCGTCGACAATACCTGGAACGAGAGCCACATACTGCACAAGGTTGCTTGAGGCCGCTGGGGCATTAGGGGTGTCGGTAGATATAAATACAACCGCGTTGGGGTTGACCGAATAGATATTGCTGACTAGTCCACGCATTTCGTTGGCCGCTTGTTGCGGAGTGGCCATAGGTGGGTGCTCCATGCTATTATTGCCGCCTACAATCAGTGCGACATCAGGCATTTGCCCTGGTTGATTCATCCACTGTATAACGTTATCGCGCATGCGGCGTAATTCCCAGCCGCTATTACCTGCGTGTCGATCATGATAACTGTCTACGATTGGCACGCCTTTTGCGGTATCTAGGTTTGGCCCTACGGCTTCAGATAGGTAGCCGGCGGCATTAAGTCGTGTCCACAAAGGCCCCCTATATCCTGGGCAAAGCCCGCCTGTGCTGCCGTTGATTGCTTCGGTTGTCGAATCGCCGATTGCCATGATCTTTACGCGCTTTCCAGCGGTAAAAATTAGGTGAGCTTGCGTTGTAGTGACTGTGCGCGAGGCGCTCTTTGTGCTTTCGGTGCCATTAATAACCGGCTTTACTGTAAATGTATACTGAGTCTCTGTTGCGAGCGGGCTAGAGTCTTTGCCCGGGCGGTATGTTGTGGTCGAGAGCGGAGAAGTATTGAGCTTAACGCCATTCTGGAACACATTGTAGCCTGTAATTGGGCCAGTCGGAAATAGAGGAGCTTCCCACGACAAATTCACATAGGTAGCCCCGGCGGATGCCACCAGATTAATTGGCGTATCATCATAGACAACGCGGCCTATTAGTTCGATGCCGCATATCTTGGGGTCGTTGCCCGCACTCGTGGGAGTAAGGGTAAGGTTCAGTATTCCTTGATTATCGCTAATCCCTGGAGCCTCTATTGCTACCGCTTTGCCCGCACCGCCCGCACTCGAATATATGTCAAATCCCCCAATTCGTTGGACGCCGTTAGTTGCAATATTCATGACGCGCTGTCCGCTTGCGCTATAGTATACCTCTGCAAAATGCAACCGAAAGGTATAGCTTGTGTTAGGTACTAGGCCGTTAAATGTATAGGTAAGAGGGCCGTTGGCCCATCGCTCATTCTGGTAGATGCTCATAGGGGCGGCATGCGCCACGCCAGACGTGTTAATTTGTTGGGTGACGGACGCCGGGGACGTATCTCCGCTGTAATGCGCGTCAGCAGACCATATTGGCACGCCGCTGTTTACTGACGAGGTTTGCCCGCATGCAATACGATAAATGGGCGCCAGCAGGACGGGGCGGAGTGCGCGCATGAAACGATGAGCAGAACGTGACATGTGTAACATTATACATACTATTTATGCTTATGTCCGCAGGTATCGTTTTATTTTATTACAAAACAGTTCAAATCTAGCTCGCTTGCCTTTACTGCGGCAGCCAACGTATTTGAGTTTTGTGCGGCGCTAGGGCTCGAATAGCCGCGTATTGTACTCGTAGCGAAAATGCTCATAAATCTTGAGTAGGCGTAGCAGGCGCAAAATTCGAATGCCACGCAGCACGTCCCACGACATCGACGGGATCGGCAGTGCCGCGATCAGGAATACCCAATGATGCCGAATGTACTTGCGCCGATCACGCGCATAATACCATTCAAACCCAAATTCGCACAGGAACACAAACCCCACCACATATTCGAAATACTCCAGCAGATACAGTTGTGATTCGCTCAGGTGCTCGAGATGCTCCAGCACGAGCCCCACTAGGCAAAGCGTTGCGAGGGTCACCATAATAACCTCTTTGGCGATCAAAAATCGCCGCAGGCGTGGATTTGGTTTGGGGGCCATAGCTACAGTATACCGGTACTGCCGCCAAAACAGAAGCACCATGCGTGCGGGGTATATGATATAAACATATATATGCGTACAGCCCCTTCGCAAGACCTAGCATCAAAACAATCGGCCGCTTCATCGGCCGGTGCTTTCGATATTGTTTGTGTCCAAGGTTGTGACGCTGCGCATCTACGAGACACCGGCGAGCCCGCATACGGTGTACCTAAATGGATTGGTATACGCTTATTTTTTCTACAGCCCCACAGGCGCTAGTTGATGGTACGACGGTTGCCATGCTGGGGGTGTTTGCGGTAGCTCAGCTAGCCATTACTGTGCAATCGTACCGCAAATCCTAACTGCGTCTATCGAGCGACCACCGTTCTGTACATGATATGATTTTTTGGTGCGGATGAGAGGACTTGGTCACGCCAGCGCGACCCCGACGCATCGCGGAAGCAAGCATAGCTTGCTCCGGATGACGTCCTTGCGGATTGCCATCACGGCAATCCTCACCTCCACGAACGTGGAGGTTCGAGGTGTTACTACATACCAACGATAAAACCCAGCACAAGGCTGGGCTATATCGTTGGTGCGGATGAGAGGACTTGAACCTCCACGTTGTTGCCAACACTAGCACCTGAAGCTAGCGCGTCTACCAATTCCGCCACATCCGCGTATAAAAATGATACCACAGATGCTACTGGCACGGCAACTGTGCCTGCTGCTCTGCCGGCCTGTGGCTACAACGTGAGATATGTAGATGGTCGAACTGTGCGCTGCGGGCGGTACTTGGCGAGGCAAAGCGAGTATCTTTTTGGCGCCTAAAGGACGTAGGTGCTTCACTCTTCGATACGCCTTACGGCGCGAGATGGGGTAAGGGCGGCTAGTATGAACCTGCGCGAATATGTCACAATGACTAGCGCGAGTGCAAATGAAAGGATACGAACGTCTCTTATTATCGTATACTACATAGTAGTATGTCTCGTATTTTTACTATTGGTCATTCGACGCGTCCTATCGAGGAGTTAGTTGCCATGTTGAGAGGTGCTTCCGTCACACAGCTGGTAGATATTCGTACTGTTCCGCGCTCTCGATATAATCCGCAGTTTGAACAAACTGCTCTTGAAGTCTCACTCCCAAAAGCTGGCATCGATTACTTATATATGAAAGATCTTGGTGGGCTCAGACCAAAAACGAAGCACTCAGTAAATCTCGGGTGGCATAATGCTTCGTTTCGCAATTATGCCGACTACATGCAAACACTTGAGTTTAAACAGGCACTAGAAGGGCTGATACGGCTTGCCGCAAAGCATCCCACTGCCATCATGTGTGCCGAGGGCGGTCCCTTGGCGGTGTCATCGCTCACTCGTCGCCGATGCATTGCTTGCCCGAGACATAGAAGCACTGGATATCATGAGTCTCACAAAAACAACACCGCACACTCTTACCCCATTTGCGATCATACAGGGTGATACCGTCATTTACCCTACAGATGGATCGGCTTGACGCCGGGTTTCTTGACAAGCTCAAAAAGGTTCGCCCCTGAAAGGTGTTAATTTTTACAAGTCTACATCGCGGCCGCAAGACAAATGAGAATCATCTCTGGAGCCTAGGAGTGGTAGGGAGGAATTGAATAGTGGAATATACCAACTTCGGACTTTTCGTATCTGTTCAGGGTTAGACCCTTTTCTGCCCCTTTTCTGCATATTGGTGACCAACTCCACTCACAGATGCCCTAAAACGCTTCATAATACATAGAAAACCCGCCTGTCGTGGCGGGGATTCTGCTATTGATGCTAGATTATTGCAAGTTAAATGTAATAACTTTGTTGTCGAAGAAACTAAAGTTCTGGTATAGCAGCTTGAGCCCTGCGTCGCCCTTTGGTACTTCATATGCTAGCTTACCGGTAACTTTACCGCCCTTAGCGAGCGAACCACTGTTGAGCTTACCTTCGGCAAGTGCAGTAAACGCCTCATTCTGCTGAACGCCGTTAGAATCCTGCATTTTGAACTCAAACGTATTGTAGTCGAGAGTTTTGTCACTATTATTCACGATGTTGACCGTCACGATAACAAATTCTTTACCAGATTCTGGTTGAGCAAACTGGTTACCTGTGTCGTAGTTGCGTTGGACATTGGTAACTGTAATCGACTTGTTATCGAAGGAAGCCGTTTCACCAACCTTAAACTCGGTTTTTTCTTCGGCCTTTTTAGTGCTTTCGGAATTGGTGCTTGAGCCGTTATTGGTTGCCGTATTGTCCTTGTTGCCAGCCGCACCACCAGCACCGATAAGCACGATGACGATAATGAGCCATACCCACCATTTCTTGTACCATGGTTTTGATTGTTTTGTATTCATTGGAGCCCTCCTTTAGGCTTAGTTATTTGGAGACTGCCCCTAATAAAAAACAACGGCAGCCGTTAAGCTGCTTAAGGCCCACAATAGACACGGTTGTGCTACTGCGTACGGCTGCCGATATTCTCGTACAACCGTGCCAAATCAAAATGATTTGTACTTGTATCTAATTGTGGGTCTTAAGCCCTTTTATTATACAAGATTTCGGCTATTAACTGTGAAGAACAGTGGGTTTTTTACAAATATCATAGTAAATCCCGCTACAATTAAGCAAAAAAGTAAGCTATAGCTAAAGTATTGTCTTGTATCGCTAAAAAAGTTTTTCAATGATTACCTATTCGTAGCCGAATTAAATTATGCCGAGTATGTGGAGCGAGCCAGAGTTAGGTTATGGAAAAGCCGTTGAATTTGATAGGGCGGTTGTTCGCCTCAAGACCCGTGCGTCTGTAGTGGAGTTTTACAACCAAGTTCGAACCGAATTCGAGCGGAGCGACTAAGCTCCGCCCTGACGCCTGCGCGGGCATAGCCCGCGCGCTGCGTCCCGACAAAACCAAAAAACCCTTTAATTATCTTTTTTGAGATTTCCCCCGCCGTGTTTTTTTGGAAGTTGAAAAGGGTGTTTTGGTTTGTCGGTTCGCCCACCGAAAATTCGGTGGAGGCGTCAGCGCGTCGCTGGGGCGGCAGAGCCGCCGCGCTACGCGCTTACCCACCTCGAAGAACTCGACTATTCTACGAAAAAGCACGTATTAACTAAAACCTTCGCAAC
>DDFI01000010.1 GCA_002337095.1 Candidatus Saccharibacteria bacterium UBA1932
TTTTGCTGAGGGTGACTGCGCCAGTCTGGCCGTTGACGCTGGTGACTGAGCCACCGCCGCCAGCGGCAGGTACGGCGTAGAAGCCTTTGGTGCCGGCGCCGTTGGTACCGTAGTACATATTATTGCCAGGAGCGGCGCTGTCGCCAGCCAGGCTAAGCGATAGGCTGCCAGAAAGTGGGCCGCCGCCTGTCAGTGAGCCGCTGGTTGCAACGTTAGTGCTGGCGTTTGCCTTGGCATTGAGCGCGGTTTGCGTGGCGGTCGAGATTGGCTTGGCGACATCGGCGGTGTTGTCGACGCTACCCAGGCCAACGGCGGTTTTGTCAACCGTCACTGCGCCGGTCTGGCCATTGACACTGGTAACGGCGCTGCCACCGCCAGCGACTGTATTGAGCTTGGTGACGACGGCTGGGGCAAGCTTGGCCTCAGTGATTGTGCCATCGGTGACTGCAGCGGTCGAGACGGCGCCTGGTTTGATAGTACCGTCGGTGTTATGGGCCTGGACCAGGAAATCGTTTAGAACCTGACCCCAAGTGCCTGCGTCGCCGCCTAGTTGTGGTAAACGTGCCATGGTGTTTCTTTTCCTCCGTTTGTTGGGAATATTTTTAAATACTATTCATATATAGTTAACCACAAACATATTTATAAACACAAGCCCTTTTGGCTATATTTGTCGTTCTGCTCGCTATCACGTATACTGAGGGTCAGTATGGCAGAATTTGATAATACAAAATACGACCTTCCGTCGGACCAGGCGGATAGTGGCAAACTAAATAAATTGCGTGCGGCGGTGCTCGGTGCCAATGACGGCATAGTGAGTGTCTCGAGTGTAGTAATGGGGGTGGCTGGTGCAACCAGTGATTCGCGTGCGATTACCGTTGCTGGCATGGCTGCACTGATCGCTGGTGCGCTTAGTATGGCGGTGGGCGAGTATGTGTCGGTCAGTAGCCAGTCGGATGCCGAAAAAGCCTATATCGACGAGGAAAAAAAGGATTTGGTCGAGAATCCCGAATACGAGCTGGACGAGCTGGCGCGCGAATACATGAAGCATGGGGTGAGCACTAAGTTGGCGCATCAGGTGGCGGTAGAGCTCACCGAACGGGATGCGCTGCGCGCGCACTTGCGTATGCATTTTAACCTTGACCCTGACGAAATCAATGATCCATGGCATGCGGCGATGGCGTCATTTGTGGCATTTACTCTTGGTGGTCTGGTGCCATTTATAGCAATCGTTGCGTCGCCGCACCATCTGCGTATCCCAATGACTGCCGCAGCAGTGTTGGTGACGCTCTTTGCGGTCGGCTATCTGAGCGCAGTAGCCGGCGGTGCGGGCAAAACGCGGGCTATTTTGCGCGTCATGCTGGGCGGTATGGCGGCGATGGCCATCACCTATGGTGTCGGTGTGGCGTTCGGTGCATCGGTAGCCTAAGTGGCGGCACTTCGCGGGGTGAATCTAGGCGGTTGGCTAGTGGTGGAGCGCTGGCTGACGCCGTGGCTGTTTGAGGGCACTGACGCCGTGGACCACTATACATTGATGCAGGCGCCCGATGGCCCGGCGCGTCTGGCGCGTCATATTGCCGAATATATCACCGAGGCGGATTTTGTGTGGCTGCGCGATCATCATATCGAGGTGGTGCGCATCCCGGTTGGCTACTGGATTTTTGATGGCGACGACCCCTATCAGCCGTGTATCGAGGCGCTGGATTGGGCAGTCGAGATGGGGCACAAGTACGGCATCAAGGTATTAATCTGTCTACACGGCGCGCCTGGATCACAGAATGGTCGCGACCACAGTGGTCGTATCGGTCCGGCACAGTGGTATCGTCGGCGCGACTATCACCAGCAGACCATAGCGGTGCTCGAGCGTCTGGCGGCGCGCTACGCCGATCGCCCAAGCGCATGGGGATTGGAGCTGCTCAACGAGCCACGAGCCGGATTCTGGCAATTCAAGCTGAAACGATTCAGTCGTCAGGCCTACCAGCGTGTTTCGCGTGTAGCTCGGCCTGATATGTTGGTGGTGTTTCACGATGCATTTACGCCGCGACTGATGTCGAATCTGTTGTGGCCGCATCGTCACAATCCCGTCGCCATCGACGTACACTGGTATCATTTTTGTTGGCCGTTGTTTCGGGTGGTCCTGATCGCCTGGTACGAGCGCATTGCCATGCCGATGCATCACCGCTTGCACCGCTGGCTGTCGCGGGCTCAGCCGGTGATCGTGGGCGAGTGGAGCGGCATGCTATCTGAGTATCAGCTGCGCAAATTTGCCGAAGCCGAACATGCCGCGTTGGTTGACCGCCACATTGCGCTGCAGCTGGCCGCCTACGACAATACGCTGGCGTGGTTTTATTGGAATTATCGCGCCGCCGCCCCAGGGGTGTGGGATTTTCGCTCGATGGTGGATGCCGGGCGCATTATGCTGTAGGCGTATTGTAGTCGAAATCACGTAATCAACCATCAAACTCCCAGCCATTGGTCAGTTAGCATTTTATTTCATCTGTTAAGGGATTATCCTTTTTCAGATATGATATGTGGGCTGAATGAGATTTTGAATAAATAAGACATGACGAGGCCCCCGGGCGTACCGGGGGCCGTGGAGCTATGCCTCGCAAGGGGCGCAGCTCCTTACCGCCTTGGAGAGAAGAGCCAGACGTCGGTGGTGCTGTCATTGATGTAGGTCTGGTTGGCGATCTCTACGATGTAGCCACTCCAGAACTTCCACCAGCTCTCTTGGCACCTGATAGTGGCACCGACAGTCATCATGCGGGCGTTGGTTGTCGTGGAAACTTGCTCCACGACGAATTTTTTCCGCTGACCCAACCATCCTGCCTATCGCGGCTTGGGGTGATGGTGCCCATTACCGCACTGACGTCATAGCGACTGTCGCCACACAAGTATTTACTTGCATGCACGGTAATATCGTGTGATCCATTCGCGCTCGCGCTGTTCGCGCTGGCTCCCGCTGTGAGTGCTAGCGCTACACAGGGTATTGCCATGATTCGTGAGACACGCATAGAATTCTCCTCAACAGAGACGAACGATAGGTGGATTCCTAACGCTTTATTAGCGTAACACCTATGTGGTATCATTGCAATTAGCAAGCTAAAGGTAATTGGGAGGGTATATAAGTCATGAGCACACAGCAAACAAAGCACGTAAATCTTGGAAGAATAATTATTATCGCAACCGCGGTACTATCAGTTATTAATACTGTGCTGCTTATCACAATTACGCTTGGGCTTCAGCGGCAGATTGACCAAGCAGTGGCGATCGATGCGGCCCATCATTACGAATATCTGCAATTTAAATACACCTACGACCAGCAGCACAATAAACAGGGTCAATAGCATTTTTATACCTCTGTCGCTGTGGTATAATGAGAAAAATGGACACTACAATTTTTAAACGCACCAAGATTTTGGCGACGCTTGGCCCTGCCACGAACTCGCCAGAGGCAATCGAACAACTTATCGACAGCGGCGCCAACGGCATCCGCCTCAACTTTAGCCACGGCTCGCACGAGGAGCGGCTCGAGCAAATTCCGTGGATTCGCCAGGCCAGCGAAAATCTGCGCCGCCCGGTGGCAATCTTGCAGGACTTACAGGGGCCAAAAATCCGCCTCGGTGTCCTTAATGACAACCGCCAAGAAGTCAAAAAAGGCGACGAGCTGATCCTTGATCACGCTGCCGAGCACAACGGCCTGACGTTGCCGGTACAGTACAATCTGGCCGAAAAAGTCCAGCCAGGCGAGCCCATCTATCTATTTGATGGCAAAATCCGCACCACAGTGCTCGCAAAAACCAGCGACACTGCGATCAAGGTGCGCGTTGAAAACGACGGTGTGCTGATGAGCAAAAAAGGCATCAATCTGCCCGACACCGACTTCGGCGGCGATATTCTGACACCAAAGGATCTAGAAGACATCGAATTTGGTGCCACGCTAGATATTGATTATGTCGCGCTGAGCTTTGTGCAAACCGACGAAGATATTAGCAGCCTGCGACAGATTCTGCTGAGCCACGGCTCAACCGCAAAAATCATCGCAAAAGTCGAGACTAAATCTGCCATTCAGCCCGCCATGCTCGAGCGCATCGTGCGCGTCAGCGATGGCGTGATGGTAGCCCGCGGCGACCTAGCCGTCGAGGCTGGCGCCGAAGTAGTGCCGGTAGTACAGCGCCGTATTGTGTCGCTTTGTCGCAAATACGGCAAGCTATCCATCGTCGCCACTCAGATGATGGCAAGCATGGTGGACGCCCCCGAGCCAACGCGCGCTGAGGTGAGTGACGTGGCCAATGCCGTCATCCAGGGCGCCGACGTGGTGATGCTGAGCGACGAGACCGCCAACGGTAATTATCCTATCGAAACCGTGCGATCCATGCGAAATACCATCCTCTATACGCAAGAAAACGCCATGGTCGACGTGCCTACCGAAGAGCTCATTCAGCCAGACGAACACCGTCGCAACGCGATTAGCCATGCTGCGGTAGGTGTTGCCGAGCAACTTAGCGCTAGTGCTATCATCGCCGAGACCAAATCTGGCGCCACGGCCGAAAATATCGCCGCTTGCCGCCCGCACCGCCGTATTGTTGCGGTCACCAGCGAGCCACGTGTCGCCCAGCAATTGGCGCTGACCTACGGCACGCGCAGCTTTATTCGACCAGACGGCGAGAATGCCGGCCTCAAGCTCGCCCGCGAGCTGTATGATAGCCAGTATTTTAACACCGATGCAAAGCCTATTAACGTAGTGATTGTCAGCGGCAAACAACCCGGCGTCACGGGCGGTACTGACACCATCCGTGTCCGTGTGATAGAATAAGCTAAAGCAATAAACAACTCGGGTGGGCATGGCGAGAACAACATTCACGATTACGAGCGTTCCATTGCGCGGCAAAACCGTGCTGGTGCGCGCTGACCTAAATGAGCTGGTTCAACACAGCGTGATTGTTGGCGACTATCGATTGCGCCAGCTGCTGCCAACGCTTGAGCTGCTACGCGAGCGGCAATGTCGCATCGTGATTATTGGCCACCGCGGGCGGCCGCGCGGCCCTAGTCAGACGCTGAGCCTGCAGCCTATCGCGGCGCACTTGGCTCAGCTGATGGGGCAGCCGGTGCAGTTTGTCGATGCCGTCGTCGGGCCCCGGGTGGCGCACGCTGTCAAGCAACTGCGGCCGGGCCAGATGCTCATGTGTGAAAACCTACGTTTTGATGCACGCGAATACCGCAACGATCCGGCGCTCGCCCGACAGTTAGTGCGTGATACACGGGCCAGCTACCTGGTGCTGGAATCTTTTGGAGTGTTGCACCGGCACTATGCCTCGATCGATGCCATCAGCCAGTGTGTACCGGTGTTACCGGGCCTGCATGTGGCGCGCGAATACCGGCGCTTGCGTGCGCTTGCCGTGCATTCGCCGCGGCCCAGCCTGGCAATCATTGGTGGGCGCGATACCGACACCAAGGCTGCGGCGATGATGGGATTGCTCGGTCATGTTGATCATATCTATGTTGGCGGCCACGTGGCGATCGAATGCATCGCCTATCATCGCTACCCGATCGGCCAGTCGCGGGTGACGCGGGCGGGGCAGGCCGCAATCGACCGGCTGTATCAGTTGGCGGCCCGTCGCGTTGGGTTTCGTGATGTCGGCGACGTGATTCGTCTGCCGCGTGATCTGTTGGTGCAGCGTGGCAGCGAAGTGGTGGCGGTCGAGCTGCGGGCGGTTAAGCCCCGCGATCGTATCATCGACATCGGGCCGCAGGCAGCTGCCGAAATTTGCGACGAGCTCGCTACGGTCAAATATGTCGCCTGGAATGGGCCGGTAGGCGACGTAGCTACTACCGATGGCTTGCGCGCGAGTTTTGCAATTATGCAGGCAATGCAGTCGCGCAGCGATCTAGTGACGGCCGTCTTGGGTGGCGATACGGTGCGGTTTGTAGAATCGTTTTCGCCGCTTGATGCCTACGATATCGTATCGACTGGTGGTGCGGCCGCGCTCCAGTTGCTGGCCGGGCAACAGCTTCCCGGGCTGGATTCGCTGCTAGACGCCCCGCGTCGAGTAGTGTACACTAAGGACAAGAAAGCATAAGAATTATGGCCAGAGATACCCATCTGATTGTCGGCAACTGGAAAATGAACCTCACTATCCACGAGGCGAGTTTGCTTGTTCACAAGCTGGCCGACCTCATCGAATTGCACCGCGATGTCGAGGTGGTAATCGCGCCATCGGCACTGGCGCTGCAGCCATTGTCGCTACAGATCGACCATCGCAAGATCAAGCTGGCCGCACAGAATTTTTACTGGCGCGATGACGGCGCCTATACCGGCGAGATCTCGGCGCATCAGCTGCGTGGCTTGGTTAAATACGCACTGGTTGGCCATTCCGAGCGCCGCAATATCTTTGGCGAGCAAGACAAGGACATCCGTAACAAAGTACAGGCCGCCCTGCGCAATCAGTTGCGCCCGATCCTTTGCGTCGGCGAAACGGCCGCCGAGCGCGCCAACGGCGAAACCCACGATGTCATCCACGATCAAATTACCGGCGGCCTCGCTAATGTCACCGGGGCCGAGCTGCAGCAAGTCGTCGTGGCCTACGAGCCAATCTGGGCGATCGGCAATGGCGACAACGTACCGCCCACCGATGTCGCGCATGTCGCCAGGGCGATTCGCAGCCAAGTCAGCCATCTGTTTGGCGCTCGCGCCGCTGCCGACCTGCGTATTCTGTACGGCGGCAGTGTCACCACCGACAACGCCAGCGTTTACCTAGAGTTGCCAGATATCGATGGCTTGCTCATTGGCGGCGCTAGCCTCGACGCCAGGATATTTAGCACTATTATTACTAACGCGCATCAGCAAACATAGGGTAGGACATGACTGATTTAGATTTCGACGAACTTGACAAAGCCGTATCATCGCTAATACGCAAAAAAACCCGTCGCCGCAGCGTGGCAGATACTGATGCAGCGAGCGAGTCAGCCCCTCCGTCGCAGGCTGCTTCCGTAGTTGTTCCAGCTTCGCCATCAACCGCCCAGTCTGTCGTAGTGCCGGCTGCCACAAACACCCCTATTATCCAGAGTCGCGGTAAATTTATGGATATGGTGCACCCGGCTGCTGACATGAGCAAGCCTAGCGCGCCAGCTATGCCCGCCCGTCCTTCGCGCGAGGGTGTTGCGTTGGTGCCGAGCGCCGAAGTAGAGGCTGCTCATGGCCAAACGCCTTCCGACGTCGAGGACGTTGCTACTGCAGAGGCCCTAGCGGCTGATCAGGCGCAACCCGCCGAACAGCCTGCTGTCGAAGAACCGAGCAAATTGCCCGCCGATGAAACGTGGGAGGCTGACGACAGCTATACCTACCACGAGGATACCGCGCCGCTGCACGGTGGCGAGCCAAGCGAGCCGCTTATCGCCAGTCGCGACGCCATCGAAACCGAGCAGGCGAGCGATGCTGTTCGTGGCATTGACACTGCCCAACCAGCCTCAGAGCCACAAGCCCCAACATTTGTCGATCATGCGCCAGAGGTTGCGATGCCAACCGAGGACACTGATGCGGCATTCGAGTCGGGCGCTACCAGCACCAAGACCGATGACGAAATCCTCGCTTCTATCGATATGCCTATCGACGCTGATGCCGACACGCCTACCGATACGCCAAGTGATGCCGAGCCTACCAAGCCTGCCGAACCTGCCGAGTCCGTCGAATCGCGCCCCATGACCTCTCCCTTCGTGCCCGACGTCAAGGTCGAGAAGCGTCCGCTCAACACGCCGGCTACTACCCCCGAGCCAAGTACGGCTGTTGTCACCGAGTCGCCCGTCGCTGACCCAGCCGATGACGAGCCGCAAACGCTGGCCGAGCTCGACCAAGAAGTCGGCGACGATCTCGCCACGATGGATATGGGCCTTGGCGCACAGTCACGCGACGAATCGCCCGCTACTGTCTCAATGATTTCTCAGCAATATCGCACCACCGAAAAACCCACCGACCACACCGCCAGCCCAATCTACGACACCGACACCTACCACAAGCCAGTCACCCCAGCGCCACGCGGCCATCACGCGTGGGTCGTGGCGGTCTGGGTAACTCTGTTGTTGATCCTTAGCGCTGTGGCGGGCGCCGCAACATATTATTTCTTGCTCAACAAGTAGCCTGGCTCATCAGGTGGCTGCCCGGGGCTGGGCTCGGGGCGAGTTTTTGGGTATAATAGATATCAATGGACATTCTGGAGGGACTTAACGACGCTCAAAAAACCGCCGTACAGACAACAACTGGCCCGGTGTTATTGCTTGCAGGCGCCGGCAGCGGCAAGACCAAAACTCTCACCCATCGCATCGCGCATCTCATCGCATCGCAGCATATTTGGCCTAACGAAATCCTCGCCGTCACATTCACCAACAAGGCCGCCCGCGAGATGCGCACCCGGCTGTCGACACTTCTTGGCCAGCCCGACACGCGGAGTTTTATGCCTTGGATGGGCACATTCCACGGCATTTGCGTCAAATTACTGCGCATTCATGGCCATCATCTCGACATCGCGTCAAATTTTGTCATTTATGACGAGGACGATCGCCAAAGCCTGATCAAACAAGCCATGAAAACCCTCGCCATTGCGGATAAGCAAATCAAGCCGCGCGCTGTCAGCTCGGCCATCAGCAATGCCAAAAACGAGCTACAATCGCCCAGCGATATGGCTGCCAACGCCAGCTATCCGTTCGAGAAGTCCGTCGCCAAGATCTACGCCACCTACGAAACCCTACGTCGCCAAGCCGGCGCGCTGGATTTTGACGATCTGCTAATCGAAACGGTACGGCTCTTGCGCGAGCACCCCGAAGTGCGCGATCAGCTGCGCAGCCAGTTTCGCCATATCTTAATCGACGAGTATCAGGACACCAATGCCGCGCAGTATGCCATCGTCAAATCGCTCGTCAACGACGAACATAACATCTGCGTCGTCGGTGACGACTGGCAGTCGATTTACAGTTGGCGCGGTGCTGATTTTCGTAATATTTTGCGGTTTGAGCAAGATTTTCCGGGCACGGTGGTGATTAAGCTCGAGCAAAATTACCGCTCCACTGGCGCCATTCTCGAGGCGGCTCACAACGTCATCACCAAGAATGTCGAGCGTACCGACAAGCAGCTTTGGACTGCCGCCGGCACCGGTGCGCCCGTGCAGATTCAGGCTGCGCGCGACGAGGCCGAGGAAGCATTCAACATCGCCAGTCGCATCGCCACACAGGTGCAGATGGCCGCCCGCCGATACCGCGATGTTGCGGTGCTGTATCGTATGAATTCTCAGTCGGCACCGCTCGAGCGCGCCATGATGCAGCTGCGTGTGCCGTATCAGATTGTTGGCGGGGTACGGTTTTATGATCGCCGCGAAGTCAAGGATATCATCGCTTATTTGCGACTGCTTTATCAGCCGGCCGATCGGATTAGTTTTACGCGTATTGTCAATGTACCGACACGCGGTATTGGGGCGACTAGCCTCGAGAGATTCCTCATCTGGCAGGCGAATAGTGGCATGGATATCATCGAGGCGCTCGTGAATGCCGATCAGGCGTCGAGCCTGACGCCGCGTGCCAAAAAAGCGCTTGTGGCCCTGGGCGAACTACTGCGCACCCTGCAGCTGGCCGTTACTCGTGATACGCCGCCGGCCGAGCTAATCGAGCAATTAGTGGCCAGCATCGGCTACGAAGCATATCTGCGCGATGGCACGCCGCAGGCCGAGGATCGCATCGAAAACCTCGGTGCACTGGTGTCGGATGCGCGTACATTCGCGGCGCTGCCCGATTTCCTCGAGGAAGTCGCCCTGATGTCGAGCGTCGATAGCGCCACCGACCACGATAGCGTCACTCTCATGACCATTCACGCCGCCAAAGGGCTCGAGTTTCCGGTGGTATTCATGGTGGGTATGGAAGAGGGAATTTTTCCGCATTCACGCGTGTACCAGGCCGGCCCAAGTGAGCTCGAGGAAGAGCGCCGCCTGTGCTACGTCGGCATGACGCGGGCGCGCCAAGAGCTGCACATGAGTTTTGCCGCCTGCCGCCTGCAATTTGGTCAGCGCGAGTACAACTCGCCCTCGCGATTCCTGGCTGATATGGGGTACGAAGCAGCCGCCATGCCCGTATTCGAGCAGTCGCACGATGATTTCTATGCCGACATGATCCCCGATTTTGACATTGGCGACCGTGTGCGTTCAGCGCAGTTTGGCACCGGCGAAATTGTCGATGTCGATGGCCTGGCCGTCAGTGTCAGCTTCGATTCTGGCACCATCAAAAAGCTCAACATCGAATTCGCCCACCTCGAAAAACTGTAGTTTGACGCTCTAACCACAACCAGGTTATAATGACCTGAGCATGCCTACCCTTGTAAAGCGTCACCCAAAATGGACAATACTCCTCAGTGTCGTCACCCTTCTTCTCATTAGCAGTATAGGCTGGATCGTCTATGCCACTTACGAGCAGGTCAAGGTCCAGCGCCTTGCGGATTCGTTTAAGCCCGACTCGTCATGGCATATGCGAACAGGCGAAACCGCCCAGGGTCCACTGTGGGGTTGTCAGCTTAGCGACACTCCCTGTCCGGGCATCGAACGTGGATGGCTTGTTGACCAACATTACAGAGAGGCCAGCCTGCGCGAAGCCCTTATGCCTATCGACAAAACGTTGGCCGATTCTCTCAAATGTGAAGAAAGCGACCGCTCTTTTGGATGCCGTGCGCGCCGCACCGCCGAAGGCTATAATATTATTTTTGACTATTTTGATACACCGCCGGATCATCCCGCGGCATTCTTAACGATTCTACCGGTATCAAAATGATTAACCCAAAAGTAAGGGTATCGATACTTTGGTGCGTACCGACTGTGGCGTTTCATGAAGCGCCGATAGTGCCGTACCGCGTGACTTTTTGACATGATTATGCTATAATGGTATCAATGTGGTCTTGCCGCAGTTACTATGAGTACGTTTGATATCAAATCTTTTGTAATCTCTGTTAAATCACTTGGCATCGCGGCGACAGTTGCGGTGAGCTTGCTTGGATTTGCGGCGCTTACGCAGCCAGCTGCGGCCTCTTCGGCTACCACCAGCTCTGGCAAGCGCCTGCTGATGCTGCACGACGGTAGTAATCAGCGCGGTATTATGACGTCTGCCTCTACGGTGCGCAAGGCGCTCGACGAGGCCAATATTGCCTATGATCGTCACGATATTACCGAGCCCGGCCTTGATGAACCGCTAGTGGGCGCTAATTACGACGTTAATATTTACCACGCCCGACCAGTCGTGGTGGTAGATGGCACCACGCGCATCAGGGTAATGACTGCGGCTCAGACGCCCAAATCGATCGCGCGCGATGCCGGCCTGACCCTTCGCGATGAAGATACGGCCAACATGTCCTTTAGCGACAATATTCTGCGCGATGGTATGTCCGAGCGCATGACAATCCAGCGTGCGACGGCCTTTACGTTTGTATTCTATGGCAAATCCGAAACTGCTTTTACCCGTGCTCGTACCGTCGGTGATATGTTACGTAGCAAAAACATCTCGCTTACCGCCGCCGATGGCCTCTCTGTTGCTGCCGATACACCGATCACCGCTGGCATGACGGTCAAGTTGTGGCGCAACGGTATCCAGAGTGTTACGCTCGACGAAGATGTTAATTATCCCACCGAGGAAATCAAAGACGCCGACCGCGAGATTGGCTACCGCGAGGTCAAAACCCCTGGTGTTAAGGGCCGCCGCACCGTCACTTACGAGCTCAATACTCAGAATGGTACCGAAGTCAGCCGCCGCGAGATCAATAGCAATACCACCAAGCAGCCCGAAAAAGAAGTGGTTGTGGTCGGTGTCAAGGGCAAATACACTACCCCTAGTGAAAATCAAGCCGCCACCTGGAATTTCCTAATTTCAAGAGGATTTACAAGGGAGCAAACGGCGGGTATCATGGGCAATCTAATGCAAGAGCATGGCTTCAACACCACTGGCGACGGCTTAGCTCAGTGGACCGGCAGCCGACAAACGAGACTCAGGTCAATGTTTCCAGATAGCTACATGACGATTCAGTCTCAGCTAGATTATTTGTGGTATGAATTGAGCGGGCCATACGCCAAAGTGACTACTAATATTAAAGCTCAGTCATCGGTAGAAGGCGCGCTAATTGTGTTTCAGAATCAGTATGAACGGTGCTCAGTCTGTTCGCAGGATCAGAGGCTCAAGTTTGCGTATAACATACTAGCGAGCCATTGATAGATGCCTACGAACAAATCCCTTGGGCAGCATTGGCTGCACGATCGTGACATTCTGGCGGCAATTGCCGATTGTGCCCAAATTAGCCCAGATGACACCGTGCTCGAAATCGGCCCGGGCCTCGGCACGCTGACAAGCGAGCTGTTGCGCCGCGCGGGGCAGGTGACGGCGGTGGAATTTGATGCCGCGCTGGCACGCAAATTGCCCGGACAATTCCCCGGCAAGCAGCTGCAAGTCATCAATCAAGATATTCTGCAATTCAATCTGTCACAATTGCCGCCCGGCTACAAGGTCGTCGCTAACGTACCCTACTATATCACCAGCAAGATCGTCCAGCTGCTCGTCACCGCTGTTAACAAGCCATCGATCGCCGTGCTATTGGTGCAAAAAGAAGTCGCCCAGCGCATTGCCGCTCGCCCCGGCGACATGAGCCTGCTGGCACTAAGCGCGCAGATATACGCCGAGGCCACGCTGGGGCCGCTGGTGCCGAGTGAGTATTTTACGCCGCCGCCAAAAGTCGACAGCCAAGTGGTGATATTGCAACTGCGCGACCAGCCGCTGGTGCCCAGCGAGGACGAGCGTGCCCTATGGCGCGTGGCGCGGGCCGGATTTAGCGCCAAACGCAAAAAACTCCGTAGTTCGATCGCCGCAGGCCTTGCTATCGACAAACCTGCCGCTGAGCGGCTACTTCGCTACAGCGATATCAACCCCGAGCTCAGAGCCGAAGACCTCGCCATCGCAGACTGGCTCCGCCTGGCCCGCAACGCGGTAGCCTAGATAGCTACGTATTTTCTGTCGCACAACATTTATCACACCCCCATACAGTATGTGGGTAGGGGGCTTTTTCGCGCCGCATAGAGCGGTATATGGTATGGTAGCGATCCTGTTTTTTCGCGCATTATCGCGGTGATGCGACGGGGCGATTCGCTGTGCTGGCGATGCTCATGCTTGCAAATGGCTAGTGTCTGGATATAATAGGCTATGATTTAAGAGGTCAAAACCATAGCTACTTCGCATGAACTACAGTCTAACGTAGAGGCACTCGCTCGAGGCGAGTTTTCGTTGCCAGAGGCGCTCCAGGCGATAAACGGCCTCGCGGCATATGTGAGGGAGTTGTCCCCTGATGATCCCGCTGCGCTCAATATAGTCGCAGACGCGGTCGATACCATTCATACTGAGTCTTTTCCTGAGCTGGATGAGGCTATGGGTGAGCTGACTGCCGGCATAGACGACTATATTCGACGGTGTGAAGAAGAAACAACGCCGATCACCTCTGCGCCAACACCCGCCGCCATGGCAGGACTGGTGCGGCGACCTATCGAAATCAAGCCAGACGCTCCTATTGCGCCCGCTGAGACCGAGGAGCTAGCTGATTGTACTGAGCTTTCCGGCATCATTACAGTCGAAAAAGCCCGCACCATTCTACAGGATGGGCCGCGCATGACACAGGAGCTGATTGCCGCGCTCATTGCTGGCACGCCACTACAGCCTGAGCGAAGCCAAAGAACACCTCATTTTGCTGCCATCAAAGATATACTAGTATCGATGGTGGCTAGCGGCCAACTAGCTATATCAGAGCGCAATCATCCTCGATGGTGGGGGCTTGTCGGCCAGCCTAAATCGTATTATGAGTTATTTGAAGCTGATGGTCGCCACGAGTCCACAGAGTGCCGCGAGCCAGCGCCGACAGTCGCCGTGGATCCAGAACAGGCGCTGCTTCAATTTATTCGCGAAACACGCGGCCATGCTGGACGTGCAAAAAAACGCCAGCGTAGGCCTCGTCGCTAATCTGTTATAATAGATACGAATGGGTAAGCAGCTCTATATCACCACGGCGATTCCCTATGCCAACGCCAAGCCCCACATCGGTAACGCGATGGATTATTTGCTGGCGGATATTTGGGCGCGGTATTGGCGGCAGACGGGGCGCCAGGTGCGATTCTCGGTAGGTACCGATGAGCATGGCAACAAGATTGCGGCAAAAGCGCAAGAGGCCGGCCTTGATCCTCAGGCCTACGTCGATAGCATGTATGGCAATTTCGAGACGATGATGAAAGCGCTCGGCGCCAGCTACACGGATTTTGTGCGCACCACCGACGCACATCACCGCGGGGCGGTGCAGTATATTTGGCAGCAGCTCGAGCCGCATATTTACAAACATGCCTACGAGGGCTGGTATTGTGTGGGCTGCGAGGCGTTTGTCACCGACAAAGAGGCCGAGGTGAATAACGACGTTTGCCCCGATCATCATCAACCGTACCAGCGCCTGAGCGAGGAGAATTATTACCTGCGAGCGAGCGATTTTACTGCGCAGATCCGCGAAGCAATCGAATCTGGCAAGATGGAAATCCTACCAGAATATCGCAAGCGCGAATTCCTCGAACTAATTCGTGATGGCGTGCAAGATGTCTCGATTAGCCGTCCGCGCCGCAATCTTACCTGGGGCGTCGGGGTGCCGGGCGACGACAGCCAGGTGATGTATGTGTGGCTGGATGCGTTGGCAAATTACCTGACGGTTATTGGCTATCCCGATCGGCCAGAGTGGCGTGAGTTTTGGCCGGCCAATGTGCAGGTGATTGGCAAGGATATCTTGCGGTTTCATGCGGGGATATGGCCAGCAATGCTGCTGGGGCTTGATCTGCCTCTGCCAAAGCGTCTGCTGGTGCACGGCCATGTCAATGTTGGCGGCGCAAAAATGAGCAAGACTATCGGCAATGTTATCGATCCAATGGAAATTATCCAGGGCTATGGCGTCGATGCCTTTCGCTATTTCTTTGCACGGCATATTCCGACCATGGACGACGGGGATTTTACGTGGGAGCGATTTGAGGCGAGCTACAACGGCGAGCTCGCGAACGACCTGGGCAACCTTATCCAGCGCGTCGCGGGAATGATTACGCGCTACCAGGCCGGAGTGATCGGGGATGTGCAAGATACCGAGCACGATATGGGCGCCTACCACACGGCTATGGAGCATTGCCAGTTCGACCGCGCATTCGACGAGATTTGGAATTCGGTGCGCGCGCTCAATCAATACATCGACCAAGTGAAGCCTTGGGAAGTGGCCAAAAAGCGCGATCATGACACCGAAGCCGCCGAGCATCTCGCAGAAATTCTGGGCTACGCCGCTAATACATTGCGCCAGATTGCCGACCTACTGACGCCATTCCTGCCTGATACCGCGGCCAATATCCATGCTATATTTGCAGACGGCGTGGCGCACCCAAGCGAGCCGCTATTTCCTAGAATTTACCTGCACACCCCTGATCCCCGGGCGCCAAAAGAGACTAAGTAAATGTTCATCGATACGCACTGTCACCTGCACGATACGGAGTTTTTTGGTGATGAGCGTGAGCGGGTGTACGCAGAGGCGGTTGCGGCTGGCGTAGCGGTGATGATCTGCGTCGGGACAGATTTGCGTTCGTCGCGGCAGGCTGTCGACTGGGCGGCGGCGCATCAGGGCTGCTATGCGGTGGTTGGCGTGCATCCACACGAGGCCAAGGATGGCATCGCGGGGATCGCCGAGCTACTTGGCCAGCCAAAAGTTGTCGGTATCGGCGAAATTGGCCTCGATTATTATTACGACCATAGCCCGCGTCGGTCGCAAATCGATGCGCTCGAGGCGCAGCTGCAGCTCGCAATTGATCATGACCTGCCGGTGAGTTTTCATGTGCGCGAGGCCTACGCTGATTTTTGGCCAATTTATGACAATTTTCGGGTGCGTGGGGTGTTGCATAGTTTTACCGATAGCCGGGCGACGATGCAGGCGGCACTCGAGCGCGGGCTGGTGATCGGCATCAATGGCATCAGTACTTTTACCAAAGATTCTGCGCAACAGGGGTTGTACCGCGACATTCCACTTGATACAATAGTACTCGAAACAGATGCGCCGTACTTGACGCCGGCGCCATATCGTGGTAAAATTAACGTACCAGCATATGTGAGGATAGTGGCCGAACACCAAGCTCGACTCAAAGAGGTCGATATTGATGACGTAGCGGCTACAACCACGCATACTGCCAAGGTGTTGTTTGGCCTCCCTGGCCTGTAAGTGTGAAAATTATGAACGATACATTCAACCTTCCCAAGCAAGAAGCCCGACCTACGTACCTCGAGACGCCAGGTGTTATTGAAGCTGCGCCAAGCGCCGAGCGCCACGAACGTGCCGCCGCAGAGCTGGCGGGTGTTTTGAATTTGTTTGATGATACACCAGCCGCGGAGGCTGTAGTACAGACATCTGCCGCAGAGATAGCCGTTGCATCTGAAGTGATTGACTACCCTGATTATTTGCACCGCGTTGGGCAGCATATTATCGCGATGCGCCGGGCCGAATTTGATCTAGCTGCCTAACTACGAAAGGGCTATGCCATGACAACACTCTTCCAAAAAACCATCAAGCTACTGGTGGGCGATACCAGCCCGCAGCCGCTGGATTTTCTAAAAATGCCGACCAATCGCCAGGCCAAGCAACTTACTGAACGTCAGCTGATTAACCTCGAGAGCGAAATTGGCGCTCGACTATTTGGCGAGGTGCCCAAGGGCCATCGGCGTGAGTTTTTTTGCCTGGACGAACGCACCTGGATCTGGCATGAGGAATGGCTCGACGAGCACAAAAAACTCCAGGTGATGACCACTCGCTATGAAGTCCAAGAAAAAGGTGTGTTAAAAGTGCAGCCAGGCCCACGCTACACCTACCTCGAGGGCGAAGAGCTCAATAATCTGCTCATGGCGACGCGCCTGTACTACGAGCAGGTGGCCCGCGAAGTCTACCACCGCGACCCTGCAACCGGCCAAAAAATATAATAGCGGCCCCAGCCGCACATCTAAACGGGACGGTCTGCAAACTCCGGAGAATCGGCGAGGTGAAGCCTGTCCCAAAGTTTTTGCTTCTTTTTGCGCCAAAAAGAATATGGATCTGCCACGTTTCGCAAAAAAAGTACGAGTACTCCAAACTTGCTATAATAGTAAGGTGAATCCCGAAATCATCTATCTTGACCACGCTGCCGCCACGCCCGTCGACGATCGGGTATTGGCGGCGATGCTGCCCTATATGGTGGAGCAATTTTACAATCCGTCGAGCCCCTATGCGCCGGCGGTGCAGGTGAGGCGCGACTATCAGGAGGCGAAGCGGCGCATTGCGATCGTGCTGGGTGGCCGCGCCGACGAGCTGGTGATGACGGCTGGCGCCACAGAGTCGATCGCGCTGGCAATTTGTAGTGGGCAGGGACATGTAGTGACGAGTGCGATTGAACATGCCAGCGTGCTGGCCGCCGCTGAGAGCCGCGATCATACTATTGTCGAGGTGACGCCGCGCGGCATCGTGACGGCAGAGGCGATTCGGGCGGCGCTGCGCCCCGATACCTATCTGGTGAGTGTGGCGCTGGCCAACAACGAGCTAGGTACGATTCAGCCTATCCGCGATATCGCCGAGGTGGTACACGCCGAGCGCAATCGTCGTCGCGAAGCTGGCGACACCAGGCCGATATATCTGCACTGCGATGCTTCGCAGGGCGTGGGCCAGATTGATGTCAATGTCGCTCGGCTTGGCGTAGATATGCTGACGGTCAATGCTGGCAAACTTGGTGGGCCCAAGCAAGTGGCGTGTTTGTGGGCGGCCTCGAGCGTGCGACTAACGCCGCTGATTAGTGGTGGCGGCCAAGAGCGAGGCTTGCGTAGTGGTACCGAGAATGTGGCTGGTACCATGGGCTTTGCGCGGGCGATTGAGCTGGCACACGAGCATCGTAATTACGAGGCTAAGCGCTTGGCTAGCCTGCGTGATCAGCTGCAAGCGCGGCTGACCACAGCATTTCCGCAAGCGGTGGTATCAGGGCATCCCAAGCGCCGTTTGCCAGGATTTCTGCATATTTCGTTTGCGGGAATCGACGCCGAGCGACTGGTGTTTCTGCTCGAGAACCAGGGTGTGCTGGTGGCGACCGGTAGTGCCTGCGCTGCCAACAAGAACACGCGTAGCCATGTGCTCGCTGCGATTGGGCTTGCGCCTGAGCTGGCAGACAGCAGCGTACGGTTGACACTGGGGCGGCTGAATGATGAGGCGCAAATGGCGCGTGCGAGCGAGCAGATTATCGCGGCAGTCGAGCACGAATACGCGAGGCTGCGCCGATGAAACTACTCAAAATCGTTGCCGTCGTCATCGCCATTTGGCTGCTACTCGCCGGTGCAATTTCGTGGTATCTTATCCCAGATAATTTGCTCAACTGCGATGATACACCTAGCAGCAAGCCGGGCTGCAGCAAGGTCGATGCCATCGTTGCGGTCAGCGGTGGCGACACCGCCGCACGCACCAACGAGGCCATTGGATTGTATAAGAAAGGCTGGGCCGGCAAGCTGATTTTTTCGGGCGCGGCCGCAGACAAATCCGGGCCGAGCAATGCCCAAGCGATGCGCCTGATCGCGATTAACGCTGGCGTGGTCGATTACGATATATTGCTCGACGAGACTAGCGTCGACACCAGCGAAAACGCCCAGAACACCAAATCAATTTTTGACCAATACAACATCCATTCTGCCATCCTCGTCACGTCGGGCTATCATGCCAAGCGCGCCACGCTAGAATTCAAACAAAAAGCCCCGGCCGTCATGATGCGCACGCATCCGGTGCCGAGCGATAGCCAGTGGTCACAGTGGTGGTGGCTGACGCCTAGCGGCTGGTACCTTGCCATCAGCGAAGTCGGCAAAAACATGGTGTTTTATGTAAAGGGTACATTCTAACATGGCACGCGTCGTGGTCGGCATGAGCGGCGGCGTAGATTCCAGCCTGACGGCGGCGCTGTTGGTCGAGCAGGGTCACGATGTCACCGGCGTCTACATGAAAAACTGGAGCCAAGACTTGCCCGGCATGAAATGCCCCTGGGCCGATGATCTAGCCGATGCCAAGCGCGTGGCGGTGCAGCTTGGGATTGATTTTGAGGTGTATGATTTTGAGCGCGAGTACAAGCAGCGCGTGGTTGACTACATGGTGGCCGAATACCAGGCGGGCCGCACGCCAAATCCCGATATTATGTGCAACCAGGAAGTCAAGTTTCGGCTATTTCTAGACACGGCGCTCGAGCGCGGCGCCCAGATGATCGCAACCGGCCACTACGCCCGCGTGCAGGATGGTCGGCTGCTTCGGGCGCACGATTCAGACAAGGATCAGACGTATTTTTTGTACCGCGTTACCAGCGAGGCGCTTAGCCGCACGCTGTTTCCGCTGGGCGATTACACCAAATCCGAAGTACGTGCGATGGCGCTGGAGCGTGGCCTATGGACCGCAACCAAGCGCGAAAGCATGGGTGTGTGTTTTGTGGGCAGTGTCGGCATGCGCGATTTTTTGGCCCAGTATGTCACCACGCAGCCGGGTGATATTGTCGACCGCGCGACGGGTCGCGTACTCGGCCGCCACGATGGTGCGATCTACTACACGCTGGGCCAGCGCCATGGCCTGGATGTCGGCGGCGGCCTGCCGTACTATGTGGTGGGCAAAGATATGCAGGCGAATGTGGTCTATGTCAGCACCAATCTCGACGATGCGGCGATGTGGCGAAAAATCATTCCGCTGAGCGATGTGCACTGGATTAACGATCAGCCAGCGCCGGGCAACTATCAACTGCGGCTCCGCCACCGCGCACCGCTGGTACCTGTGTCGCTAGAGCGCGACGACAGCACGTGGCTGCTTCGCCTCGACGAGCCGCAGCGCGCCGCCACATCGGGCCAATCTGCCGTTATCTACGACGGTGATATCTGCCTGGGCGGTGGGATTATTGTCTAACGTCGCAAACGTTTGATGCGCTCGGCGGTACTAGGGTGGGTGGAGAATAGGCTGGTAAGGCCGCCGAGGTTGAACATATTTGTAAACATCAAGTGGGCAGTGCTTTGCTCAGCGGGTGTTGGCCGGTACCGTGCCATATTCGGCTTAAATCCTTCAAGCTTTGCGAGCGCTCTCGCCAGCGGTTCGCCGGTACCGATAAGTTTGGCGCCGTGCGTATCGGCACCGAACTCCCGCGTGCGGCTAACGGCCATCTGGATAAGCATCGCGGCAAATGGCGCCAGGAATATCATCGCGAGGGTACCCGGTAGATTATTGCCCTCCTCGTCATTGCCGCCGAATAGTGCGCCGCCCCACATTGCCATATCGGCAAGAAATGAAATTGCGCCCGCCAGCGTTGCGGCGATAGTTGATACCAGCATATCTCGATTTTTGACATGTCCCAGCTCGTGTGCGAGCACGCCGCGCAGTTCGTCGGGCTCCAGTAGCTCGGTGATGCCCCGCGTCACGGCCACTACGCTGTGGCTATGTGATCGACCGGTCGCAAAGGCATTTGGGATCGGCGTATCAACGAAGTACAGCTTCGGCATTGGTAGGCCATCGGCCGTCGCAAGCTCATGCACCATCGATTTGATATATCCGTATTGATTTGTGTCGAGCGGCTTTGCGCCTTGCATCTTGAGCACCAGTTTGTCGCTAAACCAATACATCCCAAAATTCATCACCGTCGCGATCCCGAGCGCCATCAGCGCGCCGCTGCGGCCACCAAAATAATATCCAATTCCGAGGAATAGCCCCGTAATAATAGCAAGTAATAGTGTAGTTTTTGCAACCGATTTCACTAAAGCATTCTCCTTATCTTCGTACCATTGAGTATACGTAGCATAGCTTGGTAATTGCTGACAAAACATGCGTCTGTCTCGTTAGTATGCACTATCTTCCCTGTGCATATATGGTGCGCGAGTTCCGTTGTGGGCAATATAGTTTTAGCTAGAGTATGGGTATTTGTGCGACCGATTAGCTCGCTGGGCAAAGTAGTCGATCTTGCCAGCATCGCGCTGATCGGCCGGCTTGGCTAATTCCTCTTTAACAATAAGCGCCGCTGCTTGTCGCATCAGTTCCTCGAAATTATCATCGTCGTTTTTGCCAAGTAGCTCCATGACTAGTGAAATAATATCAGAAAAACCCTATTTGTACGAGACTGTGATGTATCTTACAGGCTGCACGATAAATGGCAGGTATGATAGAGAGTATAGCAACCTATAACTAATAGAAGGAGATGATATGAGTCTAGTAGACGACATGAAAGGTAAAGCCGAGGAAGATGCCGAGGTCACGAGCAAGCATAGCTAATTGCTCGCAAAAATGTGCCATCATGCATGGCGACATTTTGTATTGAGCTTGGGATTAGCTATCTTGGCAATATGGCGCGTCTTGGATGTTGGGGGAACTTGATATGATGCTTCCAGAGCAAAATTGTCCAATGTGCTTGATGATTTCGGGGTGTTGGAGAGCTGCGCCGCAAATACGCTCAATACGAGTATTGCCCTCTGTATCTGTCGATGTTCGGACGAACTTACCGGGGCAGTGATCAAGGATATCGTCGGTAAATCCAAGAGCGGCCGGGGCTCGAGCAAATGTATCACTTCCTGCTCTACGAAGTTTACGGTAGTAATCACCTCGCGTACAATCATCGCCGCAATTATCTTGAGTCGGCGTGCCGATCGTTTCATCAATTGGTCTCAGTCTGTCTTTCATCGTTAGGTACTATCATACCGCAAACTCCGCAAACTGCAAGCATGAGAACTATCAGAGGTGAGCTGTGGTATAATGGATCAATATGAATGCTCAAGAAATCCGAAACGCGTATCTCAAATTTTATGCCGATCGTGGACATGCCGTGGTGCCGCGCGCGCCGCTGGTACTGCAGGGCGACCCCACGACGCTATTTACCGGCAGTGGCATGCAGCCAATGATTCCGTATTTGCTGGGCGAGCCTCACCCCGATGGTGTGCGGTTGGCTGATAGCCAGACGTGTCTACGCTCCCAGGATATCGAGGATATTGGCGACAATCGCCACACGACGTTCTTCGAAATGTTGGGTAACTGGAGCCTGGGCGATTACTTTAAACGCCAACAGATCGAGTGGATGTGGGAATTCTTGTCGCAGACTGTTGGCCTTGATATGAGTCGTCTGTACGTTACGTGCTATCAAGGTAACGAGCAGTTTGGCATTGCCAAAGATGCCGAGGCAGCCGAGGTGTGGGCGGGGCTATTTGCCGCGGCCGGGCTGTCAAATGGCCAAGCCGATATCGGCAGCGAAGCAGCTGGCTATGCCCGCGGCATTCACGACGGCGAGCGGATTTTTTACTACGATGGCAGCAAAAACTGGTGGAGCCGCAACGGGAATGAGGCCAAAACACCAGTCGGCGACCCGTGCGGTCCTGACAGCGAAATGTTTTACGACTTTGGAACACCGCACAACCCCGAATTCGGCGAGTATTGCCACCCCAACTGCGATTGTGGGCGCTTCATGGAAATCGGCAACAACGTATTTATGGCCTACAAAAAAGTCGCCGAAGGGCAGTTTGAGCCGCTCTCTAAACCAAATATCGACCACGGTTCTGGCCTGGAGCGCATCGCCGCGGCCAAATTGGGCGATCCCGATGTGTTCAAAATTAGCCTGATGTGGCCAATTATCGAAAAACTCCAAGATATCAGCGGCAAAAAGTATGAAAGCCACACCGAAAGCATGCGTGTCATCGCCGATCATTTGCGCGCGGCAACATTCCTGGCGGTCGATGGCTGCGTGCCGAGCAACAAAGAGCAAGGCTATGTAATGCGCCGGCTGCTCCGCCGTGCGATTCGCTACAGTTTCGACCTTGGTGTCGAGCAGAATTTCCTCGGGGCAGTCGTGCCGGTCATCACCGAGCTGTATCGCACGGACTTTCCAGAGGTTGCTGAGCGCGAGAGTGACGTCGTCGCGGTGCTGGTGAAAGAAGAAAAAGCTTTTCGTCAGACGCTGCGAAACGGTATCAAGCAGATGCAAAAGTTTGCTGCTGACGGTCTAACGGGTGCGGAATTATTTATGCTGTATGACACCTATGGATTCCCGGTCGAGCTGAGCGCCGAAGAAGCCTACAAGCAAGGCGTGAGCCTGCCCGATGACTGGCGCGAGCAATTTGATGCCAAGATGCAAGAGCAGCGCGAGCGCAGTCGCACCGCCACTAAAGGTGAATTTAAGGGCGGCCTCGAGGGCCACGACGACATCCACCTGAAGTATCATACTGCCACGCACTTACTCTACAAAGCCCTGCGCACCGTGCTCGGTGATCATGTGATTCAGCGTGGCAGTAACATTACGGCCGAGCGCCTGCGGTTTGATTTTAGCCATCCACAGAAAGTCACCCGCGAGCAGCTCAACGAAGTAGAGAAAATCGTGAACGATGCCATCAAGGCCGACTACCCCATGACCTGGCGCGAATACCCGACCAGTGAGGCCTTTGCGCGCGGCGCTCTGGGCGCATTTGGCGACAAATACGGCGATACAGTCAAGGTGTATCAGGCGGGCCCGGATGACGCACCATTTAGCTTCGAAATCTGCGGTGGCCCGCACGTTATGCACACTGGCGCACTAGCCGAGGCCGGCAAAACATTCGTCATCACCAAAGAAGAAGCATCGAGCGCCGGCATCCGCCGCATCAAAGCCGTCTTGAGATAGGGAAAAGAGCAGATCGACTGTAAATAGCTCGCTTTGCGTCTATTATCGTTAATGACTTCTTCGCAAATGTTGTCACCGGTCATCAAGCGGGCAAAGATGCCGCACTTTTATTTTAAGATTTTAAGGGTTCAACCCTCAACAGATGATTTTGCTCTTAATTTAGCGCTAATTCGTCTTTGATGGCCTTGAGCACTGTGGCGCGGTCTTCGTAATCTTCCATAAATTGCCGGTATTGATCGGTCGTCATTGTCAACACTCGCTCCGGATGTACCCAATCTGATTGCGTAGTGCCCAGGAAGTGCCCCAGGCTCGACCAATAAAACGTCCGCCACGTTTGCGGATTGAGATGGATGTAGCGTGAAATATGCAGCAAGTAGCTGTCGCTCGAGATCCATGAGGCGCGAAAGATACTCTGGAACAAGTGGCCTTGACGCTTGTGTCGTTTGTTAAAATACATGGCGTATGAAGTAGAAACCGATTGCATTAAGCGACTAATTTCTAGTGGATCGGCATCTTGATAGAGTAGCAAATGAAAGTGATTGCCCATTAGACAATAGGCCACCACTTCTACATCAAAATGGCGTAATTGTTCTTCGGGGTGGTCCGCGAGATACGCATCAGACAGGCGCTGCTCAAACAACGACAGAAACTTGCGCTTATCGGCACTATCCATAAAAATTCGCTGTCCACCCGCCCCACGGTTATATACGTGATAATAGGCGGGGGAAGTATAGAATTTGATGATATTTCGTGAAGGCATATTTATTACTATACCACTATATATATTAAGAGCAAATCTATCTGTTGAGGGTTGAACCCTGAATTTCACCCTGAATTTCAAAGCCGTCTTGAGATAGAATATGAACTCGGTGGCGCGTCTTAGAGAGGGCGTACGCGCTTGTCCTCGCAAAGCAGATCAATTTCGTGATCGACAATAGCAAAGTCTTTTAGGGTAAAGGCAGTCTGGCTTGTGTCGCCATCAACCGTCGTTTCCATTTTGTCAAATCCGATACTGCCGTCGTCATTGCGCATCATGCGTCGGACGATACGGAGCTCGTTCTCAATTGTTTCTACCTCTATAAAAGTATGCTGATAGACATGATCCCGTGAGCGCACAGTACCGCTGCGCGTGGCGCCCGTTGCTACGACGTCACCGTTTTGGTCTACTGCAATATGTTGGCGTACGTAGGTATATTTATCGTTCCATTGTTCTGCCTGGTCTTTAAGTACTTTGGTGATAGCGGCAAGCGATGCGGCGGCACTCTCATCGATGCTGTTAGCATCAACGTGCGTAAACTCCCGAGAATCAGGCGTGAGCAGTGCGTCTAAACTATATGATTGTAGTTGATGGGCAAGGTCGCTATCGCGCGCTTCTACTTTCGCCGAGGTGCCGTTCCATCGTGCTTCCCGGGCGTTACGGTGCAACAAAAAGGTCCCCTCTGGCAGATGATAGGCGAGAGAGCCATCAAGCTTGCCGCGTTCGTTTATTAGGTGGGCATCAACACAGAATGGTTTTGGCAATTCGCCGTCACGGGGCTCCAGCATCGGTGTGCCTGTAGATATAACAGTGTGGATATCGTACGGCGTGCTAATTGTCAGATATTCAATCGCACCGCGTAATTTTTCGCCCAGCTCAGGAATAGATCGTTCTACTTGGGGATGTGAGGGTGTTTCTTGAGAATGCGCCATATATTTGCTCCTCCTCGATAATCTCGAGTAACTATGTATATTATACCACGTAATATTATATAAAGCAATGCCCCTCCACGAAAAATCCCCCGACAGGGGGACTTTTCGTATCAAGTCACACTCCTTTCGGGGGTAGTGGGGTACGGTTCTAGACGGTTAGATCAACCTCGCCGCCGTCAGGGTGCACAATGTGCACCAAGGTCCCCTCCGGCAGCAATGCCGCGAAGACGAACGTGGTACTTGCAGTGTACTCGGCGTCGGGTGCCGTCGAGACGCGAGCGTCCGCCGGCAACCGCAGGCGTACCGACACGAAGCGCGGTGATTTCGCTGCTCCATCTTCGAACGCATCGCGCTCCTCGATGGTGTAGCGCGGCCGCCCTGTATTTGTGGGGGGTTCGTCAGCGCCGCCGCAATGGGCGGCAACGAACTCGTCGACCTGCCGCTGGAGTTGCTCGCCATCCTCATCGTTATTGCCCGGGATGTCGAAGGTCACTTCGTCTGGAGTGGGATCTTCCGGCGCTCCGTAGACGATATGCCCCATTGCCTCAATTTCCGCTGAACTCATCGACAAGGAGACCTTGCCCTGGTCCTTTGCAGGACGAGGGGGCACCTCCATATCCTTGAGATCATAGATGTTGAAAAGGTCGACCTCTCTGTACCTGTACTCTTTACCGCTCAGGGCCTTTGCGATCAGCCCGGCATAATGCCAAGACGTTTTGCCTCGACCCTGGAGCGCGCAGTAAATGACGCCAACATTGCATCCGATATCCCGTGCTAGCTCGGGTGCACTCAATTTGCGATATCTCATCGCATCGTGAAGTCGGTGGTTCTTGATCGGGTTGAGACTGCGAGGCATTGATTGCCCCTTTCTGGTGGGATGGGTTGTCTAGAACGGTAGGTCCTCACAGTCACCTGGTAGTGACCGTGTTAGCATACATTATACAAGAATATCTTACTTACGTCAATATTTCGAAGAGGTGGGTTAGGCTGCGCGATCTATGAATGTGGAACTTCGCTGAAGTAGCGTATCCCGTTCTTGGTCGATATCGGCGTTAGCGATCAGGTTATCAAGATGTGGCAGCGCGCCGATATATCCAATATATGCCCGCAGTTCCCGACCACGGTGCTGACGAACACCGAGGACCTTTTCGACGTGTGCAGATCCTATGTCGGCATGAGAATGTACTGAGTACTCGCGCAGAGGCGGTGCGGCAGACTTGGTCTGCTGCGGAGATGGCGAGTGGTGGCCACGAAGAGTGAGAATTTCGCGGAGATGACCAATACCATCTGGCTGCGACTCATCGAGTAGCGCCTGGTGCGTGGCGTAACGAGCAATCTCGGTACCATACCACGTTCGTCGCCGGTGCAGGCGGTCGCTCACCATATCAAACAGCCCGGTTGAGCTATCGGGCGCGTCCTGAAGGGCGTTGAGTTCCTCGTCACCTAGCACTTTGGCGAGGTAGCCAAGAGTGTCACTTGTAATAAGTGGGCGGGTAGCGGTTGTCCACTCGCCAGTATCATGCAAATGAAGAGCGAATGGGCGCGTATAGTCGCGACGCGAGATGGAAATGTCAGCAGTAATAGGGTGCTGATTAGGAAAGACCCGTTCTGGTGGACGCTTGACAAAGGAGAATTTAGCACCGCCGTTTTTGTTTGGGAGAGCGGTAACCGCAGTGAGCCGCTGCTCGGGCGTCTGAGTCGCGTCAGCCACGAATGCGGCGCGCTCTATTGCCTCCAAAAACTCTATCTGCTGTAGGTGATTAAGGGGGATGGAGCGAGTGATATTTCGAGAGATTCCAGCCTCGATAGTATTCATATCTATATTATAGCACAAACACTATATCTAGTCAACTATTTTTACCTAAACCACCCCACACCTGCCCGCC
>DDFI01000001.1 GCA_002337095.1 Candidatus Saccharibacteria bacterium UBA1932
TCCTATATGTTTAGGAGCCGGACCGGGGTCGGAACCTGCAGATTGACGAAGAGTGTGTAGTATGTCTAAACTATAATGCGATATTAGCTGGATGCCTAGAAAACGCTATTCGGGCGATACGATGTGTTGGCGCAGCCACTCATACATGGCGATGCCAGCGGCCACGCCGACGTTCAGGCTGCGGGTGCTGCCCAGCTGTTCGATGGCGATGATACTGTCGCAGCGGCCTAACAACTCCATGCTCAGGCCATTACCCTCACTGCCAAATATCAGCAGGGCTTGCTTGGGCAATTTAGCCGATTGTAACGGCAGCGACCCCTCGACATTATCAATCGCGATCAGCGACTTGCCCAAGTTCGCACTCACGAATTCATCTACACTACCATGATATACGACGTGCAAATATTTGTCTGTCATCATAGCGCCGCGCTTGTTCCATTGTCGCCGGCCGATAATATGCACACGGCGCACACCAAACGCATTGGCGCTACGCACAATAGTGCCCATATTGTAGTCGCGCTCGAGGTTCTCGATCGCGATCTGTAGGCTGACGCCGCGCGTATCAAGACGAGCCACGATTTCTTGTAGCGGTAGGCCTTTGAATTCATCGGCCACGTTACGAGTATCCTCAGTCACTGCGGCGCTCCCGAGGCGGGAGGATTTCGTATGGAGGCTCATCAGCCAGCCGCCCCTCGATTGGCCGCAGCAGCTGCGCGACTTCACCATTCTGTTTGATATAGTCCTCAAACAGCCGCGCCGCTTCGCGGTACGCATCTACACTTAGCTCATGAGGACGCGCGGCTCGTTCGATATATTTGCCGCCACTCATAATAGCAGTCGTCAGCGCCCATTCTGTCGACATGCCGGCAGCGAGCGCCTGGAGATATTGCACGGCATAATTATGCAGGAGTCGCTCCACGCATGGGCCTATCGAGGCTAGCTCGACCGGGACAGCGGCGGATGTCGTAGGCTCCCAGTTTTCTGGGTCACCGAGGTCAAATACGGGGCGAGGCTCGTGGCTAGGCATGTGCGGTCCATTGTAACACAAAAAAATCGGGCTCGGCCCGGGGCCGCCGTAAGGCAGCACCCGGACCGAGCTTTGCACTTCACCTAGCTGAGCGGCGGGTCAGCTCTGGGTGAAGTTGCGGCGACGGCTCTGAGTGAAGTTGCGCATCTTGCCCACCTCCTCTCTATAACATCGCGGCCTCGCCCATCCAGGGATGGTTGTGGGCAAGCACCGCTACATACTGTAGCATGGGGCCGGCACTGGTGTCAACGCGCCTACAGCGATGGCGAATACTGGGCAAACTGCGACAAATCATAGCCACCTTTAATCATGTGGGCCAGATCGTCCTGGGTAGTGGTGGTTTTGACGCCCGGATTCAGAATACCATGCGGATCACAAACGCGTTTGATCTCGGCAATCATGTACATTTGGGCCTCGTCGAGGTTTTTGTGGGCGTAGGCGCCCAGCAGCCGGCCCTCGCCTGCTTCTGCCACCAGATGCCCACCATGAGCAGTAATCAGGGTGGTGAGCGCATCCATAATCTTGAATAATTTAGTGCGATCGGTGCTGCGTTTTAGCTCGACACTCGGCCGCACATAATAATTGCTCTCGAGCATCCGGCCGCTCAGCAGCAGCTCCATTCCCAGGGTAGTCTCGAGCTGTTTGAGCGCGGTGTGAAATTCCTCGAATCGGTCATACGGCACATAAAACCCATCCGCCACCGGTGGCCGCGCCGTCTCGCGACCCTCGGGCACCAGCGAATAGTGCGATGCGCCGTGCAGCGACATCAGCTCGTATGCGCCGTCGCCTTCGGCCGTTGCGATCACAACATCGCTGCCAGCAAAATAGCGGAGCAGTTTCTTCAGCTGCTTGGCCCGTGCGCGGTCGCTTGTGTCGTCAAACCCGACCACTACTACCGCCACCACTTCGCCGCCTTCACGCGCCATTCGATAGAATTCATATGTTTTGCCAGCACGCGCCGCGTACTCAAACACCGCACCATCGTAATATTCTAGATACGCCGGGCCACGCTGTCGCAGCACGTCGATAGCATCGTGCGCCGTCTCGCGATCGCGGAACGAAAAGATAGCTACCGAGTGATTCTGGGCCAATTCAGTCGCCTGCATAATCACTTCGCTGATAATCCCAAGCGTGCCCTGGCTACCTACAAACAGTGGTGTCAGGTCGAACGAGCCGTCGCGTCGCTTGACATCCGCAATACCCGCGTAGCCGATATTGTTACGACTAGGATCGCGCCGCATTTGGTCGATCAGCTCAGCGTTGTCCTCGATGACAGCATCGATCCCGCGGTAAATATCGCCCTCGAGCCCTTCGCGACCCTTACGGCGGTCGAGCTCTTTGCGGCTAATCCGCCCCGTCTGTATCACATCACCATTTGCCAGCACTACCTCGAGCTGGTTAGTATAAGCACGCGTATCGCCGTATTTGCCGCTCAGTGGGCCAGTCGCGTTGTTTGCCAGCGCGCCGCCAATGGTACTATACGCGGCCGATACCGGTGCCGAGGGAATCATCATGCCATGCAGCGCCAGCGCGTCGTTGAGCGCCTTAAACATAATGCCCGGCTGCACGCGCACCAGGCGTTGTTTGGGGTCAAATTCGAACACGCGGTCCATATGCGCCGGAAACACCAGCGACACGCCAGGCGTCAGCGCCGCGCCGGTTTGGTCGCTGCCGCCGCCGCGCGCCGTAATCGGCAGCAAGTGGCCCTTCAGTGCCAGTTGCCACGAAAACCTCGCCACCTTGCGTACATCGTTGGTCACCATTGGGTAAATCACCATCTCGGGCTGGATGCGGCAGACGCTGGCGTCGCGCTCCATGGCATCCCGCACCCCAGATTGCGTCGTGACCTCGCCCGATATATGGCTCTGCAGATAGGTTGCTATTTTACTCATTGCTGCCACCATTATACCATAAGTGGTTTGCCGCCATAGCCCAGATGTACAGCAATTTCGCCCGGCATAGCTAGTGAGCCGCGCCGAGCTGTGGTATAATTTGCACTGTATCACGATGCAACAGCGCGCGCTTTTCGGCTATAATATAACCTATGCGGATGTGGTGAAATTGGTATACACGTATGCCTTAGGTGAGAACTGTCAGTCGACAGTTCGCAAGGCAACCTCACAAATGAACTCGTTCATTTGACTGAGTTGCGGGGTCGCGGAACGTGACCATATGCCAGGCCAGATGCTCCCATGATATGTACTTTTCGGCTATAATATAACCTATGCGGATGTGGTGAAATTGGTATACACGTATGCCTTAGGAGCTTGCGAGTACAGCCATCTTTAATTTTGAAATAACAGGGGTGAAACCCATAAAAATAGGAGTACATTTTGCGATGTACTCCTATTTTTGACTCCTACGGTATCACAGTGCCACGGGGTACGGCACATATTGCAGCTAGCGGTACACCCCTGCGATCTCGCTAATCGCCATGCTGCGCTGCTGCTCAGTGCTATGGGTGTATACCTGAAGTGTCGTTGTGACCGACTTATGTCCAAGGATATTCTGTGCCGTTTTTGGTGAGATTCCCCTCTGGTGCAATAATGTTGTGACCGTGTGGCGTATTTCATGGAGTGTGATGCGTGGCAACTCAAGCCAGTCAGATATCTTATGAAAGAGCTGGATAAGAGTGCGTCCATCGACGGGGTTGCCCCTTCCGCTAAGATACAAGAACTCATGTGCCGCAGGATCACCACGCCTCTCGCGCTCAGCAAGCAACTCGTTGCGTATGACGCGTGGCATTGCAAGAATACGCCTACTTTCAGGTGTTTTTAGCTCACCGACATGTTGTATATGTCCAACATAATATACCTGTTGGCGAATACGAATGAGGTCATTGTCAAAGTCTACATCACCCCATGTTAGTCCTGTTGCTTCACCTCGTCGCAGACCAAAGCAGAAGAATATGAGGAATAATCCGTAGTAACGATGTTCCTCAACCGCAGCAAGGAACATCCGTGCTTGACCGGCCGTCCACACGTGACGTTGTCTCGTCACGTGCTTTGGCGGATCGACGAGGCGCACTACATTCCTATGCACGTACTCGAGCTTCATCGCATCACGTAACGCAGCTGAGAGGACGTTACGCGCAATCTGCTGGCTTCTTGTTCCCATACCTTTCCTGTCCCACGCAACGAGCATTCGACGTACATGGTCGGGCTTAAGCCCTATCAGCGACACTTTGCCAATTTCAGGTATAATATTCCGCTCAACATATCCCCTATGAAGCTCAAGGGTACTGTCCTTAACGTTTCGAGGGTGTATTTCAGTTATCCAGTAGTTGAGCCAATCTTCGACCGAGCGTCGTTCGTGGCTCAGTGCAAGACCTTTGTCTGATTTTGCCATTTCGTCGCGCATCCGACGCATCACTTCGTCCCTATCTTTCAGCGTGATGTGCTGACGTCTTCGCTCGCCGCTTGGCAAGGTTATATAGAACCTTGCCATCCAGCGCCCGTCCGGTCTTTGAGTGAGGGAACCCTCACCATTCCCTCGTTTATATGATCTAGTAGCCATAGTTGCCTCTCACCTCACTTTCTTCCTCTAGCTTTGTAATGTATTCCTCAAGAGCGTGTACGCTTATGAGCCTGCGATTGCCGATCTTTACGCTCTTTATGGCATTCGAGCGTAGTAGCTGGAAAAGCATCCAGTCACCGATGCCTAGTATTTCTTTTGCCTCTTTTAGGCTCAGAAGTTGCATCTTCAGCTGGTGTCTCCCGTTCGCAGCACTTACATTAACGCTTCCTTTGCTATCGAAGTCCAGTGGATAATGGGAGTCGTTTCGGGAGTCGTTGTTATTCATATGTTACCTCCGTTAATTCGCCTAATGTACCTTCAGCCACAAGGCTCGGCAGTTCCTGTGGTGTTACGACAATGAATGGCTGTCCGACTGCGAAATCGGGGAAATTCTCGGCAATATGCCGTTTGAGGGATTCCCGTCGCTTTATGGTCGGAACAACCCACAGAACGGCTGGAAACTGCCCACAGCACCATCCATCGTGGCTATCCTGTGTGCATATCAGGTAGTCGAGGTACATATTGCATTTGGCAATAATGCGGACGGGTGCCTCGGTGTTGCAGTCCACCTCGATGAACCAGTGGTGTTCCAGCTGCCCACGAGTAGTCACAGCGTACATATCTGGTCTGAGGCTGGTAGCGACACCAGCACGGTTGGTGTAGTAGCGCCAGCTCTTCTCCTCGATCACCGCCTCCTTGAGCTGTACCTGCTCATGCTTGTCGGCAATGTGCTTCAAGATGAGCTTGGTGTCGTTGATCGCCATGCGGTGAGCCGCAAAGGTAAAGGTCGGAGCCTTGAACGGCTTCTTGGACTCGTTGGTTTCAATACGCCTGAGTTTTTCAAGCGTATCGTGACCGAGCTTCGCAAGATGCCAGATGTTTGGCTCTGCACCGTGGTAGACGCCACCAACCCGTCCAGGCTGCAAAGCGATGAGATTCATGCCATGCAGCTTGTTCAGCCGCAAGGTGACGTTCCGTACACTCGACTTGAATAGTCTGGCTGGTGTGTGGATGAACTTGGCAACTTGCTGGGTCGAGAGGAATTTGTGTTCGGCAAGGAGATGGAGCAAGAGAACTTCTTTGCCGTCAAGGGCAATGCGTTTTCGACCTATTGTGACGATTGTTCCTGCTGGGTAGTTGTCCGGGATTAGCGTGTCCATGATGCACCTCCTGCTGCTGCGCCAGAGGGTTTGCGTACCTCGTTA
Organism: Candidatus Saccharibacteria bacterium UBA1932; assembly: GCA_002337095.1. Classification (GTDB taxonomy): domain Bacteria; phylum Patescibacteriota; class Saccharimonadia; order Saccharimonadales; family Saccharimonadaceae; genus Saccharimonas. Next base: position 5,749 of record DDFI01000001.1, read on the forward strand.
AGAGGTACAGTCAGCTGGCTCTTGGGATGGCGTTCGGAGGTTATTGACCCCTTAGCGCCACTAGTGGAATGATTGGTGGTTCGATAGTCCTCCATGACGGTTCTAAGCAGCCTGATGCCCTTATCCAAAGCGGCAGTATCCTTGGTGTTTTTGGCAGGTTGTGGGTGGGCTGTTGGTTCAGACGTTTTGGCTAGTACATTCGTGATTGTCGCTTTCTTGACGACGCTCGCAATGTCGTCATTGATGCCAACCGACTGACGAATCGCTTCATCGATTTGCTCCGCTGGTCGACCGTAGATGCCAAGGCTAAACCGCTTGAATTTCTCGACGTTATTGATGACCTTTGGCGCAGGGTTGGTCGTAGCACTCAGCCAGACTTTTTGCCCAGCGCATAGGGTTTGCATATACACCTGATGCCGTGGCAGATACTTGAAGTCATCTGCCGACAGGATGCCTGTCATATTGGCAATCGTTCGCGCATCTGGGTCGTTAAGCGTAAACACCACCTTGTTGGCAACGTTCGAGTCGATACCAGCCAGTAACTCCTTGTCGCGTACTTGGTCGCGGTACTGGTGCGCCAGCGTGAAGCCAACTTTGTAGCTTCTGGCTTGGCTGAGTGCGTCAGCTATGTTGATAGGTAACGCAAGGTAATCTTGCATCTCATCGACATATATCTTAACTACTGGTCGTCGGCTTTCCGGAATCGCACCTTGCCCTTGGGTGAGTGACCATACCTGCGACAGAATGAGCGAGCCGAGGAACCGTGCGCTCGTATTGCCAAGCTTTGCCTTGTTGAGCGATACCAGCACGATTTTGTTCTTCGTAAATAAGTCGCTCAAGTTGAAGTTCGGCTCAGGTTGTCCGACGGTGCGTAGCAGCGGCTTTCTTGTTAGCACCGTTCGCAGCTTGTTCATAAGCGGTGCCGTGATCTCCTGTTGCTTATTGGGCGTTAGTGCCTCGTACTGTTGCCAGAATGAGCCAAGCCCCATCGGGTCATCACGGCTCACTTCCTCAACCAGCTTCCTACGAAACGTTGGGTTATACAGTAAGGCTGGGAGCATCGACAGCGTGACGTTATTGGTCGTGCGCATCAGGGTGAGCAGTGCGTTCGATAAAATATCCTCGGTTCGCTGCCCCCATGAGCTGGCAAATATCTCCCTGAGTACCGCAAGCATCGCATCTGCTGCGAGGTCGGGATCTCCACCACCAGCCAATGGATTAATACTCACGATATTATCTGCCGTCGGGTCAATGTAGACGACGTCCTTGGCTCGCTTCGGGTTCATGCGAGCCAGAATGTCAGAGTTCAGGTCGTCTTTCGGGTCGATCACCAGTACCCCACGATTCTCATCGATGTCGTTTAAGATCATGTTGAGCATAGTGGTGCTTTTACCGACACCAGTTGGGCCGAGTAGTAACGTGTGCTGCAACGACGCGTATTCTGAAATACCGAGCGGTATTTTCTTACTCGGGTCGTTCGTCACTGCAAAGCTCTTCTCGGATGCCGGCATGATAGACGGTGTCCGTAGCACAATGGGGTGTAGTGGCGGCACGGCTGGCAGGTTCTCCTCACCGTAGGGTATTCCCGTAAGGCAGGATACTTCTTGACTGGATAGCATATGCGTCCATTTACGGGGTCGGGTTAGGTTTTGCAGCTGTTCGATGCAGTCCTTGCCGCGTAGTTGGATGCTCGCTCCGTGTGCCTCCATCATGGCGAAGCCACTGCGGACTTGCTCAAGTAACCAGCGCCCACGAATAACATCAGGCGCAACCGCTCCGATACGGACTTCTGTGAAAAATCCGTGCATACTATGGCGACGTTGTAGGCCAGCGTGGATATCTGCCGCCATCGGGATGACGCCCCCGATAAAAACAGATACACCACTTTGACGTGGGTCACTCGTCCTCGGCACCGTGTATGGAATCGTCCGACCACCAAGCATGACCTGTAGCACAAGCCCCTCGCCACCACGGACATTTGCCATGGCGGTCAGGATACTACGGGTTATCTGGCTAATACGGTCGGTATTGAGTGCCATCCGAGGATGTCCCATCTCAACCGAGTCGGCTACCATGAGCCGTGGTCGCAAAGGCTTAGTATCTTTCGGCAGGATACGGCTCAAGGTCGTTCCTGGCACGATCGATTCAAACAAGTCTTGCAGCTCACCAGCGTACCTATCCCTCGTGGCAACCAGGAATAGGATCTGCTTGTTGTGTGTTCTCGTCTCGAAAATGATCTCGTCACCAGTGTCATCACTAGCAAGTCGTTCCAAGAGCGCTTGTGTTTGTATTGGAGATACTGGACGTTGCCAGTGGATCTGGAACCATGTCCAGTTCTTCTCAGTGTTCTTCATCGAAAACATATTATTGGTCTCCTAGATTACGCGAATTACTATGGATTCCATCTGAGGGGAAGTCTGACGGTACGGGAAAGCCAAAGTCTTTGAACGATACGTCGCTCTCGATCTGGTTGCCCCATACGTCGTAGCCGTGTTCGCGCCTCCGAGCGAACAGCTCTAACTTCCGGTTTGTACCGTCCCCTAGGCGCCCAGATACTCTCTCGATGATCGGGTAGAGTTCCTCGGGCTTGTGACTGTGATCTTGCAGCGGTGCAAACATCCATGTCGGCTGCGAGCGAAAACCCACTGGGGCTTTGCCTCGTGTTCCAAACAGGACATGCTCCGTGCTGTTGCGCAGGTAGTTACCAAGCGTAAACCGAGGCTTACACCATGTCAGGATGCTTCGGGGTGTATAGCCCCACGCCTCCAAGACATCGTAGCCGTGGCGCAAGGTGGCGTTCGTCACCCAGAGCCAGCAGTGGCTATTGTCGGCAGTGACGCTCTTTATGGCGTCGCCCATATCCTTGATGTCGTCTAAGGTCATGAGATTGTAGTGCTTTTCAGCGCCACGTTTCTTACCCTTCTGCTCAACATCCCATGGTGGGTCGGCAAGCAGAACGTCATACTTCGGATGAGGCTCCTGCGCTGCGCTAGTCGCAGTCGTTGTTAGGGTTGGTAGTGTTGTGTGTGACTGGTTCGTTATATCTGTCACATTTGTTCCTTTCCGCCAGACAGTGGGCGGAAACCTGCTTCAGTGAGGCGCTCGCCGTGCCTGGCGAGTCCTATTTCACTGTGTTTGACACTATTTATTAATCTTTTCTTACATAACATTTTAAGCCGATGAGACACGGCTAACAGATACGAGATGTTCGAAAAACACACCACTTGCATACATCGTGAAAAGATGGTGCAACTTGGGTGAAATATGTGTCAAACAAGCCATTTACATGGCTATTTCATGACGTTACGCAAGGATGGATATGGAACGACAGCTACTAACGAATTACAGTATTCTTGCTACAACATACGGTTCAGATGGAAAGGTATGGAGTTTTGTAGTCATACAAAAAGCTCCTCGATTAAGATGGAGCCTCAGAGTTTTATGTTGACCAACATGCGTTTTATGGAAACAAAACGAGTCAGCGTGAATTAATTCGTGAGTAGGTAACTACTAGTCGTTTTCTACTTCGTTGGCTATATTAGCATAACCGTGATGAAAAAGCAAGAGCAATATGCAAAAATGCGCTATATGTAGCGGTTTATGTGGATATATTGCACTATTTTTCAAGAGAACACCGATAGGCTACCTGCTCAACGAATCACTCCGTAGGCGGTGTCTTAATCTGTGATAATTGAAAAATATATGTTCTTTCTAAAGACGTCAAAAAATAAATCAAACAATTGCTGCTACGGTGGGCAACAAGGTATATTCAAAAACAAACATATACAGTCTAGGGGGACTATATATCCACACACCGCGAATTCAATGTAGGGCAAAGAATTCGCCACTATGCAATACGCTTCTATTTTGGAATTGTATGCACAATGACCGACTCGCTCGCTGTTAATGTTCTACTATACGGTATCTTGTATCACTACAGTATGCCTTGTCCTAGGGGGTATAAAGCGGACGTTGTTAATGAAGAGGATAAGGCGCATCATTTAAACCTTACACTCTTCGGGTGCAATCGAGTCAATAGCCGCATTTTACCATTGCCTTTTTAGAGAGTGCAAGCATGAGCAAGTATGAAATATTTACAAAGTATTTAACCAAACAAAAAAGCGACACCATACATCAGTGTCGCTTCGTTGCCAGCCTATCTCGTTTGCTTCATGAACATTTTCTGTAAATCATACGCATAGAATCTTTGTACTATTACCTCATTAGCAAGCGTATTCTCTGCTTTGATATACCACATTGGGAAGAACCGTCTCGTTAATCGGTTGCTAAGTAACTTGCTGTGACTTGGCGTGTAGATTGCTACGAAGCCGTATGGTGTCGGAAGCGACCAAACCACGTTGAGCGTATCGCCCCAAATATCTACGGTTGGCTCACCGAGTATCGCTACGAGGTCACGGTATGGTCTGTGGAAGTGTTCAATACGACATACCGTTCTCTTGGTTGACGGTATGATGCGCTTGATATACCCCTCAAGACAATACCGCTCCATGTAGTCGCTGTAGTTTAGTGTAATATCTTGGACGACGCTCCGTGGTAAGGATGCTTTCGCTGCGACCTGTTCGAGATCATGCATGTCAGCTTGCACCTTTATGCGCACCTGTTCATACGCGATAAAGTTCTCCTTTGCTATATTCATATAGGATTATTCCTTTCTGAGCTAGGCTCCGAATTGTTAATGATCACTTGGTGCGACGGGCGTCGCTCAAAGCTAAGGATATAGTAGCGAGAAGTGGGGCGAATGTACCGAACTACGTGCATTATAGCTACTCCCGATGAGATGGAGGTGTATCTGTCGATCGTGCTGTATCCATACGTCATGTATACAAAACAAAAAACGGCACCGTTCCTGATGCCGCTTCCTGTTTTTTGCCCGATCGCTATCCTCCGATTCGTTCTTTGACGTAGTCATGAAGTGATGTCTGTATTTCTTTAAACACAGCTCTTCCGTGACCGCTGCCACCGATATGCCACTCCTTGATGGCTCGTACATCGAGTCCTTCTTCTCCAAGGTAGGCTTTGCCGTTTTTATAGTTGTAGATCGTTGCTATACCGTGTTCGGTTTCAATAATCCACTGCACGTCCATCTTATTCTCAGGCAGACGTGTGAATGGTTTGCCGTACACTGCCACGATGTCATCATAGCGTGTAAGTAGCGAGCCGATACCATGCGTACCGCTTATCACTTTCGCCATGTCGGTATACTTTCGCTCATAGAGCCACTTTTTGTATGTACCGTAGTGCTCCATGATGTCCAAGATTACCTCACGGGATAGTCCGCTATACGCTTCGACTGCTCGTACGTCGAACATATTCGTGACACCGCTGATGCGAACATCTTCGTATGCCTCGAAATCTTCTCGGGTTATGTCCATTGCTTATTACTCCTTTTCTAGAGCATAGATAGCTCTCGTTTTGTTAATAGTTCACCAATGCGGAGCGACAAATGTCGTCCGTAAGGGATGAGGTTATACTAATGAGGCTAAGAAGAAATGTGGATGAAAACGTCAATAATGTTTACAGCCGAAAAGACAGCTCCGTATCTGGAGCTGTCTTTGATTTTAGGCTATCTGCATGTGTACTAGCTATTTACTGCCGCGAGTAGATCGGCATAAGAACTTACTGCGCTATACTTCACTGTATCATCGCTAATCTTGTCAAAATGCCGCCTGGCACATTCGATCTTGGCTTTTTCGACTTCACGAAGCTGCATCTCCATAGTATCGCCCTTTGTCTCCGCCACAAAGTAGATGTGTTTCACAGTACCTTCGCGGAACGTAATTGCCCAGTCGGGGTTATATTTGCCCATCGGGGTGTTGATATAGAAGCCGCTTGGTAACTTGACATACAGCTCAACATTCTCAGCAATGTCCATCTCGCCAGCAAGATCACGCTCAATACTCGAGTCGTAACGGACTTTATCAAAGAGGTGCTTCTTGGCATCAATCACGTTCCTGCCGTACTCACCGGAGATGGTTGGGTCGACAAAGATCTCCTCAGCATTCCACTCTTCGTCCAGCTTGTCATAGCTAATATGTTCAATGATCGTACTCGCTTTTTGCTCATCGATAAGTTTAATGGCTTCACGAATAAACTCTTCGGGGTTCACTCGAAACAGATTAAACACCACAGGCTCGATACGACCTAGGATTGTTGCCACTGTTCGCCTAGTTAGCTTCGTCACTGTGGCAATCTCGCCCACGAGGTCAAATGTCACGCCTCGTGATGCCACTTCTTCCAGTGTTACTTCACGCCCAAGAAGCTTTTTCATTTCTGGGCTGGTATCTTGTTTGGTAGATTTTAGGTAGCCCTCGGTGATGACGACTTTGGTGGTTGCTACTCGTAGTTTCAAGTTCAGCGCCTTTATGCACGATTCTATCAGCTGCGATTCATCGAACTGCACAGTATAGTAGGTTTTGGCGTTGATACGACTCCACAGCTCCTTAAACTCACGGCTGGCAAACTTCTCTTGGTCGAGGTTTAGCGTCGCTTTTGCGCGAGCATCGGACACCATCGGCTTCTTCTTGGGGTCGTAAACAGACTCGATCAGCAATAAGGCATTTTCAGCTTGCGTCGCCAGTTCGGGTGATACGGCAGCTAGTACATCGCTAATTTTCTCGGTACGAAGCTCGGGTGACCACTGACTAAAGTCATCGCTTATCTGGTCGCCCGCTACAATGCCGCTACCGACTAGCCCTGCATAGATCAATGCAGCCTTGCTGATATCTAGCGTTACTTCTTCTCCGGCATTGTTCGTCCACACCTGCCCGTTAAACAAGTCTGGCGTAATCGCTTTCGGACGATTCTTGATGACTTCATAGAACTCGTCCTGTAGTGCCTTGGCAAATTCATCGTAACTTTCGTTGGCAATTACCGTTAGGGAGTTTACTTCGTGTACGCCATGCGCACCCAACACGTCTGCATCCATACGCTCACCGTCACGATTCACACTTAATCGAAGTCCTCGGCCAATCTCTTGGCGCTTCTTGATGTCACCACTACTCATACGCAGCGTGCATATTTGGAATACATTCGGATTATCCCAACCTTCACGCAGTGCCGAGTGGCTAAAGACAAACCGCACCGGCTCTTCATGGCTCAGTAGTCGCTCCTTGTTCTTCATGATCAAGTCGTACGCGCCAGCATCAGACGATTCCGATTCGCCACGCTTTACTTCACTGTTTACCGCACGACCTTTTTTATCTACCGAAAAGTACCCTGCATGAATACGATGCGCCTCATCACGTTGCAGGAACGTGCGGTATTCTTCGTCTTCACCGAATGGTAGCTGCTCAAAGAATCGGTCGAGTGCATTAGTATACTCTTCCTCAAACACCTTTGCATAGATGCCTTTTTGGTCATCGCTCTCGTAGTCTTTATACTTCGCCACTTCATCGATAAAGAACAGGCTCAAAACCTTGATGCCTTTTTTGTACAGCTCACGCTCTTTTTCGAGATGGCTCATAATTGTTTCGCGGATCTGGATGCGACGAATATCGCTCTCACTGGTATCTCCGACCACTTCGCCAGGAGCAAGGCGTAAACCACCCGTAAACTCCACGTAGCCATCCCGTGCGTTAATATCGGAAATCACGAAGCCATCACGGTACGCCTCGATCTCGCCAGAATGGTCATAGATATTATCGCCATGGGCAAATGTCTTGACTTTCTTGCTTATGCCGCTGCTGGTCGCAGTATTGTGCTCAAATACCACCGTTGCCGACGGGCTTTTGTTGGGATACACATTGATACGCTGTAGGTATAGGTACCCGTTGGTTGCTGTTGTGCCGTGTATTGTAATACCTTTGACGGTAATCTTTTTGACCAACTGACGCTGGTAGGCGTCGACGGCATCGAGCCGATACACCATGTTGAAGTTTTCGCGGTGCGTCGCAGAGTAATTGATATAAAACAGTGGATTAAACTTACCGAGGCTATCACGTGTTACGTTCTTGCCTCCAGTTACACCAATGACACTTTGTGGTTCATCCACGATGACGATAGGGTTCACGGCAGCAATCACATCGATAGGTCGACGAGATCGGAAGCTATCGAGCTTCATGTAGATACGTCGTGCATCCTTACCGCTGGCGTTAAACGCTTGTGTGTTGATGATCATGACGTTAATGCCAGGGTCGTCGGCAAATTGCTCCAGCTCGTTCAGTCGGCTCGAGTTATACACGAAGAACCGGCACGCCTTGCCATACTCTTCACGGAAGTGATCGGCCGTTACCTGAAAGGTCTTGGCTACACCCTCGCGAATTGCCACGCTCGGTACCACGATGATAAATTTGCTCCAGCCATAGCGCGCGTTCATCTCGTACATCGTCTTAATGTAGGTATAGGTCTTACCAGTGCCCGTTTCCATCTCTACTGTAAATACCGGCTTTTCAACTGTTTGTTTACTTCCGTCATCCCATACTACTTTACTGGTCATCGTCTCGAGCTTATTCGCCAGCGGTGCGATACCATGCTCCTTTTGCACAGCGCGCAGGTTCTTTAGCAAATCTTCGGGACGCAAATGTACCTCTGGGTTTGCCCAGCCAGTTCGGGTCATGTCTATGGCAGTTGTTTGGTTGCTATTAGCAACAGCACCTTGATCTACGAGGAATTTCCTCGTCTCATTCGGCTGCCCCATGAACACATCACACACTGCATTAGTAGCGTCTTCTTGGAACTTTTGGTGTTTGAAGCGTAGTTTCATTACTCGTCACCGCCATCTAACTCAATTTGCCGTATGTTTTTGGCGTTTTTTGGACTAATCACCTTTGTGCCCGATCGTTCTTCTAGGTCGATTCGAGCATTTTTTGCCACCTCAGCACCAGATAGTGCAATTCTTGCACTATCTTCTTTGCTCATTGGCTGTAGCTCGGTAGAGATATCCGTCGCAGCCACCTCCGCCAACATATTCAACACCAGCTCGGTGTTGGTCATATTGTCCCGCAGATTTTCTTTTTTTAGACCTTTGTGCCGCTTGTATTCACGAGTGCTCATACCTGCCCATGTTTTGTACATCAGGTCGGTTAGCACGGCATATTCTTTGCCTTGTTTGACACCGCTTTTGTCCCATTCGTCGGTTAATGCCTTGCGTGCCTCGATAGTTTTGAGCCGTTGGTTTATCCAATTTTCGCTATAGCCTAACCGACGATAGTTATTTACAGCTCGGTCGATCGCCAGCTCTGGGTCTGCTGCTTCGTCGATGAACTCATTGCCGACTTTTGCCAGCCACATCTTGAATGGCTCTGCCTTTTTGCTTGGGATAGACTGGACAAGGCGGAGGATTTGTTCGGTATCAGCGACATCGGTGAGATATTTTTTACCGTCACTGGATTTTAATTTCAGTTGGTTACTATTTGTAACCGACTCGTTTCCTTCATCTTTCAGGCGTTTCTTGAGTACTTTCCAGTAGTTTCGTGCACCCTTCTGGTCTGGCTGGTCTGTCAAGATTCGCACAATATCGACAACCGAGAACCAATACTTCTCATGCTCCTCGTCCCACACATACCGCACCGGGTGATTCTCAAATAGCTGCAATTTATCTTTCATACTACACGACCTTCACCTTGGTATCGGGGCTGATAATACGGAAGTGCTCGGCTAGGTTTACCTTGGCTTGGCTGTCGGGGAATGAAGCTTCGCGAAATACGACAGTGAGCGGGCGCATGGCGGCAATTGACTTAATGGTCGCTTCGCTAATTTCGGGAGCGAAGCATGCCACGAGTCCCGATACTTCACCAAAGTAGTCATACTTGTATACCGTTGTGCTATCTAGCTGTGACGTCTCGAGTGGGCGATTGAGTTCAAGCGCAGACTGTGTCAGTACGCCAAAGAGGAGGTCGAAGTCGCTACGATCTTCGCGCACGTTATCCACTAAGTCATCCAGCATCGATTGCTGTATATCGGCAGCAGGGTGGTAGACATCTTTCATATTAGTATCGTCGATGCGCAGGGCACGGAAGCCGTAGTCAACTTTGGCGTCGGGGTGCTCGCTCGCAATCTTGTCGCCAGCTCTGCGGATGCGCTCGCGAGAGATTTCGGGGATGGTTTTGTAGCCAGCTTTGAATGCTTCAGACTTTTCGTCGGTTTCTTCGGGCAGCTGCACCATGATCCATTTGCGATTGCCGCCATCTTCGACGTTGAGTTGCATGACGGCGTGAGCGGTGGTAGCGGAGCCTGAAAAGAAGTCAAGAATGGTATCACCCTCTTGCGTGCCGTGTTGGACTAGTCGAGATATTAAACTAGCTGGTTTTGTGTACTGAAAGTAGTTAGCATCGAATAGTTTGAGAAAGTCTATCGTTGAAGACTGGGTACTACCTACATCGCTATAATTCAGAACGGAACGAGGTACAACCTTCTTAGCGTCTGTTAGGTATTGTTTTTTGCGAGGTGATTTAGATTTTCCATCGACACCCCAATACAAAAGGCCGTTTTTTACGTTTTCCGCATGAGTTTCTTTAGAATATGCCCAAACCGCCGTTTTGCGTGGCCAGATTTCTTCGTTCGTATTTGGGTTGATAATTGGATAATATAGATTTGGTCGCTCATCACTGTTCTTGTTGCAGGTATAAGCTGCTGAGTTCCACGGTCCTCGTGGATCGTTGTCTGGATTAGTATAGTAAGAGTTTTGCTTTTCGGTTCGCTCTAGTCGATTTGGATGCCACTCATCTTTCATGCGTGCGTAAACTAGAACGTATTCATGATCGCCACTAAACCATTTTGCGTCATTAGCCGGTGAAACCCTATTCTGCCATACCAGTTCAGCGACAAAATTATCCTCTCCAAAAACCTCATCACAAAGCTTCTTTAGGTTGGCCTGCTCATTGTCATCGATAGAAATGAATATCACACCATCCTCACTCAGCAAGTTTCGTGCCAGCTTGAGTCGTGGATACATCATACTCAGCCAGTCGCTGTGGTAGCGGCCGTTGGTCTTCTCGTTCTTTTTGAAGTTGATATTGCCGTCTTCGTCGTGGTATTCGGTATCTTCGTCGTACTGCTCGGTACTCGCCTTGAAGTTGTCGTGGTACACAAAGTCCTTGCCGGTGTTGTATGGCGGGTCGATGTAGATCATCTTGACCTTGCCGAGGTAGCTTTCTTGCAGTAGCTTGAGGGCGTCGAGGTTGTCGCCTTCGATAAAGAGGTTTTCGGTGGTATCCCAGTTTTTACTGGCTTCTACGTCCGGCCGTAGAGTTTTGTTGATAGGCGCGCCAGCCTCGATGATGCTCTTACGCTTGCCAACCCATGTAAAGTCATAGCTCTCGTCCTTGTCATCCAGCTTGTCCAGCGCCTCGCCAAGACTCTCAAAGAACTCGCGGCTGCTGCGCCAATCGGTTTTTTCTATGTCAATCTTCTCTAGTACGCCCTCGTCGTTCATCATCCCCTCATTTCCCTCAGAATTTATGTATAAATCTGTGGTTATTATACCACAAAAGAACGACATATCAGAGGTGAATTTGGTATAATAGAGATATGCAAAATTATCATGATGATTCGGCGATTCAAGTTGATGATGACGATCTGTTCGGTCGTAAAGATTATGCGCTCAAGCTGGCGGATATCATCGCATCTCTTGGATCTGAGAGTAATTTTGTCGTCGGGCTTTACTCAAAATGGGGCTATGGAAAGACTTCTACACTAAACTTAGTTAAATCACATCTCAGTACGAATGAGACTGTGGAGATTATTGATCTAGAGCCTTGGAATTACGTCACCAGTAAAGAACTAGCGGCGAATTTACTATACGAGCTATCCGAGAAACTTGGGCTTAATGATACACCGAAGAAGAAAACCGGCAAATTTCTGAACAAGTTACAACGCAAAAGCTCAAAGGTCGTGAGTGAAGCTGCTTCATCAACAAGTATCAGCCCATCGGATGGGGTATCTGTAGGCTTGGGCAGTGTCGCAGGCGCAATCTTCACATTAGCCAACCTCTTATCGTCTCCTCGTGAATATGCAGTTCAGAAAGAGCGTATCGAAAAAGTAATCAGCGAAAACGGCAAACAAGTAGTGGTGTTCATCGATGATATAGATCGCCTTGACTCAAAGAAGATACTTGACGTGTTTAAACTTATAAAATCCGTGGCGAGCATCAAGGGTGTTACTTATGTGGTATCTTTTGATGAGCAGGTGGTGGCTGACGCCATATCTGAAAGCCTGCCTAAGAAAACAGGTGGAAAAGAATACATTGATAAGATCATCCAGATCCCAGTAACACTGCCTCTAATTGAGCGGTATGATCTCGATCGGTATACGGACAAGAAGATCGAGGAGGTCATGCAACAAAACAGCGTGACAATAATCGAGGACGAGCAGAGAGATTTGCAGGACCTCTATGCGACAGTGAAGCACCGACTCGACACCCCTCGTGCCATCAATCGCTTTGCTAATGCGCTACTCTTTGCCATACCGATGCTTAAAGATGAAGTCAGTATATCTGATTTAGTGGCCACCGAGTTGTTGCGGGTGACGTATCCGGATTTGTACGAGATTGTCCGTAATAATCGTGAACTGCTGACCAGAGATCAAGTATTTAATGACTACGACAATGACGATAAGGCACAAAAAATAAAGAGCAAGATTGAAACCATATTTCAGTCTAACTCTGAGTGGATAGCCATCTTGAGCACCCTGTTCCCGAATGTAACTAAGTATTATTTTGGCAGTACAATTACGAACGACGACCAAGATGATCGTAGGTCGAGACGGCTGAAATCATTTGAGTATTTCCATCGATATTTTACTTACTCCATAGGAACCAACGATGTGTCTGATGTCTATTTTATAGGTCAACTCGAACAAGATGAGTTGAATGAGCTAGAGATGGATAAGCTACTGGAAAAAGATTACGCACGAGCACTCCAAAGGATTGAGGATAGCGCTAATGTGGTTAAGAATGTACCCAAGTTCGCCGCAACACTAGTTCAGTCTGTTGAGAAATTACCGAGCGTACATACAGGATTCCTCTCCTCGGCACCCGTAGAGAAAGCCCTCTATGTAATAGCTAACCTAATAGAGAAACGTCCGGAAGTCAAGGCAATCGATGTCTACCTTGAGATCCTTAAGGCTTGTAGGTCCACAGAGGCCTTGTCGTACTTGATGCGACGCGTGAACATCATAAACAAACACGAAGAAGAGTCAAAACACACGCTAACAAAGGAAGAGTTTGACACATTCAAGGCAGAGTCGGTCGTTATCATACAGGCTCTGATAGATAGCAATAAACTGCCTATCGATGACTACGCTACGGTGTCGTCAGAGCTATATGAGTTTATGCGCCTGTTCGGAGGGAGCGCAGATCCAGTCAATGTGTATGTACGGTCGCGCATTAAGACAGGCAAGCAAGCCGTGGACTTCATATCGCAATTCTTAGGCAAATGGTCAAACCTTGGTTCAAATAAACACTTTAGGTCAGACCTGTTCGAAAACGGTGGCACTGCCTACAGATATTGGTTTGTTGATAAATTGGATGCTCAGCACTTGTACGACAAGTTGGTTAAGAGTGGCGACTTTAAAAAGTTCAAGGGTATTAAGAAAGCTGATGTTCGAGAATTTGATAGGTATGGTCGGTCTGATATTGATATCCAAACAGGCAGCGAGAAGAACCAAGAGTTCAGGGATGTTATTGCTCAACAATTTATATATTTGTTTGAGTCTGGTACAGATAAGCCAGAAGATCAGACATCGTAGTAAATAACGCCCGGAATGGCTCGTGCACTACCATCGCGAATGCGCTCGCGTAGATCGTCGATAACTACTTGTGTCATACGATCGCCTTGTCGTGACACAAGATATATAGAGTGTTGTACATCTTCTCGCTTGGCGAGATTCCACTGCGACTCGCTGATGACGAATCGTTTTTTATCGAGGTCGGACTTAATCACAGCGACAGTCTTAACGATTTGGCCGTCTTCGCTAATCTCAATATTGTAGCCACTGTTGTTCTTAGGTAAAAGTAGTAACCTGAGTGCTTTACCGTCTTTATCCATAGTGTATGAGGCTTTGTCGTCGGATTCTTGCGCAGTAGAATAGCCATCGCCCTCGTACCATTCGATCAGACCTTTTAGGACAGTACGCTCTTCTTGCTCGACGTTCGACCAGCCACTTGATGCGGCTGTTCGTGTCGTTGGGGCAAACTCACGCTCAGTATCAGCTGCTTCGTAGCCCTCGCTTGCATGTAGAGTATCATCTAATGGTTTCTCGCTTGCATCATTTGAAGGAACTGCTGCCGTGTCTTCATCGCTCGTTTCATCTGGCTCGGGTTCGACATAATCATGCTGTTCGTTGATAGATGTATCGTTGCGTTTGTTAAGAGAGGCGGCTTTTTTACGCTTTTCGAGCGTATTTTGGCGAATCTCATGAATCTCATCCGGCGTAAGTTCGAGTTCTTTTGCTAATTTAAGGAGTTCTTGATCTTTTTCTGATAACTGCTTAATGATGTCATCGTTCGACCACTCAAGATCCTGTAAGACATTGTTGCGTGGCAACTTGTAGAGATCACAGAACTCATCAAAGGATAGATCGATAGGACGCAGCATCTGATCGTCTTTGGCAATCCATGCCGTATCTTGGAGTAATTTAGAGAGGTTACTCGGGCCAATAACTTCTTTTTTGTTGCCGTAGTATGTCCACTCAAACGATTCTTTTAGCTGATCTGGTTGAATCTTTTGTAAGAGTGGCGCAAGGCGTGTTGTCACCTCGCCAGAGAGCTGACCTTCAAAAATAATGGAGATGGCCTTGCTGTCATAATTGGTACGCACAAACTCCTTTGTACTGACACCGTAATCCTGGCTTGATCCCACCTGATCATAAAGCTCTACAAAGTCGTCGCGATGATTGGTGCGACGAATAATTATAGAATCAACCTTGATGGTGTCGATAACGCCTAGCTCTAGGGCGAACTCACGATTAGCCGCATTATTGCCAACAATATCGCTCGTAAATAGCTCCGGGTGGTCACTGCCAAGCAGGAACATAAGGTCTGAGCTATATGAATCGTAAAGCTCGGCTGCAGGCCTGAACTCACCTGCGCGAGAGGGTACGAAAGCAATCGTATGTAGATATCTTATGATGTCTGGCTTATCTTTTGGTTCGCTTTGTCTGTAGATGTCGGCAGCTATCTGAAAAGTCTCTATCTTCTCTTCTGGGCTTTTCTGGAAGTAGTCTCTGAAATAATCCTCCTTAAGGACAACGGCTGGTTTGCGTTCTGTGATGTCGAGTTCGCTAAGGAAGCTCTTCATGTGACTTCGAGTTTCATCGCTAACTGCTGATGACTCCGAAAGAAACAGTGGGTGGATAGTACGATGATCCGGGATGCCCTTAGATGGACGAAATACATTCGGATTGTCATTAAAATATGCAGCTGTAAAATTACCAGCACGCGTTTTGATTATCGGTGATGTCATGATTGACTTTTTTATATTGTAAAGATAGCGATTGGCCGTCATTGAAGCTAGGCAGTACTCATAAAAACTATACAGCCACTCATCGGTTTGTTGACTTAGGTCTAATATCTCCCGATTGATAATCCCAAGTAGGCTAAATGTATCAAACCTAACACCACCAGCGGCAGTAAGCATAGACAGCGCGTCATCAGATAAGTCTGGGTGTGCAAAGTATAGATCTTGTATGCGTCGCAGTAGCTTAGCAAGGTCGGCGCTGTTGGCAACCATAGCCTTTGATGCAGGCACGAGAGCGTCGCGGCTTGTCGGCACAAAAGCGTTCGTCTTGATGTGCTCGAGGAAAGTTGCGTGGAGTGCCTTATATATCGGGAAGTCCTCCGATTCTTCAACCTCTTCTACCGGCATAGTGTCGTTAAATACCTGCACAGTAAATAGATTGAGAGACTTTAGTTTGTCGAGGCTTTGTATGAATAGCGTATTAAATCTATCGACCATCTTCTGATTGTTTGGTAGCTCAAAGTCGATAGATTCACGGGTCGTAGAGGTTTGAAAAGGCGCATCAACCATGAATGATAGATTACTGTCCACGATCGTCGGAAAGAATACCGATATCTTTGATCCGACTACCGGTACAACAACCCCGTCTTCGATCTGATAGACTATCGAGCAACCCTCGTTGCTAAACTTTAGGAGTTCGATCTCTTTATCTTCGGTGCTGTATTTAATCCTGCCGAATGACTGCTCTGCTGTCGTCCTGCTGACAGATATGGGGTCGAGGCTCTCACCGTCAACGACAATATCAACCTTACAGATATTCTTTAAAAAGAGTATCGTTTCTGGTGTCATACTCCGCAAAAGTGACTCGTTACGACGGTAGAGTGTATCGCGTTTATCCTGAATAAAGTTGAGCTGGAATATTGTAGTAAACTCTTCGATGTCACGACTACTTATTCCTGACGGTACGGACAAGTTTTCGATCTGAAAGTTATACGTCGTAGAGTAAATTAATGGCTTATCCGTGACTGCGAATACGGCCTTAAAGCCAACGCCAAACTTGCCAATAGAGGTCGTATCAGTCGCATCTTTAGAAGAGTTACCAACACCGGTGATAGATATAATATCGCTGAGTGAAAACTCCTTTGTTCCGTCGTGGAAAAACTCGATTTTATTGCGAGACAGAACGAACTTTACATTAGTCGCTTTCGTATCATCTGCATTCTGTAAAAGTTCGTAAATAAAGTGTGTTGGCTCTTTATAGATGTTGGTAAGAATACCCGTGTAGTCATCCCCGGACTTCTTATCGATTTCGTATTTTGCTGCACGCCACTGAGATATCTCCTCGAAGGACTGGCATTCATTGAGATCTCGATCTAGAATGCTCATCCGATAATCTCCTTGAGCTGGATTTCTAATTCGTGACGTTCACGAGCGAGATCTTGTCGCTTGTTGATCTGGGCTTCTCGTTTGATCTTTGTAGATAATGCGTCGATGCTTCTTTTGAGTTTTGTGACCTCACCATGCCTCTCAGTGTCACCGCCAACGGCTGCGAAGGATTCTGACAGCTGCATGAGGTAGTTTTGATAGATTGCACCAGTAGAAATACCCTTCAGGCTCAGAGATAGCGAGGAACTCCAGTTGGTCGCTAACACTACAGGCTTACTAGTGGCGTTTTTCGCCACTGCGGCAGCACGCTCGCCACGTGCGCCAGTGATAATGAAAAGTATTGGGTATGAAACTGTCTTCTGTATAAAAATAAGGACTGCGTTATCTAGATCTGGTGTTTTTAGCGATACATGAAATATCTGAAACTCTACCGTGTCGTCGGCGGCGATATTCATAGTAGTTGGCGCAATCTTATTCGTCCATGTGATGCGATCTATCTGCTGCTCGATCAAGTCGTGTAACTTCGGTGTAATACTAGCCTGCTTATAAAAGTTTGTCTTGGCAACAAACCTATTGATCTCTGTAGTACCCGGGAGATTAAGATTCACCCTTAAGCCCACCTATCTCACCACCAAAAAGTTAATGAGCTCAAACTGATCAAGACCAGTAATATCACTCTCTAGTGCAGTAGTACCCCCGTCGCTAAAGAGGCTATCGACATCTTTCTCTGTTTTGGTTGAGATCATCGACTCGATAGCACGGCCGAGCAGTTGAGAGTATTTATCCATTTGGCGGCCGTTGTTCGTCTCAGCATTGAACCTCGCCACCATATCGGCATCTGGCTGGTCGTGGCCCTTGGAGAAGTGGCGGAGCTTCGTCAGTAACTCTTTTGACTGCAGGTGATTGACGACCACACGTCCGTCATCGGCGATATATACAAGATAGAACGGATGCAAGCGGTTTTGCTTGTCAATATTAACACCGTGATTAACGTTTTTGAGCACGAATATCACACCGGGCTGAGTGTCGTCTGTGGCGCGAGCGACAGCATGGATGCCAAATGGCAGCGCATCGGCTTCTCCATATTTTTTAAGCAATTCTTGTAGGTCGAGATGGAACTCATTAAGACCAAGATCCATGATCGAAACACCACCGCTCATCTCTTCGAGATCAACAACTTCGTTCTGGATCTTTTCGAGCTGACCTTTACGGTATTCAAGCTCGGCGTTATCAGCTTCATCAATCGGGTTATCGTTACCAGTGGCCGTGAGGTTAACCATACGCATACGACCTTCGACACGAGCTTTGAGGTTTATGTATTCATCAAGCGAGATATTTGGCCAGAAGTTCGTTAGCTGGATAGTGTCATTGGTAGAACCAATACGATCGACACGACCGAAGCGTTGAACAATACGAACAGGGTTCCAATGGATGTCGTAGTTGATCAGGTAGTCGCAGTCTTGAAGGTTCTGACCTTCTGAGATACAGTCTGTGCCGAAGAGAATATCTATCTCTCCGGGGCTTTCATCAAAGAGGACGTCCCGCCCTTTTGATTTCGGCGAGAAAAGAGTCAGGATGGTATTGAAATCTGGCTTTACGAGTCGTGAAGTCGGTATCGTCATTGCAGGGTTCTTCGTACCGGTGACGACAGCAGAATTTAAGCCGAACTCGTCCTTGATCTTGCCAGCAAGTTCGCCGTACAGATAATCAGCAGTGTCAGCAAACGCCGTAAAAACGAGCACCTTTTTGTTGTTACCATTGATCGGGTTATTGATTTTATTGCGGATAATCTCAAGCAACCGCTCCAGCTTGAGGTCGTGTTCATCAGTAACCGGTGTAATCATAGCGAGAAGTTCATTTAGAACAGCCTTATCTTCTTCCAGCTTGGCGCGCCAGCTCATAAGATCAATGTCGGCAAGATCAATCTTCAGATCCTTACCGACAGTCCATTCGGCTTCTTCTGGATCTTCATCATATTCGGTGAATGTCATATTAGACTGACTTACCGTCGAACTATCCCCACGACCTTGCTGGAAACGATCGATACTGTCGGCAATACCGTCAATGAGGTCGTACATACGCTCAGAGGTCTTGCGGAAGGCATAGACGCTACTTTCGAGGCGCTTGAGCATGTTTGTAATCATCAGGACGTTACGTCCGGTCTCGCGGTTTGCCCAGCTACGACCTTTAGCACTCTCGAGATCGACATACTTACCGAGCTTTGACGGGAAGACATATTTCATCGGTGTATATACATCCATATTGAGTGAATCAATACGGTTAAATATCTCGTCAAAGGTGACGCCATCGATATCTGTCAGCTCGGGACGTTCAGAAATTGGTTTGAGGCGCGTCGGGAACTTGCCGACATCAGAGAGCGAGTAGTAGCGCTCGATATGCTTACGAGAACGTGCGATCGTGACGCTATCAAGCAATTCAAAGAAGTCAAAGTGAAGCATGTTGAGCAGTGCGGGTGTTGTTCGTTCCTCTGGCGCTAATCCATTCCATGCCTTAAAAGCAGCACCAGCATCGCGGAAGATCTTCTCGACAGGATTATCAGTATTGAGTGATGAGTCGAGGCGCGTTGAGTCTCCTTCGGCTGCGAGCATTAGCTGGTTCTTTAAGTCGTTGAACCTGTTATTTACTGGTGTTGCCGAAAGCATTAATACCTTAGTCTTCACACCATCACGGATAATACGGTTCATGAGCTTTTGATAACGGTTTTCATACTCGCCATCGTCTTCTTTGCGGTGTGTACTCGACTCACCATTACGGAAGTTGTGAGATTCATCGATGACGACAAGGTCATAATTGCCCCAGTTAAGGTTTTGTAGATCAATACCATTGCTATCACCGCGCTCACGGTTCATATCTGTATGGAATAGGACATCGTAGCGCAAGCGATCTTCGGCTAGTGGATTGTTTTTGTAGTTGCCCTTGAAGGTATTCCAGTTATCTTTGAGGCGCTTCGGCACAAGTACAAGTACGTTTTTGTTACGAGATTCATAATATTTGATAACGCCCAGCGCAGAGAATGTCTTACCAAGACCAACCGAGTCGGCCAAGATGCATCCATTATGTTTTTCAAGCTTTGAGATACAGCCCACAACGGCATCGCGCTGGAAATCATAAAGTTTATCCCAAACAACAGAGTTCTTGAAGCCCGTTGCTTCATTTGGCAGAAAGTCAGCGTTAAGATCTTCGAGGAATTCGCTAAAGATATTGTAGAGTGCGGTGAAGTAGATAAGTTCTGGTGAATTTTCTTTATAGGCGGCAGTGATGTTTTCCAGGACTGATTCGGTGACGTCCGATAGCCGATCGTTATCATTCCATACAGAGTCGAACGTATCGATAAAATGCTGCGCCTGCGGTGCATAAACTTTTGTCGTGGTTGAATATGCATTGTGTCCACGATCGGCGCCTAGATCTGCCGTCGTAAAGTTCATGAGTGGCGAATAAGCCGAGGTCTCACTGTCGGTTTTAACGGACATAAAAGGCATCATGTGTTCGCCGGAGGTATTCGATTTAAATTTTACCTTGCGACGGATCCAGTCAGCACATTCTTTAGCAATAGCCTGCTGGTTCAACTCATTGCGAAGCTTGACCTCGAAGTCGGTGCCATAGAGTGATCGTTCGGCGTTTAGGCGAGGTATGTAGAATTCGCGAGACTCGCGTTGTGCTTTCTCGCTCGTAAACACCTCTCCGGTGAAAAGAAAGTTCAGTTCATCTACCTGTTCAAGCTCCTTTTTGAGAAGCTGATAGGCATAGATCGAGAAGCTTGCAGCAGCGATATCCACCTTACTACCAGCACGTATGGTCGTTTTAAGATCATCAATAACTCTGTTTGAAATATTATCGAAGAAGACTGGGTTGTTAGTTTGGTTCATCTGTGCATATTATACCCTGTTTTACAGATAAAAATAATCTGACGAACAAAGAAAAAAGATTCATGCTTCCTCGCAGGCGAGTGGGGCATGAATCTTCCTGACTTGTATTGTAGCAGATTGTTATTTTTCGTTTACAAACGCCTGTAGCGTTACCATCTCTTTAGTCATTTGGTCAGGCACATTTCGGAGATCAATTTCAATCCATGAGTCCATAACACCGTGTTCTTGGAGGTCGATCTTCTCGCCGCTAAAGCAATCGTCGTCGAACCATAGGAATGGCTGCGAGAAATCAATAGCTTCGGTTTTCTTCAGGCTCCACGTTACTGGTTTGAACTCCTCAAGCCATGGGCGCAGATCTTGATGAGATGCTCGATCGAGATATTCAATCGCGTGAGTAGGGTCACCATTCATACAATGTGTTGTTAGCCAGTACACATCAAAGTGTTCGACTGCATACTGTATAAATTCAGCCGCACCAATCGCGAGGTTCTCTTCATTGGCGAGAAGTACGCCATCGATATCTAAATAAATGTTCATCAGTCTTTCATAGCCTCCTTTAGCCAATCTCCCTCGTCTTCGATAGGATATAACACCTTCTTACCGTCTCGTCGCCACTGATGTCTGCAATCGTTGCAGGAGTAATCTGGCTCGCCATCGTCAACCAGACAACCTCCAAGAATAACCCTGCCATCTTCAAGGTCTTTTTCGAGTTTCTTATCAAAAGCAGGCATGCCCATAAGTACACGAGCGATGTGCGTTGATTTGCACGTCGGACAGCTGAAGGATGAAGCACTACTTGTCATTATTGATCGTCGGCAGAATTACCGTTATTAGTTCGTCAGTCTCTTGTTGCGACATAGCTTGCTTCTTTGGTGGAGCAGCTTTCTTACTACGCTTCTTTGCCGCGCCAATGAGTGCCAGTATCCCAACCGTAGCGCCAAAAGCAATAAGTTCAATCATGACTGCACCTCAATCAGTTCCTTGAGCTTCTCGTAAATTGCTACCATCGCATACGTATCCAGCCCACAATATTCACGCAGGTCAGCTAGTATCTGATCTTTGTCTGGTCGCGTGCCGTCAACTATTGTTTCTCGCCATGAACGGCTGGCAGTCGAACCCTCTTGGATGCCAAGAGTCTTATAGGACAGCTCGGGGCATAGCAGCGGCAACACCTTCTTGATCGAATACTTACCCTTGAGTCGCTTATCGAGGTAGAAGCGTTTACTAAACACATCAGCAAGGTCAACCGTGCGCTCGTTGAGGTCTTCAAAGAACGGAGCGTGTTCTGGATAGAGTTTGGCGTATTCTTTATGGCGTGAGCATTCAAAGGTCTTATTCCACACGATAATCGAGCCTGTACTGCCAATGTCTTGCTTCAGGTGGGCGATAACACTCTCGGCAGGGTTTGTGCTTGTATCATGGAGGTATTCGGTATGTGTGAGTGTGCCATCTTCCTGCATGATATGCAGTGAATACTGAAAGACGACCTGTTGGTATGGGAAGGTGCGGTCGAAAGGCGGAAAGATATGGTTGATCGACTCATAATCAAGGAAATAGGCTGGAAACTCGATATCTCCGAGGAATGCCCGAATAGCTTCTTTGTCGATAATAATCTCATCCAGCTTCGTGACTCGTACTTGGTCTTGTTGATGGGCTTGCAGCTTGGTTGACTCTGAAATGTCGACGATGAGCTTCACGTCGTCATCTTCGAGGCTTCCGATAAGCTTGTCCGTACCAGCGCCCTTATTTGAGGCAAGGTCGTAGATACTGTATTCAGGAATATCTGGATGGAGCCTATAGAAGATATCTCGGTATTCGCCCGCAGCACCAAGTCCAACGTAGCGAAGCGAGTCACTTGGCATTGTATCGCTCTCGGCTGTTTTGGCGGCTTCTCGCATCTTCTCAGGGGCGTTGAGGATCTCTTTGTTTACTTTGTCGGTGACATCAGTGAACATTACGATATCTTCGAGCTTAATGTCACCGTTACGGAGATACTCTTTATTGGCGTGCAGTACTTGGGAAGTTCGCACAGGAAAGCCGCTCCACTCAATAACTGTCTTCTGAAACGCAAGGTCGCAGATATGCTCTTTGTCTGGTGAGGTAGTGGCTTTGATTTCTGTTAGTATGTAGGCATCGCCATCACTTGTAATGGCGTCAGCGATACACAAGAAGCCACCATAGAGAAAGGCTGCTTGCAAAATAGTGTCCACGCCTTGCTCGAGTAGCGCCTTGGTCTCATCCGCCCATTCCTGCATGTCTACATAGTCGTTACGGTCGAGACGTATCGCTTCGGGGAATATCTGCTCGGCCAGTTTCTCAAACTCACGCCCCTCGTCGATGATAGCCTGCGAGTTGTCATCAGGCGTTGGCAAGAAGTCTGGGTCGTGCTTGCGAAGCCAGAGCCACGCTGGATGTTTGAGATAGGTTATGTAGTCGGTTTTCGAGAGATACATTTGATGCTCATTATACCGTAGAAAAAATACCAAAGAAAACAGGCTAGTTGTTTGGTACCTTAAACAGGTACCAGTGACACTAGCCCAAGTCACTCGCATTATTCAAACGGATTTCTCCGGCTTAGGGGTGCGAACCCTGTAGTTGGTTGTGTTGTCCTACTTCTTCTCGACCTCGATGACGTGAACACCGAGGCGCTCCTTGTGCGCGGGATAGATCTCGCGCAAGAGCCGGAGAGCTGTCGCTTCGTCGTTGACTTGCGGCACGATCTCGCGCCACGGTTCGGTCGCCAACATGTCAGCGAAGTTGTCGTAGACACGGATCGACTTGATCCGCACGACACCCGACGTATGTCCGGTCTCGAGCTGCAACAACTCACCGGCCGTCAGCCGCTTGATGTTGTCGTACCCGACACGAACCTCCAGGGTCTTGCGACCCGACATGATCGCGTCGAAGTACGGACGCTTGATGCGCATCTTACGCACGGTTGTTCCTTCCTTGTTGAAGTTCAGTCCCCACTGCTGCACGACGCTGTTGGGTGCGTATCCGCCAGGGAATACACCTTCGAGCGTCCAGCCGTGACGCTGGAGGCAGGCGACCTGCCACGGTTCAGGAACCAGATGGACGTACAGCTTGTGACCGTAGTCCGACAGCAGCCCCTGAAGATCGATGACAAGCGCTTCAAACGCGGCCTCCGACTTCGCCACGAGCGGCATCAGCTTGATGGGCTGACCCTTCTTCGGGGTTGCGCCAGCGATGCCGACCACTTCACCACCACACTCGGCAGTGAAGATGATCTTGAACTTGGCGTTCACGTCGCCAAGCTCCCTCCGCTTGTAGCCAGCGAACAGGGCGTCAACCCAGTCGTCGTCCACACCGCGGAAGACATCGCTCATCTGCGACAGGATGAGGTCTCGCGCGCCATTGGCGTGCTTCTCCTCGTCGAAGGGGATCACAGAGACATTGGGCGAGTCGAAACCCGCCTCGTCGACTAGCTGCTTGTACAGCATGTGTTCGTCGACACCCTGCTTGTAGTGATCCCTCGCCGTTCCAGTGATATGGAAGCCCTTCCGGAGGAAGAACCCCAATGCCTTCTGGTTGGGCGACGCGACAGTGCAGTACAGCTGCCGAGCACCGAGGTCGCGGGCGAAGTCTTCAGCGTGCTTGAGCAGCATGCTTCCGATGCCCAGCTTCCCACGGTAGTCGGTGCTGACGATCAGAGGACTGATCTTCACCGTCTCCTGCTTCTTCTCCACCACGTGGATGAGACCGACCGGCTGGCCGTCCTGCTCGGCAATGAACATGTACTGTCCAGCCGAGAAGTGACCGACGTGGTCGATGCCTCCCTCCATGTGGGTGTCGAAGATGCGCTGTGCGTGTGCGCGGTGGTCGCCGTCATAGAACGGACTGAGCGCCCGAACCATGAGGTCAGCGACCCATTCGAAGTCGTCAGCTCCTGCGGAGCGAATGACGACGTTGTTAATGACCGTTGATGCGGTCATGATACACCTCCCGATGATTGCTAGGATTTTTTGGATTGACCTAGCAGGTGGATAGGACGATAGTAACTATAACAGAGTTTATGGTTTTATGCAACTACAGCAACACGAATTCGATGCCGATAACACCGTTTTCCTTTTGCTGGTCAACAGAGTAGAATTCGTTGATTTGGTTCTCAAGCCACTCGACGCTTTCACCACCAAACTTGGCAGGGTCGTTATGCGAGAAAAGATCGTGGAATGTTTCGTAGCGGAGTAAACCGATGACTTTGGCTGAAACGGTTTGATCGGTGTTCTCTCGGTTCGTGAAAACAATGGTATCGCCAATTTCAATAGTTTGGCGCTTTTCATCATAAAGTCGTGATTCGATGGTCTTTGCGCCTGATGTAATGGCGTCAAATGGAATGGTGGCAAGTTGGAGTTGGTGTGTATTCATATGTCTATGATTATACCATTTATCCACCATCAAAAAACCGCCCATTCGGACGGTTTACTCATAATTTCACTGTGGTACGGATGAAAGGACTTGAACCTTCACGCCCGAAGGCAATAGCTCCTAAGGCTATCGTGTCTACCAATTCCACCACATCCGCGTATTTGTGTGTGAATTACTTAATCCATATTATAGCATAAGAATTGGTCGTGTCCTATGTCTTTTTTGTACTTTTATTATGTAATGTTATTTACATACATTATGGCGTATCGTGCAATATCTTGGTATTTGCTTGTAAGATGGCTGTGTTATCCAGAACAAATTGACTCCACCGTGTACTCCCACGGGGACTCCTACGGTTACATATCCACCCGAGTGGGTACAAGTCTATACGACGGTTGCTCCTCTAATCGTGACTTAGGCTTTTTTAGGCCATTGTGAGGCGTTATAACAGGGGTAAAATGAGAAATCGCACACAGTACACAAGGACACTTTTTATGCGCCATCTCACAAGCCTTAGGAGCATATGCCTTCGGGCGTGGAGGTTCAAGTCCTCTCATCCGCACCAAAGCAATTTTTCAGAAAATTATCGCTCTCATGAGCGATTTTTTCTTTGGTCATACTCAGAGAACGAGCCTATTCTAAGGAACGTAGCCCTATAACATCGCTAGTTCACCCGATTAGGAAACTCGGCCCTACTCGCACTAATCATAGTATCTATCCAAAGCACTACTGAATTATACATCGACTCGGCCGTAGCCCAAGCATACGACGGTGCGCTCCAAACATTGCCCTCAAATTTACCAAATTCCCCTGGTCCGCCCTCAAATCCATATCCATAGAGCCTACCGCTAGCGACCATATCGAGCACAAGTTCATGATTGAAAATACCGTGAGCTATATCGACAAGCATCGCCGATTGTTTGATGGTCCTTAGATCTTCATCTGTTATAAGAGATAGCGTTTCGGCGTTTTTTAATGTAGTTGGGAAAATTACGTCCGCATTTGCCAGCAACTCGTTAAGCGCAACTCTCGTATAAGCCTCGTTGGTAGACGATCGAGACCAGTAGATGACATTCATACCGATACCGTTGCACGCCTCTGCTATCGCACTGCCGATATGCCCCAGTCCGATGATACCCGCTGTTTTACCTTTTAGTTGTACACCCCGGTATTTCATAAAGTCTTTATCAAAATCTAGCGGAAAGCCGTCCTTTATCATTTCTCGGTGTTTGTCGCGCTAGATTAAACATCATCAGAAGAGCCCACTCGGCTACCGCTTGTGTCGAAAAGTTTACTATATGGCAAATCGGTATGTTCTTCTCATTTGCAGCATCTTGGTTAACCCACTCAAAAGCAGTCGAGGCTATCATTATCCCTTTTAGATTTGGTATGTTCGCATAGTCTTCACTACTCAATTTCCATCCGACATAATCGGGGTTCAGACAAAGCAATCGCTCCTCGTCACCCTCAAAGAGTTCTTTGCAATCCGTTAAAGGAGCGATGTCCTTAGTGACTACGAGCTCTAAATTACCACTTTCGAGTTTCTTTAAAAGTTCATCAGTCGCTAGCTCATCCCACAACGGGTCAAAAATAAACGCCTTCATCTTACAAATCCTCCTCATTTAATAATTAATAGACACCGAAAGCAACTTCCTCGTGGAGATGCGTTTCTGATTATGTTCTTATTCTATCATTTATGTCGTATAGCTTATTAAACTCGCTTTTTATCCGTACCCGACACGGAAAATAGCCAATCAGTATCCTTTACCGGTCGCAACAGAGTCTGGTATTATACAACCAATGGTGTTAACAGCAGAAAAGTTGACCTTGTTGTTTATGAGTATGTATAACGTTTTTATAGTCATGGGGCTTGCGCCGGGGCCCAACCATACGAAGTAGGCGCGACCGCAGCAAAGGATGTCCCTATGCTATGTGACGCAGTATAAATTGTTGCGCCAGGCATCGCATCTTTTTGGTAGTATAGGTTTAGCGCATGACGGTTTGGGCCGCTATTATTGGTGGCATCCATGGTCTTGTAAAAAGTCTTCGCTTCTCCATTCAACATATTCCTGCTCCATCCCATACCGGTATTTGTCCATTGCTCTACGAACCCGACACTTGGGTCGGTACTCATATTGATGTGTCGCACTATGTCTACCCATGCTCCTCTTACGATCTGCTGCTCCCATGCAAGTTTCCAATTATAGCTTGCATTCATTTGCCACTGTAGCGTTGCGTTCGAACTACTGACTGCAACAAGTGATAAGCCGTTCGGCCCCGTTCCGGCAAATGGCGGCCCATACACCGATCCTATCGATATCCAGGGATTTGCCAGCGTCGGAATAGGGAATTCTGCAACGCCAGGAATATAGAGTGATTGTCCTACCCAATAATCAGCCCCTTCTACAAAAAATGCCGGCGTTTCAACTTGGCAGCGCGGATTTTCAGTGGGAGTATATGGGTACACGTCATCGTTTAATGCCGTCATCTTGAGTACCTTGCGCGTTAGTCCTGTTGGGTCATTTACTATCGTCAAGCGATCGGGACTTTTTTGAATGATAGCGGCATATGCACTTAGGTCAAGCCTTACATCAAGGTTTGCTGCCCAAATGACCTCTCCGGGGGGATTCTTTAGCGTACGAGAGAAACGGTGCGAGGAAAGGCTCATACAGAAAGTATACCTGCCTTAGAGCAGTAATTCAATCAGGAACTAAGGGTCATGTGCGATGTATTTTGGTCCTTTCAGGATTCAGTTCACGTAGGTAGGTATCTCTGTAGCTTCGTTTCGTCCACGCTCATTTTTGATGCAATCAATGCTGGCGCCTCTTGTGCTCGTCGCGTAGGCGTAGATATAGCGGATCATCCTTGGCGCGTGCGTAATGCTCATAGAATACCGCTGCGGCCTGGGCTTTTGGCGAATCCGCCCAATTCTCGGCCTGTGGCAAGATCGTGCCGTCGGCAGCATACTTGGTGCCAGACGAATGATTGGCGTAGCGGCGTGCGCGCGTAAATCCCATTTGCAAAAATTTCCGTGCCATATCTGCCCCAACGAAATCCCCTTGCTGTAAATATTCCTGGAACATCGCATAGATGGTCGTTGCAGATTTTCGCGCGATTTCTGGCGTCTTGAACCGCCAGTGCGGCAATATTTCAGATTTATACGGCTCGGCGATCAACACCCCTTGTTCGCCGCGACCAATGCGGTATTTCTCGGGATGCGTGCGAAAGTCAATGCCGCGATAGGCGTCGGCGTACGAGGTGTTACCCATATCATCCCAGTATAAAGTGTCAGGCGGCCGCGGTAAAGGCTGTGTGATGACATGTTGCGCATCTCTCTTATCGCGAGGGCGCATTATTTACTATTTCCCTGCGTTGATGCTGCGTCTCCAGGCTGTGGTAGGCTCGTTCGCTAGTCATTCCACTCGTTGTTAATGATCGTGCTTTGGATGTATCATCATAACTGCTACACCCATTCGTATGGTCATTAAAAAACGCCCTCGCAGGGCGTTGATAGAAGTCTTGGCGGCTGCGTAGGGGCCGCTAGGATAAAAAATATCCCTAGTTACCTAGGGATTGCTGTTGCGGAAAGATTTACTCTCGGCGGTAGAAAGTGAGGTGTGCATTGCCATAACTGCGATTGTCCACCACAACAACTCCGGTTTTGGTTGGTACCTCACTTCTACCTACATGTGATAATACCATAAGCCCGTTAGGTTTGAGAAGACTAAAAAGTCGCGAAACTGTGGAAAACTGTGGATCGTGATAGGGTGGATCGGCAAATATTAGGTCAAACTGCTCGCCGTCGTAGGTATCGAACCAATTCAACACCGTCGTGCGCACCACCTGCGCCTGATCGGCAGCGCCTAGGCTCGCGATATTGGCCGCAAGGATTTTCTGGGCAATACGATCACGCTCGACAAATACCGCTTGCGCCGCGCCGCGACTCAGCGCCTCTAGACCCACGGCACCCGTGCCCGCAAACGCATCGAGCACCATCGCGCCGGCGATCTCGGTGCCAATGCTATTGAACATGGCGTTGCGAATTCGCTCGCCCATAGGTTTGGTGCGTGTATTGGACGTATCGGGCGCGTCGATAATGCGCCCGCCAAAGCGCCCGGCGATGATGCGCACATTCATACTTTGGCCTCGCGAATTGCTGCCAGCCACACTACTGTCACTGTGCGAATAATAGTCGGCGCAAGGTCGCGCTTAGTCTGCCGCGCTAGCCGCGCCGTCCAGCCATGACGCCAAAACGATTGATACATGTCGAGGCGATATACGCGCATAATTGCTTCGGCAACATACTGTTCAAGGCCCTGGCGCTCAATCATTTCAAGCTCTGACAACTCGGATAGTGCATCGGTAAACCTGAGCGGCTTGATCGCAGTTGCCACGCCGATTTCAAACAACAAATGCGTCGAAAACACCCCTTTTGCACCCCAATATTCCCAATTTTTACTAAGGGTATCACGGCGGTTTTCACCAATAATCAGGTTTTTTTCGCGGATCGTCAGGCGTTCATCGTGCGGCTTGCCCCACAGCTGCTCGATCTTGTCGGCCAAGGGATAGTGGTGCGCCGGCGTCAGGGCGTCGACAATGGTATGGGCCAGCCACGCCGCTTCGAACGCCGCCCGCGTATCATCCCGGTTGCGCAGCGCCACCACTAGGTTGTCGTAGTGGTCACGCGCCAGCTGGTAAATCTGGCGATCGCTGGGGTCCGTAGGATCGACAAAATGCCACGGCTCATCCTGCCCGGGGCTTTTGCGCTTGATGCCATCGGGGCCATTATTGCCCTCGAAATGCAAAATATCGCGAATCGGCGGGAAAAATTCGTGCCGAGCCTTGAGCCGCGTCACGCAGCGGCGCGCCACGCGGTCGATTTTTTGGTGCGCACCCATGGCATTGCCAGAGGAACGACGAAAGGTGGTGCCGGAATACATCTTATTTTATGATAGCATATTCGATATTTAACCGAGTACCAGCTCACCCTACTGATGCAATATGATTATAATAATACTCGAAACAACTCCGTTTCAGCTCAAGATTGGAGCTTTTTTATGTCGCTGTCACGCACAGACATCGCGCAATGGTTCGACCGGGCGTGTGACAAAGGTGCTACTCACATGCTCGTGGTGGCTGACACCTATGACTACTCCTATTGCCCCGAGTATGTCTTCGCCCCTCAGGATCCACGGGCAGTCGTCGAAAAGGTGGGCTCGCAAGCGATGACGAAGGTGATGGAGCTGTACTCCATGAGCCTCGATAAAGAGACGCAGCTCTCTGAACGGCGCGCTTTCCATTACGAGTGAGCCCCCGCTCACCCCGTTGTAGGCAGATAGCCTCCGGAGTGATTCGGGGGCTGTTTGCTTTTTTTGGGAAGTTAATTGAGCGTGGTGAGGCGTTGGTTACGAGCGACGGCGGCGGCTAGGGGTTTGTAGTTGTCGAGGGATTCGCCCGACGCGATGAGTGCGGCGGCGGCTTGTTGGGCGCGGGCGATGAGTTTGGCGTCTGCGAGTGTGGCGATTTGCAGATTGAGCGCGCCGTGCTGGGCGCGGCCATAGATCTCGCCGGGGCCGCGCAGCTGCAGATCGACTTCGGCCAGGTAAAATCCGTCCTGCGATTTCTCGATGTGGCGCAGGCGTTCGGTCGGCTTGGATGTGTCGCTCATCATCAGGTAGCAATAGCTCTGATGCTCGCTTCGACCCACCCGACCGCGCAGCTGGTGCAGCTGGCTCAGACCAAAATGATCAGCGTTTTCGATCAGCATCACAGTAGCATTTGGCACATCTACGCCGACTTCGACCACCGTGGTGCTAACGAGGATGTCCAGATCGTGGCGCATAAATGCCAGCATTACCTCGTCTTTTTCGGCCGGACTCATGCGGCCATGCAGCAGGCCGACGCGGCGATGGCGAAAGATCGAATTGCGCAATTTGTACGCCTCGGCCTCGGCGCTTTTGCGATCGTTGGCGGGATTGTCGTCGATCAGGCTACACACGACGTAGGCCTGGCGCCCTGCTGCCAGCTCGGCATCGATAGCGCCGTAGATGCGATCGCGGGCGGTGGGCGAAACGATCTGAGTGTTAATGGGCTTGCGCCCCGCCGGTAGCTCGTTTAGAATACTGACGTCGAGCTCGCCATACACCGTAAGCGCCAGGCTACGCGGAATCGGCGTGGCCGTCATGGCGAGGAGATGTGGCAAAAGACCTCGAGCTAGCAGAGTCGTAGGCTCTTCTAAGCCATTGACCCTTTGCGCGGCAGCATCTCGAGATTCCAGGCGCTTCGCCCTAGATTCTGGAGTGCTGCCCGTTGGCTTAGAAGAGCCTACGACGGCAGCGTTACCCGACGATTTCGCCAACAATTTCTGCCGCTGCTCGACACCAAAGCGATGCTGCTCATCGATGACGACAAAGCCGAGATTTTTGAATACTACCTTGTCTTGAAACAGCGCGTGCGTGCCAACCACCACGTCGACCTCGCCGCTGGCGATCTGCCTGTACAGCAATGTGCGCGCCTGGCCCTTGACGCCGCCAACGAGCAATCCGACAGTGTAGCCAAACGGTTCAAGCAGCTTCGTTAACGTATCGGCGTGCTGCGTGGCCAGAATCTCGGTAGGCGCCATCAGCGCCGTCTGATAGCCGTGGCTGGCAGCTTGGCAAGCAGCCAGGCCTGCAACGACCGTTTTGCCACTGCCAACATCGCCCTGCAGCAGGCGATTCATCGGCGTGGCGCGTTCAAAATCTTGTAGAATATCCCACGCCGCGCGCTTTTGGGCGCCAGTCAGCGCAAACGGCAGGCCATCGACAAACCGCTTGACCGTCGGCTGCTCAAACGGAATCTGATAGCCCGCCAGGCGCGTTTGTTCGAGCTTGTTGAGCTGGCTCGCCAGGATCAGCTCGAATAATTCCTGAAACGCCAGCCGCTCACGCGCCACCGCCATCTGCCGCGTATCGCTCGGGAAATGCAGACCCAGTAGCGCATCGCTGTAGCTCGTGAGCTTTTGACTCGTCACTACGCTCGGCGGCAGTGGATCGGGCAGCATCGTGATAAACGGCCTCAGCTCGGCTAGGATTTTGCGCACCAGCTGGCTCTTGAGCCCGCGAATCGCCCGGTATACCGGCACAATGCGGTCGGTACTTACGGGCAGATCCTTCACCAGCTCGGCCGCGGGGTTGGTCAGCTGATAGCGATTGTATTGGAATTCGAACTCGCCCGAAAAATAAAACTCATCGTCGGTCTTGGCTAGCTGCGCCGCGCGATACGGCTGGTTAAACCACACGGCGCGGATTTTGCCGCTACTATCCGTTAGCGTGGCAGTGGTCAGACGCAACCCACGGCGCACCGAGCGAGTCTCGATGGCCTCACAGCGGGCCTTGATCGTTACCTTGCCAGGATTCAGTTCGGCGATTGGCACCACGCCACTAAAATCCTCGTGTCGCCGCGGCAAAAATGTCAGCAAATCCCCCACCGTCGCAAGCCCAGCCAGCGCCAACTGCTCGGCAGCCTTGGGGCCAACACCCTTGATCTCGGTGAGCTTGGTCGCCAAATTCATAGGCTACTCAGTAACGCCAAGGATGCCCTCGACAACAAGCGGCGTATCTTTGTAATCGCGGACTTCAATCGAGTCGATTCCCATAGCCTTAACAGGGTAATCATTGCCACCTTCTTGCAGCATATCACCAATAAACAGTATATTATCGGCTGAAATTTCGAGCGCATCAATCAGCTTGCGTATACCATACGCCTTGTCGACGCCCGGAAGAGTAATATCAATACTTGTAATCCCTCCGACGCGCACCTCTAGGTCGCTCAGTTGCGGCGCGATTAGGTCGCGTAGTTTGTTGCGCTTTTTCATGTACGGATCCCACTCGTATTTGCGTTTAAGGCCTTCTTCGCCCAGCATCTCACCAATATCCTGGCCCAGTGCCGAATAGGTTACTTGCGAGCCGCGATCTTCAATAATCTCGCCGTACGGGTGCGCCTCCCAGATCCCCAACTCTTTGGCGCCATGCTCCAGCACTGCTCGAATGCGTGTTTTTTGTTCGGCCGTCAGGTTGTTGTGATATATCATTTGCCATTTCTTATCAATCTGGTCGTAGCGATAATACCGAGTGCCGCAGGTCGGCATGATATGAAGCTTCGACAGCAGCTCATCGGTAACGTTAAGTCGACTAATGACTTGTTTTTCAAACTGTTCAAACTTACCGCCCGAAATAATACACACGTCGTATTTAGCGAGTAAGCGCGCCAAACATTCGGACATCACATCAGGAATTTGCGATTTTGATTCGGCTAGGGTGTTGTCTAGATCAAATGCAATGAGTTTTTTCATATGCCCTCCTGGATGTTATTCAGAAATGAGTTAGCGCACAAGCACAAAGTTATTTTTGCCTTTTTTGACTAGACTCGTATCTGTTATTTGACGATCTTCGGTGATTTTTTGACCATTAATGCTGATGGCGCCCGAAGCAATCAGGCGGCGGACTTCGGCGTTAGAGCTAGCGGTAGCGGTACTAACCAGCGCTGTCGAGACGCTCTGGCCAAGTGGCGTAGCGGGAATTTCGAGGGCGAGCGCGTCCAGGTCACTCTCTGGCAGCTCGTGAACATCCCTACCGCCAAACAATACCTCGGTGACACGCTCCACCGATTCGCGGCGCTCTAAGCCATGTACCAGCTCGGTGACTTCGCGCGCTAGGATTTTTTGCAGACTGCGCGCACCAGGGTTAGCTTGGTGGTTCTCGATCGCAGCGATGACGGTGTCGCGGTCGAGCAGCGTGTAGATTTTGATTAAATCCTGAGCAGTATCATCATCGGTGTTGAGCCAAAATTGGTAGAATTTGTATGGGCTGGTCTGGTTGGGATCGAGCCAGATGGCACCACCCTCGGATTTGCCAAATTTGACGCCAGTTTGCTTGTTGATGATTAGCGGCGCAGTGAACACATGCGACTCGGCACCTTCGAGCCGACGAATCAACTGCACACCCGCAATACTATTGCCCCATTGGTCGGCACCGGCCACCTGCAGTGTGGCGCCGTGGGTGCGGAATAAATGCAAGAAATCGTAGCCCTGGATCAGCGAGTAGCTAAATTCGGCGTAGCTAATACCTTCGCCGCCCTCGCCAATGCGATTTTGCACAAAATCACGGTCGAGCATCTGCGTCAGGCTGACATGCTTGCCAATATCCCGCAGGAATTGCAGGTAGCCGAGGTCCTTGAACCAGTCGTAATTATCGACTATTTCAAAATCCTTGCCGGCGAATATTTGCCGGTATTGTTGGGCAATGGCGTCTTTGTTGCGAGCGATTTCGTCAAGGCTCTTCAGGTCGCGCTCGGATTTTTTGCCATCGGGGTCGCCAATTAGCCCCGTCGCACCGCCCACCAGCAGGATCGCCCGGTGGCCGTGGTCCAAAAAATGCCGAATCA
Organism: Candidatus Saccharibacteria bacterium UBA1932; assembly: GCA_002337095.1. GTDB lineage: Bacteria > Patescibacteriota > Saccharimonadia > Saccharimonadales > Saccharimonadaceae > Saccharimonas. The sequence goes on from DDFI01000001.1 coordinate 40,244, forward strand.
TCATTGCCGGCGCTAGGTTGCCAATAGTCATGCTGTCGGCACTGGGATCAACACCCCAATAAAACGTCAGTGGCTCGTGGTCAAGCGCCTCGATGTTCGGCAGCGTGGTTTGATTTACAAATCCTCGCCACGATAGTTCTTCGGATAATGTCATGGTTAGGTGGTTCCCTTTTAGCAATCTATTCTAGAGTATACCAAAAAAGCCTACATTGCGCGAAAATTTAGTGCTATAATGAGGACAATATTGCTTATGGGAAATAGGAAGTGATAAAGAAATCATCTCGTCGCGGCATGAATGTCTACGCTAATTTGGCCGAAAAGCGTCGATCAAAAAAAGATCTGTTGGCGCGCAAAAAAGCCGAGTATTTGGCAACGCTGCCCAAGCAGCCGTTTAAGCGCCTACTATTTCGCCTGCAACCAAAGCAATTCTTTGGCTATTGGTTTAGCAAAAAGGGCGGCATGATGGCGCTCAAAATCGCAGGCGTCGGCCTGCTGTTTATGGTGCTGCTAATCGGTGGGCTATTCGCCTTTTACCGCAAGGATCTCGACGCGATTCGCCCAGGTAGCTTAGCACAGCGCGTTCAGAGTACTGTCACCAAATATTACGACCGTAGCGGTAAGCTCCTCTGGGAAGATAAGGGTCTGGGCAACTACACGCTGGTCGTTGATAGCAAGGACATCTCTGACAATATCCGCCAGGCCACTATTGCTATCGAGGACAAGGATTTCTATAACCATGGCGGTATTAGTATACAAGGTATCACGCGCTCGCTAGTCAGCAACTCCCAGGGCAACGCCATCCAGGGTGGCTCCACACTCACCCAGCAGCTTGTCAAGCAAGTGTTTTTTCCTCCCGAAGAAGCCCAGCAGCGCGGCATAGCTGGTGTCCCGCGCAAAATCAAAGAAATGATCTTGGCTATCGAGGTCGAGCGCATGTATTCTAAGGACGAAATCCTCAATCTCTATCTCAACGAATCGCCCTACGGCGGCCGACGCAATGGCGTAGAATCAGGTGCTCAGGCATATTTTGGCAAACACACCAAAGACCTCACGCTAGCCGAAGCGGCCCTACTTGCCGCCATCCCGAATGACCCCAACCGCTACAATCCCTATGGTACCGACCCCGAAGGCCACGCGGCGCTTATTGATCGGCAGCACAAGGTCCTCAGAAACATGGTCGAGCTAGGCTACGCCACCCAAGCCCAGGCCGACGCCGCCATGAACTATCCTATTCTCGACAATATCAAACAGCCCACGGTCGATACCAATCGCGTGGCACCGCATTTCCTCGACATGGTCTCACAGCAACTCAAGGACGAACTGGGCGCCACCATCGTTGGCCAAGGCGGTCTGAGTGTTTACACGACACTCGACAGCACAATTCAGGATCAACTACAGGGGCAAATGGCCGATATGTTCAGCGGCAAGCTCACCGGCGGTATCTGCGGCAATAGCAACTGTTCGGATTTCTCGGGCTTTAGTAACGGTGCCGCGGCTATCGAAGACAACCAGACTGGCCAAGTACTAGCGATGGTGGGCAGCCGCGACTACAACGCCCCAGGATTCGGCCAAAACAACGCCGCGCTCTCGTTTATTCAGCCAGGCTCGTCAATCAAGCCGCTAGTCTACGCCCAACTATTCACCCAACAGCCTAACGGTAAGCCAAACTACGGCAGCGGCTCGATCCTGGCCGACACCAAAACCTCCTGGGGCGATTGGACGCCAAACAACGCCGATGGTGGGTTTAAGGGTAATATCAATATCCGTCAAGCGCTTGACTGGTCGCGCAATATTCCGGCAATCAAGGCTATGCAGGTCAGCGGTATACAGCCTACCTGGGAGCTCATCCGCGCCATGGGCGATAAGCAGTATTGTACGCAAGGCATTGAGCAACAAGCTGGCTTGGCATCAGCTATCGGTAGTTGCGGCACTCGCCTGATGGACCACGTCAACGCCATCGCGTCACTTGCTCGTCAGGGTGCCTATATGCCACAGAGCACCGTCATGAAAGTTACCAACTCCCAAGGGAAAGTGCTCAAAGAATTCAAGGCCTCGACCACGCAGGTACTCGATCCGCAGGCCGCCTATATCGTCAGCGACATCCTGGGCGATGGCCGGGCTCGTGCCGGCCTCAACGGAGGACGCGACTATCTAACGCAGCTCAACGCCCTTGGCGTCCACGCGGCTGCAAAAACCGGTACGTCCGACATCAACATCGGCGGCAAGGCCTACTCGAAAGACCTCTGGACAGTCGGTTACACCTCGTCGCTATCGATGGCAGTATGGCTTGGCAACAACGATTCCAAGCCGCTCAACCTCAACCGTGGCTACTCGACTATCCCGGCAATGTTGTTCGACCACGCCCTCGCCCAAGCTACCCAATACTACATCGACAATGGCAAGGCTAAAAAAACCGATTGGTTTACGCAGCCAAACGGCATCCAAAAAATCAATGGCGAATTATTCCCCTCGTACTACAACAAATCCGCTGCCGGCACCACCGCTCAGGTGACATTCGACCAAGTATCCAAAAAGAAGGCCACCAGCTGTACCCCAGCCCGTGCGCAAGTACAAATCGCCGTCACTAAGTCTGTCGATCCCGTTAGCAAAAAGGATATACTGGTAGCAGCTGACGGCAGTTACGACCCGGGCTCCGACGATGATGTGCACCGCTGCGACGATGCGAAGCCTACCATTAAGGTATCGGTGTCTGGTGATGGCAAAACCATCAACGGCACCGTCACCAAGGGTAAATTCGACATACAATCCATCGACCTCAAGGTTAACGGCCAAGCTATCAGCACCGCAAGTTATACTGGCGGTAGTAGCTTTAGTGTGCCGAACACTGTTGGCACTACCACTTCATTCACAGTTGCTGCAACCGTAGTCGATACCGGCTATTACGAGGGTGTCGACACCGCCCAGTGGGGCAGCACAGCATATGGCGGCAAGCCCACCATGACTATCTCGACCGCTACAAATCGTCACGGCCGCCTACGATAATTCTCTTCTACTTGTATGATTATTGATTATTGACGAGTTCGATCAAGGCAGATTCTTGATCGCGCTGCCTCGGCTGCTGACGGCGTCGAGCATGTTGGCCGCTACCTGCCTTAGACTGCTGTGCGGCACGCTGGCGCGACCGGCTAGCCTGGTTGGTGGCGGGAGTTGCGGCCGGTGGCTGCGTTGCAGGTTGCTGAGCAGCGCGAGACTGCCGAACAGAACGCGGGCTAGATGAAACTGAAACAGCAGCGGTCTTCGGCGCGGGGCTTGCAGGAGTGCTGCGCGCAGCCGGCGCTCGGCCGGCCGGCCGATTTTTGGCTGTGGGCTGATCTCGATCAACCCGCCTCGCAAACATCATGCGGCCAGCAGCGGTTTGCAGCCCACGAATAAATTCGATCTCAACGCGTTTACCAATATGCTGATTGGCATGCTCTACCACCACCATCGTGCCATCTGGCAGGTGGCCGACCGCCTGATGAGAGTCTGAGCCTTTTTGAGTCAACTCTAGCATAATTCGCTCGCCGGGCAAATAGGCCATGCGCAGTCCGCGCGCCAATTCGTTGACATTAAGCACGCGAATACCCTCGACAGCGGCAACCTTATTGAGGTTGTAGTCGATGGTGCAAATAGCAGCGTTCGAGCTCTTGGCAAGGCTCAGCAGCCGCTCGTCGACGCCTTCGGCGGCCTTGCTGCCGTCTTGCAGCAACTGTACGCTGACATTCTGCATATCCTGCAGCTCGCGCACTACATCTAGCCCCTGACGAGCCCGAGTACGTTTGTCGTTATCGGCATTATCAGCCAAAAATTGTAGCTCTCCGATGACGCTGCGCGGGATCACCAGCGTGCTGGTAATAAAACCGCTGGTAGCGATGGCGATAATCCGGCCGTCCATCAGCACTGATGTATCGACCAATACCGAGCCGGCGCCATTACGTAGGCTGCGGCGCGGCTGGCGGGCCACCAGATAGCCGACGCCAATCATGGTGGACACCACGAGGATGAGAGTAAGTAATTCTATTGTCATTTGGGGGAGGTTCCTTGTTGGTTATTTTTGGAGATAGTCGATGAGGGCTTGGCGAAGGTCTTTGACGCCGCGGACAAATTCGTCCTTAGACCGAGGGCCGATCGCATAGGTAAATCCTAGCTTGCGCGCTTCGGCCGCGCGACGATCAACCGAGGCCACCGAGCGAATTTCGCCGCCAAGCCCAATCTCGCCAAACACCACCACGCCATCATCGAGTCGTCGACCAGCACTCGCGCTAGCAATTGCCATAGCGACAGCGAGATCGGCTGCGGGATCGTTGAGTTTGAGGCCACCGACGACATTGATGTAGATATCTTTGTCTGATAAATTCAGTTTGGTGCGACGTTCGAGCACCGCAATGAGTAGATTGAGTCGGTTGAGGTCAAACCCACTAGCCGTACGCTTAGGATACCCGAAATTCGTCGAATTGACAAGTGCCTGGATCTCGACCAGAAGCGGCCGCGTGCCCTCGAGCGTCGCTAGCACAACTGAGCCATCGGAGTTTTGACGTTCCGCAAGCAGCGCTGCCGAAGGGTTTTTGACTAGTTCGAGCCCACGCTCATTCATCTCGAATATCGCCGCTTCGCTGGTAGAACCATAGCGGTTTTTGACCGCACGAATCACCTTAAATCCACCGTAGCGATCACCCTCAAACTGCAGCACAACGTCGACCAAGTGTTCCAGCACTTTTGGCCCAGCAATCGAGCCCTCTTTGGTAACATGGCCAACCAAAATCACCGCCGCACCAGATTCTTTGGCCGCGCGGATAATCACATTCGAACTGTTAGTGATTTGGCTCACCGTGCCCGGCGCCGAAGTAATTTCGGCCAGGCTGAGGGTCTGAATCGAATCGATGATCACCAATCGATAAGCCCCAGAGCGAATCGTCGCCGCGATATCGTCGGCACTGGTACTGGCCACAAACTGCAGGTCGTCGCTCGCCTCGGCACCCAAACGGCCAGCGCGTAGTTTTACCTGCGACGCCGACTCCTCGCCACTCGCATACAGCACTGGCGTTGCCGTGCTAATATGGTGCGCCATCTGCAATAATAGCGTGCTTTTGCCAATACCCGGCTGTCCCGCCAACAGCACCACGCCGCCGGCTAGCATGCCGCCACCCATTACCGCATCTAGGTCCTCAAATCCCGTCGGCATGCGGCTCGAGCGATCGTCGGTCTCGATCGAACGCATGGTTTGCGGCGTTAGCACTTTGCCGCTTGCCGCACTTTTTGCCACTACCGATTTGCCGACCGTCTCTGCCGGCTGCTCTACCAGCGAATTCCACTCGCCACAATTATCACAGCGCCCCGTCCATTTTGGATACGACGACCCACATTTCTGACACACAAATTGCGTACGAGATCTAGCCATTAGGGCCTATTATACCCTGATTGTGTCGGTTCGTTAAGCCTCTACCCGCCCCAAAGGGCACGTATCACAGCGTAGGCGCTGGCGCGAGCTTGCTGTCGACGCTGCGGTTGAGCTGGTCGACATGCGCCGAAATACTCATTAGTTCGGCCTTTTTGGCCTCGTAATCAGCCAGCTGGGTATTAATCGTGGTGCGGAGCACCTCAAGCGCATCACTCTCGAGCACCAACGCCTTGCGCCGTGCGGTAAATTGCGCCGGGCTAATCTCGCCAGCATTGGCAAGCCGATTAAACGCCGTTATCTCCGCATTAAGCGCCGCCACCCGCGTGTTATAGTCGGATTTTTCGGTGCCAATCGTGTCGCTCAGGTTATTTAGATACTTGATCAGCTCGGCCGATTGATTCTGCAGCTGCGTAAACACACTCGAATAGCGCTGCTGCAGCGTGGTGACTTTGCTGCGGTCCTTAAAATACCGGCGGTAATAATTCTCCAGCTCGGGGCTAATCGTCGCAATCTCGGTACCGATGATAGAATGCAGCTCGTTGTCGCGCTGGCCCGGCTCGATTGAATCGTACAGCTTAACCCGCGCGGCAAAATTCGGATCTTTTTTGAGCGTGGCGTATTCGTTCTCGACCAGCGTATCAACACGCTGGCGCTCCGGCCCGCTCAGCCGATCATAGGCTGCATGCAGCATCTCGTGGGCAGCGGTGACATCTTTGATGCCATCAAGCTCGCTGTTGGTGACGTCATACACATAGATGCGCTGCGCGGCGTAGCAGCCCAGAATAGTGGCGGTCTTCTCGGTAGCAACAGGGCACTGCTGGCCAAACTGCGGGCTCGCCAAGATCGAGGGCTCGCTGGCATAGAACAAAAACCGCCCCTGATCGCTCATATCTACCCTCGAGACAATCGCCGCAATCGCAGCCGATGGCCGATAGCTAAAGGCTCGGCCGTAGTCCAGAATCGTCTGCCGAAATATCCACATGCACGCCACCAGTAGCAAACACACACCCAGTATAGCGACCGCTGCCCCATGTCGCCCCCTAGGATGCTCATTCGCCGTGGACGGCACGTATGGTGAGTCGTTTTGCGGCTGCATCTACTTCTAGTATATCGCCTTTTTTGTAAATATTCGACAGAATACCATGAGCAATTTCGTGCTCCAGCAGGTCTTCGATTGCCCGGCGCAGCGGCCGCGCGCCAAACTTTTCGTCGTAGCCCTCGTCAATCAGTAGCCGCTTGGCTGCCGCGCTTATGCGTAGGCCCAGCCCTTGCCGCACCAGCCGATTGCGTAGGTCAGCAATCTGACCGTCAAATATCTGGCCGATCTCACGGCGTGTCAGCGCACGGAATGTCACAATCGCATCAAACCGATTGATCAACTCGGGACGCATGAGCTTTTCGAGCTCTTTGCGCGCAGCGCGAGCATTCTCGCTATGCACTTGATCAAGCGCTCGGGTGTCACGCGGCGTCCGCGCATGGAAGCCCAGCGATGACTCATGCATCATCTTGTCGGCGCCGACATTACTGGTCAAAATAACGATGGTGTGGCTAAAATCAACCTCGCGGCCCTTGGCGTCAGTCACTTTACCGTCCTCGAGCAGCTGCAGCAGCAGATTAAATACATCTGGGTGGGCTTTTTCGATCTCGTCAAATAACACCACGCTGTAGGGTTGGCGGCGGATTTTGTCGGTCAATTTGCCGCCATCCTCGTAGCCCACATACCCAGCCGGCGCGCCCAGCAATCGCGAGGTATTGTGACGCTCGCCAAACTCGCTCATGTCGATTTTTACCAGCGCATCACTACTGCCAAACACTTCGCGCGCCAACACGCGGGCCAGCTCGGTTTTGCCCACCCCAGTCGGCCCCATAAATACAAAGCTACCAATCGGCCGATGACCGCTCGACACACCGCTGCGGCTACGTCGGATCGCCCGCGCCACCCGCGTAATCGCCTCGCGCTGGCCAATGACATGCTTTGCCAGATGCTGCTCGAGACGCCGTAGCAGCGTCGCCTCAGACGACACTACGCGCTCCACCGGAATATTCGTCATCACCGCAATGGCATGCGCAATATCATCCGAGCTAAGCGCAATCGCATCGGCAGTCTGGCGCGCTTCGCAGGCTTTAATTTGCTGCTGCATTTTGCTAATTTGGGTCTTGTACAGCGCCGCTCGTTCGTAATCCTCATCGGCCACCGCCTCTTCCATGCGCTCATTCAGCTGCTTGAGCTGCCGGGTGTAATCGCGCAGCTCGCTTGGCTTGTGCCCGCGCTTAACCCTCACTAGCGCCGCCGCCTCATCAATCACATCGATTGCCTTATCTGGCATAAATCGATCGCTCACATAGCGGTCCGCCATATACACCGCGTCCTCGACTACCTCATCGGTAATTGTTACCCGGTGGTGCGACTCATAGTAGTTCTTAAGGCCTTTGAGAATGGCGATCGTCTCGTTAAATGTCGGCTCTTTTACCACAATCGACTGAAAACGGCGCTCCAGGGCGGCGTCCTTCTCGATATGTTTGCGATATTCGTCGATTGTTGTCGCGCCAATCATGTGCAGCTCGCCGCGCGCTAGCGCTGGCTTGAGCAAATTCGCTGCATCCATCGCGCCCTCGGCCGCGCCAGCGCCTACCAGCAGATGCAGCTCATCGATAAATAGGATGATATTGCGCTGCTTTTTCACCTCGGCTACGACCCGTTTCAGCCGCTCCTCAAATTCGCCGCGATATTTGGTGCCAGCAATCATCGCCGCCAGATCCAGCTGAATCACTCGCCGATCAAGCAAATGATCGGGCACTTCCTCGCGCGCAATCCGCTGGGCTAGGCCCTCAACAATCGCCGTCTTGCCAACCCCAGGATCGCCAATCAGCACGGGGTTGTTCTTGGTGCGGCGGCTCAGAATCGTCACCAGGCGCTCCTCTTCCTTGGCCCGACCAATCAGTACATCTAGCTCGCCAGCCGCTGCGCGCGCCGTCAAGTCAATCCCAAATTGGTCCAGAATGCCACCACCGCGGCGCGACGATTGCTTAGTCGAGATCTGCTGCTCGCTGTAATCGCTCTGTCGCCCCAAGTATTCCTCGAGCGCAGCAATAATCTCATCGACGTCGACATCCATATCGTGCAGCAGCACGGTCGCTCGGGCGTTTTGCTGCTTCAAAATGCTATACAAAATATGCTCGGTACCCATATGCTCCTGATGGAATTCGCGAGCGACCTCCCAGCTCATGCGGAGCGTCAGCATGGCGGTCTCGGACAGCCCTTTGCTGCCGGTGCTCACCACCAGTCGCCTAGGCGTTACATCCAGCGCCGACTCTGCTCGCGCCAGTGTTAGGCCGGCATCTGCCAGGAATTTTGCGCCCACCGACGATTCCTGAGCCAGCACGCCCAGCAACAAATGCTCGGTACCAATATACGCACTGCCAGCGGCTCGTGCCACGGCATCCGCGTGCTGCAGGCTCACCCGAGCATTCTCGGTTAGCCGCGCTACAAATTCACTAAATTCATCTGACATATCAATCTCCAATCAGCAAGTGGCCTACCCATCATTGCTATCATCTAGTATAACGAATTAGCACTCTATGCGCAAGAGTGCTAACCTATTTGCGTTATGCCCGTGTTTAGGACGAGTATTATATTTCGATATCAGTAGCAAGCGTACCAATCGCTCTGGAGATTCGCGGTTTGCGTTCACGCTGCGTATTCATAAATTTTTCGGTTGCCCGAAACATGCTCAGTACCCGGCTTGCCGCAATTTCCTCTCGACTGAAGTCTATTCGATGCATTTCTCTAAATAACGAATTATATATAGGCTTCAACGCAGTTTGCCGGTTACTACGAGATTTACTCCGTAGCATGCGGTCTAGCATGGCCTCGATCTTTTCGTACCCCATCTCGGCATTTATTTGACCCATCTCGCGCTGCAGTCTACTCGTACCTCCATGTGTGACACGCCCTACCAAAGCTGGTCCAGCATCGGTGTAATACACTACATTTTCTTTTGGGGTATACACGAAGTTATCTGGACCAAATTTGCCCGCTTGAAGCGTCGCGGCGCCATTTCTCCCCTGTGCAGCCGCCCTCAACAGTCGCGGGATCACTATATCCCAGCCGTCACTCGAATCAAGATCAATCGGCAGTGCCGTCGCTGGTACGCGTATTTCAGCGGTAATCGATGGAATCCCCTCGTAATTATTGCTTAGCACTTCTCCGGTGCTCTCTGGGAGTGATATATCTAGCTCATCTGCGGGACATTTCCCGAGGCTATACTTAGGACGAAACTGTATTCCAGATCTGTCAAGTGCACGGACAAAGGCACCTGACTGGGCGAGAATCGTCTCATAGGCACCTCGCTCCGCCCAATTCTTTGTACCCATCACGATTTCGTGCACCTCTCGCGGACTCATGTCGTAGGAATGCACCGCAACAGGCGTGCGATTATTCTCATACTCAATAACCGCGTCAGGATCACCTCTATAAAAATCAGGGACTCTGCCTGGAAGGGCTTCGCGTGGGTTCATAATCTATATATTATATCATTTTGCTATCGTGTAGTCAATACCCCTATCATTAACGATGCCTCCCAGCCCGCTACACTCATGGGGTGGGGCGGGCTGGGAGGCGAGGGTGCGGCCCGTCAGGCGGTGTCCTGTGCCGCGGTGATGAAGTCCACCGCGTCGCGGACCGTCTTGAGGGTCTTGACCTGGTTGTCCGGGATCTTCACGCCGAACCGCTCCTCGGCGATGACGACGATCGTCATCATCGACAGCGAGTCGATGTCGAGGTCGTCGGTGAACGACTTGTCGAGCTCGACGTCAGACGGGTCGATGCCGGTCTCCTCGTTGATGATCTCGGCGAGGCCATCGAGGATGCTCTGCTGTGCGCTCATGGCGCACCTCCTGTCCCATTCATATGTGCCGCGCCGATCGCGGCAGCCTTGTTATCATAATACATTTTGCGCATTGATTCAAGCCCAATATAGCTTGCCCGAAAGGAGAAGCTATGAGGGGGCTTGAACGTATTGAACTACGCTTCGCTTTGCTGTTCGATGGCGCTAAACAGGTCGTCTTCGACATTTTTGCGCGGACGCTCGACAGGTTTGCCGGTGGTGCCAGCGCCATTTGCAGTCTCGATGTCAAGCTCGTAGCCAACCAAACGGCTCGCCAGGCGCACATTTTGGCCGCCGCGGCCAATCGCGATGGACTGCTGGTCCTCGGCGACGTATACTTTGGCACGTTTTTCGGCGTCATCAATCTCTACCTTCACCACATCGGCAGGGCTCAGGGCGTTGCGGATGTACTGGTCGACGCTGTCGTCGTAGGTGACGATGTCGATTTTTTCTTGGTCGCCGATTTCGCTCATGACGGCATTGACACGCGACCCATGGCCACCAACAAAGGTGCCAACGGGGTCAACGCCAGACACCGTTGAGCGCACGGCTAGCTTGGTGCGGCGGCCGGCTTCGCGGGCGATGGCTTTGATTTCTACGGCGCCGGTCTCGAGCTCGGGCACTTCTTGGCGGAATAGATGCTCGACAAAGGCTTCGCTGCCGCGGCTTAGAATTAGCTGTGGACCGCGGTTTTCGCGCTCGATGTCTTTGATCAATACCTTCATGCGCGAGCCTACGCTGTAATATTCGCCCTGGATTTGCTCGCTCTGTGGCAGAATACCGATAGCCTTGCCGAGCTCGATTCGGACAAGGCGCGGCTCGACGCGCTGCACAATACCAGTGACAACGGTGCCGATTTTGTCTTCGTATTCGGCCAGTACGACCTCGCGCTCGGCCTCGCGCAGGCGCTGTAGCACGACTTGCTTGGCCGTCTGAGCAGCCACGCGGCCAAAGCTGGTTACCTCGTGCATATCCTCGATCACGCCGCCAATTTCAGCGTCTTTTTTGATCTTGCGGGCATCGTCTAGGCTGATCTGAGTAACCTCGCTCTCGAGCTCTTCATCAGTAACGATATCGCGCACCACAAATACCCTGGCGGTACCGTCGTTGACATTCAACTCGGCGCGCACATTCTGGTCGCGCTCGCCATTGTCACGGCGCCAGGCAGCAGCAATCGCCTGCTCAATGACTTCCATGACGGTCTCTTCGGGCAGGTTCTTCTCTTCGGCGATAGTGCGCACCGCCAGGGTAAGTTGCTTAATGTTTAGATCTTCCATTGTTTTCTCCTGAATTACTATTCGTTCTTACGAAAAACTCCGACCTGCCGGCCGGATGTGTACATGTCTCAGTATAGCGCAGCTGGGCCAAAAAAGCAAATCGCCGCCCACTAGGGAGCGAACGATTCGCTGCGACCTAGTGGGCGGACTACTAGAGGATGCTGCTGATGGATTCGTAGTGACGCCTGTCGTGGCGATTGCGGTACCGGGCGATCAGCGCAATCGGCAGCGCCAGCACGATCGCCGCTATGCAGCATGCCAGCACGATACAGACAGCAGCGATCGCCGCAAGCACGAGCATTGGGACACTGCTTAGAAACAGATACTCCATCATGACCTCCGAATTGTCAGGGAACGTACGTATCTATCGTACCATACATCACCGTCTGGTATACTACCTACTAGATGAAACGAGCGCTCGAATTTACCATCACCCATCGCCTGCCCGGCACGCTGGCACGCACCGGCGTCCTGCGCACGCCACACGGCGAGATCGCAACGCCGGCATTTATTCCGGTAGGCACCAGGGCTACGCTCAAGGGCCTAACGCCCGAGCAGCTGGCGGCAACAGGGGCGCAGGCCGTGCTCGTAAATGCCTACCACTTGTTCCTGCGCCCTGGTCACGACCTCGTCGACGAAGCGGGCGGTATCCACCAATTTATGAATTGGCCCAAGCCAACCTTTAGCGACAGTGGCGGATTCCAGGTGATGAGCCTGGGTGTGGGGATGAAAAAAGTCATTGACATGGTCGGCGATGCGCCTCTCAGCACTCAGCCTGCGCGGCAAAACCTGACCCGCATAGATAATGATGGCGTGACCTTTAAGTCGCATCTAGACGGTAGCCTGCAGCGATTCACGCCCGAATTGTCGATGCAAATCCAGCACGGCATTGGCGCCGATATTACGTTTGCGTTCGACGAGCTGACCACCCTGCAGCACGACTACGACTACCAGGTAGAGTCGCTTGATATGCGTACTCACCCCTGGGCGGTGCGTAGCCTGCGCGAGCATCAGCGGCTCAATGCCGAGCGCACTCATCGCCCGCCACAGGCGCTGTACGGTGTGGTACAGGGGGCACATTACGAGGATTTGCGACGCGCATCAGCCCGAACGCTGGGCGCAATGGAATTCGATGGGTTTGGCCTGGGCGGTGCGTTTACCAAGCATAATATTGGCGCCATCGTCGGCTGGATCTGCGAAGAGCTGCCCGAGGACAAGCCGCGCCACATGCTGGGCATATCGGAGCCCGATGATATCTTTGACTGTATCGAGCACGGCGCCGATACTTTCGACTGCGTCAGCCCGGCCCGTGTGGCCCGAAATGGCGCCATGTATACGCGTGACGGCCGGGTCAATATCCGGCGGCAAGAGTTCCGCCGCGATGTTGCACCATTTGACGCCAATTGTAGCTGTTACACCTGCCAGCACTATACGCGGGCCTACCTGCATCACCTATTTCGCGTCGATGAAATGCTGGCCAAAACGCTGGCGACGATACACAACGAGCAATTTATCGTGCAGCTGGTGGACGATATTCGTGCCAGCATTGCCGATGGCACATTTATGCAGTTTAAGCGCGAGTTTTTGGCCAGCTACTACGCTACTTCTGCAGCGACATCGACAGCGGCGTAAAATTCGCCCGGCGATCGTCGGCATCACTACGCTCGCGACGTTTAAGCGCGGCAATCACGCGGTAAGTCACTGGCAGCATCAACACTTCGACGCCCACTTTAAACAGCCAGCCCACGGTAATATAATTCAACATGTCCCAGCTGCCCAGGATGCCGCCAAAGGCAATCAGGCAAAAAATCACCGTATCAAACAGCTCGCCGACCACCGTCGAACTAATCAGTCGTAGCCAGAGCTTGCGGCCCTTGGTGCGGATTTTAAGCTTGGCCAGCACATACGAATTGAGAAACTCACCCACCACAAATGCCACCAGGCTCGCCACAACAATCCGCGGCAGGAACCCAAGCACCGCTTCGTACGATAGCTGCGCCGTGTACTCGGGCGGATACGGTAGCCAGCCGACCACCGTAAAGGTGGCAATTGCTATCACCATACCGATGAACCCCCCCCAGATAGCGCGCCGCGCATAGCGGTAGCCATAGACTTCGGTCAGGATATCACCCAAAATATACGTTAGCGGAAATAACACCGCGCCGCCATCGAGGATCAGCGGCCCTGCGGTGATGAGCTTGGTGGCGGCAATGTTAGAAATCAGCAGCGCCAACACAAATGCCGCCAATATCAAATCATAGTATAAAAAATACTGTCGTTTCATAGATGTCTAGTATTGTAGCATACCCGCTACGGCGTGGGCAGCGTTTGGCTCGGGCAAGTGGCCAGGATTGCCTGCATGGCGTCGCGTTCGGCCGGCGTTATCCACAAGCCATATTTGGCCTTGACGGCAATTTGCCGCGCCACGTATGCGCAGCGAAACGATTTGTTGGGCGGTAGCCAGGTCGCCGCGTCGCCGTCGCCTTTGGCTTGGTTGGCCGGGCCGTCTACCGCGAGCAGCTCGAGCGGATCGTTGGCAAGCGCTTGCCGCGTGGCAGGCGTCAAGGTAGCGGCGCCTTTTTGCCAAGCATCACTTAGCGCCACCACATGGTCAATCTGAATCGCGTCACTAGTATCAGCGCCGCGGCTAAACGCAATCGTCGTGCCTGTATAGGGATCGTGTAGCGTGCCACGCATCACTTTGCAATTATCACTCACCAGCGCATCGGGCATATCACGGTGCAAAATAATATTGCGCGTATCGCACATGCCAACCATCGCCCAGCCATCACCAAATGCCGTCCGCCGATAGTCAGTCTTGGGCGCGCGGCCCTTTACCTCGAGCAGCGCAAGTGCAGCGCTGGCCGATCCCGCCGCGGGCTGGCTAGCCGAAGCTGGGCGGTCTGGCGGCGTCGGCTGGTAGCTGCTCGGCTCGACAAACAGCGCCGCAGCTACCGCCGCAATCACCAGGATTATCGTTACCATTCGTCGTATCCTGTGCCGATTCATCCCCTCATTATAAATCGTTTGGTACAATGAGAGAATGCAAACTGTCCGACGATTACTCAACGAATTTATACCAACCCATTACGACCTGTCGCTCGATATCGACACAGCCGCCGAAACACTACGCGGCACCGCCACAATTACCGGCGAATCCACGCACGGCCACGTGGTGCTGCATGCCAAAGGCCTCGAGATCGATTCGGTGACAATAAACGGCAAACGCGCTACCTACCAGGCGAGCGACGATGACGAGCTAGAGATCCTGCACGACGAGCTACGCGCCGGCGCGGTAATTATCGTGATTAGTTATCACCTCGCGATCAACGAATTTACCCGCGGCATCTACGCCTCGCGCTACCAGCACAACGGCCAGCGCCGCACCATGTTTGTCACGCAAATGGAGCCAAATTACGCCCGCGAATTGCTGCCCTGCGTGGACGAGCCCGCCGCCAAGGCAACGTTTGACGTCCACGTCACCACCGATGCTAGGCTGACTGTTATTGGCAATATGCCGGCGCAGCGCACCCGTAGCCTCGACGACGGGCGCCAAGAAGTGCATTTTGCCACTACGCCGCGCATGAGTAGCTACCTACTAGCCCTGGCGATTGGCGAACTGCACTGTGTTAGCGGCCAAACAGCGCGCGGTGTCGAGGTAAATGTCTGGGCCACTACAGCGCAGAAACTAGCTCATTTACAATTTGCGCTCGAGCATTCGATCAAATCGATTGAGTTTTACGAGGAATTCTTTGGCGTCGAATATCCGCTGCCAAAATCCGATCAGCTGGCCCTACCCGATGTGTCGAGCGGTGTCGCCGCCATGGAAAACTGGGGCCTAGTGACATACCGCGAGGATTCGCTGGTCGTAGACCCCGCGCTCACCAGCATCGCCACGCGTCGGCGCACCGCCATTGTGATTGCGCACGAGCTGAGCCACCAGTGGTTTGGCAATTTGGTGACTATGGAGTGGTGGACATACCTGTGGCTAAACGAAAGTTTTGCCACCGTGATGGAATACGTATGCGCCGACGCGCTGCACCCCGAATGGCACGTGTGGGACGAATTTGCCAGCTACGAAGACGTCGTCAGCCTGCGCCGCGATAGCCTGGACGGCGTGCAAGCTGTCGAGGTAGAGGTGCATCATCCCAACGAAATCGGCACGCTATTTGACGGTGCTATCGTGTATGCCAAGGGCGCGCGGCTGGTGCGTATGCTCATGAATTATTGCGGTATCGATGCGTTTCGCCATGGCCTCACCGCGTACTTCGAACGTCATGCCTACGGCAATACCACTGGCGATGATTTGTGGGATGCGCTCTCTAGCTCGAGCGGCAAGCCGGTCAAAGAATTCATGCATGCCTGGGTGTCGCAGCCGGGCTTCCCCGTGGTCAGTATATCGCGCAGGGGCTCGCAGATTCTGCTGTCTCAAGAGCAGTTTTTTGTGGGACCACACGAAGACAAATCCCGCATCTGGCCGATTCCTCTGGACGCATCGACCAGTGCTCTGCCCGAGATGCTCGACACTGCGACAGAGACCATCGCAAGCACTGCCCAACACATTCGCCTGAATGTACATGATGCAGCGCATATGATTACGCAGTACGACGACACGCTGTTTGCCCAGCTGCTCAGCGAAATCCAGCACGGCACTATCCCGCCACTGGGCCGCATGCAGCTGCTCCACGAGCAAACCCTGCTGGCGCGCGGCGGCCGCATTGCCAGCGCCAAGCTGATCGATCTGCTCGATGCGTATTCGGGCGAAACCAACGAGCACGTCTGGAGCATTATGGGTATGGCGCTTAGCGAGCTCAAAAAATTCGTCGAACCAGACCCGGCGGCAGAACGCGCCCTGCGCAACCTCGCCGATCGCCTCGCCCGCCCACTCTACCAGCAGCTAGGCCTCGATGTTCGCAAGGGCGACGACGAAGACACCATTCAGCTGCGTGCCACTATCCTGGGCTTTATGGCGTATGGCGAGCAGCAGGATGTTATTGAGGCCACCACCAAGCTGTACCATACCAAGGGAATCGAAGGCCTCGATCCCGAGATTCGCGGCCTCGTCATGAGTATTGTAGTGCGCCACAGCCCAGAGCGCCGCGTGTTCGACGAGCTATTCGAGCGCTACCCGCTCGAATCGGCTGAGTTGCAGAGCGACATTGCCGATGCGCTGTGCTCGGCACGCGACCCGGCCGAATTACAGCGCCTGATCGCGACGCTCACCGACACCACCATCATCCGCAGCCAAGATACCGTGCGCTGGTACGCCGATCTTATCCGCAATCGCGACGGCCGCACCGCCACGTGGCAATGGTGCCAGGATAATTGGCCGTGGATTATGCAAACCTTTGGCGACGAGATGAACGCCGATGCATTTCTGCGCGTTGCCGCTATGATGGTCATGACGCATGCCATGCAGGCCGAATTTGTCGCGTTTACCACGCCGCTACTTGCCGATGTGTCGCTGCGGCGCACTATCGAAGTAGGCCTCGTCGAAATCACCGGGCGATTAGAGCTACTCGACCGCGACGGCGATGCGGTTCGTCGTCGCCTACTCGAGCTCAATTAGCTGCGTTATCACCGGCGGGTTGCCCGTGGTCGCGATCGCCATCAGCCGCAAATCAGTGTCGCGCAGCTGGTGCGCCACCGCAAAATACTCCGCCGCAAATTTCATCTGGCGCTGCTTGCGGGCGGTAATTGCCGCTAATCCGTCGCCCGAGGTATCGGTCTTGCGGTGCTTGACCTCCACAAAGTAATACGTCCCCTGCTGCCGCGACACAATATCAATCTCGCAGTATTTGGTGCGCCAATTGCGCGCAATAATGTCGTGCCCACGGCGCATCAGTTCGTTTGCCGCCGCGTCTTCACTGGCATTGCCAATATCGCGAGTAGAAAGGCGGTTACGCAGCTGCCGCGAGGACATCACAGAACCGACTGGCTGCTCAGAATGCTGCACCTCCCGCAGGTCGCCACCGTTGGCATACCCTTGTAACGGCGCAAAACTCAATCGGTGCAGTGGCGTCACGCCGAGGTGGGCGATCGCCTCGCGGTGGGCCTTGACGCCATAGCCGGCATGTCGCGCAAATCCATAGCCAGGATACAGCGCATCTTGCTCGGCCATATAGCGGTCGCGCTCCACCTTGGCGATGATCGACGCCGCCGACACACTCGGAATCAACGCATCGGCTTTTGGCAAGGTCTTTACATAGTCGCCCTTGGTCGTGCCACTCAAAAAATTCACCGTGCCATCAATAATAATCTGATGATACGGTACGTGGATCTGTTCCACCGCCCGCCGCGTCGCTATGCGCAGTGCTTCGCTCATGCCAATCTGGTCCAGCTCGGCGACAGTCACCCAACCCGTAGCGGTGGCAGCTGCTTGCTCGATGATCAGCAGGTATAGGGCTTCACGGCGCTTTTTGCTGAGTTTTTTGCTATCGTCAAGCCCATCAATCTGCACCCCGCCCAGCACTACCGCACCCACCACCAGCGGGCCCGCCCAGGGGCCACGCCCCGCTTCGTCGATGCCAAGTATCATACCTACTAGTATAAATCATTGCTTTTTCTTGCTATTTGTGCTATAATATAAATTAGTCCGTCACACCACAGCGTAGAGGAGTTCGTCATGAACCATGACACGCGTAACGCTCAATTCAAGCTGCAGGAGCTGGAGGCGGTCATCCGAGTGCACCGCGGCCTCAGTTCGATCTTCGTGGCTCCTGCGGGAGCCGAATACGACGTTGAACTGAAGCTAGCTGATGGCTTCACCGAGACGCGAACCCTATCGGAGCGAACCGTCGTAATCCTGGCGACACGTCCCGTCCGCGATGGCGGCCTCGGCCGCGAGGAGGGCGACGTAATCGCTGCACTGTGGGGCGTTCGCCATCGCGGCACGTCCTACCGTATCAAGCGCGAACGACCATCCTGGTGAACGGGCCCCGCGTCGAGCAACCGGCGCGGGGAGCACCCCATGCATATATTACCAAAAACTCCCGCGAGATTTCGCGGGAGTTTGATTTGTTAGCAAGGGAAACTAGGCATCGTTGGCCTTGTGCGCAGCTTCGACAGCAGCGGCTTTGGCCTCGAGCTCAGCCTCGGCAGCAGCTTTTTCGGCAGCCTTGGCTTCGGCGGCCTTGGCGGCCTCTTGCTTCAGACGAGCGGCTTCTTCCTCGGCAGCTTGGTCGCGCACGGCGTTGACGCCCTCGCGGTCAAACTTAACAGCAGTCAGACGGGCAGATTTACCGCTGCGCTGACGCAGATAGCTTAGGAAGTTGCGGCGCACCTTGCTGCGACGCACCACCTCGACACGCTCAACTAGCGGGCTGTGCAGCAGGAAGCTTTTTTCGACGCCGACACCCGAAGCAATTTTGCGCACGGTGATGCGGCTGGTGTGCTGGCCTTTGTTGTCGGTGCGAATCACGACGCCCTCGAACATCTGGATACGCTCTTTGGCGCCTTCTTTGATTTTTTGGTACACGCGCACGGTGTCGCCGCTACGCACGTCGACGACTTCGAGCTTTTTCTGCTGGTCGTTGACTTTTTGGATTAGTGCAAAACTCATGATAATTCCTCTTGAAATTAGGGCAAACATTCGCTGGCTGGCCACGAAGCTGTACGACTCCGGCTCCACACCGCAAACGAGTGCAGTTGGTATATATACAATCGACTACTAACTATAGCATAGTTGCGCTCATTTGAAAAGGATCAGACGCGAATTGCGTCGAGGTCGACACCGGCTTTGTCGGCAAGCACCTGGATGTACTTTTCGAGACGATTCAATTTGAACTGCATTCCTGCCATTTCCTGCGCATAGGTGTCAAGCTTGGCTGCGTAGCCATCGATCACTTTCTCGAGGTGATCGAAGCGCGCGTCTACGGCCTCGAAGCGCTTATCGACTTCGTCAAAACGTTTTTCCATGTAGGTAAATAGCTTCATAAATTGATCGTCATTCATACGTCCAGTATACCACACTATGCGAATGGGGTCGGAGCGGCTCTCATGACGAAAACACGCTCCGACCCCTGTATGAATCACGCGGTTCGGCGGCGAGTCACCAGATCGATGACCGGCGCCAGCATGTCTTGATTCACCGTCGGGCGACGGCCAAATGGCCGATCCTCGACCCGCGCAACGCTCGGGTCAAACAACGACGCCCGCTGGAGGTACCTGATGCGCCAGCAGCGGTAGTCACGCACCTCGGCCCGAATCAACCGCTCGATGCGCTGCATCGCAACGTGTGGCCAGCGCCCTGGGCCAGCGCAGTGGATCTCGATATAGCCAAGTGTTATCTCGGCCTTCCTGACATGCGGCAGCTGCAGCAATTGCCGCTCTAGCCGCAGTGCGTCTTCTACCTCCCACTTGGGTAGCAGATAGATACGCCGCACCAGATCACCGTGATACTTTTCAATGGTAATCTGAGCTGGCTCAGCGATTGGTGTACGCAGTACCGCAAGCAGTTCGGCGAGCATGATCATGCTGTCACCTTACCCTTTCATTTCAAAGGACAATGATTCATATACTATTATACCACAAATAACCTACATTTGCAATCGTCTATACTAGGTAGTATGAACTATGACGAATTAGCCCTCGAACTTCACCGCCAATATCGCGGCAAGATTACTACCGCGCTGCGCGACACCAGCGAGCTGGACCGCACCAAACTTAGCGCCTACTACAGCCCTGGTGTGGGCGCCGTCAGCCGCGAGATCGCTGCGCATCCCGACCAGTTAGGCACCTACACCTGGACGAACAACCTAGTGGCGGTCATCAGCGATGGCTCGGCGATCCTGGGCCTGGGTGACCTAGGGCCGCGCGCCAGCATGCCAGTGATGGAAGGCAAGGCGTTGCTATTCAAGCATTTCGCTGGTATTGACAGCATCCCGATCATTCTAGACGTGCACACGCCAGACGAAATTGTGGCTACGGTGAAGGCGATTGCGCCGAGCTTTGGCGCCATCAACCTAGAGGATATCGCCGCGCCAAAATGCTTTGAAATCGAAGAGCGCCTTAAGGCCGAGTGCGATATCCCCGTGTTCCACGATGATCAGCACGGTACGGCGGTGGTGACGCTGGCTGGGCTGATCAACGCAATGAAAGTGACGGGGCGTGAGCTAGACGAGCTAAAGATCGTCATCGTCGGGGCTGGCGCGGCCGGTGTCTCGATTGCCAAGCTGATCGACCGTTACAACAACGTCACCTACCCCGAAGGTGGCGCCGGCGCGCGACTGTTTGCCGTCGACAGCAAGGGCGTGATTGCCGACAGCCGCACCGACCTGAATGACTCAAAACGCCGCCTGCTTGCATACACCAACAAATCTGGCTTTACCGGCCAGCTGCAGGATGTATTGCAGGGCGCAAATGTGTTCATCGGGGTGTCGCAGGCAGGTGTATTGACCCCCGAACTTATCGCGCTGATGGACGACAATCCGATTATTTTTGCCCTGGCCAACCCCACCCCCGAAATCATGCCCGACGTCGCCCTGGCCGCCGGTGCCGCGGTGGTAGCGACGGGGCGCAGCGACTTCCCTAACCAAGTCAACAACGCCATCGCGTTTCCGGGGATATTCCGCGGCGCACTCGACCACGGGGTGACGCAGATCACCGATGAGCACAAGCTCGCGGCCGCCGAGGCGATCGCGGGGCTTGTAGAGCACCCAAGTGCGGACGAAATCATCCCTAGTGTGTTTGACGATCGGCTCGTGTCAACGATTGCTGCCGTCATTGTGTAATCTCGTGCGAGACAAAGCCCCGCGAGGGCGGGGCTCGTACTAGGCTACTTGTCGTCTTGCTCTTGATCGTCTTGGTCGTCTACTTCGGCCGCATCATTGTCGATAAACGTACCACTCGCCATCGTACCGGCGCCGTAGCCGCTGTAGACAGGGGTGATTGGCTGTTCTGATTGGTCATTGGTTGCTGTCATGGTTCCTCCTGGGTATTGGTTTAGGTTTATAAGTACTCATTTACTTTCGTGCCCGTTGATCGCTCGCCAGGGTGATACGCCCCACGTACTCGCGGTGGCACAGCGACTGGTCCGCGGGCGACGGGCGGCGGCAGCACCTGCTTGCGTGGTTGTGGTGATATCTCGGCTGGTGGACGTGGTGCTAGCTCGGCCGATACATCGTCAGGGGCAATCTCGGCATCGACGACATCGTCAAACCGTTCGGCAAGTGATGCAAGCCGTCCAACCCCTGGTACCACCGTCTCGGGTTCAGGCTCAGGCTCTTGCTTGGCAGTACGTGTAGGCTGCGACATCTCTGGCAATGGGCGGAATTCTGCCGCGCGCGCACGGTCAACATCTTCCTGAGACAGCCTGTGAACAAATGGCGGCTCTGATGATCGAATCACCCGAGGCAACTCGTCGCTAGGCCTATCCAACATTACGTCGATTCTTCCCTGCATATGCTTATTATATCACCCTTCCGATTTCTTCGAGCGTCGTCTCGCCACGAAGTGCCGCCAGCACGCCCGTCTGCTCTAGCGTCAGCATACCGTGCGCACGGGCAGCTTGTTCGATGCTTTCGGGATGCACATCCTCGATATCGCCGCGAATGAATTTTTGGATCTCGTCGTTTACCACCATTTGCTCCATAATCACCATACGGCCCTTGTAGCCAAACGGCGCATCGTCGGACGCAATCGGCCGCCACAGCTGAAACGTATCGAGGTCGGGGTGATCGACGCCATCGGGTAGGTCGGCCAGTACACGCTTCACATAATCGCGCGTGGCCGGATCGGGGTCGTAAGCCTGCTTGGTGGCATCAACCAGCCGCCGCACCAATCGCTGGGCAATCACCAGCCGAATCGCCGAGCTGAATATCGGGTTGACGCCGATGAGGTCGATCATACGGCTAAATGCCGACGAGGTAGAATTGGCGTGAAAACTCGAGAGCACTAGGTGGCCAGTGATCGACGCCTGAATGGCGGTGCGCGCCGTGTCAGAGTCGCGGATCTCGCCGACCATCACCACATCGGGGTCGAGCCGCAGTACGCTACGCAGGCCATCGGCAAAACTACCACCATCGTTGGTGTTGATCGGGATCTGCGCGATGCCCGTCAAGCCGTATTCGATTGGGTCTTCGAGCGTAATCAGCTTGCGATCAAGCGTATTGAGGGCATTGAGCATGCTATAAAGTGTCGTCGATTTGCCGCTGCCGGTGGGGCCGACCATGAGCACCAGGCCACGCGGATGGTGAATGATTTCGTCGATTTCGCGCCGCTGCGGTGCCGGAATGCCCAGCAGATCGAGGTTGAGCAGTGTTTCGTCAAAATTAAAGAGCCGTAGCACCGCATCTTGCCCGTACATCGTGGGGACGGTCTCGACACGTAGGTTAAGCAGATGCGTGGCATCGCCCCGCGTAATGTCGGTTTGCATATGCCCCGATTGCGAAGCCTGCGCCGCACTCGAAATGCCCGCGCGACTAGCCAGCTCACCCATAATCACCCGGTAGCGGTCACGGTGCAGCTCGGCGACAGGGTGCAGCGCGCCATCGATACGCATACGGATACGGATCGCATCGCGCAGGTTCTCGATATGAATATCACTGGCGCCCAGCAGATCAGCCTGATCGAGCAGATAGTCAAACACTTTGTCGCTACTCACGCTGTTGAGTGTCTGGCTGACGCGTTCGATCGTGTCGCTGTCGCCCTCGCGCGCGATCTCGATATTGTCGTAGTGCACCTGCTGCGGTGGGTCGTAGCGCAGCATAAAGGCCTTGAACCCGCTATTACTTATTAGGTAGAATTCGATATTTTTGCCATCGGTATTGTAGCTTTGGCGCATCGCCTGGGTAAGTGACTGCGGCGTCTGGGTAGTAATGCCAAACTGAAACGCCTCGGCGTCGTTGCCGCGATGCAGCGGAATAATATAGCCGCGATGCATCTGATCGACCGCCAAGATGCCATCGACAAGTGGCAGCGTCGCCTCGATATCGCGCGTATCAAGATAGCTCAGCCCCAAAATCGCTGCCCGCTGCCTGGTCGACTGCTCCTCGCTCTCCCGACGCTTGGCCTGTACATCCGCTTCGTTCATAGTATTAGTGTAGCAAATTGGTTGTGGTTAGGATAGGGCCTAGATGGCTGAACTGTTAGACTATCAAGCGATGTTGTTACGCAATAACACAATTCTTCTTTTGCTACAAAAGAAGCAAAATACCGGGATGGCCGTCACGCTGCGGGGATGTTCCGCCCCCTCATCTCGGCTGGCTGCGCGCGGAGCAAAGCTCGTGCTCGTCATACCGGGATGATCGGTTGTCACATCTCCGAGCTTGCCAGATCACCCCGAACCCCGTTAGCTACCTCGCTAGGCGAGATATCATTGCGGCTATAGCCACACAGTTACATGGGCACTCTGCAGCCTCCAGGGAAACGACGACTGAGCGCCCTGGCATAGCGAGCACGAGCTTTGCTCCGCGCGCAGCTACCCAAAGAATTAGTGGCAAGCGAGACGCCGCGAGGTGAAGCCCACCCCATAGTTTTGCTTCTTTTGCGCCAAAAGAAGGGTATCTACAAAAAACACGCAACTCGGCACCCCGCCAAAATCCCGTATAGTATACTAGAAACAATGCCCCGCATCATCGTCATCGCCCACAATATTCGCTCGACGCACAATGTCGGCTCGATTTTTCGTACAGCCGAAGGTTTTGGGGTGGAGCGAATTATTCTGAGCGGGTACACGCCATACCCTACTATCCCAGGCGACACGCGCTTGCCACACATTCGCGACAAACTCACCGCACAGATACACAAAACCGCCCTGGGCGCCGAGACGATGGTGCCGTACGAATACGATGAGCAGCTCGATACGTGGCTATGCCACAACGAAGAGCACGAGAATATTCCCATTATCGCCCTAGAACAAACCCCCGACAGCATTAATCTACGCGACTTTACTCCTCCTGATACATTTGCGCTCTTGCTGGGCGAGGAAGTGCACGGCATCGAGCAACATTATCTAAATTATTGCGACACCATCCTCGAAATCCCAATGAGTGGCCACAAAGAATCATTCAATGTATCCGTCGCAACCGGCATCGCGCTGTATGCATTAACGGCTTCCGGGCATGCCTAGGGGCGCCGATGGTTTGCATGTGTTATTTTGAGGCTTATTTGGCACTTGATCGGCACGATACTGGAACAAAAAGTAACAGATAGGCCCTAGCAGAGGGATCAGAAGAACAAGAAGCCATAGAATTTTTCCCTTAAATCCGAGATTGCGGGATCGAATGACGCGCACTGCACAGTATACGCTCAGAGCGACCGGCAGCAGAATCACAACCAACATTACTACCTCGCTACTACCAAGTCCGTACATATCCATAAAGTTACAATCCTTTTTTATTACTTGCTTATGGTATATTCTACCATCACACTTGACAGAAGAAAAAGACTCTCGCGTATACTTACCGCTAGGTGCCTAGTTCAGTACATCTATTCATCGCAAATGCCGCCGCCCAGGATCAATCCTGTGGAATGGCCGATGGCTGGGGGGTACACCTGTTCTGCTTCACACCTGCTGTCTGCGCCGAGACAATGGCACCATGCGCACTGTATCAGCTAGCAGGCTGACATCTCTCGAGCGCAACACCTACCGCATCACGCGAATCTACGCCCATCGCCAGTAGCCGATCGTAAACAATCACCCCTTGTTCATTCATAACTGACGCGTAATACATCGTGTCGCGTTCACCCATCCCGCCATTGCTGAATTCGTATGTCAGCGCATAGCCAGCCTTGCCAAGGTTGCTAATGAGCTGCTTGTATTGTGTATCATAATCTTTTGGGGCATCATATTCGAGTGCCGCAAGAAATGCTTTTTGCTGAAGTATTGTAATGACCTCTGCCGCCTTTGTCACCGGCGTGACCTTTTGGTAGTAGTGCGGCACAGTACCCGACTCGATCCAGCGGTTAACAAGCAGTGAGATCTTGCCCGCAAGCCTGTCGTTTTTGTGGACAGGCACATAGCCTTCTGCTGTGGGATCTATGTAGCGGCGCGCGATGTGCGATGTGTCAAATTCAAGCCACACTTCACCGACTAAGCGCTGGCTGTCTGCAAATATCTCATGGCGGTACGATACCGCACTTGGGTCTGCCGCGATCACTCCTGCGATATCAAGCGGCACCAGCTTTCTCTCGCCCTCGTCAATAACATCAATCATAGGATAGTAGTAGATACGCTGGTCGCGGGGCACGCTGCGATCTGCATATGTCGTGGTAGTCTCGGGATAGTCCGCATATGATACTTGACGCGTCTCGCGAGTCTCTACATCGGCCTGCATAGCAACCGCCGCTAGCCGTATATCGTCGATCGGAACAGGCTCACTGGTTTGCAGCCACGCCTCATATTCAGCGCGCACTTCCTGCGGAAAATCGTCAAGCTCCCACGACGCATCCGCCCCATAAGGTAGATAGTTGGGCACTTCGACGTATTTCGCAGCGAGATATTCTGCGGGTGAAGAATAGGTTGCAATGACGCCAAGTGTACGCATGATCGAGGTTCGTTCGCGGGTGCGGCCTTCGACCCGCGTCGGGAGCTGCTCGGTCACGGTAATATTCGTATCGGCAAGTTCGCCGACTGATCCATCCGGGCGGAGAACGACGCGCGAGTTGATACGGTCGAGATAATACGGAAGTTGGCGCGCTCGCCTGGAGATTTCGCTACTCATCATAGCCCTCCTAATGTCTCTGGTTGCGTGGAATGTATCTTCATAGTAGCCAGTATAGCGCTTTGACAACGATCACTCTAGTCGACATATTTTACCTAACATCTGCTATGATGAAGGGGTATGTTGCATCATATCCAAAAATCTATCTTTGATCGGCTGGCCACGGCCGAATCCCTGCGCTACGGCGAAATCAAGCCGGCCAAGCTCGACGGCAATGTGTTTGGGTATCATCTCAAGTCGCTCGTGTCGGCGCGTTTGATCGAAAAAAGGGACGACGGTAGCTATACGCTCACCGCTCATGGCCGCGACTATATCGTGCATCGCTACGAGACGGCGGGCACAGCCGCGCACACGATTTTTCTTATTGTGGTGCGAGCTGGCAACCGGTGGCTTTTGCGTCGCCGCACTGTGCAGCCGCTGATCGGCCGCGTGGGATTTGTGCACGGCGAGCCAACCGCAGGCGTTACTGTAGTTGAGGCCGCCGAAGCACGACTGCGGGCCAAAACTGGCCTCGCAGCAACGCTCACTGTACGGCTGCACGCCTTGATCAGCCAGTACGTTGGTGACGAACTCATGAGCTATTCGCACGCCATTATTCTCACGGGCGAAACGAGTGAAGATGAGATCATTGCCGCCGATGCAACCGGCGAAAACTTTTGGTTAGACACGCTAGAACTACCCCAAATCCTTCCGAGTTGTCACGATATCGTTACTGCAATCGAGTCTGGTACGACGTGGATAGAGCTGTCATACCACTCTATTAATTGACCTTATAGTTGACTATCTGGCTATTTCGTGCTATAAAGTACTATTAGTACCGGTCGACCGACCACGTACCTCGACAAACAGATCGTAGGAAAAACTGTGGCACGTCAACGACGCCCGCGACGTCAGGTCCGAGTGTATCAAATCGAAGAGTTCGACACCGAACTGATCAACACGCTTCTCGATATCCCACCCACGCCCGCTCGGGACAGTCCCCAGCGCAACAGAGAGGAAACCGATGCAGGATCGACGCGCAACATCCGATAATACGTGCAGTTGCCTGGCGTGCCAGGCAACTGCGGAGAAGAATCACGCGGCTCAGTGGGCAATCCTGGCTCGTGGCAATGAGCAGCTCAAGCGGCTGAGAGAGGAGACTGTGCGTGACCACGCTGACGACACCCCGTCACGCTGCGCGTAAGTTCTCCTCGCCGTCATCATGGCAGACACATTGCTGTCGCCAGGGTGACTCCCCGGGCGATTTTGCGATCTGTTTGTCATGATGACAACTGCCACGGCGTGGCGGTTTTTTATTTGGCGACGACGCAGTCGCTGCCCAGCAAATCGGTCAGCTTGGCAAGCAGCGGCTCATCGGCCTCGACACGAAATGGCATTTTGATGGCCGAGGATTTGTCGCGGCCCAGCACCAGTACGATATCGCTCTCGCCAGGATATAAGTTACAGGCCTGCTTGAGCGCAAGCAGCGAATCGTGATCGTCTGGTTTGGGGATTTGCACGTAGAGCGTGGGGAGTTTGAGCGCAGATGGCGGCCTAACAACGGCGGTCTCCGACCTGGCCGCTGCGGCCATGGTTTTGGCTGGGGGTGATTTGCGGCGGTAGGTTTTGGCCTGGCCGGCCGGGGCGGCCATCTTGCGACCGGTCGATTCGTAGCTGCGCAGCTCTGCTTCGGTGATCATATCGATCTCGTCGGCGATCAGCTTGGCCTCGTCGCCTAGATTGCCGTCGCGATCACGCGCGCTGACGCGTCCGGTTGCCTTGATCACGACATCCTGCGCCAGGCGAGCGCCGATTTGCTCGTAGGTTTTGGGGAATACTAAGATTTCGGACTCGCCGGTTTTGTCTTCGATGCCGACAAATGCCATTTTGCTACCAGATTTGGTGATGATGGTGCGAACTGTCGTGACCAAGCCGCCGATGGTGACTTTTTGGCCATCGATCGAGGGCTTCATGGCGACAAGCGGCATAGTCTGTTCGGTAAAAAACGCCTGGTAATTATCAAGTGGGTGCGCCGAAATATAGAGGCCCAGCAGCTCGCGCTCCCAGGCAAGCTGCTCCTTGGGCGTGTAGGCCACCGGCGCTGACGCCAGCGTCACCGTGGGGCGAATGGCGGCATCGCCGAGTAGATTGCCGAATAAGTCGGTCTGACCGCTGAGGGCTTCTTTTTGTAATTTGCTGGCAAATGCCAGAATGGTTTCGAGGTTGAACAACAGCGTAGAGCGATCACCCAGGCTGTCGAACCCGCCAGATTTGATAAGTGATTCGTAGACGCGTTTGTTTACCTTGCTGGTGCTGACGCGCTTGGCAAAATCCTCGATGCTAGTGAATGGGCCGTCCTCGCGGGCGCGCAGGATTTCCTCGACGGCACCCACACCGACGCCCTTGACGGCAGCCAGGCCGAAGCGGATTTTTTGCTCACCCGGCACCACGGCAAATTCCTCGAATGATTGATTGACATCTGGCGCGAGCACCTCGAGGCCCATGTGCTTGCACTCGTTGATTTCGATGGCCAAACGGTCGATGTCATCTTGGTCGCTTGTCATCAATGCGGCCATGAATGCGTCGGGATAATGCGCTTTTAGGTAGGCTGTCCAGTAGGCGATCAGCGCGTAGCAAGCGGCGTGGGATTTGTTGAAACAATAGTTGGCAAACTCTACCAG
Organism: Candidatus Saccharibacteria bacterium UBA1932; assembly: GCA_002337095.1. Lineage (GTDB taxonomy): Bacteria > Patescibacteriota > Saccharimonadia > Saccharimonadales > Saccharimonadaceae > Saccharimonas. The sequence goes on from DDFI01000001.1 coordinate 69,128, forward strand.
CTGATCCCAAAATTTCTCGGCCAGCTCGGCCGGTGCACCACCATGGGTCACCGCGCCCTCGACAAATTCCGGCTTGATCTTGAGCATCAGGTCCATCTTCTTTTTGCCGACGGCCTTGCGCAGCGTGTCGGCCTGGCCACCAGTAAAGCCGCACCACTCCTTAGAAATCTGCATAAATTGCTCTTGGTACACCAGGATTCCGTAGGTGTTTTCGAGCGAATTCTGTAGCCCGGGATGAAGGTAGGTAATTTTTTCTTCACCGTGTTTGCGGCGGATGAAACTGTCGATAAATTGCATCGGACCCGGGCGATACAGCGCGACCATCGCGATGATATCCTCAAACTTAGTGGGCTTGAGGCCGCGCAGATAGCGCTTCATCCCAGCCGACTCAAGCTGAAACACGCCTGTGGTATCGCCGCGCTGGAATAGTTGGTAGGTCTGCTCGTCCTCGAGGCTCAGATGCGACAAATCGATAGTGGTGCCGTAAACTTTGCGGATAATACGCATGGCGTTGTTGATAATCGTGAGGTTTGACAGGCCCAAGAAATCCATCTTGAGCAGCCCAAGATCCTCTACTTCACCCATCGGAAATTGCGTTGCGACGACGCCTTTTTGGGCTTGCTCGAGCGGGATGTATTTGACCAAATCGTCCGGCGCAATCACCACGCCACAGGCATGCACGCCGTGGCTGCGAATCGTACCCTCGAGCCGCATCGCAAAATCGAACACTTCCTTGGCGACGGGGCTTGATTCGTATTCATGGCGCAGATCCTGATCCTCAACGACGCTGGTTTTAAGCGGAATATGCCGGCCCTGCACGGGAGGCGGAATCAGCTTGGCCAGACGATCCGCCTCAGCATATGGCACCTGCAGTACGCGCGCTACATCGCGCACCGCTGCTCGAGCTGCCATTTTGCCAAACGTCACGATGTTGGCTACGCGTTCGCTGCCGTATTTGTTAGCACAATATTCGATCACCTCGTCACGGCGTGTGTCCTGAATATCAATGTCGATGTCGGGCATCGAGATACGATCGGGGTTGAGGAATCGCTCAAACAGCAGGCCATATTTGAGCGGATCAAGGTCGGTGATATTGAGTGCGTAGGCGATGATGCTGCCCGCCGCGCTACCGCGTCCCGGCCCAAAAATAATGCCGCGATCTTTACCCCAGTTGATAAAGTCCTGAACGATCAAGAAATAGCCCTCAAACCCCATATTCGCCATGACCCCCAGCTCCATCGCAGCCCGGGCGGCAACATCAGGCTCCAAGCATGATTCGAGCGATGCGAGGTCCATGCTAGCAGCCTCGTCGCGAGTCCTGCCCGCATAGCGTACCGCCAGCCCCTGATACACCAGCTGCTTCAGGTAATCGTGCTCGCTACCGCCACCCGGTACGGGATATTTTGGAATCAAAATCTTGCCAAGTTCGATATCGACATGACACCGATCGGCGATGGCGCGCGTATTGGCCACTACCTCTGGATGATCTTTGCCCCAGCGAGCGATGATATCGCGCGGATCGGTCAGGTGCAACTCGAATTCTTTCAGGCTCATGCGTTTTTGGTCGCTCAGGAACGCACCAGTGCCAACACATAGCAAAATTTCGTGCGCGTCTTGATCCTGATGATCCAGATAGTGGCCGTCGCAAGTAACTACGCAGGGAATATCGAGCTCGCTTGATAGCCTAAACACACCATCGTTGATTTTGCCCTGCATATCCCACCGGCTCGGCGCGTCAGGATGACCGTGGTCCTGCAGCTCCAGGTAGTAGCGGTCGCCAAACACTGATTTATACCACTCTGCCGCCTGCCGCGCCTTGTCGTAATCGTCATTCATGAGCGCATCACCAACTTCGCCGCCAGCGCAGCCGCTTAGTACAATCAGCCCCTCATTATGCAATTCGAGTAGCTCGCGATCCATGCGGGGCTTGTAATATTTGCCCTCGAGCTCAGCCTTGGAGGCCAGCGCCATCAGGTTAGCAAGGCCGGTATTATTCATCGCCAGAATAGTCAGGTGATAGCGTGTTTTGTCCTTGGCGGGATCTCGATCGTGACGCGAGCGCGCCGCAATATAGGCCTCGATACCAAGGATCGGCTTGATACCCTGAGCCTGCGCTGCCTTGTAATAGTCGAGTACGCCGCTCATCGTGCCGTGATCTGTAATCGCGGCGGCCTCCATCCCTAGCGATTTGACACGCTCGGCCAGCTCATCGATCTTCGTCAGTCCATCTAGCAGCGAATGATGCGTATGGTTGTGTAAATGCACAAAATCCGATGGCTCCAAGGCCGCTTTTGTATTCCCCATATCTTTAGTATTATACCGAATATGGCTATGGTTGTCTGTAGTAAAGATAACAATTGCGTTTGCAATGCCGTATTGTAACGCCCGTATTTGCCATGTGCGCTATACTATTCATATGCTATACGAATATCGTTTTCGCGCAGGTTTTTATATTTGTCTTGCACTGTCAGTAGGAGTCACCGCATTGTCTATCAACAAAGCCTTTGCCGATACCTATCACCCCGAGGGGCCGAACGCATTTTTGCACACAATCCTTTTTGCGGTTGCCATTGTGCTTGTGATCGCCGCGATTTACTGCAAATATCGTGATACCAAAGAAAATGTCGACTCTCTGAGATAATGAGAGAAGCGTTGACAGTTATTAACTTGCTCATTTACAATAAAGAGGCACGGTACTGTGCAACTGTCTCGATCGGAGTTAAGAACATGTCCAAAGTGAAGTCACGTCTTACCGCTGCCGTCACTTGTACTCTTGCCGCGGGGGCTCTCGCTGTCGCCGCTCCCAGCACTGCTCAAGCGGCAAGTAATGGCGTCAATATCGCCGCGTACTGCTCAAGTAACTACGGCGATGCTGTGGCCGTCTTGCGCGGTAACACCGTCATGGACTGGAAGTGCAACGTCGGGTGGTGGATCATCTACCGCTGGGATGTTTCGTTAAGCGGCTCAGACATGACGCAGGCATGCCGCAATCAGGGTTGGCGGAGTGCGCGCTATGCGAACTACAACGACCCAATGAGCTGGTACTGCGTCTAGCACCCTCCATCGAGATGGCCCTATCTGAGTTTCGGATAGGGCCTCTCTCATGTTGAGCGAAAGTTTGATACGTAAATCCAACGGAGGATATCAAGCCATAAGATACTTATGCTAAATATGCTACAATGACTATATATAGTTATGGATGCAGGCCCTCGATCACCAATTATTCTGCTTAACTCCGTCTGCCGTTATTACAAGGTGGGCGACATTACAATTACTGCGCTGCACGACGTTAGTCTATCTATTCATAGCGGAGAATTCATCTCTATCTGCGGCCCAAGCGGTGGCGGAAAGAGCACATTACTACAAATCCTAGGGGGTGTTGATCGTCCGGATAAAGGGGATTTAATTATTAACAATGTGTCTTTAAATAAATTAAATGATGCGGAGCTAAGCAGATTAAGGAATAGAGAGATTGGGTTCATATTCCAATCTTTTTATCTCCAGCCGTTTCTGACCGTTCGCGAGAACGTCCTTGTTCCGGCTATGTTCGCCGGTGAAGACAAGAAGAAGCGTCAAACATACGCTGATGAACTATTAGAATACATGGGCCTAAGTGAGAGGGCGGCACATCTACCAAGCGCACTTTCTGGTGGCCAAATTCAACGCACAGCAATCGCAAGAGCGCTTATCAATAAGCCTAATATTATTCTTGCCGATGAGCCAACGGGAAATTTAGATTCACGAAATGGGAAAAATGTAATCGACTTATTAAAAGCAATTCGCCAAAAATATGGCACAACAATAGTAATTGTCACTCATGACCAACTCATTGCTCGGCAAGCCGATAGATCCTATACTCTCATTGATGGAAGGTTGATTTAGATGATTAGTATATATGATGCAACACGCCTCGCCCAGACGAAGCTACAGATCAAGAAGGGCTCCTTATTCATATCAATTCTTATACCGTCTGTATTATTTTCAATCGTACTCGCATTAATCATGGTCGGCACAGGCCTCTCCGAGGCTGCCACCTCTTTTACTAGTTATGTCTATAGACAAGGATACCCTTTAAAGATTTCCCCCGTTATCTCTGACGAGAACCTTCTGACCTATAAGAAAATATCTCTGACGACTGCAGATGTGCAAAAAATTAAACAATTTGAAATTAGTTACAATAATGAGCAAAAAAAGCTATATGATAAAGCAGGTGTGCAGTACGCTGCGCCACTACCCGAGAATGGTCTGCTTTTGCCCGACATTACCGCCCCTGATACCGTTCCAGCAAATGAAAGATACTTCCTAAATATTAACTCCCCTATCTATGGTAAATTCGAGCAAAGTGAGCTGTCGAACTACCTGAGATCGGCACCAAATAAACTGAGCTCGCTCAAGTCGCTTGCTGGTCGTTATAATGGCAGCGGTTTTTACAAAAGTTACCCAATTAAAATCGGGCAAATACCTGATCAGCGATTAATACTCGATGACAAAGAAGACCTGCGAGACCCCCATGCTTCTCCAGCTCAAGATAATACTATGTACGGATTGTTTACTAGGGCAGTACGTAATAGCTCATATCAAGTTCAAAACGACCCCTCCTTTACAAAATACATTACATACACGGACCCACCTTCGGAGCTACAAGGTATACCAGTTATCATTTCCGCTCAAGAAGCCGCCATCTTATTTGGTCAGAAATATAGTATCTCGAGTACGCCGCCAGCAGATGCCGCAGCAAAGAAACAATGGCTCCAGAGCGCACAAAAGGCACTTACCGGCAGGACTTACCAAGCCTGTTATCGCAATACAGCAGAACGGTCCTTGGTTAGTAAAATACAGCAAGATACACTGAATAACCACCTACATGATAACGATGAATTATACCAGGCTCCCACCTTGCAATATCAGTTGCCCTCATCGCCATGCGGTGATATCACTATCAAGTCTGATAATCGAACTACGGCTGAAAAACAACGAGGACTAATAGAAATCGCTAATGCAAAAAAATTAGGTGTTTACACGGCACCCTATCACGCAAAAGTAACCTACCAGATTGTTGGGCTTATTGATGCAGAGGCCTCTAAAACCAACAATTTTATTGATTTAGCAAAAGGATTGCTAACCGACACAGTGCCCATAAGCACCGCTATCATTCCTGAGCACTTATTCAGTAAAATACCTGAGACCTTAAAGTCAGCTATTAATACAACTGGTGAGGTCTCTGATACTAATAACGCCCTCGCCGATGAAAATATATCAGATACGACTATATTTTTTCATAGCATACAAGATGCGAGGGCATTCTTAAAAAATGAGGCATGCGAGATGTGGGTGAGCCCATGCAGTAGACTTTATAAAGCCGCACCCGTAGGTTCAAACTATCTGATAATTGAAGATGTTATTCGAATGTTTAATACATTCATTATATGGGCGCCGATCGTAGCTATGCTCCTGGCGGCTGCCGTACTGGCCGTAACCATTACTAGGGTTATTATAGATAGTCGTAGGGAGACCGCCATATATCGATCCATGGGTGCGCGTAAACACGACATAGTCTTGATATACAGTATCTACGCCATCCTCATATCACTTAGAGTTATTGTTGTATCACTAGCCATTAGCTTGATTATGGCGATAACCGTGCAGATTAGTTATGGTCAATATCTCCAAGATATACTTAACTTCTATGCGAATCCTCAGGCTGGGGCAGGCTTACGCGTTAACTTGATTGCCCTATCTTCCCCTAATTTACTTTATGTAATTCTTATTATCATTTTAAGTTGTATCTCGGCGGCAATTATTCCAATATTTCGAAATGTTATGCGCTCTCCAATTGAGGATATGCGTAGTGAGTAATGTCTCGCCCCGGGTAGAGTAGCTGAGTCTCAGAGAATTATTTTTCGGACACAGCCCCATTAAACATATTATCTAGCTCAGGTGGGCTGGCCCGAGTCGTTAATCTCCGTGCATGTATTATTGCTAGTCTAGACCTGGTAGCAACTTATACTGTACTCAGGGCCGAATAGCAACTAATAACGGGCCGCCTAGGCATTGGCGACCCGTTGTGTTAGAGCTTCATCCGTGGCTATTTTTTGGTGCCAGGAGTGGGCTTTTTGGCCTCTGACTGAGCAGCCTCGAAGGCACGCTCGGCGCGTGATCGATAGTCAGCAGCACGGCCTTTTACTTCTTCGCTTTTGTCGGTAGCCACGCGGCGAGCCTCGTCGTACTTTTCGCTCGCGACTTTGCGGGCTTCGTCATATTTTGCTTCGGCTTGCTTTTTTACTTCGGTAGCTTTTTTGGTGGCGTCTTTTTTGACGTCTTCGGCCTTAGCCTTCAGCTCAGCACGAGTTTCCTTGCCAGATTTTGGAGCGGTCAACATGCCAGCTACGATGCCGACTAGTGCGCCAAACACTGCACCTACTGCGAATTTACCTTTTGCCATAGTTGGTTATCCTTTCTTCTTAAATTTTTTGACCTGAGAAATAATGAGCTTTGCCAGCAATGCCGGCGATGTGACCTTGGTCACGTTGGCCACCACGTTTTCGATATTCAGCGCGGCACGTTCTGCGGTCGTAGTGATGTTTTTGATCTGACGCGTCACTTTGATAAGTAGCACGACCAGAACCACTGCGAGTAGCAGGAACAGCGCGAGAAACACCGATAGGATGATGACGAGGATGTGGGCCCAATCCATGAGCTCTCCTTTTCCTGTTAGGTTGATACTGTTACTAGTATACACGCCTTTTGCGGCGATGAGCTGTGAAAAACTTCACGAAGATCAAAACTTGCCGCGTAAATGATCGCGTAGGGCCGGCCCTAATCGCGGGTGATCGAGGCCAAAATCGATAACAGTCTTGAGATATTCGAGCTTATCGCCCGTATCATAGAATTTGCCACCGGTGATTTCGCGAGCATAGACACCGTAGCCATCGTCGATCATTTGCTGCATGATTGGCTGCAGCATTAGCTCGCCACCACCATCATGCGTCGAGCTAGCGCGATCGATATAGTCGAATACTTCAGGCGTGAGCAAATAGCCGCTGACACTGGCGAGGTCGCTAGGCGCGTTAGCTTTGCCGGGTTTTTCGACAAATTTTGCGACCTTGAGCGTTGATGCATCGGCCTCGGCGCCGGCCACCACCCCATAGCGGTCGTACTCGTCGTCGCTAAGCATTTTCTTGCAAGCCAGTACCGAGCCATTAAATTTGGTATACGTCTCGATCAGCTGCTTGGTGCGTCCGGGTTTTGCCACAAAAAAGTCGTCGGCAAATGTATAAATAAACGGCTCATTGCCAATCAAATGCGCTGCACATTGCACCGGCGTGGCGTTGCCATAGGGACCTTTTTGGCGCAGATAGATAAAATTCGCCATGTTTGCGATGTCTTCGATTTGCTGGAGTAATGGCCTCTTCTTGTCCCCGCCAGCGCGAAGATTATTCAGCAGATCCTCATTCGGCAGATCAAAATGATCTTCAATCGCACGCTTATTACTGCTACCGACAATAATAATATCGCTGATACCGGCGTCTACCAGCTCTTCCACAACATATTGGATAATCGGCTTGTCGATCAGCGGCATCATTTCCTTGGGCATGGCCTTGGTCTGCGGCAAAAACCGCGTGCCGAAACCTGCGGCTGCAATAATCGCTTTAGTTGGTCGTTGCATGTTCCCCCTTTTATTTCTGTTGGTCTAATCGTTCGCGGATGAGTGTTTGCGCAAGGCCCGGGTTAGCTTTGCCCTGGGATTGTTTCATGACTTGGCCGACGAGATAGCCGATGGCTTTGTCTTTGCCGGCCGTGATATCAGCGATGCTGGTGGCACTGGCGGGATCGGTCATCACCGCATCGACAATCGCCGCAATCGCGCCCTCGTCGCTCACTTGCAGCAGGTTCTTTTCTTCGGCGATTTTCTTTGCATCTTCTCTGCTAGTCGTAATCATTTCAAAGAATATCGTCTCTGCGCTATTCGAACTTACCTGATTGGCGTCGACCATTTGCGACAGTTGCACCAGGCCATTGGTAATGTCAGCGCCGGCATGGTAGCCACGCGTTTCATCGCCAACACATTTCATCAGCCAAAAGCTGGTTTTGCGCGCGGCCGCGATATCGATGTCAATGAGCCGATTGACGAGCTGCGCGGCGTCAGGAGAATCAAGTAGCGTGTTTACCACTGATTTATCAAGGTGTAGCCCAGCCCACTTGGCGCGGTACTCTGGCGGCAGCATCGGCACTTCGGCCTGCACGCTCGCAATCTGCTCGGGCGTCAGGACCACTGGCGGAATGTCGGCGTCGGGCATGTAGCGGTAGTCCTGGGCGTCTTCTTTGCTGCGCTGGCTGGTTGTGATCTGCTTGGCATCGTTCCAGCCGCGAGTTTCTTGCACCACGCGCTCGCCTCGCTCCAGCAATTCCACCTGGCGGCGGAACTCGTATTCGACTGCGCGTTCGATACTACGAAAACTATTGAGGTTTTTGATTTCGGCGCGCGTGCCCAACGTGTTGCTATCCGCCGGCGCCACCGAAATATTAACATCAAATCGCTGGTTGCCATGGTATAGGTCGCCGCGCGACACACCGGCGTACATCATCAGGCGGTGCAGCTCTTGGCAAAATGCCTTGGCTTCGGCGCTGCTGTGCATGTCTGGCTCGGTGACGATTTCGATCAGCGGCGTGCCAGCGCGATTGTAGTCGGCCAGCGTATAATCACCATAGTGAGTTAGCTTGCCGGCATCAGATTCTAGATGCGCGTGATGAATACGAACCCGCACTACGCCGCCATCCTCGAGTGGCGCTTCGACTACACCGGCCAGAATGGTTGGCTCGTACATCTGGGTGATTTGGTAGCCATTTGGCAAATCAGGATAGAAATAATGCTTGCGATCGAAACGGCTGACATGCGCCACATCGGCATTGAGCGCTTTTGCTGCCCGAATCGCCAGGTTGATCGCCTCGCGGTTGAGGATCGGCAGCATGCCCGGCAAACCATAATCGATGAGGTGCACTTTGCTATTTGGCGATGCGTCGCGGGCGTCATTGTCGGCCGGGCTAAATAATTTGGTAGCAGTAGCCAGCTGCACGTGGCTTTCGATGCCAATAGTCATGCGGTACTTGGCCAGGGTTTCGGGCGTGATCATCAGATTGCCCCCAGGTCTTTAAGCGCACGCTTGAATGCGATCAGCGCACGCTTGGCCTCGTCGTAACTAACAGCCACGTTCGTCTCGTGCGCCAAACGATTGCGCAATTTGTGTGCCTCCCACAGTTCATTGGCGTTAGACCATGTATCGCGGGCCGATTTCAGCCTATCACCCATAGTTTCGCCCTGATAGCGGCTGTCGCGCAGGGCGCGGTCAACCAGCTTGTCGGCGTTAAGCACTGCCAAAATGTGGCTGCTCGGCTCGTCGCGCGAAAGGTTATTTTCGATCTTGAGCCAATCCGCCTGATAACGAGCTTGGTCTACATGCCGCGGCGCGTGCTTGGTAAAAGCCATGATAGTCAAGAACAGCGCGCCCACAATCACAATCGCCACCAAGAAAATCACCGATGTCATATCCATAATTATACCTCCTCCATCTGATGCGCCAGCGACATAAGCAGGGCATCGGCGCGGTAGGCACCAATGAGTTGCACGCCGATCGGCAGGCCATCGGGCGTCGTGCCAGCCGGTACGCTGAGTGCTGGGAGGCCGGCCAGGCTTGGCGGCACGGTCATCACGTCGGCCAGATACATCTTGACCGGATCGCTGGTGTTCTCGCCAATGCCAAATGCGGGCGTAGGCGCCGTTGGCGACAGCAGCACGTCGTACGTCTCGAATAGTTTGCGATAGGCATCAATCAGCAACGTGCGAGCTTTTTGGGCTTGCTGGTAATAGGCGTCAAAATAGCCACTTGACAGCACGTAACTACCGATCATAATGCGGCGTTTGTTTTCGGTTACAAAGCCTTGGTCGCGGCTGCGGCCGTATAGTTCAGCCAGTGTCGAGGCGCTAGCGCGGCGGCCATACCGCACGCCGTCGTAGCGCGCCAGGTTGCTGCTAATCTCGGCCGGTACGATGATATAGTACATGGCGAGGGCGGACTTCATGATAGGCAGGTTGACGGTGTCGACCGTGTGGCCAGCGGCGCGCAGGCGCTCGACAAATTGATCGGTGGCATGACGCACACTATCGTCGACGCCCGTGTCGATGGTTTCGGCGATAACGCCGATCTTTAGCGGCCGAACGTTGGCAGGCAGCGGCGCAAAAAAGTCTGGCAATGTGGTGCCATCCCGCGGATCCTGGCCCGCCATGACATCCATCACCAGCTCGACATCTTCGATCGTGCGCGCGAAACAGCCGATGGTGTCGGTGCTTGATGCCATCGCCACCACGCCGTAGCGGCTGACCGTGCCGTAGCTTGGCTTAATACCGTACACGCCGTTAAAGCTCGCCGGCTGGCGAATTGATCCACCTGTATCGCTTCCCAGTGCAAACGGCACGACATCGAGCGCCGTCACGACCGCCGAGCCACCACTGCTGCCACCAGCTACGCGCGATTGGTCGACGGCGTTATGCGTGACACCATAGGCCGAATTCTCGGTGCTGCCACCATGGGCAAAGGCATCGAGGTTCGACTTGCCGATGCAGATTGCGCCCTCGGCTTCGAGTTTTTCGACAGCAGTTGCCTGCAGTGGCGCGTGGAAGTTTTCGAGGATCTTGCTCGCGGCAGTCGTGGGGGCACCAAACGCCAAAAAATTATCCTTCACCACAAACGGCACGCCGGCCAATCGGCCAACATCTTTGCCGGCCGCCACTCGCGCATCAATATCGTCAGCACGCTTTAGGGCGCGCTCGTCGGTCAGCGCCAGTAGTGCATGATACTCCGAGATGCTACGGGCCTGCGCCAGTGCGTGCTCAACCAACGCCCGTGCCGTGGTGGTGCCGGCGGTTACATCGTTGACTAGCTGCGAAATGGTGGCCATCGCTATAATACCTTTGGTACTTCTACTTGATTGTCACGCGATGTAGGCGCCAACGCCAGCAGGGCTTCGCGATCGGCGGTATCGTGCTGGATGGTGTCGTCGCGCATGACATTTTGCAGGCCCGTCACCTGATAGGTCGGCGCCACGCCCTCGGTATCGAGCGCGCCCAGCTCCCCAATATAGGCCAAGATATTGCCCAGATCCACGCGCAGATCCTCGACCTCCTGATCATCCAGGCTCAAACTACTCAGCTGCGCGAGATGCCGCACATCATCACTAGAAATATCGCTCATTACTTCTATTATACCTCACTTGTGATGTGAGTAAAGCCGTTGCCACCATGGAGGCGAGGACTTTTGGCACGGCCCCAGGCATATAGCGTGACTCTGAATTTTCGTGATTTGTAATATAGCGATGTCCATTCCCAGGTTTTGGATAGATCAGTAGCTTGTATGGCGAAGCAGGTACCTGTGGGGTCTTTGGTGATGAGGCTGTTAAAACTGCATACTGCCCAGCGCTAGAAAAACTATAGACTGAGCAATAATGATGCCATTTATTACTCCAGCTAGTATCCCTGCAATACGCCACCCTTCTCGCGCATAACGAAAAGTTATCCATGCATTACAAAGAAAGACGATTACGCTCACGAGAATAACCTGTCTCGCAAGACTATTAACAGCCATTCGTTCCATACTGCTACTATATGCTCTGGAAACAATACCTAAAATGGCTGCAACAACCCACGCGGTGAGTATGGATAGCTTTGCGAAGATACTTACTTCTTTTTCATCATATTTATTACTCACAATTCACCCCCCTCCGGTAATGTATTTAGTTTTATGAATCCAACCGGCATATAGAAACGCGTAGGAGGCTGGGCCTGTGGTATGATTCATTCAAGCCTAGTCAGCTAAACCTAGTTTAAGATTACCACGCCGCCATACCTGATGAAAGCGCGATACAAAACCATGTATAGGCACCCAGGATAAGCGACAAAGCGATAGTTACTACAGCCATACCGCCAATTGAATCTTTATAACGCACCAGACAGAATATGCCATAAAGTATAGCAAGAACAGGTATAGCCCCTACAATGTGCTTCATTTGCCGTACGAACACGGCGTGCGCCTCCGATGCAATGAGCATATTAATCAAGACTATAATGTCGACGCCCACAAGACCAACTTTATTTGCGCTCAATTTATTTTCACTCACAATTCACCCCCTCCGGTAATGTATTTAGTTTTATGAATCCAACCGGCATATAGAAGCGGCGGTAAAGACTGAGCGTGTACATCGACTCCGAATATGGGAGCGGAATCATGGCAGAGCACACATTATTAGCTTTTGACAGGATGGTAGGAATAGATTGGTTGGTATACATATGCATTACTACGCTATTGTACGTAGACTTGGTGTTTGCGGTCAAGCTTTTGGCAATGAGTAGTTGGCCGTCTGCATTGACGTATTTGCGCATGCGGTCAGTCAACTGTTCATTAGGCGCGAGAATGTGATACAGATAGATACTTTTGGGGTCTTCGCCTTTGGCAACGATGCCGTTACGCGCGACGTAGGGAATGCCTGGTTTTGGTGGGACGGGCGGAGTAACGGGAGGCGTGGGCGGATCGGTAATTTGTGGATCACAAGCATCGTCGATGCCATCTTGATCGATATCTTTGCTGGATGGCGTGATGAATGGACCACATTTTTGAGACTTGTCGGGTACGCCATTGGCGTCGAGGTCGTTTGGATCTGAGCCCGTGACGAGGATAGTTTGGGTATAGGTAATGGGTTCGCCCGAGTAGGTCTTCGCTGTAACAATCAGGGTATGGTAACCCACAGGCACGGTTTCAGGAATATTGATGGTGACGTTGGCCGACCCATCTGCACTTGGCTTAAACGTCCCTAGGTCGACCGGGTCGGAATGCAGAGATACTATGAATTCTGTGACAGGATTGACCATATATTCAGGTAGGCTAATAGTGAGTTTTTGGCCGCGATAGGCCTGGCCCGTAGTCAGCTCGACACTTTGCGACGGATCACTCCCCGCAAATTCTTTGGGCCTAGGTGGATTTTGTGCTCCCGTTCCAGTCTCAGGACAGACATATACGTTTGCGTCAGGGCATACTTGGTAGTCCGCCAGACTCTTGCCGTCTAACTTTTCTTTAATTGCTTCGGCAATCTTCTGCTGTCCCTTAGCATTGGGGTGATAGCTTTCTTGCACTTCGCTACTCCCCCACGCTGCGATGCCGGTAACATATGGTCCTTTGTTTTCGCATATCCTTCCACCCGATAGGGAGTGCTCAGTTTCGATATAATGCACGCCGGCAGCTTTTGCGGCAGATTCGATAACACTATTGAGATACGTGGTTGCCTGAACAATCATAGTCAGCTCTTCGGCATTAAGCGATCCAGTATTTGACCCACAATCACCATATGGATAATCATTAACCAGCTGCGGATAGCCTAATACATATATTTTTGTTTGGCCGCCAGACGCGTCAATAAGATCTTTATATAGCTGTAGCAGGGTTGTATATTGTTGTTCTATCTCGCTGCCCAGCTTCGTTTTATTGTCTGTCGCCCAGCTACATGAGAGCAAACTCTTTAAGCAGTCGGTCAACTTATCTCCAAAATGAAGATCATTAGCCCCGGCAGTCAGCGTAATCACCTTCGGTTTGTATTTCTTCACGAATTCTATCTGCTCAACACGCCCAGGTATCATCGCGTTCAGTGCGACCGTCTGCAGCGTATCTTTGAATGTGTATCCAGCTAGTCGGTTATCTTGGCCCTGGTATGTGTAAAGATTGGCAAGGTTCGCGATATCATCAGTTTTTGCCCCGCTGCACGCTACCGAATCCCATTGACCTTTGGGCCCTTGTGTGAGGTTCATCCAGCTGGCAAGCAGGTATGGGTACGAGCGAGTGCTCTGGTGGCATTTTTCTCGCGGTTGGTTGGCGGCTTTGTTTTCTTCTTCGTCTGTGAATAGACGGTAGTATTTCTTATCGGTTGCAGAGTTTTTCTCGGTATCCCCCTCCCCGCTCGAAATTGAATCGCCGAGGGCGAGGTAGTCGAGCTGCTTGGGCTCGACGTAGTCGGCGCGTTTGATACGAATCGCCACATCTGTCCCCACGCCATTATTACTACCATCACGAAAGAACACGTTCAGCATGGCACTTGTCTCGTCATCACTAAATGCGGCAGGGATATTATCATCAAGAAAACGATACTGCGTATTGTACGTATCGGCAGCTCGCTGCACTAATGTATCACTGGCTTGTACGGGGCAAAGTGAACTCTCCTGAGATGCCGGCAACTGATTCATTTGTATCGGTGACTGGCCACAGCTGCCGTCAATTGTATAAAAGCGCGTATTGATATAGCTGGGATTATTGCGTGCATCGCCCCGCGCGATCACAACCGACTTGCCGGTATTAGAGACTGCAGGTGACGCGCTCATACCAGGGGACCACATCGTTGCCGTCTCGAAACGTCGCGCCTGCATAGTGTCTAGATTGACAACCGCCGCGCCAGCATTACGAATATTTGTTACAAACCATTTGCCATTAGCCGAAAAGCTGCCGTGGTCTAGATCGGACGGAGTATTAGTAGTGGGGTTCGTTAGCACATCTTGGCAGCCCTTGTAATCGTAGCTGTAGGTAGAACCCGTAAGCGAAGTCGTACGTGTTAAATGACTGGCAAAATCCTTAACAATACACATGCTCGCGCCATAATACCCCATCGGATACGATTTCGCGATGATATCCGAGTTTGGCACCATGCTATATGTGCCGCCATTAAGGCTATTAATCATATAGAACTGGCTGTCCGCACCAAATGATATCATATACTCCGTGCCATAGCTGTAGTTATCTGGATGAAAATATCCAAAACGCATAGCGTTGTGGCTCCAGTAGCACCCTGATTGCAGCTTTACGTACGTCGACACACGGACCATCTGCTGCGTACATTTGCTAACATCCGCAATACTCGACCGCGCTACCTCGGCCGTCAGCGCCCTATTTGCCCACGTCACCTCTGCGGCGCGTGCGGTGGTAAGCTGCACAAGCGGCGGCAGGATAGCAAGTATGAGCGCGAGTAAACCCAGTACCGGCGTGGCTGACGTTAGTATATACTTGCGACGCAATTGTAGGCTCATAGCTATCTCCCTAGTGCTTTCCCCTAGCATACCAGTATTTCATAAGCAAATAAATACTCGTGGTTATTTATACTACAACATTTGGGCAAAATACCACTTACGCTTATAATAGAAGTAATGGCCCATCAGCTCAAAAAAGATCTTGGCGTGACGCTGCACCGCGACGGTGTGGAATTCCGCGTGTGGGCGCCATTCGCGGCCGAGGTATCGGTGTGCGTACCGTACGTTTCGTACGACATCAGCAACGCTAAGACAATGGCTCGCGACGACGAGGGCTACTGGTCGATCAAGCTCGAGGGCGTCGAAATTGGCCAAACATACAAATACCTGATCAAAACCCCAAGCGGCGAGATTCTGCGCAAAAACGACCCGCGCGGCCGCGCCCTCACCGCCAGCGAAAACGGCGATTCAATTATCGTCGGCGACACCTTTGACTGGGGCGACGACGTATTTATCGCCCCGCCGCACAACGAGCAAATCATCTACGAAATGCACATCGGCACATTCAACCGCAAAGACCCCTCGACCCAAGGCACGTTTGACGACGCCACCGCGCGCCTCGACTACCTACGCGACCTAGGCATCAACATGATCGAGCTAATGCCCATCACCAACATGGCAATGAGCAACGGCTGGGGCTACAACACCGAATATATTTACTCTGTCGAAAACAGCTACGGTGGCCGCTGGGGCCTGATGGAATTTATCCGCGCCTGTCACGAACGCGAAATCGGTGTTATTCTGGACCTCGTCTACAATCATTTTGCCACCACCGACCTCTGGCAATTCGATGGCTGGAGCGAGAACGGGCGTGGCGGTATTTATTTTTATAATGACATTCGCGGCGATACGCCGTGGGGCGGCAGGCCTGATTTTGGCCGGCCCGAGGTGCGGCAGTTTATCGCGGACAACATCGCCATGTGGTTTTCGGAATACCACATCGATGGCATCCGCCTCGATTCGACCGCCTACATGCGCAATCTCGACGGCGGCGACAATCCCGCCCGCGAAATCGGCGATGCTTGGCAAATCTTGCAGGACGTCACACACATCGCCCACAGTATCCGTCCCGGGGCGCTGACAATCGCCGAAGACACCGGCGGCAATACCGCCATCACGCTGCCCGCCAACATGGGCGGCGCAGGATTCGATGCGCAGTGGCGGCTTAATTTTCCACACGCGGTCAAATATGCGCTGGGCCTGGCGACCGCCTATCCGGCATCGCTGTTGTCGGAACTCACCGATACCTATAATGGCGAGGCCTTTAGCCGGGTGATATTTAGCGATTCCCACGACACAGCCGCCAATGGCTTCGCTCGCATTAGCGAGACCGCCAGCCCCGCTAATCCCGGCAGCGTCATCGCGCGCAAAACGTCGCTGCTGGCGAGCGCCCTTACGCTCACCGCGCCGGGCATTCCTATGCTGTTACAGGGCAGCGAATTTCTGCAGGGCGGCAGTTTTAACGATTGGCAGGTGCTCAACTGGGCAAATGTCGAGCGCTTTGCCGGCATCGTGGCGGCGCACCAGCATCTGATCGCGCTGCGGCGCAATGCCTACGGCAATACCCGCGGCCTGATGGGCCAGTCGATCGCAATATTCCATAATAATCCAAACGATCACGTCATCGCCTACCACCGCTGGGATCACGGCGGGCTTGGCGACGACGTGCTGGTAATCGCCAACCTGGGCGGTCAGCATTTTGATAATTATACCCTGCATGTGCCGCTGCCCGGCACGTGGCAGGTGCGGTTCAATAGCTCGTGGAAAGGCTACAGCGCGGATTTTCGCGAAATGCTATTTGATCAAATGACAACAGATGCTAACCAAAACGCCACACTGCCGCTCGCGGCACATAGCGTGGTTATGTTGTCGCAGTGAGTGTGTGACCGAACGCGTAGATATAGCCGCCAACGTGAGTGATGGCTTGCCGCTAGCGCGCTACTTCGCCATCCGCGTCTTGATATCAGCAATCAAATCGCGCAGCTCGGCAGCACGTTCAAACTCCAGGTTCGCACTGGCAAGCTCCATCTGGCCAGACAAATCTTTGACCAAGCTCGCGTATTCGTCGCGCGGGATTTTGTTGAGATTAATGGTGTCTTTTTTGTCGGTGTCTTTGGCGGGAATGATGGCGCGCAGGCCTTCGTCGATAGCCTTGGCGACGCTCGTCGGTGTAATACCGTGGGTTTGGTTGTACTGCTGCTGAATCTGGCGCCGGCGATTGGTCTCGTCGATGGCGCGACGCATGCTCTCGGTGGTGCGGTCGGCATACATAATCACCTGACCACGCTCGTGGCGAGCCGCGCGCCCAATCGTCTGAATCAGCGATCTATCAGACCGCAAAAAGCCTTCTTTGTCGGCATCAATAATCGCAACGAGGCTGACTTCTGGCAAATCCAGCCCTTCGCGCAGCAGGTTGATACCGACCAGCACATCATAAATACCCAGGCGCAAGTCGCGCAAAATATCGCCGCGCTCCAGCGTGTCCACCTCGCTATGAATATAGGCGGTTTTGATACCGAGGTCTAACAAATGCTGGCTGAGATCCTCGGCCATGCGCTTGGTCAGTGTCGTCACCAGCACACGCTCGTGCCGCAGCGTGTGCTCGCGAATCTCGGCGATCAGATCGTCAACTTGGTGTTCGCTTGGCCGCACCATTATTTCGGGATCGAGCAGCCCAGTCGGACGAATAATCTGCTGAGCTGGCTCGGGGCTGCGCGCCAACTCGTAATCACCAGGCGTCGCTGATACGTACACCGCTTGGTTGACGTGTCGCTCAAATTCGTCAAACCTAAGCGGCCGATTATCAAGCGCCGACGGCAGCCGAAACCCATAATCAACCAGCACTTCCTTGCGCGCGCGGTCGCCGTTGTACATGCCGCGCACCTGCGGCAATGTCACGTGGCTTTCGTCGACAAACAGCAAATAATCATCCGGAAAATAATCAAGAAGCGTCGCCGGCTGCTCGCCAGGCTCGCGATTGGTCAGGTAGCGGCTGTAGTTTTCGATGCCCTTCACAAATCCCGTTTCTTCGAGCAGTTCTAGGTCGTATTTGGTGCGCTGCGTCAACCGCTGTGCCTCGAGCAATTTGTGGTTCGCCTCAAACCATTCCACTCGCGCATCAAATTCCAGCTTGATACCCTCGATCGCATGCGCCAGCTTGTCGCGCGGCGTCACGTAGTGGCTTGACGGAAAAATCTTCACATATTCGGGCTCGCTGATGATCTCGCCCGTTAGCGGATCGACGTTGGTTATACGATCGATCTCGTCACCAAAAAACTCAATCCGATACGCCGTATCGTGTCCCGCTGGGAACACGTCGACCACGTCACCGCGCACCCGGAATGTCCCGCGATGAAAATCGATATCGTTGCGGGCATACTGAATATCGGTCAGCTGGCGAATAAATTTATCTTGCAGACGCCGCTCGCCGCGCGTCACCACAATCGACATTTCGGCATAATCATCTGGGCTACCAATACCATAAATACAGCTGACACTCGCCACGATTATCACGTCGCGTCGCGTCAATAGCGCGCTAGTGGCCGCATGGCGCAAGCGATCAATTTCGTCATTGATTTTGGAATCTTTCTCAATATACGTGTCGCTGCCAGCGATATACGCTTCGGGCTGATAATAGTCAAAATAGCTCACAAAATAGTGCACTTCGTTATCAGGAAAAAACTGCTTAAACTCACTAAACAGCTGCGCAGCAAGGGTTTTATTGTGGGCCAGCACCAGCGTCGGCACATTGCGCTTGGCGATGATATTCGCCATCGTAAATGTCTTGCCCGATCCCGTCACGCCCAGCAGTGTCTGCTCGCGGACCCCAGCCTCAAGCCCAGTCACTAGGGCATCAATCGCCGCCGGCTGATCACCAGTCGGCTGGTAGGAAGAAGAGAGGCGAAATGTATTCACCCTATTAGTATACGGCGTTACGGCCAATAATCCTACCCGCGGCGATTAGTAACGGGTGGCTCGATATCTTCATCCTCGATATTCTGCTTCATCAGTACATCGCGAGTGTTATCGACATCGATAAAATCAGCATATTTGGCATCAAGTGCCTCAATCACCCGCGCCACCAGCCGCGCTGGATCGGCATCAAATATCACATCTTTACCCCCTGGTGCTTCCACATTCTCAAGTAGAGTCTGGGCATAATCCGCCAATCCGCCACTACCGAGCAACACGCCGCACACTTTGCGGCTCTCGAGCGCCGTCGCTAGCTCGTGCAAGCTACCCATGCGGCCGCCCACGGTGATCACGGCATCGGCGCTGCGCACCAAGTGCACGTCGCGACCCACATATTGCATGCCAGTAAAATTAATATAGTCAAACTCGCGAGTCGGCAACCGATACGTGCTAACATGCTCGCGGTACGAGCTCGCCGGACTAAATCCGATCGACGAGCCTTTGGGGTTTTTGACACTCTTGAAGCCCATCGCCGCATAGTGCGGTAGCCCCACGGTAGCACCAGTCAATAGCGTTTTGCCCGCTTTGGCAATTTCGGCACCCATCGCATAGGCCATGTGGTGGGCTTGGCGGACAGTTTCGCCCGCGGCGGCGCCAGATACGCATAGTTGATATCTCATTTTTTCTCCTTTGTAGCTGATAGTTCGGGAATCCCAGCCTGCGATAATTTGGATGTGACGGTCGCGTTAACGGTGCGATTATGCGAATGGTAGCGACGCTCAAGCTCGCGGCGCAGGGCTTTTTGCATCGCCGTTACCACCCGCTCGCCAAATGGCCGCTTGATATTGCGCCGCACATCGGCCCGGCTGCACGAAATCACCTCGTCGCCAATCACTACCCCCACAAACGTCTTATCACGAAACACCGCCGGCTCGTCGGCATGTGCATTTAGCGCTTGGTACAATTCGTGAGCAGTCGTATCGTTGGGATCGAGGCCCATCATGCGCATTGCAGTCTGGCTTTTCATTAATATCTCGCCAATGAGCAGCACATCCACGCCGGCGTTGCCGGTCGCTACCTCGAGCTCGTGCATCACCCGCTCAAACTGCCGCGCCTCGGCACCCAATAGCCGCGCCAGCATGTGTGCCACGGCTAGAGTTTCTCCTCGGCAAGCGGCATATCGTGTAGCGGTGTACCGCGGCGCAAAATCCCGGCTTTGGCGCCGATTTTTGTCACCACAGAGGTAGAGTTAGCGCTGGCAAATATAATCGATTCGCGCAGGCTGCGGCCCATCGCCCACTGGCTCAAGAACCCACTCGCAAACGCATCACCCGCACCAGTGCGGTCGAGCACCGGCACATCCTCGTACATGCCGGCGGTCACAATCGTCTGGCCGTCGCTCGCCACCACGCCATTTGGCCCATCACTCACAATCGCCACTGGCACATAATTGAGCGCGTGCCGCACCAGCTCTTCACAGGTGTTGCCGTGCACGATCATCTGCATCTCCTCTTTGTTCATGCAGAGTACATCCACATCATCGAGCAGCGCCTTCAGTTTGGCGGGGCTCGACAGCTCGGGCCCCGCGGGGTTGAGCATCACCTTAGTCTTATGCTTCACCGCAATCGCCAAAATATCCTTGAGTAATGTCAGCGAATTATCAGCAAGCGACGTTGGATACACCCAATCGGCGTCGCGAATCGAGGCAAAATCCAGCGGATTATGTGCTGGGGTAATGGTCGTGCCGCGGTGGTTTAGGATGGTCCGCTCACCGTTGGTCGCGATCAGAATCACCGAATACCCCGCCTGATAGCGGTCGTCGCGCAGTACCGCACTGGTATCTACGCCCTCGCGGTCGAGCTCACTCAGGATCGCCTGCGATGCCGGGTCGCTGCCCAGCGCCCACAGATATTCACTCTCGAGCCCCTGCCGCGCAAATGTCACCGCCACGTTGCTGGCATTGCCGCCAGTCGCAAACGTCACGTCTTCTACCTCCATCTTGAGGCCAAGCGGCAAATGCGTATAGACATGCGCGCCCTCGGTATGCGGATCAAACTCGTCCGACCTCAAGAATACATCTTGCGTACCCTTACCAATGGCCACGATTCGTGGTCGCTTATTATTTTTGTAGGTGTGCAGGCCCTCTCTCATATTGCTTTTCCTGCGCTGCCAAAGGCGCGAATTTTGTCCTCTACTACCTCTTGCACCGCGCCATAGACTGCCGGCATCAGCTTGATCACCGCGTATTCGTCGGGGTGCGCCGCCAGCTGCTGCTCTAGTGTCGTGCGAAACGCATAGCGCATATCGCTATTAATGTTAATTTTGCTCACGCCAATGCGCGCCGCGTCCTCAAAATAATGCAGTGGCGTGCCGCTGCCGCCGTGTAGGCTAATTTGGCAGTCCAGTGCGTCGCGAATGTCCTGTAGCAGCTCTAGGTCGAGCTTTTTGGGTACAGGATATTTGCCGTGCAGGTTGCCAATGGCAGCCGCAAAGGTATCGATGCCGGTTTCCTCGGCAAAATATTTGGCATGTTCTGGCGTGCTAAAGGTTTTTTTGATTTCGTCGTAGTCGATGTTCTCGGTGTGTAGGTTGCTCGAGCCGCCAAAATAATGCGGTTCACTCTCTACCAGCGCCCCCGTAAAGCTAGCGTAGGCCACAACTTCCTTGGTGGCATCGATGATTTCCTTCTCGCCGGCATCGTGGTTAGCCATCGAGACGTCGATATGGATAAATTCGTAGCCCGCATCAATCGCGCGCTTACAATCATCGATCGTCGGCGCATGATCGAGGTTCAGGAATATCTCGACACCGTACTCAGCGCGGTAGTTATCCACCAGATCACGCACGTTCTCGAGGCCCAGGAATTTATATTCTGTCTCGCCCACCTCTACCATCACCGGTGAATTCAGCTTTTGGGCGGCCCGGCAAATGGCAATCAGCGTTTCTTGGTTATCGACATTAAACGCCCCCACCGCAAAATGCTGCGCTCGGCTGCGCTGCATCAGGTGCCGTGCCCGCGTCGTCCTGTCCCTGATTTCACTAATTGTCAGTCCCATCCTGGCCCCCATATCACAAAAATTATTATGCTTATCTGCCACTAGTATACCATCTCTGTTAATTGGGGGTAAAGTATTGACATTTATAACTAAGTATGCTATTATTACAAAAGCTTTACTTGCTACCCTTCCCGGGCAGAATTCTCGCCCGCATCAACAGAGGTACGCCATAAAGCGCACCTCAGAAAGTAGGAGTCATGAGCTCGATCCTCACTGCAGTTAACTTCGGACTGTTCGTGGCCAGTTTCGCCGCACCGGGTTGTACAGCCTATCTCGGCGCGTACAGCGCCGGTAGCAAGGAGCAGGCGCATGTCAGGATGGCGGTCGGGGTATTTATTACCCTGACAGTCACGTTGAGCTTCCACTACTGGACGCTCATGCAGCACCCTGGGTGGAGTCTTAGCGGCTTCATCATGCTCCCCTACGTAGCCGCACTATTCTCGAACACTGTTGCATGTGCGGTCAGTGTGGACTATGCAGACGAACGTACCTACATGAGGTGAGGCCCATCGAAAACGGTTTGCCGAATTGGTTCAATCTGAACCGATTCAGCTTGAGCCCTTTCGGTGGGCCGTTTTCATTTTTGTGCTCAAAAACCAGGCTTGTACTGTGGCACTCGTGCCACAAAGGCCTGTACTTTGGTGGCGATGGAGTTGGCATCCAGGCCAAAATGCGCCACCAGCTCCATCGGTGCGCCGGATTCGCCGTAGCGATCGTTCATGCCGATACGCAGCAGTGGCGCGGGGGATTTTTCGCCTAGTAATTCGGCCACCGCACCGCCAAATCCGCCCGCGATTTGGGCCTCTTCGCCGGTCACAATTCGCCCTGTTTTGGCCACACTGGCCAAGATGGTCGCCTCGTCGAGCGGCTTAATCGTCGGCACGTGCAACACCTCGGCATGAATACCCTGAGCAGCGAGCGCCTCGGCGGCAAGCAGCATCTGGCTGGTCATAATACCGGTGCCAGCCAGCGTCACATCAGTACCATCGCGCAACACATAGGCCTGGCCAAGCTCGAATGGCGACTCTGGCGTACTAAATACCGGTGTCTTGTCGCGGCCCAGCCGCAAGTAGCTGGGCTTGCCATTGTTCGCGATAGCCCGCGTGGCTTTTTCGGCCTCGACGCTATCGCCCGGCACCACTACCACTATGCCTGGTAGTACGCGCATCAGTGCCATGTCCTCTAACATTTGGTGTGTGGCGCCGTCGGGCCCGACGGTGATGCCAGCATGCGATGCGACGATTTTGACCGGTAGCTCGTTCAGGCAGGTAGTTGTTTTGATTTGCTCCCAGTTGCGGCCCGGGCTAAACGCCGCGTAGCTGGCGGCAAAAGGAATCTTGCCCGCGCGGGCCAGGCCAGCCGCCACGGTTACTAGGTTTTGCTCGGCAATGCCAACCTCGATGTAGCGATCGGGAAATTCCTCGGCAAACAGGTGCATTTGGACGCTCTCTACCAGATCGGCGCACAGGCCGACAATGGCCGGATTGTCGGCGCCCGCAGCCTTGAGCCCACGGCCAAATCCGGCGCGAATTGGCTCGAGCAAACGCGCATCGGTGTATATATCTGGGTGTAATTGGTAGCTCATGTTATTCGTGCTCCGCCCGTATTCGGCCATCTAGGGTTCGTAATTTTTTGAGCGCTTCTCGCGCTTGTTCGTTGTTTGGCGCGACACCGTGCCATTTGTAATCGTACTCCATAAAATCAACGTTTTTGCCCGGAATCGTATGCATAATGATGACGCTTGGGCGATTCTCGATCGCTTTGGCCATACCGACGGCGTCGATGATGCTTTCGATATTGTGGCCATCGATTTCTTGGACATGCCAGCCAAACGCTTTCCATTTGGCATGCAGATCCTCGAGCGGCATCACGGTCTCGGTTGGGCCGTCGATTTGGATATTATTGCGATCGACAAACACCACCAGCTGCGACAGGCTGTATTTGCCCGCAAACATCGCCGATTCCCAGATGTTTCCCTCGTTTAGCTCGCCATCACCGGTGACACAATACACCCAGCGGTGGCGTTGGTGGTCGAGATATTGCAGCGCATAGGCGTAGCCAGCCGCTTGGCCCAGGCCCTCGCCCAGTGGTCCGCTGGTTGTCTCGAGCCCCGGCAGGCGCACTCGCTCTGGATGGCCTTGTAGCCGACTGCCCAGCTGGCGCAGCGTCATTAATTCGTCGACCGCAAAAAACCCGCGCTCAGCCATCGCGGCATACTGCACCGGCACACAGTGGCCGTTGCTTAGCATAAATATATCGCGATCTGGCCATTCGGGATTCTCGGGATCGATGCTTAGAATCTCAAAATACATCGCCGCCAGCAGATCCGCCAGACCAAGCGGCCCCGCCGAATGCCCGCTGCCGGCGCGCTCCAGCATCCTGATGACATCTTCGCGAATCTTGCCGGCTTTTTGCTCTAATTGTCGTAGCGTGAGTTGCCCACCCATTCTGGAATTCCTTGGTTAATTAGTTTGATTATAGCATAAGTACTTTGAATTGTGCTATTTTATTGCCGCGCCACCTATCTCGCTGGTCATTTGGAATGTGGCGATGCTAGCCTCTTGCGCAAAGCGGGTGGCGCGAGACGGGGCAACTCCCACTGAGACAAAATTTCTAATTTTGTCGAGGATGGGGTGGCTCGAGCGACAGGCCACGATCCGCGGCCCCGCAAGTCAGCCAGCGAAGCATAGCTTCGAGGTGACGTTGCCTTGCGAACTGCCGACTGGCAGTTCTCACCCGCGTGTAGCGACCTACGTGCCGAGCACGGGCTACGCCCGAGCGCAGGCGACGACGGGAGCGGGGAACGAAGAGGAAAAATGAGCTATTCTTTTACCGCGCGTTCAAGTAGCTGATACGCCGTATGCGGATCATCGGCGCGGCTAATGCAACCGCCGACATTCAGCACGTCTACGCCGCCGCGGGCCAGATCACGCGCGTTGTCCAGGTTCACCCCACCATCCCAGCCGATTTCGGCGTGGGGATTACTATCATGGATCTGACGAACTTTGTGTAGTAGCAACAGATTAGCCGTACCGCCATAATGCCCCAAATCACCACTAAATATCATCGCGCCGTCGCTCTCCTCAATCTCGTGCCTGGCATCGCGCGGGTGTGTCGGCGCCAACAATCCCACCGCAACCTTGATGCCCGCAGCTCGCAGTTGTCGCAGTGTGGGCAGGAGCGGCTCCTTAGCTTCGGCATGAAATATCACCAAATGCGGCTTCATTTGGACAAGTTTGGCGGCGTAACGACTCGGGTAGTTGACCATCATGTGTACATCGGCGATCCACTCACGCGGCCACCATATATCATCGAGCGTCACGGTTTTGCTTGGAGCAAATTCCTCATCTGTAATATCAATATGAACACGGCGCGCAAACGGCAACAGCGTGCGCACATACTGCTCGTAGGCAGCGGGCATGTCGACCAGAATAGCAGGCGCGATCGTGGACATATTACAGGTCGTCCAGCTGATCGTTGCGGCGTTTGTAGCGCGCGGCACCAGCAAATGGCGTGGTGAGCCAGGTGTCGATGATTTCTTTCCAGGTCTCATGCTCGTCGTCGACGACGCGGGCAGGCAAACACAGCACGTTGGCGTTGTTGTCGTTGCGCGATTCGTGCGCCTCAAACGCGTCCCAAATCACCGCCGCGCGAATCCCGCGAAAGCGGTTGGCCGCCATGCACATGCCCTGGCCACCAGTACAGATTAGGATGGCGCGCGGATCGGTTTTTTCGTCCTCGCCCAGCAATTTGATTGCCGCCATCTGTGCAAACTGCGGAAAATCATCGCCCGGATCGAGCTCGCGATCACCGACGTCTTCGTAGGGAAGGCCCTTTTTTGCAATGTAGGCCTCGATTTTTTGCTTGAGGTGGAACCCACCATGATCTGCTCCAAGAAATATCTTCATACTATTAGTATACCCTAGTTATGGTTATGGTCTCAAGTTTGAGCAAACTGTTGTGCTGCGCCACGTTTTACTATTTAGGTTGCGGATGTCATAATAGAGCTATGCATAAGCGTGAGTTGGTACAATTTGCGGGCGAACACTACAGCGAGAACGACGTGTTGGAGCTCGAGCATGCCATCGACTACGCCACCGACAAACACCGCGGCCAAAAACGCAAGAGCGGCGAAGCCTACATCACTCACCCGCTGGCTGTGGCGTACACGCTGGTGGAATGGGGCATGGATATCGACACCGTGCTGGCGGGCGTATTGCATGACACAGTGGAGGATACCAACGCCACGCTCGAGCAAATCGAAACGCTGTTTGGCCGCGACGTGGCATTTCTGGTCGATGGCGTCACCAAGGTTGGTCGGGCGCGCGCCGGCATGCGCAACCTCGATAGCTACCTGCCCCAAACCAAAGACAATCTGACCAAGCTACTCATCGCCGTCGGCCAAGATGTGCGTGTGTTGATTATCAAGCTGGCTGATCGCCTGCACAATATGCGCACACTCAAACACATGCCCCGCGACAAACAAAAGAAAATCGCTCGCGAAACCATCGAGGTATTTGCGCCGCTGGCCGACCGGCTCAATATGGGCCGGGTGCGCGTACAGCTAGAGGAGCTGAGTTTTCGCTATCTAGATCCACGCGAATTTGCCCATATCAAACGCCTGATGGACAGCCGGCTCAAAAAATCCCAACGCCGCCTGGCTGGCGTGCGGCGGGCTGTTGATGAAGAATTAACGCGCGAAAAAATCCCCCACGAAATCGATGGACGCGTCAAAAGTGTCTATAGCCTGTACAAAAAGCTCGATCGCGTCGGCGACATCGACGAAATTTACGACCTGATTGCGCTGCGTATTATTGTCGACGATATTTCGACCTGCTACCTGGTGCTTGGCGTGCTGCATGGCATGTACGTGCCGATGGTCGACCGCATCAAAGATTACATCGCTCAGCCAAAACCCAATGGCTATCAGAGTTTGCACACCACGGTCGAAACACCAAACGGCCAGATTGTTGAGTTTCAAATTAGAAGCCGCGAGATGCACGACTACGCCGAGCGCGGGTTGGCCGCGAGTTTTCATTATAACGAGCAAAAACTCTCCGACGCCTACCGCAAAGGCACTATCGCCGAGCTTCCCGCCGACCTACACTGGATCCGCGACTTACAGTCGGCCGCGTCGCAAGCCAGCGAGGGCAAAGAATTCGATGTCGAGCGGCTCAAGGTCGATCTATTTGGCGACCGGATATTTGTATACTCACCACGCGGCGATATTTACGACCTGCCACGCGATGCCTATCCGCTCGACTACGCCTACCGCGTGCACAGCGATGTCGGCGCCCGCGCGAGCGGATTCATCGTCAATGGCAAGATGGAGCCATTCACCTACCGGCTTAATCACGGTGATATTATCGAGGTTCTTAAGTCGAAATCTGCCAAGCCAAAGCCCGACTGGTTGGGGCTCGTCAGCACCAATCACGCCCGCGAAAAAATCCGGGCCCAGCTACGCAAAGAAGGCGGCTTGCTTGGCCATATCTCGCGTACCGCCGAGCGTATCCAACGACGGGTGATCCGTAAGTAATACGCAGAGAATAAGCGTAAAACGGCCCGCTGTTTGTGAGATGTGACTTATGCGACTGCAGCCCAAGAATTTACATCGCTAAGACGTGAAATTCTTGGCGCGAAAGGGGCACATCGAATAAATAGAGGGCCGTTTTGCACGGCTCTCTAAATAAATTATTGTTCGCCCCAGCGCGCAATCGATTCGTGAATGACCGCCTGAGCCTCGGCAATATCGCCCCACGATTTGACAATGGTCGTGCCGGATTTTTTGAGGTCTTTGTAATGATTAAAATGAAATTCGATCTGGCGAATCAGCTGCTCGGGCAGGTCCTCGAGGCTACGATAGGCATTGCCGGTGTGGCGATCATCTGCCGGCGCGGCGACGATTTTGTCGTCAGCTTCGCCATCGTCCTCAAACTTCATCACGCCTAGCACACGCGCCTCGACCACCACGCCGGTCGGCAATGGTTCGTCAGTCACAAGCAGCACGTCTAGCTCGTCGCCATCCTCGTCAAGCGTCTGCGGAATAAATCCGTAATTAGTTGGCTTTGCAAAAATAGCTGGTTCCACACGGTCGAGCTGCATAAATGCCTGTTTGCGATTCCACTCGATCTTGTGGCTCGATCCTTGGGGAATCTCCACTACCACATTAATTACGCCCCCGTCAACGTCACCCGCATCCAGAATCTTGTTGTAATCTGCCATGACAAATAGCTCCTTTTATTTACGATTACTCCCATTATATCACTTCGCGCGCCAGCCCCCATACTCAGCACAGTCCACCCCGATCCGCCTCACCGATTATGCTATACTATGGAATATGAATTCCGAAAAAACGCTGATGCGGCCCAAGACCTATCTGCGCGACCTGATCCGACATATCAACAAAGCCCAGCACCGCGTGTACCTACTGGCGCTGGTCATTGCCGACGAGGACGAAACACGCACGCTCATGACTGCGCTTGAGCAAGCCGCCCAGCGCGGCGTCAAAGTCTCGGTTGCATCCGACATGGTATTTACCTATCGCGAGCTTGGCGTAACCGGCCGAAAAAAACATTACGTCCGTACGCAGCTAGCACGCATGCGCTCGATGCGCAGCAAGCTCCAGGCTCAGGGCGCGAGCGTCACTTGGCTCGGGCAGCACGGTATCACGCTGTACTCGCGTCGCACTCATGCCAAATGGTCAATCGTCGACAACACCGTCTATACTTTTGGCGGCGTCAACCTCTACAGCGTCGGCGTCGAGAATCTCGACTACATGTTTCGCATCGACGACACATCACTCGCCGATCACCTCGCATCACAGCAGGATATGTTTGTGCGCGAAAACAAATCTGGCCGCGCCCAGCCCAGCCATGATTTTGGCCTGGGTGACAACGTAGCACTGATCGACGGTGGCATGATTGGCGACTCCATTATCTATCGGCATGCGCGCCGCCTGGCGTCAAAGGCCGTGCACATTATCTATGTATCGCAGTACGCACCAACTGGCAAGCTTGGCAAGATTATTCAGTCGCGCCGCCACGAGCTATATTACAACCCAGCCGCGAAGGTCGAATTCTTTGGCCGCTCACTCATCCACTGGATGGAATTTCTACGCGGTTTTCGCTCGCTATACACACGCCGCCCCTATATCCACGCCAAGTTCATGATATTCACCATGGCCGACGGCGAGCGAGTAGCAATCACTGGTTCACACAACTTCCTGGCAGGCAACGCCATCGCCGGCGCGCGCGAAATCGCCCTAGAAACCCGCGACCCTGCGGTTATCACCCAGCTCGAGACGTTTCTCGACAAATATATCAAATAGTTTATGCCTGGCGCTGTGACGCTAGATATTCGCGAATCGTCAGCGCGGCGGTAGCGCCCTCGCCCACAGCGGTGGCCACCTGCATGGTTGCGCCGCTGCGTACGTCGCCGCTGGCAAATACGCCGGGCATGGTAGTCATGAGGCGCACGTCGGTAACGATAAAACCGTGAGCATCAAGCTCGATATCGCTGCCCGCCAGGAACGCCGTGTTTGGTTTTAGGCCTACGAATACAAATACGCCATCAACCGGCAACAATTCAGTCATGCCGTTTGTTGTTGTTTTTACAGCAGTTACTTTGCCGTCGGTATCGATGATTTCGTCGGTAGCGGTATTGAAGTGCACTGTGATCGTACCTGCCGCGACATGCTTGGCAAGCTCGTGCTGCAGCACCTCGCTGGCTTTGATTTCGCTACGCACCAGCAGATCAACATGACTGGCAAAACGAGTAAGGAATATCGCCTCTTGGACGCCGGAATTGCCGCCGCCCACCGCTGCAATGCGCTTGCCGCGATAGAATGCACCGTCGCAGGTGGCGCAGTAATGAACGCCGCGACCGTAGTATTCGGCTTCGCCAGGGATGCCAAGCTTGTTGTAGTCGCTGCCAGTGGCGATGAGGACGGCACGGGCTCGCAGCTCCTCGCCGTCAATCGTGACCACGATATTGTCGCCATCGCGGCGGATGTGTGAAGCCTCGCCGAATGCGATCTTGGCACCAAATCGCTCGGCTTGTTT
Organism: Candidatus Saccharibacteria bacterium UBA1932; assembly: GCA_002337095.1. GTDB lineage: Bacteria > Patescibacteriota > Saccharimonadia > Saccharimonadales > Saccharimonadaceae > Saccharimonas. The sequence goes on from DDFI01000001.1 coordinate 99,268, forward strand.
TTGGAGCTGCTCGGCAAGCTGTAGGCCGGCGATACCCTCGGCAAAGCCTGGGTAGTTATCGACTTGATCAGTGGTAGCAGCCAGGCCACCAATGACGGCTTTTTCGTACAGGATCGTCTCGATATCTTCGCGCGTGGTATAAATCGCCGCTGATAGCGCGCTGGGACCAGCGCCGATCATGATAACATCGTGCAATTGATCAGCCATCACGTACCGCCTAGCCTAACCCCGGATATGGTACCGGTGTTGGCGTGGGAATAGCCAGCACAATGAACTTGAGTGGTGTGTTGGGCGGAATGATTTCCCTGCCCGTAGGATCTTTTTGACCCTTATCGCCATAGGCTTTGTCCGAATCGATGCTGATCTCGCGCACGCCGCCAAGCTTCATGCCCTTGACACCTTCGGTCCAGCCAGGGATAAGCCCGCTACCCGGAATTGGCTCCTTAAGCTGACCACTCATAATCGACTGGTCAAAGATCTTGCCGTCTGGCGTCCAGCCGATATAGTAGGCGCTGTACTGCGTACTGTCGCCAATCACCTCGCCCTCGCCAACCAACAAATCCTCGCTCGTCACCGACGTCACTGCGGCCGCATCAAACGCCGCAACTCGCGCAGCATACTGGCTGATGACTGGGTAGTATTTGGTATTGAGCTCGCTCTGCTGTGCGTTAGTTTTTGCCATATATTCGTCGTACTGCTTCTGCGCGACAGCCTGATCGCGCTGCGCGTTATCGTTGGCAATTACCATCACGATAAACGAACCGAGTGTTCCCACAATCATAACAATCGTGATAATCAAGATGCCGATACGCTGACTTTTGGGCGTGGCCATAGTAGTAAATCTCCCTCTCTAGTTGCTACAAATTATTATAGCATATGTGATTATTTTTCGATTTCGAACTGGGCAAGTCGGCGCTTGTCGTGCTCGGTCTGGCCGAGCTGCAACTTGAGTAGCTGTGCGTAGATACCGCCGCTACGGGCAAGCTGGCGCGGCGTACCGATCTCGTCGATGGTACCGCCGCTCAATGTGATAATCCGGTCAACATCAGCGATAGTGGAAAGCCGGTGAGCAATAATTAGCGTAGTGCGGTCTCGCATCAGGCGTTCGAGTGCCTCCTGAACCAGCTTCTCGGCACGGCTATCCAGGCTGCTCGTAGCCTCGTCGAGGATCAAAATTGGCGCGTCCTTTAGGATGGCGCGAGCAATGGCGATGCGCTGTTTTTGGCCACCACTCAGCTTGAGCCCACGCTCGCCAATCTGTGTATCGAACTTGCCGTCAAGCTTCTCGATAAATTCGTAGGCATTGGCAGCCTTGGCGGCACGAATCATGGCAGTCTCGCTGGCATGCGGCTTGGCGTACATAATATTCTCGCGAATTGTACCGCTAAATAGCGCCGGATCCTGAAACACCACCGCAATATGCTCCCGCAGCGACCGCTGCCGCACATCCTGGATATTGGTGCCATCAATATAAATACCGCCGGACGTCACCTCGTATAGCCGCATGAGCAAGCTGGTAATCGTCGTCTTGCCGACGCCGCTTTCACCGACAAGGGCGATTTTTTCGCCTGGCTTGATAGTAAAACTAATATCGCGCAGCACCCCAGCGTCCTTGACATAGCTAAACTCCACATCTCGGTACTCAATCTCGCCACGCGGCACCTCGAGAGCTGGCGCATGCGGCTTGTCGGTGATACTCGGCAGCGTCTCCATCACCCTAAAATAATCCTTGCAGCCCGAAATAGCGCGCTGGGTATTGTCGACAATAAAGCTCATACTATAGATCGGCACCCGCGCCAAATTCACCAGCTGCACCAGTAGCACCATCTCGCCAACCGTAAAATGACTGCTAGCGGTGTTGACAAATATATACGCATAAATCATAAAGAAAATCAGCGCCATCACCAGTCGGCGAGACATATCCATGCGATGCCAGTAGCTAGATTGGTGGCGCGTGACGTCAATGGCGTGCTGGTAATGCCGCTCAAAATGCCGAAATTCTAGCTGCTCCTGCATGAAGCTTTTGACCACGCGAATTTGCGAGATCACTTCGGCAAATCGGCCACTAGCGAGGTCGTAGGAATGGTTTTTTTCGTCCTGCCATTTCTGCCATTTTTTGCTCGTGAGGGCCGTCAGCCACATAAATACCGGATAAACAATAAACACCAGCAGCGTCAGCTCCCAGCTATAAAACAGCAGCACCACCAGTACAAATACGACCTGCAAGATCATCTGGAAGAAGTTGTTGGCAAACATGTTGAGAAACTGCGTAACATCATTGATTGTGCGGTTGAGCCGATTAATAATCTGGCCGGTGAGCTCGGTGTCATAAAAACTCTGAGGCATCTTAAGCAAATGTGTGTAATAGCGCTCGCTCAGCTGTTTGCGCAACCGCACGCTCATAATATCGCCCAGGTAGCCGCCGGTGTTTACAAATAGTGCATTCGCCGCATCCGTCACCAAGAATATCACAGCCCAAAACAACGCCTGCTGCACCTCGGGCGATTTGTTAGCGATCGATGCCATTACCACATCGGTAGCGGCTTTCGAGATAAATGGCTGCGCCAATACCGTCAACGACATCAATATCGACAGCAGGGTGATGCCGACATAATATGGCCACAAATCACGAGCGTAGCCAAGGACCCTCCACAGAATATGCATAGATAGTATTGTAGCAGCCCTAGCCGAGATGCGCTACTATTTTGTCGAGCGAGGCATTGACTTTTGCCAGCACCGCGGCTTCGTCGAGCATACTGCCGTCGGGTGCCAGATCTTTTGCAAAAAACAAATTGGCCTGCGTATCCAGCACCTCGGCCTTGAGATTAGCCGCCAGTGCCTCACGGGCCGTGGCGTGCGCCTGGGCCGCACCGCTGCGCCAGCCGTAGCCAATCAGCGCCACAAGCTTGCCCGCCCATCCCTTGTAGATCCAGTCGATCGCATTCAACTGCACCGGGCTCATGGTGTGGTTGTATTCGGGCGTCACTAGCACCACGGCGTCAGCATCTGCCACCATGGCCGTCCAGCGCCGTACGCCTGCATTGGTCGGGACAAACTCTGGATGAGACGGCGGCAGCGGATCATCATAAAACGGCAGCTGCAGCTCGCCTAAGTCGGCCACCGCGACGATCAAATTACGTTGCTCGAGCAGCCGCACCACCAATGATACGACCTTGCTATTCACGCTATTGGGCCGAACACTGCCGGTAACTACGAGTATATTGCTCACTATTCCCTCCTATTGTTGTTATTCGACACGCCGGGCAAATAATTCATCGATGTCACGCATGAATATTTCGGCAGTCTTGGGCCCTACGCCATGAAATTCGCGCAGGCGCCGGGTGCACTCGTCCTGGTCGGCGCTCGAATCAATCAGCAGCGTCAACGAGCCGTCGTACATCTGAATGAGCTGTTGCATACACCGCTTGAGCGCCGCTGTCATGACGTGATTGTAGCGAGTGTATTTGCCCTCGACAAACAGCCGCGACAATGCATAATCGCTCGCGTCAACGATCGCCCACGGCGTATCCAGCCCGCGCTCCACAAATAGCCGCCAGGTTTGCACGGCCACGCCCGATTGGATTGGTTTGCCAAGCAGATACACTAGCAAAAACCATCGAAACACGTCGTCGTCACCACGCGTCACATCCAGGCCAAAATCCTCGGGATGGTGCTCGGGTTTTTTGCTTGCCGTCATACTGCTCATTATACAGCAAGCCGGCTGTTACTTCTCGTGCTCAATATGGCGACTATTAAGATCATAGTCGAAGCGCCAAGCAAGCGCTGCGCCTAGCATCGCCCGCTCGGCGATAGAGCCGAACAGCCGCCCCGCTGCCTCGCCGACGATTTCAGTGGCATGTGGCATTTGCGTGCGATATCGCTCAAATGCCTCGTCAAAATATCGACGGATTTCATGCGGCTCAAGCGCGAGTAATATTCCGCCGCGCATCGATACCTGCCCATGATCCTCACGTCCTTCGGCGGCCAATATTGTACTCATCGTTTCGTGCAGGCTAATACCATGGCTGAGCGGCGACACCATCGCCATGTCGCCATCATACACCCTCTTCGCCAGCCGAGCGAACGTAGGGTGCCCCACACGAAACAGCCACCGAATCTGCTCGGCGCTCCAGTGCGTTGCCTCGACGAGCTCTGGACTGCTCACCGCTACAGCGAGCCCAGTCACGTTATGTTCCCACACATCTTCGATCGGAAATGCGTGCTGGCTTTCGAGTGATGGCAATTTGATGATATTCATACGCGCGGCCTCCAGATATAGGTATACTACCACGGCCACATATGCCGGCACAAACATAACCGTATTGCAGGTTGGTATCCCCGCTTGCTATACAATCGTGGCGCCCACCGCCCGCTCGGTACGCGCGGCAATGTCGTCCATCAGGGGCGTCACATCCTCATCACGCAGGGTGCGCTCACTGCTTACGATGTCTAGATGGAACGTGTAGGTTTTGTGCTCAGCTTGTTCATCAGGCAGGTAAATCGACGTTAGTTCGGCCCGCACTTGCAGATCATCATGCTGCTTGATGGCTTGTTGCAGCGCATCGGCCACCGCACTGTAGCTTACATTCACCGCTGTGCGCAGTGATACGTCGCGCGATATTGCTGGGAATTTGCTGAGTGGCGCATAGTTGATCTGTTCGCGAGCGCCTACTTTAATTAGTCCATCCAGATCAAGCGTTGCGGCCGCCACATACTCGGGCAACTTGTATTGCTTGCGCACCGAGCCCTTTAGCTCACCGATCATCCCAATAAATGTGCCGTCCATTGCAGTTACCAGCGCACTACGCGATTGGTCAAACGGCGCCGTCACTGGATAATCGAGCGGTTCATCAATCGGGCTAAAATGCAGCTCAAAGCCAAGGTCAAGTGCTAAGCGAGTCACCATCCGGCGCATCCGGTAGAACGCGGCGCCGTCGCGCGGCAGTCGGCTGGTATATACCATATCTACAAATTCTAGCTCACGCGGCAGGCCGTCATCGTCCTCGCGATGATAGCGCTTGTTGTGGCCTTTGCCAATTTCGTACAGTGCAAATTCGTCATAGCCAGCCCGAATATTCATCTTCACACGCTCTAGCAAACTCGGCAGCACGCTCAGGCGATAGTACTGCAAATCAGGGCTCAGCGCATTCGAAAGCTGAAACGCCTGCGACACGTCCTGTTCGGCTTTTTGCATGGTGTGTTGGTGCACAAAACTATACGTCAGTACTTCATTCGCGCCCATGCGGCGCAGGCTATCGCGGATTTTCTGCGTATATGCAGTGTACGGATTTACTGCCGCCGGCGCAATGCTGCGTGTTGGCAGCTCTTGCGGCAACGCGTCAAACCCATACAGACGGCCGATTTCTTCGACGAGATCCTCGGGTAGCTCTAGGTCGGTGCGCCAAAACGGCGGCGTAACAACAAGATCCTCCAGCTGCGCCTCGACGCCAATTTCGACATTCGCGAGCAGCTTGCTCATTTGCGCCACATCAAGCCCAAGCCCCAAGCGTTCATTGACAAACTGCGCCGAAATCGCAATCGGCTGGCTGTGTGCACGCAGATCAGCCTGTTTGTCGTGCACCACGCTCGCCTGCTCGGCACCAGCCAGCTGGGCAAGTAGCTGCATGGCACGCCCAAGGATGCGGTCTTGTTGAAGCGGCGACTGGCCCTTGGTAAATCGCGTCACTGCGTCGGTAAATAGCCCATGACGCATGCTGGTTTTGCGGATCGTATACATATCAAAACACGCCGCTTCGAGCACAATAGCGGTAGTACCAGGCGACACTTCGCTACTGCCGCCGCCCATAATGCCACCCATACCGACCGGCCCGGCGCCATCGATAATCACGATATCGCCATGCGTCAGGTCGTAGGTTTTGCCATTAAGCAGCGGCAAGGTTTCGCCCTCGCGCGCCATGCGCACGCCAAGCTGCTGGCCATCAAGCTTGTCGTAATCGTAGGCATGCAGCGGCTGCCCCGTCATCAGCATCAAGTAATTAGTAACGTCAACGACGTTGTTGATAGGCTTGCACCCCATCGCCACCAGCGCACACTGTAGCCACATCGGGCTAGGCTTTACCACGATATTCTGCATGGCTACGGCCATAAATCGCGGCACGTTGTCGCCCGCTTCGTTGACGACGGCCAGCGGCAGGCTTTGCACTACCTCAAATTCTGGCTGCATAATATACCAATCAGGGCTGGCAAATTGCTCGTGCTGAATACCGGCGATCTCGCGCGCCACGCCAATCTGGCCAAAACAATCTGGGCGGTGAGTGAACATTTTGTTTTCGATGTCAATAATAGCGTCTTCGAGGCCAAATACTTCGGCGAATTTTTGGCCGGGCTCCAGGCTTTGATCGTGTAGCTCAGGCGGCAAGTCGTCGCTGGTCAGCGCTATAATGCCGCTATGATCAACGCCAATCCCTAACTCATCGGCCGCGGCGAGCATCCCACTACTCATCACGCCGCGCAGCTCGCGGGCGTCAAGCACAAACGGCTCGTCATCATTCCAGGTGCTCGGCACAGTCGATTGGGGCGGCAGCCATACCGCCATCATGTTCTGAACTACATTCGGCGCGCCGCAAACCACTTGCACCAGGCCATTGTCGTCGCGTTCGACCCGAGGCGTTACGCCGCCGTCGTCAACCATGCATATTGTGAGCTTGTCGGCATTTGGATGTTTAGTGGCGCTTACCACGCGCACGATGGTCGCACCGGCATAGGCGGCCCCAAGTTCCGTTACTTCTTCTACGCCACCCAGCTGCTGATTGATGCGCGCAACCAGTTCATCAACCGTGCCGCGGATGCTGGTGAGTGATTTGATGATGTGTAAGCTGACTTTCATGAGGTGTTCCTATTATTGACTTTTTTGCTCGATTTTGCTATATTTGGAGTATCACCAATGGAAGATTTCCCCTTCAAGGTTCCGTCCTTGCGGGGGTTCTTCTTTTTTTGATCATACTCAAGTTTTTTGCGCAGATCGCTCACGAAGCGATGGTATGGCTTGAGAAAATCAAATTTCAAAAGTGCCGAAAACTTGTGTTGATTCGGAATGAGCAACGCAGCTAGCTTGTTTTGTTCGTGTAGATATTTTGCGAGGCATTGAAAGTCACCATCACCTGTAACGATCACTGCTTTGTCGTATTCATTAAAATCAATCATCGCCTGCAAAACTAACTCCGCGTCGCAATTTCCTTTCGTTGTACCGTCTTTATATACCAACGTTGGCCGAAAGATACAAATAAATCCGGCGCTTTGCAGCCTAGCATATAGTTGGGCATTTTCTGGCAAAAACCCGATGAAAATATACGCCTTGTCGACGTGATATTTGTCAGTCAAATAGTTGCGAAAACGTACTTGATCGATTTTCCAACCCTGTTCTTTGACGCCAAGATTGAGATTTTGGCTGTCGATGAAAGCGTAGACTGTCGGCCTTTTTTTATTCCCGGTCATCAACTAGCTCCTGCAACAGCTCCGGAAAAGCATTAGTTCCCAGACTTTTTCGCGTAAAATGTCCGTTGCCGCTAAACTCTTTGTACTCAATATTGTCGACCTCATTGCGGATACGGTCAATCGATTGGTGAATAACGTCAAAATCATCATCAGAGCTCATAACTGTGATGCCGGCAGTTTTTTGCACCACATGACGATCAAGTCTAACATTAAAAAAGTTCTTATCAAACGGTTCACCAAATGTTATGCCCAACCACGGCGCCACAAGCACGACTTTCCCGACTGTACGATCGCTTTCAGACAAATAGCGCAAAATAAATCCTCCACCGCAACTATGTCCTACAAGTACCGTTTCTGGTGTGATGTCAAAACGCTCAACTTCGCGCTTCCATGACTCGTATATCGTAAAATCATATTGCGTCATTTCTGGCACATCAACCTTATATCCCCTGAGCATCAGCTGTTTCGTGAGCCAGGGAAACCAATGATCATTACTCGCTGTCGGCTTGTCCGGATCAAAAAATTCCTCTTTCGTATTCCGCCCATGGATAAGAATTGCGTTTGTCATCGCTAAAACTGCCTCAAAAAATCTAACTTTGCAGATTCAAAATGCCGGACGTCTTCGATGCCGTATTTCATCATGACCAGGCGGTCGATGCCGCAGCCAAAGGCGAAGCCGGTATAGACTTCAGGGTCGATGTCGGCGGCGCGTAGCACATTCGGGTGGATCATGCCACAGCCGAGCAGCTCGATCCATTTACTCTGCGAGCAGACATTGCAGCCGTGTTCGCAGAATGGGCACGACAGCGCAAATTCAAAACTTGGCTCGGTAAACGGAAAATAAAACGGATTGACACGCACCTCAAGCTGGCGACCGTAATATTCCTCGAGGAATTTCTTGAGCGTCGCCACCAGCATGCCGGCATGCACGCCGCGTGCCACATAGATGCCCTCGACCTGATAGAATGTATGCTCATGACGCGCATCTAGGTCTTCGTTGCGAAACACGCGGTCGGGCACAATCGCCGCAATCGCTTCGCCGCGTTCTAGTTGGTCACGGTATTTGACCAAGGTGCGATTCTGCATAGTACTGGTGTGCGCCGGCGCAATCAGCGGTTCCTGCTCGCGGTCGGTCTCGACCGTCATGAAGGTATCGTAGTCGTCGCGCGCCGGGTGGCCTTTTGGGAAATTGAGGCTCTCGAACATATGGTATTGGTCGTCGATCTCGCGCGACTGCTCCGTAACAAATCCCATACGGCCAAAAATCTCCGAGATCCTCGCGATCTCGCGCGTCAACGGATGCTGGCTGCCTTGTTCGGCCGGCAAGAGCGCTGGCAGTGCGGCGTTGACGTCCATCGGTGCCGTGACATCGATCGGCGGCAATTCCACATAATCAAGCTCGGCCTGACGCGCCGCGATAGCTTGCTCAATCGACAGTTTAAGCGCATTGACCCGCGCGCCAAACTCCGCTCGCTGGCTAGCATCAAGCGTACGAATCTGGGCGTACAGCTGGCGAATCTCGGGCGCACGCAGCACCTCACTCGGCTGAGCACTGGCGTGGACGCGCGCGGTAAGTTGGCGCTCTAATAACTCAATATCTGGCATACTATCTATAATTATATCATTTAGTATTGATTTGCCGTGCGCACGATGAAATAAATGGCTAGTGCAATCAGGGCGATCACGACCAGCACCCACACCCAGGCAAGGCTAGTGGTCGACTTGGTGCCCTCGAGATACGCAGTCTCGTGATCGGCATCGGGCGCGGCGGCGAGCTTTTGGGTCGACTGGGCTTTTTGGCGCAGCTCGGCATCAAGGCGCTGTTGCAGCTCGCTACGGTTTTCGTTTTGTTGTACATATAATCCCATGCGTCAAGTATACCACTCATGTACCGCCTATGGTATACTGGGCGTATATCACTAAAGGAGGGATATACTGTATGGCTACCAAAAAAGCCGTTGCTCCGAAAAAATCGGTTGCAACATCGACTAACAAAAAGCCTGCGACTGTCACTCGCGTTGTGACTCGTGAGCCACGCGAAGCAGTCCGCTACAACAAAACACACCGTCCAAACTTTACCAACGAGATCAATAGCTCGCGCTACCTCGCGACACTGGTCGCCGAGTTTATCGGTACCTTTACGCTGGCGTCTGCGGTGGTTGTACTCCAAGGACAGCCGTTCTTTATGCTATTTGCACTAGCTGGGCTGGTGCTGATGTTCGGCCAGATTTCTGGCGCGTACCTCAACCCCGCGCTGGCACTGGCTGGCTGGGCAACTAAGCGACTAACTGCAGCGCGCGCGCTCGGCTACGTGCTGATGCAAGTGCTCGGTGCATTGCTGGCCCTAGTGGTCATCACGTCGGTCATGAAACAAGCTCCGGCTACCGTCGGCGCCATGGGCGCGCTTGCTGCTGCCGAACCGTTCAAGCTTGGCGCACTGCCTCTGGGCAAAGAATGGTTCGTGATGCTCGGCGAAGTGCTCGGTACCATGCTGTTTGGTTTTGCGGTTGCTGGTGCAACTCGCGAGAAAAACGAACGCGTTGGCGCAGCCCTTACGGTCGGTATCGGCCTTATGCTCGGTCTGGTCGTAGGCGGCTACCTGGCTTCCACCATTGGTGGCGCCGCGGTACTCAACCCAGCTGTAGCATTTACACTGCAAGCCTTTGGTACTTGGAGCGCAGTATCATGGTGGGCGGTCGGAATCTACATCCTGGGCAGCAGCCTAGGTGCAGTCGCAGGCTTCTACCTGTACGACCTGCTTGCTCGTGCTAGCCAAGAAAAATAACAGCTAGTATACTCAAACAACATAACGCCGGGTTCGCCCGGCGTTATTCGTGTGGCTGCGGCTAGTCGTCGGCCGCGGGACGATCAATCAGCAGCGGCGCGACACTCGGGTCGGCGTCGGCAATCTTGATCACGTCTTTGTCTACTTTGGCAAGCTCTTTGTGGGCGGCGTTGTAGTGGTTAACGGTAGTGCCCAGCGCGTTACCAAGCTTTTGCATGTAGGTTTCGAACTTCGCAATATGCTGGCCTAGCTTGCTCACGCGTATCTGAATATCCTTGGCCTGCTGCTCGATCTGCAGGCTGCGCAGCCCCTGCAGCACCGTCTGCAAATACGCCATAAAACTCGTTGGGCTGACAATAATAACATGCCGGTCGCGAAACGCATACTCAATCAAATCGCGCGAGCTACCGCCAGTGCCAATGTTGTTGATCAGTAGGTCGTAGTATAGCGACTCGCTCGGGATAAACATAAAGGCAAAATCCATCGTGTGTTCGCTCGGACGAATATATTTGCTGGTTTCGTCGATGCGGTTTTTCAGATCAGCTTTTACTTTTGCCATCAGGCGATCACGCTCGGTTTTATCGCTGGCTTCGATCATGCGGTTGTAATTCTCAAGGCTAAATTTGCTATCGATCGACAGCACTTGGCCACGCTCCAGGAATATCACGGCATCAACGATTTCGCCATCGGCAAACGCGTACTGCATCTGAAAATTATTCGGCGGCAAGACATTCTCGAGCACACTTTGCAGGTAATATTCACCAAATACCCCGCGCTGCTTGGGGTTTGATAGTACATTTTGTAGGGTTTTCAGCTCGTCGGCAACATCGACAACGCGCCGATTCGTTTCGTCGAGCTTGGCCAGGCGTTCGGTGACATCAGCCACCAGTTTGGAGCTGACCGCCAGCTGCTTAGCAACCGTTTGCTGCATGCCCATGCTACTACGCTCGATACGATCACCCATCGAGGTATTGAGCTGCGTGATCGATCGCGACAGCTCGGTCACGTCGGTCTTGAGTAGCTCGACTGCACTGGCGCTGCGCAGCTCACGCATGCGTTGATTCATCACCACAAGTACGGCGCCAAAACCGAGCACAATCACCACTAGCAACACAACCACAAGTACGATATCCATACTCGTAGTATACCACTATCGCTACAGCAGAGCGAGCCGCGCCAGAAACACCACAACGACGGTCAGCACGAGTGCCAGGATAAACGATTTGCTGCGATTAATCCAGCCAAACACCGCATAGGCGAGCACCCATAGTACGATAAATGCCAGCAGCGTCCAGCCCCACGCCAATGGTGCGAGGGCAGCGCCGAGCGGCCACAATGCGATCGATGCCGCCAACACCACCAGTAGTGGACGCGCCAGCCGTAATCGTACCAGCGCAATCAACCCGCCAATATTTGCGATAATCAGCCCGGCGATCAGCCCATAGGCGGGAGCAGCCGCACAGTCAGTCGGGGCGATGGGCCGGCAAAGTACCGGTACAAATACAAACTTAAATAGTAGCGATGCGACCACCCACACCAGCAATCCCACGACGGCGCCTACGGCCATAATGCGCCCCAAATCGCCCAGCGCCAAGCGGTAGAGCGAAGTTGATTCTTCGTAGCTGTCGGTATCAATAATGACTTGTTCGGTGCGTTTACGTGCGAGCATAGATAGTCCTCAGATTAGCTAAAGCCTATTTTACTACTTTTTTGTGTGTTTGGCTAGCCTTGGGCATCAGTTGCGCCACCAGTGCGGCCAATCGCACACGTACCGGCGGGTACCACAGCGCACCGATACAGGCAATCGCCATGCCACCCATCACGTCAAGCGGCGTATGCACCAGTGCCAGCACGCGCCCGACGCACATCAGAATCGTCATAATGAATAAGGCCAGCGTTACCTTGCGGCTACGTGTCACAAACCACACCGCCAGCGTGAGCGTCATCGCGAATACTGCGTGGTCAGAGGGAAAACCAGGGTTATTCAGCGACAACGCCCCAGCCTCGACGCCAAGCTTTTCGAATGGTCGCAGCCCCTCGAATTGCAGCCACAGCCCGGCAAATTTGGCTAGTACATAGGTAGTCATGCCCGCCATCACGATATAGCTATAGTCGCGGTACCAATGTCGCCGATCGACGCGAAATAGAAGCATATAAAGAGCGACGAGCACGATGATGAGAATCAAACCATCAGCGATAAGTTTTGTAAGCATATTCATACAACCTAGTATACCGCTCATTTCGATCCTATGCAAAAAGTGCGCACATTAGCGCACCTTGAGGCTCGTATCGATATGCGTCATAAGCGGATCGAGGAAAAATTCGATCAGTCGGCGCTGGCCAGTCGTAATCTCACCCGTGACTAGCATGCCGGGAGTAAGCGCCAACGTGGTGCCTTGGGAGGTTTTTGTATCGTATAGCTTGATACGTGCTTTATATATGGGGCCTTTCTTTTCGTCATTGATAGCATCGGCACTGATCTTTTCGACCGTGCCATGCAGTAGGCCGTAGCGCTGGAATGAAAAGCTATCGACTTTTACCGCCACTGGCTGACCCTCGTGTACAAATCCCACATCACTCGGGCTCACCGACGCTTCAACATACAGTGTCGCGTCACTCGGCACGATCGTCACCAGGGGCTGCGCCAATGTGGCGACTCCACCGATCGTGGTCGGCGTAACTGTCAGCACCGTGCCATCGACGGGGGCAATAAGTGTATGCCACGCCAGCGTTTGTTTGGCTTCATCGAGCGATTTACTGAGTTCCACGATACGCTTGTCGGCATCAATCGTAGAGGTAGTATCGGCAGAGGAGGTATCAGCATTAAAATTCTGCAAATTTGCCGAAGCTTGCAATACGCTAGATTCTGCCTGGGCGGTACGCTGCTGTTGTGCGCCCAGCGCTGCTTGCTGTGTGGTAATGCGCGAATCGATATCGTTTAGCTGCGCCTGCAAGCGGATTTGGTCGACGCTATCTGCTGCTGCGAGTTGTTCGGCGATATGTGCACGTGCAGCACGAGTAGCGTCTAGCGTGTCAGCCAGCGTTTGCTGGTTTTGACGTTCAGCCGCGAGCTGCGACTGCGCCTGCGAGATGCCGATACTAAGCGCACTGCGACGCACCGCCGCCACAGATTTACGCGAGTACGCCAGCTGCATAAAATCATCTTTTATCTGTTGCGATACCTCGGCATTGGCAATTAGATCAGCCGCGCTGGTGCCAGTATTGATCGCCATAATCACCGCGCGTTCCAGCCTGGCAACGGCCAGCGCCTGCGATGCCGCGTCAACGGTTTTTCGGGCAAGCGTGGGATCAAGTGTAATTAGCGTTTGGCCTTTTGTTACTTTTTGGCCCTCGCGCACATCGATAGTGTTGATCATGCCTCCCACGGACGCCTGAATTGTCTTGACATTGCCATCAGGTACGATCCTGCCCGCGGCCGTCGCGATAACATCAATCTGCCCTACATACGACCATACGAGCGCAATAACAACCAGCGCAATTATCAGCCATAGCACAATGCGGCCAAATGGTGAGGCAGGTGTCTCGACAATTTCTTCTGCCGCAGGCAAAAATTCGTACTGAGCATTATTTCGTCTCATGCTCGCCCCCTAGCTGTTGCGCGTGCAAATGTGCGTACAAGCCGCCACGTTTGAGCAATGTTTGCGGGGCTCCGTATTCTACCAGCTGCCCACGATCAATTGCCATAATTTTGTCGACGTCGCGTAGTGTTGATAGCCGATGCGCAATGATAATGACGGTACGTCCCGCGCAGATCTGGCGCAAGTTTTGCTGGATAACGTTTTCGGATTCGTAGTCGAGCGCCGAAGTGGCCTCATCAAATATTAGTATGCGTGGATCGTGCAACAGTGCCCTCGCAATCGCAATCCGTTGTTTTTGGCCACCGGACAGCCCCTCGCCTTTTTCGCCAACCATCGTGTCGTAGCCTTCGGGTAATTCCAGTATGAATTCATGCGCACCAGCCACACGCGCTGCCGCCACAACCTGCTCTATACTAGCAGCCGGCATGTGTACGGCAATATTGTCGCGAATCGATGCATTGAATAGGAAGTTTTCTTGCAACACCACACCAACTTGCCGGCGCAACCACGCTGAATCAGTCAGCGAAATGTCGACACCATCGATCATGATTTTGCCAGCCTCAGGGATGTATAGTCGCTGGATTAATTTGCTAATCGTACTCTTGCCCGAACCGCTTCGACCCACGACCCCCACAATATCACCTGGGCGAATCCCAAATGTCATGTCACGAATCACTTCGGCTGCATCTGGGCGGTAGCGAAAACGCACGTTTTCGAAGCGAATGTCTCCAGTGATTGCCGGCAACCGCGATTTCGACGGATCCATACCAGGCTCGGGCACAGAGTTAAAAATATCACCAAGCCGCTTAACCGAAATGCCCGTTTGCTGAAAATCTTGCCATGATTGGACAAGCCGTAGAACCGGTCCGCTGACGCGGCTCGACAACATCCGAAACGCAATCAGTGCACCAATTGTCAGACTAGCCGACATCACCAAATGTGCACCAAACCAGAGGATTGCGAGGTCCGAAATTTTTTGAATTAACTGCCCGATTGCGCTGGCGTTACCAGACAAAATAGCGGTGTTGTAACTGGCCTGCGTGTAATGCGCAAGCTTACCCTCCCAGCGCTTTTGGATTTGTGGTTCAAGCGCAAATGATTTGATCGTTTGCGCACCAGAAACCGATTCTACCAGATACGATTGCGAGTCGGCACCGGCATTAAATTTTTCGTCCAAACGATGCCTAAATAGCGGTGTGACCAGCATAGACAACCCAACAAAAAACGGCAGGGTGCCAAGCACAACCCATGTCAGGGTCGGACTGTAGGCGAACATGACAACCACATACACCGCCATAAATAACACATCGATCAATGTATTCAGCGGCGTGCCGGTCAGAAAGGCACGAATTTTTTCGAGCTCCATGACACGAGCAGTCGTGTCGCCAACACGACGCGTTTCGAAATAGCGCAGCGGCAACCGAAATAGATGGTGAAACAAGCGCGCACCCAGCATCACATCGATACGATTGGACGTATGCGTGAATATATAGCTGCGCGCAACACTCATCAGCGCCTCAAATATCGCCACAATCACAAGGCCCGTAGTGATCACGTCGAGCGTCGAGGCGCTATGGTGTACTAGCGCCTTATCAATCACCACCTGCGTGAGGATCGGCGCAAAAATACCGAGGACTTGCAGCGCAAAAGCAGCCGCGAGTACTTCCATGAGGGGCTTTTTGTATTTGATGATAGTCGGAATAAACCATTTGATATCGAATGTGCGCTGGGTATCTTGCCCGAATCGCTGCGCGCATAGAATTACACGGCCATTCCACTCATCTCGAAATTCGTCCGCGCTCATGACCTGCGGCGGCGTACCGTCGGGCATAAGCATCAGCAGTTTGTCGTCGTTGATCTGGGCGAGGATGGCAAATCGCGCAGTTTTCATGCCGACGATCAGCGGCATTGCGAGCTTTGGCAGTTGCGTATAGTTTGTTGTTAGCGCCCGCGTTTTGAGCCGCAGGTCACGACCCGCTCGTACAATGTCCTGCTCGCTGGCACCATCGGCACCAATCGCCAATGCATGCGTGATCTGCTCGACATCGGCCGCCACGCCGTGGAATCCCGCGACATTGACAAGGCAGTACAGCCCAGGATCGATAGTTGCGTGAGCCTCGGCGGACACGGTGGTTTTTTTGCTCGGTTTTTGAGCCATACAACTTTTCGTGTGCCCCACAAAGATGTTACAAATCTTCGTCGAACACAGAACTCCCTTTTATTGCCCACCGACTACTGTTCTATTGCTGCCAGTATACCAAATCCTTGGCGTGCGCCAAAGCATGAGCACCGAGGTAACATTTATGCCGTCGGCGCGGTCCAGTACTGCGACAGTACCGTCGCGGCCTCGTCTGGTTTCTGCGTTAGCGCCGTCTCCCAGCTCATGCCGCCGTGCGTATCACCAAACGACGCCATCGCCTGAACAAGGAGTTGCATGTTCGCCCTTGACATACTATGACTATCAGCAAGTTTGACCGAATCAAGCTGGTAATTGCTACCGCTAAACCAGTGTCTAACTGTCACGCTATCATGACTGGCAATGTTGCATATTTTCATATCATCACCACTGCGCACAAGCGTAAGGGCGTCAGTAGTAATACCCTCTCCGAACAATAGTGTATTTTTGCCAGCGCAATCGTAAATAGCATCTTGACCATCACCCAGATTCATTACAAAGGTGTCATCACCAGCGCCACCATTAAGCACATCGTCACCCCCATTACCGTAGATGGTATCGCCCTTGGATCCGGCATATACATAATCGAGCTGCGCGCTACCTCGAATGATATTCTGCTGGTCGTCATACCCGCAGCAATACCCACCCGTAGATAAAGCTCGTACTGATCTTACTTCTTCGAGTACCTTATCTGCGTTCCATATCGTACCATCATCAAATACGAATTTCTCAATCTTGTTCGTATCGTCACGATCCCAGGTATAGTCGCCGTGGAAATAGTCGCGTACCGTGACCGTATCCTCCGTACCCTTGATCGACAAGACCAGGTCGGAGCCGCGCGAATCTGTACGACTTAGGATAACATCGCTCGCTGTAATTCCGTTGCCAAATCGTAGCGTGTCGTTACCGGCAGCATCATACACCCTATCCTGGCCGTCACCTATATTAAAGACGTATACGTCATCACCTGCATTTCCCTGCAGCGTATCACTACCAGCACCCCCCACCAGCAAGTCATTCCCCGCGCCTCCATAGAGCGTATCATCGCCGCCCTCTCCGTAGAGCGCATCGCCCCTTGAACCTGCGTATATATAGTCATATGTCGCGCTACCCTTAAGGATATTCTGCTGATCGTCATATCCAGATACAGATCCGCCATCGGCATTAGCCCTCACGGTACGCGCCATTTCGAGCACTTGGTCAGCCGTCCATCTGGTCCCATCGATGGCAAATTGTATCGTCTCAAGTTTATTTGCATCGGCCCGCTCCCACGTATAGCCATTATGGAAATAGTCGCGAATCGTCACTTTATCATTAGTGCCGCGGACTATCAGCACTAGGTCTGAGCCACGGTAACCAGCACGCGAGACCACGATATCGTTGGGCGCGGTACCATCGGCAAAGATAAGCTGATCGCTACCGGCAGCGTCGTAGATAGTGTCGCTACCGTCGCCGCGAGCGAATACATACGTGTCATCACCCTCGTAGTCCTCTATATAGTCGTCGCCCGCACCACCAAGATATATATCATTTCCATTCCCGCCACTAAGCAAATCATTGCCTGCACCACCATGTAGCACGTCGTTGCCGGCACCGGCATACACTATATCGTTACCGGCACCGGCATCAATCACATCGTCGCCCCCGCCGGTCGATATGTAGTCGTAGGTATCACTACCTGTAACGACATCATTTTGATCGTCGAACCCGTAGATGTTTCCACCTTCAGCACTCGCATTAATATATCGAGCTTTTTCAATAACTTGGTCGGCCGACCAGCTAACGCCACCAGCAAACATTATTTTTTCGAGCTTGTTAGTGTCATCGCGCTCCCACGTATAGGCATTGTGGAAATAGTCGCGAATAGTCACTCTATCATCAGTGCCGCGGATCGAGAGTACTAAGTCTGAGCCTCGGGAATTAGTGCGGCTCACTTGTACCATATCTGGTGTGATCTCATCACCAAACGTTAGTGTGTCGTTTCCGGCCCAATCGTATATAGTATCCTGGCCATCGCCCTTGCCAAATGCATAGACATCATTCCCAGCGCCACCATTAAGATAATCATCGCCCTTACCGCCGCGGATCCAATCGTCACCAGCACCGCCATTAAGACTATCGGCGGATATCCCGCCATATAGCTCGTCTCCCCGATCTCTGGCATATAGCACACTGCCTGCGTTGCCGGCGTAAAGAATATTTTTCTGATCGTCAAACCCACTTAGGTACGACCAGCCGCTATCGGTAGCATGTTGCGTGCGGACTTTTTCGATAATAGTTTCGGGCGACCAGATAGAGCCATCAGCAAATACGATTTGCTCTAGTTTGTTGGCATCTTGGCGCTCCCACGTGTAATCGTTGTGGAAATAGTCGCGAATCGTCACCTTGTCGTCGGTGCCGCGGATCGTCAGTACCAGATCTGATCCACGAGAATCAGTACGCGATACAACAATATCCTCAGGCGTAATACCATCAGCAACTATAAGTTGGTCGTTACCCACACTATCATAGATAGTATCACTGCCATCACCACGCGCAAATACATACGCGTCATTGCCGCCGTAATCCTGCATCCAGTCATCGCCAGCACCACCCACATATAGATCATCGCCATTATCGCCATTGAGCAAGTCGTTGCCAGCGCCGCCGCGCAATATATCGTTGCCGTCGCCCGCATACGCCACATCGTTACCGGCACCGGCATCAATCACATCGTCGCCCCCTCCGGTCGATATGTAATCGTAGTTATCGCTGCCCGTAGCGATATCATTCTGGTCATCAAAGCCACCCAAATAGCCACCACTACTGGATGCAACGATAGTACGTGCCTTTTCGATCACTTGGTCCACCGACCAAGCTGTACCGTCAGCGAATATAATGTGTTCGAGCTTGTTGGTATCCTGGCGCTCCCAAGTATAATCGTTGTGGAAATAATCGCGAATCGTCATTTTATCATGAGTCCCACGGATCGAGAGTATCAGATCTGATCCACGAGAATCAGTACGGCTCACCTGTACCATATCTGCGGTAATACCGCTACCAAGCTGCAGCGTGTCAGTGCCGCTTGCATCGTAAATAGTGTCCTGGCCGTCACCAAGCTTGAATGCATACGTATCATCACCGCTACCGCCTGTAATGTAGTCATTGCCCCGACCTCCCTGCAAGAAATCATTGCCCGTCGACCCCCACAACGAGTCACTGGCGTCACCACCAATTAGCTGATCACCCTGAATACTCGCTGACAAATTGCTACCCGCTGCGCCTGCATACAGAATGTTCTTTTGGTCGTCGTACCCGGACAAGTATGACCGGCCCTTGTCATACCCGTGTTGCACGCGCGCTTTTTCGAGTATTGTATCAGCGTTCCAGATTGTGCCATCCGTAAATGTAATATGTTCAATTTTGTTGGCATCTTGGCGCTCCCACGTATAATCGTTATGGAAATAGTCACGAATTGTTATCTTGTCGCTACCATTTACTGTCAGCACCAAGTCTGAACCACGCGAGTCAGTGCGGCCCACCGTGATCATGTCAGCGGTGATGCCCTTACCAAATATCAGCTTGTCCGCACCATCGCTATCATATATCGTGTCGCTGCCATCACCTAGATGGTACATATACACATCATCGCCCGTCCCACCATACAAGTAATCGTCACCGGCACCACCGTCTAGATAGTCATTCCCCGCGGCACCGTTGAGCCCATCATTACCGGCATCACCATACAGAACAGAACCGCCTGCATGAGCATACAAATTATCGCCGTCGTCGCCACCCGCGACCGTTTGACCAGCAACTTGCGCGGTAATAGAGTCGTAGGTTGCAGTGCCCTGCAAAACCCCTACACCGACGACGTCAATCGCCCGCGCCAACTCGCTAGACTGAAGGGCGTATTGCTGGCGGAATGCGCTCCAGCCATCTAATTTTTGCAAGTCGTAGCCCTTCATGACGCGCGCAAATTCGCCGAGCAACGCCACGCCCGCCGCGTGATCGGTGACGAGTTTGTCGTCGATCGTTGTCGTAACTTTTGAGAAGTCAAGCGTAATGCTGCCGCTCTCATTAGTATTGTAGCCAATTGCATTAACTACGTCTTTTAGCACTGTTTTGCTGACCAATGCTGCGTACATTCGGTCGCTTAGTTCGGCGTATGCCTGCTTTAACATCGGTGCTGCGTTGTTGTTGGGTGAACTGCCATTTGTGCCCGTGAAGTTAGTTCCCATAAATTTCTCGAGCACTGCAAGCTGGCGTGCATCAATCAATCCACCGCGACTCGTAGGGTCAATCGTATCACTACTCGTCCAGCGGTAAAGGATTTGCGCCATCAACGCATCGCGTGTCGCCACATCTGGTGCATCGACAAATTGCTGCACCAGTGTCTGCAGCGTGCCACTTACATCCTGAGCCATTGCAACGCGCAGCGAGCTAACATTTCCTGCACCGGCCAGATCGGGCAAAAACGCAATTTCAACAGGAATATTCATACCCTCATGGCTGATATCTCGCGAATCGCTAGCATTACGGCCGAGCAAATATTCACCGGCCGCACCCTGCGTACCATTGCTCCACGTAAAGCTGCCCAGCCGCTGCTGGATATTGTTCATCACATCCGTTGCCTGTGTGACAACCGAGCCGACATTGATCGAGGTGATGCCGATAGATGTCAGGTCGGCAAGCTCATCCGCGCCCGAGACGCCATCGCTGTTTGCATCACGCCATATGCGCAACTTACTAAATACTTGGTCATGCGCGTCGATCCTTCCGTCATGGTTGAGGTCAAAATCTGCCAGCGCTGCGAAGCCGCTTGATGCAACGGTGCCGTCGGCGAGGACTGTTCGATCACCAAATAACTCTTTGCCGCTGGTGATCTTGCCGTTGCCGTCACGGTCAAGTACCAGCAGACCATCACCCTTGCCGACCCAGGCGGTGCGTTCGGCGTAGCCATTGGCATCAACGTCGAAATACATCGTAGAGGTAGACAGGTTCGTCGTCTGGATACCGTTGCCGTCGAGGTCGAGGATGAGGGGGTCGACGCGGACGGCGGTGGTAGCAGAGCTAAATTTTTTATCAATGCCCAGAAGTGATTCAAGGGTAACTTGACGTCCAAAGATATCCTTGCTACCTATGAGGTCAGATAATAACGAAAGCAGATTAATCGTGAACTCACCAGTATCACGCTGAACTGTCGCAACCATTTTATCGAGATCACTACCTATTGCAAAGCATGCGCCACCAAGACTATCCCCCAAAAAAACAATACCGGTACCTAGGCCTTTACTTGCAGCAGTAAAAGTATTTATATAACTATCTGCAACAATATACAAACCACTACCGAGCGCTTGACCGATATAGTTTGACGGGGGACCCAATGTATTGATGATAGCTGTCGCGCTTTGTACGATCTGCGTGCCGACTACAACATCGGCTGACGGTCCATGCACTTCTTCATTCAGTATAGTTTTTCCGTCCTTATCCTTATGCGTCATAGCCGATGAGCCATGTGATCCCCATATCCATTCATCTAGCGATTTGCCGAGTACGCTGTTACTGAATATATCTGATAGTCTGAATGAGCCTATAAGTCCATTCTCGTGAATTTCACTATTGGAGTCTCTGAGGTACCTAGTCTCTCCCATCCTTGTACCATAGTTTCCCACGCCATCGTTTTCATTGACATAATTTATGATTTGCCCACTAAACATCTCTGGTTTTAGCATCGGCAACAAGTTTGAGATTCCAACCGCGTTGAATGTCGTAGCATCACCTCCAGTCTCACACGACAGAAACTGCGCCAGCCCACCACCGAGCGAGTGGCCTGTAAAAGTTACGCCACTCGAGCGCACATAGCTTGCAAGACTTTCGTTAGTGACGAGTGATTGGCCGCTTTCCTCCGTCAACACACTTTGGACGAATTTGTATGCGTCGATAAACTGTCGCGGTATGCCATCCTTGGCAAGATTAGGCATAGTAATCTGGGCGTCGGTGACTTTGTCTTCGAGCGTATCTGGCTCCGTCCCGCGGAAAGCAAAAACTATCTTACCATCAGGAGATTTCAGGGCAACGCCAGCGAAACCACTGGTGGTATTAGGCTCAACATTTAACAATGTATGGAAACGTAGTGGCGCGTTAGCGTCTTTAAGTTCGGAGAGTTCCGGCCTAGAAAGATCATCTTCAGTGATTAGATGCTGCGCTATTAATGAGCCTAATGTTTGATTTCTAAATTGTGTACTCAGCTTAATATAAGAAAGCTGAGACAGACACATATACTCAAGAGGCTGCATCTAGTTTGCTCCTTTTTTTATAAAACAGCTCATTATATCAGATGGTATAACGTCCCCATACTTTGTCTGTGAGGCCGTACACGTATATATCGTGTTATTAATTAATTCTGCACGAACATCCAGATGTATATTCTTTATACCTTTATCTCTAAGACCGACTATAACAGTACTTATTCGCTGCGCCTCTTCAGAAAGACTATCCTCTGGTAGTTTAGAGGTGCTAATATTAACTAGTAAAGCAAATCCGTCTTCTCGAGACTTGGATTCACTATATTTTGGCGACACTTTGGTTGCACGCTCTACCAAAGCGCCGGAAAGTGAAACTGAAGCACTAGCATTTGATTGAACATTGTTACCGTAAACTTCTGCAAATACTTTTTGAAATTCTTGGTTGGCTTCAATACTCCAGATAGCGGCCACGTATTGATCGCTGAACGAATCCGAATCTTCGAGGCCGCTTACATCGAAATTAAGCTCACGCTGGTTTGTTGGGTGCGCGACCGTCTTCCAGACCCCCTTTGCTCCTAGTCCAGAGCCTGTTAACGCGGGCCCTTCAACACTAAAATCTTCATCATATTTACTACGTAAATATGATGCCATCTTCGCTTGTTCATTTATTGCTCTAGCTTGCATAGACTTCAACTGCGCACCTTTCATCCACATTCCTCCATTCAACAAAAAAATAACTACAATAATAATTGCTGTTGCAGAAAGTATGATCAACCAGAATGGCAGTTGTTTATGTAATGGCTTAGCTAAATTCTTAGTATGCTTCTTTGCCGACATGATTTTCCCCTCGCTTTCGTTATACTCTTACTATACCCTTAGGCGCGAGCATGAACAATATATTTTTTAAGTATTCTTCAGCTCGATTTTTTAAGAGTTTTCCGTCACGTTCAAGGTCAAAGTATGCTTTGGATTCCGCAAGACTAACGGTCTTAATGCCATCATTATTTAGATCGAGTACGAGCGGATCGATGCGACGGCTGCCAGCAATCTGTGCGCTCTGGTAGTCTATGCACTGCCGGGATAGCGCACCGGTTTGAATACCGCGTTTCATGCCATTTAATTGTGTAACAGCAAAGCGTATCGCACTCGGATCATAGGTATACTTAACGGGGCTGCCAGCTACAAGAGAATAGTTGTAGTAGTATATATTGTTAAGCGTATATACATTCGAAACGTCATAAAACAGCGTGCCGTTTAGGGCAGAGTTATAGTTACCTTCTCGCTTAGCTGTTTCAATCACCCTTAGTGCATTAATTGCATTAAACAGCCCACCACAACTTGACGACTCGGCAATACCGTCCTGAGCACTAACGGCGCGCACCAAACTTCCATCGCTATTTATAAACCTGTCTAGACCATGATAGTGTTCAATATCGAACCCGCTACCGCCAGTTTTTCTGTAGCCATTATATATGCTCTGAGTTGCCAGGCGTTGATCTTGGCTCAGTGACGCAAGTATACGAGACTTAGTTGACTCGGCTTCGGCGTAGGATATCTCGCCAGACTGTAGCAGTACATCAACTTTTAGCATCTCGCCTATTTGTTTGAAATCAACTTGCGCATAATCCAGGTCATTTTTATCGACATGATGAATGGTCGTACCCAACTGAATGCCATAGTCTCCTACGAAATCTCGCGAGTCGACATGATCGGTGACATTATATTGGCTACCGCATGTTAACAATTCACGGATATCCAAACTCTGGCCGATGCCGACGCTGTTGAAGGTCTCCGATGGGACACCAAAGTTGCCAGTTGCAGGATCGGCTGTACGAAACGTCAAGTACTGAGCTAAGCCTCCTCCTAATGAGTGTCCCGTGAAGCTCGCATTTGCTGTTGTGTTTAATAGCTCCAGCATATTAGATTCTGAGGCAAACTTAATATTCGCTTGTTCGTAAAGAGTTTGATATACAAATCGTATTGCATTAGTGTACTGCCTTGCAATTAAGCCGAGCGCGATGGGAATATTAGAAAATCCCCAGTCTAAAGCATCGTTCGTACCGCGGAATGAAAATACAATTTCACCGGTATTATTGTTTCTAAATGCCGCCCCAGAAAACCCATCTGCAAAATCAGATGAATGGGACGTATTGAGCAACACCCAATCGGCCATCGTCTTAAGTGCAGCGTATTCGGGTTTTGAGCCAAAATTTTTAACTATCTCAACAACATTATCGGTTTTATCATCTCCCACTGCATCCGGTAAATTTTCATATACTAGTCTACACAATTCAAGATTTTGTATAGTCGTTAGCATTTATACATTCCTCCACTTCCTATAATATTTAGGTTCAAGACTAGTTAACTCAG
>DDFI01000014.1:0-97336 GCA_002337095.1 Candidatus Saccharibacteria bacterium UBA1932
GTCCAAGATGTATGGGAGCCGGATACAGGTTCCGACCCTGAGCTAGATTTTACTCAAATTAACAGCGGTCGCTATTTTTACTCAGGGTCGGAACCGATAGGTGCGTAGGTGAGAATTGGGGGTAGTGGTTAATTGTCGAACATGGGTGGAGATTTTGTATATTTATTCGTGACGATCGTCAGTATAGAATAGACGAATTGTCGGATGATTGTTGGTAACATGCTGGTCGACGGTGGGCAAAAGGGAATGATCTATCAAAGCTTATCCTTGCGATATCTGATAGAATATGCGAAAATAACAACAATATGGCATCATTATCATCTGCTCCGTATAAAGGCTCGCGCGACTGGTACCCAGACAATATGCGCGTGCGCGACTATATATTTGCCACTTGGCGACGCGTGGCGCGGCGCTACGGCTACGAAGCCTACGATGCGCCGTTGCTCGAGCCACTCGAGGTGTACGCCGCCAAGTCTGGTCAAGAGTTGGTGAGCGAGCAAACCTACCAATTTGTCGATCGCGGCGACCGCCATGTGGCGATTCGGCCCGAAATGACCCCGAGCATCAGCCGGATGGTGGCGGCACGTCGGCAAGAAATGGCCTATCCGGCGCGGCTGTACAGCATTGCGCAATTTATGCGCTACGAGCGGCCACAGCGGGGGCGTGAACGCGAATTTTGGCAGCTGAACGCTGATATTTTTGGTGCCGAAACCATCGCTGCTGAGGCCGAAATCATCACCATGGGATACGATATGATGCGCGAGTTTGGCGCCCAGGACGACATGTACGCGATCAAGGTGAACCACCGCAAAATCATTAACTTCATGATGGCGCACTACCTAGGCCTGGATGCGGTGCAAGCCGAGCTGATGATCAAATTGTTCGACCGCAAGAACAAAATTCCGCCCGAAGCATTCCGCGATCAGGCGATCGATATCTTTGGTGACGCAGAGGCGCCAAGCGGCCTGCAAAAGCTCGCTGCACTCCTAGCTGCCAAAAACATGGCTGACATGCCCGAGGAAATCCGCGCCTGTAGCGCAGTGCGTGAGATCCAGGAGCTATTTACGCTGCTCGACCAGGTCGGCATCAAAAACGCCGTATTTGATATTACGCTGATGCGCGGGCTCGATTACTACACCGGTACGGTGTTTGAATTTTTTGACACGCACCCCGAGAACAACCGTTCGCTATTTGGTGGAGGCCGCTACGACGGATTGGTGGGGCTATTTGGCGCCGAGCCACTTGGGGCGGTCGGAATGGCACCGGGCCTGACCATGACGCAGTTGTTTCTTGAGACGCACAAGCTGCTGCCCGAGCTAGCACCGACTACCGACGTCTATATGATTGTGCTGGGCGATGCGCTGCGTGGCGGCCGAGCGTTGGCACGGCAACTTCGCGATGAAGGCGTCAATGTCGAGCTAGATTTTACGGGCCGCAAGATCGACAGACAGATCAAAACCGCTGTCAAGAAAGGCATATCCTACCTGGTATTTGTGGGCGAAGACGAGCTGCGCGACGAACTCTATTCGTGCAAAAACACCATCACCGGTGACGAACAAAAGCTCAGCCCCGAGCGAATTGTGACAACGGTAATGGATGCGCGCCGGCATCGCCGCGTTGACATTGATGCCGACACCATCGATCTATTTGAGTAATGTGGCGAGAGGCGGGCGTGTCTGGTATAATCAATAGACATGAAAACGACTGTAAAAAACCTATCTGACACCCAAGTCCAACTCACTATCACCCTGGATACGACCGATCTGCAGGACGCAGAGCTTGTCGCACTCAAAAAGCTATCAAAAGAAATCAAAGTCGATGGCTTTCGCAAAGGCCACGTGCCCCTGGCGGTTGTGGCTAAGCATGTCGACCAGAACGTCCTGGGCGAGCAAGTGCTCGAGGATGCTATTAGCAAGGCGGTCGCTGATGCATTTACTAGCCAGGACGTGCGTGCCCTAGAGCGCCCAAGCGTCGAAGTGCAAAAATACGTGCCCGGCGAGCAGCTAGAATTCACCGCCACCTGCGAAATCCTGCCGGCAATCAAGCTAGGTAATTATCAGAAGCTCAGCTACGCCCCGGCCAAGGTGAATGTAACACCTGCGCAGGTAACTGAGGTGGTCGACCGCATCCTCGCCAGCATGACCGAAAAGAAGCCCGTCAAGCGCGCCGCCAAGGACAAGGACGAAGTCGTGATCGATTTTGTGGGCAAAAAAGACGGCAAAAAGTTTGACGGCGGTGCGGCCGAGGGCCACGCTCTATTACTCGGTAGCAACTCGTTTATCCCTGGCTTTGAGGAGCAAATTATCGGCCACAAAGCCGGTGACTCATTCGACATCGAGGTGACATTCCCCAAGGAATATCATGCCGAAGATCTAAAGGGTGCCCAGGTGGTATTCAGCATCAAGCTGCACACCGTGAATGAAATCGTCGTGCCAAAGCTGACTGACGAGCTGGCGGCCAAGGTCGGACCCTTTACCAGCGCAGCCGAGCTGAAGGCCGACATCAAGCGCGAGCTCACTGCTCGCGAGGAGCAAGCAGCCGCTAATAAAGCCAAGGATGACCTGGTAGAGCAGCTAATCGCAAAAAGCAAGGTGCCCCTGCCCGAAACATTGGTGACAGGGCAGATGGACTCGCTGAAGCGTGACCATGAGCAAAACCTGATGAACCAAGGTATGACGCTGGAGCAATATATTGAGTCTAGTACCTTTAAGGATGAGGCCGACTGGTCGGCTCGCGAGCTGCGTCCAGCTGCCGAAAAGCGCGTGACCGTAGGCTTGGTAGTAGCCGAGCTTGCCCGCGAGCTCAAGACCGAAGCTACCAGCGATGACCTAGCGGCCGAGCTAGAACGCTACCGCCAGCAGTATGGTAGCAACGACGAGGTGTTGAAGCAACTCGAGACACCAGAGGTACAGCGTGAAATCGCCAACCAGATCCTGTCGATGAAGGCCGTCGATCAGCTGGTTACGCTGAACACCCCAAAGCCAAAAACGACCAAGAAAAAATAGCCCAAAGATGCCTCAAACTAGCACTCGTATTGCGCGAGTGCTAGTTTCGTACTATACTAGGGGTATGAATGCGCCACAAAATTACCTGGTACCGACAGTTATCGAATCATCACGTGACGGTGAGCGGGCATTTGATATCTATTCGCGGCTGCTGAAAGACCGCATTATCTTCCTCGGCGAAGAGGTAAATGAGCATACCGCCAATATCGTCGTGGCACAGCTGCTATTCCTAGCAAATGACGACCCGACCAAAGAAATCTCGCTGTATATTAATAGCCCGGGCGGCAGTATTTATGACGGCCTGGCGATCTACGACACCATGCAATATATCAAGCCCGATGTGGCCACCTATGGCATTGGTCTGCAGGCGAGCATGGGTGCATTTTTGCTGTCGAGCGGCGCGCGCGGCAAACGCTATCTGCTGCCTAATTCGCGAGTAATGATTCACCAGCCGTCAAGCGGCACCCAGGGTAAGGTTACCGACCAAGAGATTAGTCTGCGCGAGGCACTTAACCTGAAAACCCTGCTCAACGAGCTACTGACAAAAAACACCGGCCAAAAAATCGACAAAATCAAGCTTGACGTTGAGCGTGACTACTGGATGGGTGCCGCCGAGGCAGTCAAGTACGGCCTGGCCGATAAAGTACTCAAATAGCTTGCCATTTGTCGCCATAACCGGTATGATGGACATAGATTATAGGGGAGTTTTACGTGGCAAGAATCATAAAGGTACCAACACATCGATGGCTCAAGACTAACCGCGCTCGACGCATCGGCACAGTCATCATTGCACTGATTATACTAGCGCTGATTGCTGTGGCTAGCTATGCCGGATACGCGTATGTTCAGGCCGAACAGGCCCGCAAGGCCCGAGATGCCCAGCAGGCGATCGAGACCGCCTACAAGCAACGCTACCAGGAGGCGATTGATGTCAACAAAGTGGCTGCGGTGGCCCAAACTAAGGCCGCCAAAGGTGATATTGCTGGCGCCACCCAGGACATGCTGGCTGCGGTCAACAACCCAGCAACTACAAAGGACGCGCGGATAATGTTGTACGAATTGCTAGCATATACACTGCTAAACTCTAGTAAATACGATGACGCCGCCACCTATGCCGCCAAGGCCGAAGATCTCGCTAAAGATCGCAAATCTGCCAAGGTGCTCGGAGACATTGCCCTGCAAAAAGGCGATAAGCCCCTAGCGGCAAAGTGGTATCAGACGGCAATCGATCGATTCTCTGCTAACGAAAAATCACAAATGCCCGAGCTATACACCGAGTACATGCAGGCACTAGCGGAGGCCAAGAAATGACCTTGCGTATGCGGATTGCGACCCTCGGGATTGCGGCGCTGAGTGTCGTCACTAGCTTGCTAGGCGCCTCGACCGCGATGGCGGTAGATGTGGGCTACGGTTTCTACAGCGGCGCCTACGAGGGTACGTATGGTTCTACCTACGATCTCAAAATGTTCGAGAACGGCCTCTACGAGGATAACGCTTCGTCCAGCAAGGAAGCGCTGATTGGATTCATCAACAAGAAGCTTAATGCCGGCGGCAAGGAGTCGCTAAGTGCGCGGTATATTGTGTTTAATATGCTTGGCGTCGCGCATACCTCGGGCGGGCACACCAAGACACTCAGCGATACGCAGCTGCTTGACTGGTATGCTCGTATCCGCCAACCTGGCGTCACGATTGCGGTCTCTAACTACGCTGCCACAATTAATACCGGCTATACCTCTCGTTATAATGGCGATATCTTTGCATTTATTGAGCCGGTCAATGCGCCAACAATGCTGTTCTACTACAACGGCAATCTAGTGTATGCCATCAAAATGGATTGTGCGAACCCTGTTGGTGGCCTGGCTGGCTTGCCATCTGGCTGGAGCGCCAACGGCACGAGTGCCGTGTCGCAAGCAACGGCGACGGCGGGGCAGACAGTCACATTTACGCATACTATTACCAACACCGGCGCCTCGCCGTTCCGCAGTCTTACGTGGTTCACTGGTTGGGCGCCAGCGCCAAATAGCAATACGGCTATTGATCGTGGCGGCGTCGACCTCGATCCGGGTGCCTCCAAAAAAGTCAGCAGCTATGATTTCAAGCTGCCGATGGACGGCAAGCCCGGCACCAAGTATTGCCAAGCGGTGTTTTTTGCTCGCAGTGATTCCGATATCTCTCCGCGCGGCACTGAGTATGCCTGCGTGACACTGATGGACGGCAAGCCCTATTGGGATGTGAATCCATTTAGTACCGTGACTGATGCTGGTGGTGGCGCTATTTCGAGCGCTAAACCAGGCGATACCATTTATTTTACTCATACGCTCAAAAACG
The DNA here is from genome assembly GCA_002337095.1 of Candidatus Saccharibacteria bacterium UBA1932. Taxonomy (GTDB): domain Bacteria; phylum Patescibacteriota; class Saccharimonadia; order Saccharimonadales; family Saccharimonadaceae; genus Saccharimonas. Next base: position 5,334 of record DDFI01000014.1, read on the forward strand.
TCGGCGCGAAGAACGTCAACGGACTGCAGTACTTGCAAAAATGGGGCGACGGCTCGCCGACTAATCCGTCTGACCCTGTCAAAACTGTCGATATGCCCGCTAGCAGCAGTAAAGATGTTGTGGTAAGGGAGTCCTATCGTATTCCGACTACCGCATCGGCCGGATCGAAGATCTGCCAAACGGTCTCGAATATCGATAACGAGCTCGTCAATGCGCAATCTATCCCGTTGGCCCAAAAACTACAGACCTCCACACCGGCCTGTGTCACTATCGGTAGTGTGCCGCCGGGTGGCAGCGACCAAATCTACTCATTCTATACGGGCGGTCGCACCCCCGTAGTGCCGGGCGAGCAGGCTACTTGGCAACACTATATTTCGATTGCCAATCTACCGTCTACGCAATCTGGATCGTTTGACCATATGGATATCATTATCCATCGCACCATTGATGGGCAGGATAGCACTACTGCGATATCGAGCAGCAACCCTAATGGTTGGCAAAATGCCTATCAGGTGGTAGAGGATCAGATTAATCGCAGTGAGTGTTCGTGGTTTGAATACAAGCTCTACACCCAGACATGGGGCTGGGTATCGTACCAGTCGGGCGTCGACACCAAGGGGAATCCAGTCTATTCGTCATCGTACCAATACACTGGCTCTACGTTAACTCGTAGCGGCAGCAGCCAAGGGTCATACGGTAGCGGCGTCACGCAGTGTGTCGATATCGGCAAACGGCCCAAATTCCAAGTGTGGGGCAACGACCTGCGCACCCTAGCAAACGTACAAGCCACCTGGATGCGACCTGATGGCGACAGCACGCCAGGCGCGCCGTATTATGGCAGCTGGAGCGAGTATGGTATGTTTGCTATGGGCTCGGTATTTACCACTGGTAATAAGCAAAATGTCAGCTCTGGGGCTCGCGCGACGCTCAGCACTAGCGATCTGACGACGTGGCACCCACTGACGTTTTCGAACGTGCCCTCGAGCGTCGGTGGCTATAGTATGACGAGCGAGGCCACACAGCTGGATGCGAGCTTTCGGCAGTGGTACGACGGCGCGCCGAGTATCTCTGCCGTGACGCCTGGCATGCCGGGCGGCGTTTATCGTGCCAGCAGCTTGAATATCGGCGATCTTAGCCTTGGGGTGGGCAACTCATATGTGATTATGGTCGACGGTGACGTCACGATCAACGGTAATATCACCTACAAGACCGGCCCCTATAGCGCTGCGTCCTTGCCACAGCTGGTGATTGTCGCCAGTGGCAATATCAATATTGCCGAGAATGTCACCCGTATAGATTCGTGGCTGATTGCAAAATCTGGCACGCTCAATACCTGCAATGTCGGCGGCTCGCTTAGCGCAAGTATTTGCAACAAGCAGCTGCGCATCAATGGCCCGGTGGCGGTTAATCGCATTATCATGAATCGTACCTATGGTTCCGACAAGGGGACGTCGGGCGAGCCAGCCGAGATATACAATTACTCATCAGACGCCATGGCGTGGCTGCGAGCTTTCTCGGCAGACCGCGGACGGATTCGGAGTGTGTATACGGTAGAGGTGCCGGTACGGTACTAGATAGCTCTTCTTTTGCTACAAAAGAAGCAAAATATTGGGGTAGGCTTCGCCTCGCAGCGTCTCGCACCCATAAATCATTCTCTGGGTAGCTGCGCGCGGAGCAGAGCTCGTGCTCGCTACCCCGGGAATGATTTCGGGCACTCGCCGCTGGAGGCTGCAGATTACCCCAAACCCCAAGTAGTTAAGCGGCCAGGGGGCGCACTGATATGTCGCGTAGCGAGGTAATAATCGTCCAGCAAACCCCTTGACATCTCCCTCAACTTCCCCCATACTAGAGGGTAATGAAGGTTGAATAAATTTGGCTACGTCTGTACGCACGCTTCGGCGGGGCGTTTTTGCGTACTGTAGGGCACAATTTAGTAGAAACTTCGGGCACCGCATCACAGGCTTCAACCCCTGTTAATCGATACTAATTACAACCATAATGCGAGGGAAACCATGGCAAAAGCAAAAGCTACGGCGGCCGCTCCGCGTGTGTTCTTTACCAAGGACGACACAGCGCTCGAGCTACCAAATCTGATTGCGCACCAAAAAAACAGCTGGCGTGATTTCGTCGAGACGGGCCTCAGCGAGATTTTCGCAGAGCTCAACCCCATCGACGACTACACTGGCCAAAAACTAGCACTGCGTTTTAAGGATTACCAATTCCACGAGCCCAAAAACTCAGAGCAGTTCGCCAAAGAGAACAACATTACGTTTGATGCGCCGCTGCACGTCAATGTAGAGCTGACCAACAAGGTGACTGGTGAAGTAAAAGAGCAAGAGATCTACCTCGGTGATTACCCCTGGATGACCGATCGCGGGACATTTGTAATTAATGGCACCGAGCGTGTCGTAGTGAGCCAGCTGATCCGTTCGGCCGGTGTGTTTTTCACTGCCGATCGCATTAATGGCCGCAATTATTATGGTGCCAAGCTTATTCCTGGCCGCGGTGCCTGGCTAGAATTTGAAACGTCGGCCACCGGCGCGCTGTATGTCAAGATCGATCGCCGCCGCAAACTGCCCGTTACAACATTGCTGCGCGCGCTTGGATACGGCAAAGTATCAGAAATCAAGAGTTTGTTTGAAGATGTCGACACTGGCGAGACCAAATATATCGCTGCCACCCTCGACAAGGACCCCGCGCATGGCAGCAACGAAGCGCTGATCGAAGTCTACCGCCGCCTCCGCCCGGGCGACCTAGCGACTGTCGACAATGCCCGCAGCATGATCGAGCGCATGTTCTTCGACTTCAAGCGCTTCGACTACAGCCGCGTCGGCCGCTACAAGCTTAACCAACGCCTTGGTATCGACGTTGCCAACACCACCGAGAACCGCACGCTGCAGATGACCGACCTCGTGGCCATCATTCGCGAGCTGATTCGCCTCAACAACAGCGGCGAAGCACCTGACGACATTGACGCGCTCTCAAACCGCCGCATCAAACTGGTGGGCGAGCTCGTTAGCCGTCAATTCCGCGTAGGTATGCTACGCATGCAGCGCAATGCCATGGATCGCATGAGCATGAGCGACCTCGAGAGCGTCACGCCGAGTCAGCTGATCAACGCCCGCCCAGTGGTCGCTGCTGTGCGCGAATTCTTTGCCTCGAGTCAGCTAAGTCAGCTGCTCGACGAGGTCAACCCGCTCTCTGAGTTGAGCCACAAGCGCCGCCTAAGCTCGATGGGCCCTGGTGGTTTGAGCCGCGAGCGCGCCGGATTTGACGTTCGTGATGCACACCCTACCCACTACGGCCGCATCTGTAGCGTCGAAACGCCAGAGGGCGCCAACATCGGCCTGGTGCTCAACCTCGCCAGCTACGCCCGCATCAACGAGTACGGTTTTATCGAAACGCCATACCTGAAGGTAGTCGACGGCAAAGTCACCGACGAAGTTGTTTACCTCGATGCTAGCCAAGAAATCACCGAAGTCATTGCTGATGCCGGTGCTGAGCTTGATGCCGAGGGCGGCTTTGTCGCTGATCGTGTTAGCGCTCGCCGGTTCTTGAAGCCTGGCCAGGTGGACGTCACCGAGGTGACCTACATGGACGCTGCGCACAAGCAAATCCTTGGTTCTACCGCAGCCTTGGTGCCGTTTATCGAGAAAAACCGTGTCGACCGCTCGCTGACAGGCTCGAACATGCAGCGCCAAGCCGTGCCACTATTGATGCCGCAGGCACCGACTGTTGGTACTGGTATCGAAAGCCACGTTGCCCGCAACTCTAGCCAGCTGGTTGTCGCCGAAGCTGCCGGCGAGGTAGTACGCGCCGACGCCACCGCTGTTGAAGTGGCCTACAAAGACGGCCGCAAAACCTACGAGCCAATTCACTTTGCCAAAAGCAACGATGATCGCTCGATCAACCAAAAAGTTCGTGTTGCCCGCGGCGACACCGTCAAACAAGGCGATATCTTGATCGAAGGCGCCAGCATCGCCGACGGCGAGCTAGCGCTGGGCCGCGACCTGACTGTCGCATTTATGCCATGGCAGGGTTACAACATGGACGATGCTATCGTCCTGAGCCGCCGCCTGGTAGAAGACGACGAGCTGACCAGCATTAATATCAAGGATTACAACGTCGAAGTGCGCGAGACCAAGCTCGGCCCCGAAATTGTCACCCGCGACATCCCGAACGTATCAGAAGACAGCTTGCGCCACCTCGACGAAGACGGCATTGTACAGCTTGGTAGCGAAGTCAGCGCTGGTGATGTACTGGTCGGCAAAATCACACCAAAGGGCGAGCAAGAGCTAAGCTCTGAAGAGCGTCTGTTGCGCGCGATTTTTGGCGAAAAAGCTAAAGATGTTCGCGACACCAGCCAGCGCATGAACAACGCAGGTGGCGGCAAGGTCGTCGGAGTCAAGATTTTTAGCCGCGAAAACGGCCACGAACTCAAAGCTGGCGTACTGATGCAAATCCAGATTTTTGTGGCGCAGCTGCGCAAGATTAGCGTCGGCGACAAGCTCGCTGGTCGTCACGGTAACAAGGGCGTTGTCGCCCGCATCTTGCCAGTCGAAGACATGCCATTTATGGCCGACGGCACCTCTGTAGATGTAGTGCTCAACCCGCTGGGTGTGCCAAGCCGTATGAACCTAGGTCAGCTGTTCGAGACGCACCTAGGCATGGCAGCGCGAGCGCTCGGCTACAAGGTCGCAACGCCACCATTCAACGGCGTACCAAACGAAATAATTAGCGACGAGCTAGAAAAAGCGGGATACGCTCGCGATGGCAAATCGCAGCTATTCGACGGTCGCACTGGCGAGGCGTTCGAAGAGCGCACAACTGTCGGCGTCATGCACATGATCAAGCTACACCACATGGTCAGCGACAAGATCCACGCCCGCAGCACCGGCCCGTACACCATGGTGACCCAGCAGCCGCTCGGCGGCAAGGCCCAAAATGGTGGCCAGCGCTTCGGCGAGATGGAGGTGTGGGCACTCGAGGCGTACGGCGCCGCTGCCACCCTGCAAGAAATGCTCACCATCAAGTCGGACGACGTCTACGGACGCGCCAAAGCCTACGAATCGATCATCAAGAACGAAACTATCGTCGGGCCAAAACTCCCAGAATCGTTCAACGTGCTTGTCAAGGAGCTCCAGGGGCTCGGCCTGCGCGTCGACCTGGTTCACGACGATGAGCAAATCGACGCCGAGCAAGTGATTGCCGAGGCTGGTCCCGAGGACAAGACCGTCCCCATGATCGACGACGGCAGCGATGATGTCGAGACGATCCTCGACGAAGCCGATGATTTTGGCGATATCGACGACGATGATGGCATGAGCATCCAGGATATAGACGAAATTGAACAAGTAAAAGAGGAGGCCTAATATGTCACGAGTTGTTGCAACCAACAGTATTGCCGATTTCGACGCAGTACGCCTCGTCGTTGCTAGCCCCGAGGACGTCCTCAAATGGAGCCACGGCGAAGTTACCAAGCCCGAGACAATCAACTATCGTACCCAAAAACCAGAGCGTGACGGCCTGTTCTGCGAGCGAATTTTTGGCCCAGTCAAAGATATCAACCCGCACGACAGCAAGCTCAAGGGCGTACGCAGCCGCGAGGCCGCCATCGACAAGAACGGCGAGCTGGTCACCAAATCCATCGTGCGCCGCGAGCGCATGGGTCACATCAATCTCGCTGCCCCTGTTGCGCACATTTGGTTTATGCGTGGCACGCCAAGTGCTATGAGCTTGCTGCTCGGTATTACCGTGCGCAATCTCGAGCGCATTGCGTATTTTGCTACCTACGTCATCCTCGATGCCGACGACGCCAAGCGCGAGCAACTGCTGGCCGATCTCGAGGCCGAGACCGATGCGGGCCGTGCGGCGATCAAGCTGCGCTACGAGCGCGAAGCCGGTGCCGAGGGTGCTGATGTCAAGGCACTTGCCGAGGCGCAAAGCCGCGAAATCGAAGAGCTCGAAGACAGCTATGCGGTCAAGAAAACTCAGCTCGACAGTCTCGTCAAGGGTGCGCTCATCAGCGAAACTGATTTTCGCAACCTGCCCGAGGAGTATGAAGAGCTCGTTACGGTTGGCATGGGCGGCCAAGCGCTCAAGGCAATGCTTGACGCTATCGACCTGCCGGCACTTATCGCCACCCTGCAAGAAGAAATCGAAAGCGCCAAGGGCCAGCGCGAGAAAAAACTCTTGAAGCGCCTCAAGGTGCTCGAGGGCATGCTCGCCGCCGGTATCAAGCCGTCCAGCCTGACGCTCACCGTGCTGCCGGTGATTCCTCCAGATCTGCGCCCAATGGTGCAGCTGACGGGCGGCCGTTTTGCCACTAGCGACCTGAACGACCTGTATCGTCGCGTTATCAACCGCAACAACCGCCTCAAAAAGCTCATCGAACTCAACGCCCCCGAGGTCATTCGCCGCAACGAAATGCGCATGCTTCAGGAAGCTGTGGATAGCCTGGTAGACAACTCGGCCGCTCGAGGTGGCCGCGCCGTTAACGCCACCGGTGGCCGTCGTCGCCTCAAGAGCATCAGTGATATGCTCAAGGGTAAGCAAGGCCGGTTCCGCCAAAACCTGCTGGGCAAGCGCGTCGACTACTCGGGCCGATCGGTCATTGTGGTTGGACCTAAGCTCAAGATTCACCAGTGTGGCCTGCCAAAGCAAATGGCGCTCGAACTATTCAAGCCGTTTGTTATTAGCTGGCTGCTGCGCGGCGAATACGCACACAACATCCGCAGCGCAACGCGCCTGATCGAGGCCGGTGACGCACTGGTATGGGACGCGCTCGACGAAGTCATCGAGGGCAAATACGTCCTGCTCAACCGCGCACCATCGCTGCACCGTTTGTCAATTCAGGCCTTCCAGCCAGTACTGGTCGAAGGCAAAGCCATCCAGCTGCACCCGCTGGTTGCCAACGGTTTCAACGCCGACTACGACGGCGACCAGATGGCCGTGCACCTACCGCTCAGTGACGAGGCGCAGGCCGAAGCCCGCGAGCTTATGAGCGCCACCAACAACTTGCTCAAGCCAGCCGATGGTAGCCCGGTGCTAAGTATCGGCCAGGACGTCGTGCTAGGCAACTACTACCTGACGTACGACAAGCCAAGCGCTCGCACGACCGAAGTTAAGGTGTTTGCCGACAGCCGCGAGGCCGAGCTAGCCTACGACATGGGCAAATTGCAGCTGCAAAGCCCGATTCGCCTGCGTACCAAGGGCGGTATCCGTACCACGACACTTGGCCGCGTGTTCTTCAACGAGATCTTGCCCGACGATTTTGCCTACAACGACAACGTCCAGACCAAAAAAGAGCTCAAAAAAGTCCTGGCGCAGATTTTCGACCACTACGGCGCGCTCGAGACTGCTCACACTGCTGACCGCATGAAGGGCCTGGCGTTCCGCTTTGCCACCGTTGCGGCAGTGTCGACCGGCAAAGACGACTACCTCAACTTCGAGGAAATCGCCGACTTTGTCGCCGAAGGTGACGAAAAAGTTTCGCAGATTTCTGACCAGCTCGACCAAGGTCTCATCACCGAGGACGAGCGCTACAACCTCACCGTCGCCACCTGGCGTGCCGTCGACCGCCGCGTCGAGGACTTCCTAAAGGGCGAGATGGAGCATATGGACACCAGCATTTCTGTCATGGTCAACTCTGGTGCTCGTGGTACAGTGTCGAACGTCAAGCTTGCTAGCGCCATGATCGGTATCATGGTGGACGCGTCAAACCGCGAAATCGAGCTGCCGGTACGATCTAACTACAAAAAAGGCCTCAGCAGCCTGGAAGCTTTCGTCGCTACCCGTGGTAGCCGCAAGGGTCTGATCGACACCGCACTCAAAACCGCCGACTCTGGCTACCTGACGCGTCGCCTCGTCGACGTCAGCCAAGACGTCTTTAGTGTCGAGGACGAAGAAGGCGACGACGCTGGCTTTGCAATCTACCGCTCAGAATCAGATTACACCATGATCGATTTTGGCAACCGATTGTTTGGCCGCTACACCGCCGAAACCGTCCCTGGCCACATCGAGCGCGATCAACTGATCACTCGCGAAATCGCCAACGCTATCGAGGCCGACAGCGCAATCGACAGCGTCAAGATCCAATCGGTGCTGTCTACCAACAACCTCGAGGGCATCCCGCGCAAGAGCTACGGTATTGATATGGCGACTGGTCACCTTGTAGCCGCCGCCCAGCCGGTCGGTGTCATCGCTGCACAGTCGGTGGGTGAGCCAGGCACGCAGCTGACGCTCAACACCTTCCACAGCTCTGGTGTCGGTGGATCAGACATCACTCAGGGTCTGCCGCGCGTCGAAGAGCTGTTCGAGGCACGCAATCCAAAGGGTCAGGCCGTCATGACCGAAATCAGCGGTACGGTCGACCTGTGGGAAGATGGCAAAAAGTACATCGTTCAGGTTACGCCAGATGCTGGCCACGTCGTGCGCATCCCGCTTGATGGCCGCACTGTCACCGTCAAGTCTGGCTCGCAGGTGAAGGTAGGTGATGTGCTGGCTGTCGCCGAAGAAGATTCGCGCCCACTCGTCGCGCCATTTGATGGCGTGGTCGAGACCGCCGAGGACACTATCGTCCTGGCGGGCACCGCGACGGCGCCGGTTCGCTACGAAATCCCTGGCTCGGCCCAGCTGGTCGTCACCAAGAACGACCGTGTCGAAGCTGGTGATCGCCTGACGATCGGCTCGCTCAATCTGCACGATCTGATGCGCCTACAGGGCACCGAAGCCACGCAGCGCTACATCATCAACGAGGTGCTGCGCATCTACGCCGCGCAGGGTCAAGAGGTCGCCGACAAGCACCTCGAGATCATCGTCCGCCAGATGTTTAGCCGTGTGCAGGTAGAGGACCCAGGCGACAGCCAGTTTGTCATGGGCGACATCGTGTCCAAGGCTGCTGTCGTCGAGGCGAACAAGCAGCTCGCTGCCGAGGGTCGCGAGCCAGCGCAGTACACACAGCTGCTGCTTGGTATCACCAAGGTCTCGATCTGGAGCGACTCGTGGTTGTCGGCTGCATCGTTCCAAGACACCACCCGCGTGCTCATCAGCGCCGCCACTAGCGGCCGAGCCGACCGTCTGCACGGCCTCAAAGAGAACGTCATCATCGGTCGCAAGATTCCTGTCGGCACCGGTGCACGAACTCTCCGCGAGATTGAGGACGAAATCGAACACAGCGACTTCATCGACAACATCGCCGAAGATGTTGTGCTCGAAGAAGCCTAGTCGATTCGCGTCTAGCCAAGCGGCAAAAAAACCACCCCGAGTAATCGGGGTGGTTTTGATTGAGCTGCTAGGCGGAAGAAGCGATTGTTAGAGCGTCACAACAGCGGCTTTGCCGGCTTTGGTGTCGTAGCAGTCGACGCCCAGATAGGCTTTCTTTTGGTCGGCGGTAGTGTAGGTGCTGCAGGCAGGGCTATTCTGGGCGCCGGTCAAAAAATGCCAAGTTTTGTCTGGCGTCTGATAGTATAGCCCCGCATAACCGGTAAATCCACCAAATGTGCCCATACTGTAGGTAGCGAGCTGGTAATCGGGCGTTTTGCTGGCAGTAACCTTAGGGTTATCGAGGTAGAGCGGCACTACGGTCGACTTTTTGGCATCGGCACTCTGGGAATAGGCCGCATAATATGGCTTGGCAGCTGTAGCCAGGGCATCGTATCCAGGCTGATCGAGGCAGCCAACGGTGATAGCAACGGGATTGGTGGTGTCATTAATGCCCATGTAATTCGACCCAAGCGTACATTTGACATCAGGCGTGGTGTAGTCGGTCAGGGCGAGCGAACTATCGACGTTCGAGGCGATGTCTTTTTCGTTGTAGTTCTTGGCCTTAAAGAACGACGTAATCGATGCGAGCGTCACCTTGGCATCGGCAGCAGACTTATTGAGCTTGAGCGCGGGCGCAGTTGCGACTGGCTGCACGGCATACCCAAGGCCATCGGGCTGAACTGCTGGTGCGCGACCATTCTTTTGGACATCGCCAGCGCTGATTTGCTTTGACAATTCCTCTAGCAAGGCAATATGTTTTGGCTTTTCTGGCACTTTGGTCTGTGTCACCACAGTAGTGGTAGTGGTCGCGGGCTGGGTGGACATGCCGGCAAAGCGTGCTACCATGTAGCCAGCCGTGCCCCCAGCGATTGCTAGCAACACGATCAGCAGCACCACTAGTCCGGTGCGGTGAGGCTTGGCAGGCGGCGTAGTGACCGGGGCGGTCGGGGTAACATTTGTAACAGGCGTGGGTGTCTTGTCCATAAGTTCTCCGTAATTATGCTTATGCCTCTAGTGTAGCGTATTTATCCCGCGATGAACAGCCGCGCTACTAGACACATCGGTGGGATTTTGATATAATTATCTATGAGTTTCTCTTTCTATCGATATCGGCTCAGTGTGTGAACCGTCGTCGTAGGCAAGACGTCTCGTGAGCGTTTGCTGCGCCAGCGCGAGACACCCCGGGCTCATTAGCAAGCCCATTCCATTAAATCGTAATCTAAAAAAGGATTTTTTAGATGCCAACAATCAACCAACTCGTGCGAAAACCGCGCAAGACCGCTGGCAAGAAAAGCAAATCGCCAGCGCTCGGCCGCATTCATAACGCGCTCAAGACCAGGTACTACGAGCAAGACGCTCCGCTGAAGCGCGGCGTTTGTGTCAAGGTCACTACCAAAACCCCCAAGAAGCCTAACTCTGCACTACGCAAAGTTGCCCGCGTTCGTCTGACCAATGGCCACGAAGTGTGGGCCTATATCGGTGGCGAAGGCCACAACCTGCAGGAACACGCCGTCGTGCTGGTGCGCGGTGGCCGCGTGCCCGACCTGCCAGGTGTGCGCTACCACATTGTTCGTGGTGCGCTTGACCTGCAGGGCGTCGCAAAGCGTCAACAGGGCCGTAGCAAGTACGGCGCCAAGAAAGGGGAGAAATAACCATGCCACGTAAAGTTACTGCCAAGCTGCAGCGGCAGCTCCCAGCCGACCGCAAATATCAGTCTGTGCTGATCCAGCGCTTGATCAATAAGTCGATGCTCGATGGCAAAAAGCTCGTTGCAGAGCGTGCCGTTTACGGCGCCCTCGAACAGGCTGCCAAGACGCTCAAGTCAGAGGATCCTCTGGCGGTATTTGAGCGCGCACTGAAAAACGTCAGCCCGAACTTTGAGGTCAAATCTCGCCGTGTCGGTGGCGCCAACTACCAAATCCCATTCCCTGTACAGGGCCACCGCCAGCTGCACTATGCATTTAGCTGGCTAGTCCAAAGCGCCCGCGCTCGCAGCGGTATGCCCTACGAAAAGCGCCTTGCGCTCGAGATCGTCGACGCCTACAACGAAACCGGTGCCGCCTACAAAAAAAAGGAAGACACTCACAAAATGGCCGAGGCCAACCGCGCCTTCGCCCACTTTGCCCGCGGCTAGTCTCTCGCCCAAAAAATACCGCTCGATACGTAGAGCGGTATTTTATATGGATACAATCTACTCAAACAGATCGCTCTTTTTATGCTGGCCAACGCGCGTAGGTTGGCCGTGTTTGTACCGCGAAAGTGCGCGTACATTTAGCATGGTTCCCGCAAGACAGAATAAAATATAGAAACCCAACGTCTGGCTAAATTGCGGCATGAGCACCCACTGCACAACCGAAAGCAGCGTCACTATTAGCCACGTAATCGACGCAAAATATAGCTCAGCCAGCCGCGGGTCAAGCCGATTGCCGCGCGCCGCAATTTTGCCCACGACGCTACTTAGCATCGGAAAACCAAGAATAATTACAGCAGAGATCATCAGCTGCGTGTTGGCGTCGATATCCTCAGCAGGCAGCTGAGTCCATGCAACCACGACCGTCCACAGCACGGTTGTCAGCGCAAAGTACTGCCACACGCGAAATGTTATGCCTGCGAGAGTGAAGCGCTCCACGAGTAAGTCGGTGATGCTGAAGGGTTGTTTGGTTGCCATGCGAGTACCTCCTTTATGGCATTAGTAGTGATCTCATCTTGAAAGGGGGAAATATTGCGATGTATGAATTGTTGTAATACGTCGTATCCAAGCGGGCTAAGACTATATAGTTTGATGCGCTTGTCGGTCAAAGAAGGTGACATGTCCAGCATGCCGGATTCAAATAATCGCCGCAATGAGCGATAAAAAGACTGCTCAGCAACTTCGAATGAACCGGCGGAGAGGGTGGCAATACGGGCCTTGAGTGCTTCGATATCGCTGGCGCCCTGGCTGGCGACAAGTAATATCCAAAATGTTGATAGTCCGCGTTTATATACCTCTTCCCAGGCAGTGACGAGTTCTTCGGCGTAAGTTTTATCGTAGTTCATTTACTATACCGAGTGTATAGTAAATGCTTGACAATGTCAATAGGCCGCCGTGGTTTTTATTGACTCTACCGACAACAACTTCCGCCTAGGTGCCATACTTGGCTACCATGCGGGCGCGCAGCTCGGTGCCGAATTTACTGGTCACCGAGGAGTGACCGCCACCCGCAGGGAAGTTGTGTGAGGTGTTCATAAAACTACGATTAACATACCATGTCTCTCCACGCTGAGCGTCATTGTAAGCATTGTAGCCATCATCGTCCCAGCCAGTGTCTCCCTGGTATGTGTACCAATGAAGTGCATAACGTTGCTTAAACATGGCTGCGAATGGATTAATGACAGATGGGTCGCTGTTGGTGCCCGGTGCGCCACCGCCACCAGAAATGACCGCTCCACCGTCAATAAATAGTGACGAGTATTTTGGAATTAAATACTGTGATACAAATTGCGCACCGCCAGAATATCCAGACAGCCAAATTCGAGACCGGTCAATATTGTACTTTGGAAATAATTCATTCACAATGACAGAATTTACCCAGTCAGAGTTTGCGTTACCTGTAGTCCACCAGGTCTGATCGCTATTTGGGGTGAGCATCGGTACGCAGAGCATATTATAATCCAGGGCTACCTGCCGAATCCCGCTGCTGCCGCCTAGCGAATAGCTACTATTTGGATTCTCAAACTCATAAGCGCCATCTCCATGAAATTGGAGAATCAGCCCTAGTGGTTGATTTACGGTAGTGACGCGACCTGACGCATAAATATGATACTGGCTACCGCTGTAATTAACGAATGTTCGGTCAGTAAATAGACCCCCCGTTCCACCCGTGAGATATGGTGACCCAGGAGGGCTGGACGTCTCCGTGTGCAACGTCCGTCTTATTCTGCGAGCAGCTATACCCATATATACCCTTTCATTAACTTAGTATAGTATAGCACACCTAATCGCTCAAACTTTTTGTAGCTCATGGCATTTACACACTTGCCAAAAAGTTGTATTGTACAATCAGCAGCACTAGTGGAGTAACGATAGATGACTGAAGTATTGGCGCCGCGTGCGCCGTCCGAATATGATGATGCGACAATGCGTATCGAATTAGATTTTGTGATGCACGATATTCCAAGTGCAGCCGAGGGTTTTGTTACGTGCGCAGCAGCCGTCTCACGCCGCATTGACGATGCCGACTACCTAGAGGCGTGGGCAACGGCGTGTATAGCCGGGCACCATAGTCCTGATGAGGAAGTGCCACAAGTGTATGACACGGCTCGGCTAGGACTAGTGACCGGCTATCTACTTGCCGACAGAGCATATAGCCCCGAGGGCGTCGGACCGAAGACGGCACTCAGTACCACTATGCCCACCGAAGCATCGATGGACGTTATGTGGCGATATGGACACGGTGTACGCGAAGGGGCGACAGCGATTGCACAGCTAGGTCAGCAGTCCGCCGAATTTATCGAAGAGCTTGCCTGGCAATACCATCCAGATAACTCCGCGCTGCGTCTCGTATTCCGCGAGAGCGTCGGCCTGGGTATGGCGCGTACACAACTCGCACTCAATCGTCGTGTCGAGAAGGAGCTCGCTTCTGCTCAGGACGGTACGGCTTGGCAACGTACGCTTGAGAAGTGGGCCGCAGCATAAAGCATTGCAATATTATCAAAAGTGTGGTATAATAGAATTACTATGGCACCCATTGATACATGTCCAACGGCAACCATCCGCCCAGAGCTCACCGCTGATCGCAGAGAGCGGCAACGACAAATCATAACGACAATTCGTAAGCTTGGCGCGGCTAGCTGCCGCACCTGCGAGGGGTATATTGATTGTCCGCTCGCTCAGGCAATACAAACAGATATGTATGACGTCGAGGCTCATTCTGCGGCCCAGCGCGAGTGTGGATCATCAGGTAGCGACACGCGCTTTGTTGACAGCATTCGCGCACGGATTGCCGAGCAACCTACTGATGCAGCATAGTCGCTAACTCGCTATTTTTGCCAATACCGCTAGCATTAGCGGTATGTTTGGCGTACAATAGCCGATGGAACTATGACACTCGAACGATATCACCCCACACCCAATACCTATGCTGATGCTGTTCAGCGAGTGCGCGAGCGGCTACTTCAGCTCAATGAGCCAGGGCTCGCAGGCATACAGAATAAATACGATCAGCTCACTCGAGACAGCGACGAAGACGAGCGGCTCATCGAGGATGTAAGCATGCTACTCAATCCCTCTGATATACACGACGCGTACCTACATCCACCCCGAGAAATACGGCGCGTCACAGGCCTTGGTATGACTGCTGGCCTGTTGATCGAGGCCGCCGCGTATGACAACTACACCTTGACGCTGTCCGGTATGCGCCCCGGGTTGCTCCCTCTACCTGATGGCTACCAAAGATCGTACAAAAAACGTCGTGGATTCGTCAGTACGATCAGAGATGAGGCTAATCATGCGCTAGACCGAGCAGGTGCGGACGTGCATGAGTGGCTCGAAGCTCTGGAGCCTACTACATCACGCGATCTCGATATTCAGCGACATATTCGCTACGGTGCGGGGGTGGTGATGGCATGCAACTATCGTCTTCATGAGCAATTAGTCGTTCCTGATGAGATAGACTGGGACAGCGCGCTCGAGAGACTCAATGGCTCGATATAGTACCAGATAGCTATTTCATTTTGGTATCGCTTATGCCATAATACACTTCAACATAGGAGGGTAGTATGAGTGAACGTTTAGATCCGCCGCATGATCCACAAGATGATTCCGAGAGATTACTCTTTGAATCGCTCGAGCAGGATATGACTGATCCGCATATTACGACAGTTCACGCGCTTGCGCGTGAATACGAGGCGCATTTTAGAAGAGCGCATGAACCCACGGAAGCGGAGCGGGGGTATATGGTGCACGAGCTGGATACCGCGTGGGGAAATTACATGAGGAAGCCGCTCGCGATCTCTGGCAAATTAAAATATCTTTCTGGCGACACATCGGTGACGGTAGGCGTCGAGAATGAGACGGTCCTATCAAACGGCTTTAGTTTTGAGCCCGAACCGATCATGCATGATGGCGAAGAAATCGGGCGTCGATGGCAGGTTGGACATAGCGTCGCCACTACCTATGGCCAGCCTGAGGGTAGGCAGACGATGGGGTTTGTGGCGCTCGAGACGCTTACTTCCCTCATACTTCCATTTCCATCAGAGCAATACCGCATCAAACGATTTGAAGAAAACTCAAGTGACGAGGCTGCCATCATCCGGAGCGCCGCAAAACAGGGGATAGAGCATGCGATCCGTACTGTGGCGCCGCTTTCCCATACCATCGATACCGACAACCCCGTGCGCCAGCAGGACACGATCGACTGGCTCATGTACGTGCGCCGATACGTAATGCCAGAGATAGACAGTATGATGCCGCAATACATTGCCACAGTTCAGGGTCCTATGCAGCGCATAATCGGTAATTTTTCCATCCCAACAG
Organism: Candidatus Saccharibacteria bacterium UBA1932; assembly: GCA_002337095.1. GTDB lineage: Bacteria > Patescibacteriota > Saccharimonadia > Saccharimonadales > Saccharimonadaceae > Saccharimonas. Next base: position 21,112 of record DDFI01000014.1, read on the forward strand.
AGTATCCATCACCCGAGGCTATGTTGGTATCGCTATCCCAGGTGGGGATTGGTCCGACGGAACTGCGCAAAAATGATCTTGGTGAGGTATCAAACATCCAGGAACTACGCGTGCAAGTCGAAGCGACTCGACTACACGAGGACATGGCCACACCTGCCGAACATCTCCTCATCCCCGCCAGCTCAATTATTGCTCTTATGTCGCTACGTCGCGTTGTGCATCAGCAAATGCGCAAATCACAGTAGTGCCTTGTAGCGGCCGCATACTACTTATGCTTGCACCTCTGCCGCAGGTAGCGTTTACTAATATATATGAATGAGCAGACCCCTTCGTTTGATCGGCCTGATGCCGAAGCGTATGAAATTTCTCCTCGGGCCGAAACCGAGCGAATTGATTTTGAAATAGTGCGCTTGTTGTGGCAGGCCGAGGAGTGCTCGCGCAGCATCAAAAGCCCCGAGGGTGTACCAGAATCGCAGCGCCGGGCTGTCGCAAAGGCACTTAATGTCGAGCTCGCCAATACGGGGCTCGAGCGGCATCACGCCGTCATCAGCGCCATTCTGCACGAGCTGCCGCCAGGGACTGAGCCGGCTTCTGGCCGGGTCCATTCGCTCATCGAACACCAAAACGGCGGGCGTATCGCAACCGACGAAAACGTGATTATCGAGCAATTTGAGTTCGACGAAGAGCGCATGGAGTTTTATGTAGAAGTTTCGCTCGTCACCCCCGGTGGCAAGCGTAGCGGCGACCGTTTTAAGGTGTTTCCTGGCGAAATTATGGCATGTGTGCCTTTAGAAATCGTCGGTATGGATGCACGCAGGGAATTCTGCGCACAATATGTGCCCGAATTTATCGAATGGCTTGATGCATTGCCCGCTGCCATGACAGATCAAGACCTGCTGTATTATCTTCGATTATTACGATGTGATGTCGCTAACATTTCGACCCAGGCAGCAAGCAACCTCGCCTGGCATATGGACGCACTTATCGCCGCGCGCCATACTTTTGACAACGTTACGTCGACCGTAAAACTAAGCGGCGAAATCCTAAATACCAAGGGCGGCACCATTGGCGCAGTCGCGAACGTTCCACCGCGACAGATGAAACTCACGAGGGCAAGGATGATTTGGCAGGCATATCCAGGCGAAGACCGCGCATTTCTGTCTGCCGCTATCGCGGCGCGCGACCTTAGTCCCGATCACCACGGAAAAACGACGGGCTATATGTTGCCTGTCGAATCGATTCAGCATATACGCTCGGTCCATAATACTGGCCGCTTGACTGACTATCTAGTGGCCGACGCCAATTGGCCGGTAGACGACATGCAGCGCAGCGCCGATCGAATCGAAGCAGTTGAGCAAGCGATGCGACGCAACCGCCCAGATTTTGCGGGCATTGCCGACTCGCCATATGTTTCGCTGGTCGAGGCGCGCTCATTTATCCTGGATCGGCTCGGTGAAATCATCGATGCGGCGGCCCACACCAAGACGCCGGCGCGCTATATTGCCGACCACCTTAGCGCTATCACAGAGGCTGTTCCCGACCTAGAGCGCGGCATGTGCATTGCTGTGCGCGATGTCGAGGAACTATTTGCTGCATCGCGCACCAACAATTCTGCCGGTACACAGACAGTATTGCCGCCACTGACAACTGTTATGGGGCGCTACGAGAGCATTACTGCGGTATGGGTGGATCGCGACTGGATACCCGTGATTACGTTGTCCGGGCTAGCCATTCACCGGCCAGATGGGGCCACGAGCGTGCTCGAGCAACGACGGCAGTGGCACGTGCCAATTGACGAATATTGCGAATTACTGCAGGTCAGCGAATAAGCTCATGCTTGCAATTTGAACGTCAGATCTATTAAATGAGTATAAATGAGTCACGAAAACTTCGGTAATCCTAGTGAAATTGATGCGCGATTCAGGGAGATGATGCGCCAGGAGTGGCACAATAATGAGCCGCGCCTATGGGACAGAATCGACAAAGGCGTTCGAAGCCTTCTTGAGCGAGCAAAGGAGCTCGAGACTGAGTTTAATGCCCGTGGCAATATCGAGGCAGAAGACCTGCAGATAAAGCTGAGTGAATTGAATAATGAGTGGCGCAGTCTCGACTATCTTGATGAACCATGTGGCATTACGGGTCGTTTGCGCCTAGTCGAAGATATTGACGATAATGACATTATGGCGATAATTCTCGCTGAAGTTGGCCTGCAACCTAAGGCTATTGATGCATATGGTGAGTATTATCCGGCGTATGGATACCAGACACAGGTGATAGGGTTTTGCGCAGATGAGCTTGACCAGGGTGCGCCCGGCAAAAAAATTAAGGTGAATCTAGAAGTTGCTCTCGACGATGATGCGGCGGACGAAGGTTCATTCATGGTGTACATAGAAGACCTTGAGTATATCAGCGTGCCAGAACCGACCCACGCGGGTGCCGAAGCGATACTATGGGAGCAGTTTCCAGACCTCATGCAGCATATCTGCGATGCGTTACCTGATGATTGTGGTAATGATATGCAGATTATCCGTGCACTTGATGATTTTGCGGTGACGTTTGGGATCGATGCCCACGATACGGACCTAACGCGCGAGCAAATGCTAAATTATATCGAACTATATATTACTGATCGCCTGCAATTTGATGACAGCATGGAGTACACCATATCTGTCGATGGCACGATCTATGGCCTCGACAACAAGCGGGAGGTCGTGCCGCGTACCCATCGAGGCGATATGCCCTGCCGGATCGGTCATGTGCGCCTACAAGAACAGGCGGGGACTGAGCCAGAGGCAAAAATAAAAACCTACCAGCCCATTCTCGAGATATTCGTGCCATTAGGTGGCCGCGGTTCTCCGTGGACAATGCTGCGCGTGCCAATCGAATCAATCCGCAACCTGCATAACAATCGCCCCAGCTTTGATGCCAGCTTGTTTGACGGTGAGACGGCAGTCTATCACCCCGATCAGCTGAATCCAGAGCTTGAGCTAGCAATGTTGCCCAATAGGCCCGATGCTGACAGTACGACGGTCGAAGTGGAGCGGCCTCAGCTATGTTCGCAGGAAATACTAGTCACTATAAACGAGCAGTTTACCTTGCTGCGAGCACGGGCCCTAGCCATCACTGCGCAACGTTTCGATACCAAGGCGGAAGCGCTGAAGGCCCGGGACGAAATCGATGAGCTGATTAGCGAATTTCATAGCAACTATCCGTTTGATCGACATCTCGTCCTGGCACTATCTGGCGAAGGAGTGATGTTTTGTCGCCCCGAGCTAACCATTCATGGCGACACAGACCAGCACGTCATCGACATTAAGATCGAGCAAGCCAGGATGCAGTACGGGGATATCACTACCCATGAACGCGGTCGTTATATGGGTGCGACTACCTCGATTGCCGAGGATAAGGATGGCAAGCATCTGGCATACGCATCGCTTATTTTTAATGCGCTTCACGAGCCTGATGGTGTGCAAGTTCAGGACCCCACCAATAGTTTTTCGCTGTTTCAAATGACCACCTCGCGCCTGGTTATGGTCGATCTGTCTAATCCAGACCTAGAGATTAGCTCTGTAGATCTGCAAAAAATCGAGGCTAGACAACGAGTGTTAGCGGCGATCGAAAGGGCGTCCCTGGACACCGCACGCAAGCAATTTCTGGGTGAGCATATCGCGGCCATCGCCGAGGAATTCGATGCGGTTGATCCCGCCGTTATCAAGGATTTTGGCGCCATCACTTCGCTTAATGAACTGGCTATCGCTGTGGCGGGCGACAGCGTTCAATCTGAGATTGTCGCCGATGCGCTCTCGGTCGTCATTGGCACCGGCTATAGTGTGATCATTAGCGGACCATCAATTGATGCCGATAACTTGATTCGCGAGCTCGACCAAGAAGGCGCTCGCATCATCGGCGTCATATCGGCTCATCCACGACTGCGCGCACCCGAGCCAATATTCTTAGCCGAGGTTCGCACCAAACCCGACGAAAACGGCATCACAAGCCTCGACGATGTACGCCTGATACCGCTAAGCACCATAAGGGCAATCCAGCACTAAACCTATGAGCGAGCGATACTCCCCACCAGAGCCGGAAGATACATTTACCGCTTTGATGAAGGGTTTTGAATTGAGCGATGAGGCCAGACAGGATATAGCGGCTATGAATGATTTTGAGATATCTACGGCCGTCGATGCAGTGGCCTTCGATCCTATTCTTGAGATGTACTATACGCCTGTTGATGACGCCGTTCAGCGCTTGATCGACGCCTATATCGATCACCTCACCGCATATGGTGCCGGCCCGATCACGCCAGCATACTATAACCAGGTGATAAAGAATATGAACGTCACCGATATCCCACGGCTTGGCGATCTCGAGCCAGGTGAGTGGTTGGCCACAGACGGTGCCTGTACGATTATCGATGAATACATCGATGATGAGGGAGACGCCCTGGTAAGTGTCACCGAGATTCCAGATGGCGAATCGATCGTTGGGCAGTTTGCGGGCGTGGTGATCCGCGATGTGATGCCGCTCGATATCGATGCCATCGATGAGAACACGCTCATGACTAGCCTCTGTATTGCATTGGCTAATTGTCGCCTCGTTGATGCTAGCGGTGAGCCAGCGCTGCCGTTTGAGGGCGAGGTTCAATTCGTTCCGATTACCGTGCCTAATCGGCCACGTTTTGCTCGGTATATCGTTCCACAAACAGAGGAGGAAGAAGATGAGTGAACAACTACCTGAGCCCGATGATCTGTTCGCACAGCTCGAGCAAGAATTGCACGAATCTGACTCATATCGGGCCTTACTGAGCGGGCTGGCCGAGGCGGCGGATGACGCTGCACGCATAGACCAGTATCAATTGATGGCGCTCGACCGCGACCATATTGAGCGCACTTTAGATACCATTGGCGCCTACGCGGGCGATGTTGATCGCCTGCAGCAACTCTATACTGAGTATATCGGGTCGCCCCATGTGCGAGTGCCACTCGATGACGATATTCGCGCCATTCAGCAAGATTTTTTGAGCCGGTATCAAGAGCTGCTAGCGGCCGATCCAGATGAAGAACTTAGCGCCATCGATGCCTGTAACTTGCTTGTCGCGATAGAAGTTTCCACGATGCGTTACCTCGAGCGACTCGCGGTAGGTGACACCATAGAAGTCGCCCCGCCAGCTGTGGTGATTGATCTGAGCGGCGAGATGATCAGCTTGCCCGCCGATATGCGGCTATACGGCAAGTTTACCGGCCTATCGCTCGGAGCCGCGCCAGACATGATGACATGCATTCTCCAGCAACCGACCGGTGTAGAAGATATCGCAATCGCGCTGGTGCTCGAGGATGCAGTGATTGTAGAACCAGATTCCGATCAGATTGTTTGCACCGGCGAGGCAGGGCCGGTCGTCACTATTCCGCTCAATGACATTTTGCCAATTGTACACAAAATCGTCCGCTAAACCCCTGTATCATCGCAGCTATTTATGGTATACTATTTCGTAAGCGCTGTTTTTTAATGGCAAAAATTCGTAAGCAATCATTAGCAAGGAAAGAGAGACGCCCCCATGGCAGACCCAAAGAATGTTCCCCTGCAGAACTTTCGCAACGTTGGTATCATCGCACACATTGACGCTGGCAAAACCACCACTACCGAAGGTATTCTGTACCGCACCGGCATCAACCACAAGATCGGCGAAGTCCGCGGTGACGGCGATGGCGCAACGACCGACTGGATGGCGCAAGAGAAAGAGCGCGGCATCACCATCACTAGCGCGGCGGTCACGTGTTTTTGGAAGGGTCACAAGATCAACATCATCGACACTCCTGGCCACATCGACTTTACGGCCGAGGTAGAGCGCAGCCTCCGCGTACTCGACGGTGCCGTCACGGTGTTCGACGGCAAGATGGGCGTCGAAGCCCAAAGCGAAACCGTGTGGCGCCAGGCCAACAAGTACGGCGTGCCTCGTATCTGTTTTGTCAATAAAATCAACCAGACTGGCGGCGATTTTTACAAGTCTCTGGAATCTATCCACAATCGCCTTAGCCGCAACGCCTTTCCTATCCACCTGCCAATCGGCTTCGAAAAAGACATCAACGGCGTCGTCGACCTGATCGACATGAAGGCCTACACTTACCAAGATTACACTGATCACGAGCTAGTGCAGGGCGAGATTCCTGCCGACATGCTAGAAAAGGCCAAAAACGCCCGCAGTTTGCTGGTCGAAAACGCTGTCGAAGCTGACGACGAGCTGATGATGAAGTTCTTTGAGCAGGGCGAGGAATCGATCACCGAAGCAGAGCTCAAAGCCGCCCTGCGTAAGCGCGTTCTGGCTGGTGATTTCTATCTGGTTACCGGTGGGGATGGCCGCGGCGTGATTGTCGAGAAAGTCCTCGACCTAATGGCCGACTACCTGCCAAGCCCGCTCGATATCGATGCAATTTGGGGCAAAAACCCAAAAACCGGCGAGGAAGTCAGCCGCAAGCCCGACGACAAAGAGCCAATGGCTGCCCTGGCGTTCAAGATCGCCACCGACCCATTTGTCGGCAAGCTGATCTTTATCCGCGTCTATTCGGGCGTACTGACAGCCGGCTCGTACGTGCTCAACACCACCACGGGCGAGAAAGAGCGCGTGGGCCGCATCGTCCGTATGCACGCCGACAAGCGTGAAGACATCGACAAGATCACTGCGGGCGACATCGCTGCAGTTGTCGGCCTCAAGGGCACCTTTACCGGCCACACGCTGACCGACGTCGCACATCCGATCGCGCTCGAGAGCATTACGTTCCCTGATCCTCCTGTATCGATCGCCGTTGAGCCCAAGACCAAGGCCGACCAAGAAAAAATGGGCATCGCCCTGCAGCGCTTGGCAGAGGAAGACCCTACCTTCCGCGTTCACACCGACGACGAAACCGGCCAGACGATTATGTCAGGCATGGGCGAGCTACACCTCGACATTCTGATCGACCGCATGAAACGCGAATTCAACGTCGAAGCCAACGTTGGTGAGCCACAAGTGGCATTCCGCGAAACTATCAAAAGCACTGCCGAAGTGCAGGGCAAACACGCCAAACAATCTGGTGGTCGTGGTCAATACGGTGATGTGTGGGTGCGATTCGAGCCAAACGAAACTGGCAAAGGCTTCGAATTTGTCGACGGCATCAAGGGTGGCGTTGTGCCACAGGAATACCGCCCGGCAGTCCAAAAAGGCATCCGCGAAACCCTCGAGGGCGGTGTCATCGCTGGCTACCCAGTGGTCGACGTCAAGGCCACGCTGTACGACGGTAGCTACCACGATGTCGACTCCAGCGAGTTGGCGTTTAGCCTGGCTGGATCTCTGGCTGCTCGCGAAGGTATCAAAAAAGCTACGCCAATCCTGCTCGAGCCTGTTATGCATGTCGAGGTGACCACCCCAGAGGAATTCATGGGTGACATCATTGGCGACCTCAACGCCCGCCGTGGTCGCATCGAGGCCATGGAAGACCTGATGGCCGGCGCCAAGCTGATCAAAGCTATCGTGCCACTCGCCAACATGTTTGGCTACACCGGTGACATCCGCAGCATGAGCCAAGGCCGTGCCGCTAGCACCATGGAGCTCGCGCACTACGAGGAAGTCCCACCAAACGTCGCCCAGGAAATCATCGAGAAGCGCTCCAAATAATCTTCTCTCCGACATGCAAATCCCAGCAGTCATCGCTGGGATTTTGGTCTGTAATCACTTTTCCATAGCCGTCGTCAAAAATATTTTGTTTTGCACCAAATACTCATTGTACATTTACTCAGCCTGATATATGATAAGTGTATCAATAGTTTTGAGGAGGGAACCCTATGGTTGGCCGCGTTGTTCGTGTGTATCGAAATATCAAACCTATCATACAACAAAGCTTACTAGTACTCACCGCAGCAGTCATGGGCGCTGGACTGGCGCTCCCAAGCGCGACGTATGCCCTCGAGCAGTCCAATGCCGCCAAACCTCGGCCATGGGCGGATAGCTTGCAGCCGCTGCCAAGTGCTCAGCCTGCCCGCAAGCAAGTCCTCGGCGCACCGGCAAATGGTGGCGGTACTACGGTCGAAAAGCCCATCGATCGCACCCCCGTGCGTGAAGAAACCGACAAGCGCAGCGCCTTTACTTCTACCTACGTCAACCGCGATGGCACCCGCACGCTCAATTACTCCCCGGAGCAGCTCAACTACCAAGATGCTGGTGGTAAGTGGCAAAAAAATCGATAATAATCTTACTGTCAGCAAGGTGAATCCGGGCAAAAAACCTAATTTCGTTGAATCTCTTCTCGGCACCAAGGAAACCCCAGATGTACCTACTGAGCTAAAGGGTAAAGCGGGTACTATGGATGTCACCATGAATCCCGTACAAGATGGCGTCAAGATTAGTAGTGGTTCACGCACGGTGACGATCAAGCCTCAGGGAGTTACCAATATTCTGCCGGTCAAAAAAGACGACCGCACCGTCATTTACAAAGATGCTTGGCCCTATGTCGATCTCGAATACCAGTTGCGGGGTGAATTGGTCAAAGAAATTATCGTCATCAAGGATAAGCGTGCCCGCGCTACTTTTGATTTTACCGTCGATGGCGGCAAAGTTATTGCCCATCCCAAACTAAAGGATCAGCTGACCATCGCTGGCTTTCCTGATACTTTTGCCTTTAGCCAGCTGAGCCTCGATGTTAATGAGCGCGGCGTCATTAGTGAGCAGCGTGTCACGCAAAAAGCCACCGCCACAGGTATCCAGGTGGTTATGGACAATGCTTGGATGCAGGCGCAGCCCGCGAGTGCGTTCCCGATGTATATTGACCCAAGCTTTGGACAAAGCGCTACCAGCTACTGGATGTACAAATCTGACGGCTACTACTGTGGTTTTGATAGATGTTACGCCAATATAGGCACTATTTGGGATGCGAATGCATGGCGCTCATGGCGTACATACGTCCAGTTTCCATATGGACAACTGGCAGGCAAGACCGTCATAAACGCAAATATGCATGGAACCTTTAAGTGGGGTATGAATGGGATTGGTGACGGCCGAACAATCTATATGGGACATGCAAGTTGTGTCGGCCCAAATTGTATAGGCAATTACGTAGGTCAACAATGGGTCAACCAAGATTTTGACATTAACTTCACAAATGAGTTACAAGCATCTGTAAACCGAGGGGACTTTGGTGCTGTCTGGAGCTTCTGGGGCGAAGAGGGGGTATACAAGAGCTATAAGCCCTATGATTATCTAACCGCATCAATTGTTTATGATACCCCGACGCCAGTAGCGCAGCCTATTTCGCCCGCGCACGAGCAGGTCACAGTAGACACGCAAACGACACTAAAGGCCACTCCTGTAATCGACCCTGATGGCGATGCGGTCAAATATTACTTCCGCGTCAGCACCAAACAAGACGCCGAGACAGGTGCAGTGATCAACTCTGGCTGGGTAGATACACCAGAATGGACGATTCCTGATGGCATTTTGCAAGATGGCACGACGTATTATTGGCACACGTATACGCTGGGCCAGCGTCAAACGAATCCGACGTGGACACGTTCGTTCAAGGTTAACCTTCGTACCGGCAAAGACAGCACGCAGAGTTATGATACGGTTGGTCCAGTCGGCGTAGACCTCGCCACCGGCAACGCATCGCTTGGTAGTGGCACGCATAGTATGAGTGCGCTCGGGGGAGATTTAGGCGTGAGCCTGAATTACGCCACGCCAAATCGCGCCAAAAAAGGCCTGATCGGTGAATATTGGAATGTCCCAGCCGGATACAGCTTTGCCAGTGGCGCACCTACGGGCACGCCAAATGCAACAAGGCGTGATGACAAAATAGACTTCAACTGGGGCACTGGCATGCCTGCGCCTGGTGTCACCAGCGACACCTTCTATTCTCGCTGGACGGGACAATTCGTGGCCCCTGTCACGGGTAGCTACCAGTTTGGTGCCAATGCCGACGACAATATGCGTGTTTCTGTCAACAATACAGAAGTAGTCAATACTGGTTATACGAATGGCGTGGTTGCCTATGGCGGTGCGGTTACCCTGCAGGCTGGCCAAGTCGTACCAATCCGCGTCGAACATCTCGATGCTCTCGGTGGCGCCTACGCCAAGCTATACGTCAAAGGCGCCGTCACCGAGCAAGTCGTGCCGCGTGACTGGCTTTACGCAAACATCACTAATGAACCGCAGCAGACCGGCCTGACTGGTCGCTACTACCTAGATAACGGCGATCACAATCTCGACAACGCCGCCAAAGATCCAATGCGCCTGATGTTTACGCGTCAGGATACCAATATGAATCTGCAGTTTAGCGCCGATGGTCCTGCGGCCGGCATGCAAGCGGACAACTTTATGGCGCGCTGGACGGGATACCTGACCGCGCCAACCAGCGGCAAATACACCATTGGTGCCATCAGTGATGACGGCGTGCGTATCAAGACCGCAACGGGCCTGCTAGGCGCTATGGAAGAACTCACCAGCAATTCGTGGGGCGCCACTAATGGCACTTTTTGGGGTAAAGAAATCACCCTCGAAGCTAACAAGCCGACACTAATCGTCGTAGACTACATGGAGGCCACCGGTAACGCCAACATGAATCTCGTCCTAAAAGCCGCCGATGGTACCCCGCAAACAGTCCCTGCCACGTGGCTGGCGCCGCAAGCAAATGCATTGCCGGATGCATGGAAGCTCGGTGTCGCGGTGGGCGGCGCCGCCGCGTATGAGCATCTGCGCGTTTCTAACAGCAGCGTCATCCTCGAAGATTCAACTGGTAGCACGCACGAATACACCTACAAGGATGGCGGTTACAAGCCCCCACTCAACGAAGACGGCGTTCTGACCAAAAACAGTGACAACTCATATACTCTCATCGACAAGGATGGCCGCACCTATATCTTTGACGCCGAAGGCCAGCTAACGTCGCTCACGTCGCCAACCGATGATCGTCAGCCTGCGGCGCTCAAATATACCTACAGCGGAGCGCCATCGCGCCTAACGCGTATAGAGGACGGCGTCACGAACACTCGCTATGCGACGCTCAGCTACAAAAACATCAATGATACCGATGGTCTCTGCGCACCTGCCGCAGGGTTCGACGATGTACCGAACGGTATGTTGTGCGGGCTCAAATCGAGTGATGGACAAATCACGCGACTCTATTACCGTGCGGGCAATCTCGCACGCGTCGAGCTGCCAGGTCAACAATACACCGATTACTCCTATGATGCACTCGGTCGTATCCAATCGGTACGCGATCCGTTGGCGGCTGATGCTGTTCGCGCGGGCGTTCGCGCAAATGATGCTACCACAACCACCACGCTCAGCTACGATAGCCTTGGCCGCATTCAGTCGGTTACCGCACCTGCGCCAACGGTCGGCGCCAAACAGATGGTGCACACGATCGATTATGCTCCAGGGCAGACAACGATGCATATTGTGGGTGCGAGCGAACCATTCGGCTACAGCAAGCGCGTTGGGTACGATAGCCTGCTACGTACGACCGCAGAGACGGATATTACCGGCAAAACCGCCACCACTGAATGGGACGCGGCCAAAGACCTCCAACTATCCAAAACCGATGCGACGGGGCTGAAATCTACCACGCTCTATGATCAGCTTGATCGTGCAGTCGATAGCTATGGGCCGGCACCGGCCTCGATGTTTAAGCCCGATCGCACACCCACCGACCCCAATACCGTTCCGCAGAGCCATAGTGGCTACGACGAAGGCATGAGCGGCCTCGACGTATCAGTATACGACAATGCCAAATTCCTGCGCGCGCCAAAGCTCATCACCAACGCTATGAATAATTTGCCGAATGGCTCGTATTCGCTCGCGCTCAATAACCCTACCGTCGCACCTACCGACGGCCTGTCGATGCGTGCTATCGGCAAGATTCGCCTCGACAAAGTGGGTGTCTATACGTTCAAGGTTTGGCATGGCGGCGATGGAGCTCGGGTGCTGCTCGACAATGTGCCGATAATCGACGAAGCCGGCAATGGCAGCGAACAATTCACCGGCACCGGCACTTATAATAACCAGACTGCTGGCAAGCTGGTCTCGATCACCATCCAAACCGCCAAAAAAGGCGACAAGACCTCGACCGGTCGTTTAGTCGCCTCGCTCCATCAGCTCGAGCCAGGCGGCGCCTGGACTGAGGCGATTGGCGGCCAATTCACACCGGCCTACAATCTCGCTACCAGTACTACTGCGTACGACAGCACACTCGGTAACATCACGAGTACCACGCAGTACTCTAATCCTGCCTATGGCCAGACGAGTGGTGCTACGCTGGATCCGGCTGGCCTCAACTACCAATCCAAGGCCGAGTACGAAGCGCCCGGTACTGGATTCTTGCGTCAGACAAGCAAGACGCTCCCAGGTGGCGCCAAGACCACCTACCAATATTATGGTGCAAATGACACGGCGGACAATCCATGCACTACTAGCTCGGTCGAAGCCTACCATCAGGCGGGCCGCGCTAGGGGCAAGACCGAACCAACTGGACGTACGAGCGAGACGATATACGATGAAGCTGGCCGTGTCGTCGCTGCGCGTTACAATGCCGATGGCTGGACCTGTACCAGCTACGATGCCCGCGGCCGTGCCGCGCAGGTCATTACACCTAGCCGTAACGACAGCGGATACAATTATGCCGGTCTCACTGCTACGTCGAACTATGCTGTTGGCGGTAATCCGCTGGTTGTAAGCGTGACAGATGTGGCCGGGTCTATTACCACAGAGTCAGACCTACTTGGCCGCACGGTTAAGTACACTGATACCCGCGGTTTTACCACCACAACTACGCGCGACGATTACGGCAAGGTGACTCAGCGTGTTAGCCCTGTGGGCGCCGAGTCATTTGAGTACGACCAATACGATCGCCTGGTCAAGCAAAAGCTCGACAGTGTCACCTTTGCGACCATTACCTACGACGAATTCAGCCGCATCCAATCAGTACAATACCCCGCAGGACTCAGTCTACAACCGGCCATACGTGACTCACTCGGTCGTGTCAGCAAAGTCACCTACAGTGCTAGTGGTACGAGCATCACCGATGAAGTCACTCGCTCAACCTCTGGATTGGTAGTGAGCAGTAACCAAAACGGCGTCGCAAAGTCCTACACCTACGACAAGGCCGATCGCTTGACTGGCGCCACCATCGGCAGCAACACCTTCAAATACGAATTTGGTACCCAAGGCGACGGCTGTACCGCCGTCCCAGGCTACGATGCTGGCCGCGACAGCAACCACACCAAGATGACACTCAATGGCAAGGTCACCAACTACTGCTACAACGCCGCCGACCAACTCAAAAGTTCGAATGACCTGTGGTACACCGACGTTCGATACGACAACCATGGCAATACCACTCGCATGGGCGACGGTGCGCACCTCACGCAGTTCCAGTATGATGCCCTCGACCGCAATACCGGCATCATACAGACCGATGCCGCCGGCAATGGTACAGCTAGCTACTACCTGCGCGATGCTAGTGGCCGCATTGCGCAGCGTACCGAAAACACCATTACCAAATGGAGCTGGCTAAGCGGCGCGCCAAAGGTAGTCTACGGCTACACATCAGCTGGTGATGGTGCCGACTTCGTTGCAGACGGTACCGGCAAAATCCTCCAAAAATACCTAAACCTACCTGGTGGCGTACGTCTCACCCTCGACACCCAATCCACCTCTGCCGGCGCACAGACTTATAGCCTGTCTAACATCCACGGCGACATAATGGCTACGGTCAATGCCGATGGCACACCTACGATCATTGCCCCAAGTGGCCCCTTCGGCGAACAACTCCCAGATAGTAACGACCCAAAAAACGCTGCCGCAGGTAGTACCTACAACTACGTAGGTATCCATCAGAAACAAACAGAAACGAAGTTTACCATTCGCCCCATCCAAATGGGCGCACGAGTGTACATCCCCGGCCTCGGCAGATTCTTGCAGGTTGATCCGGTGGAGGGTGGAACATTAAATAACTACGTATACGCGATGGATCCGGTGAACCAGTTTGATTTGAATGGGAAATTTGCACTGGCACTCGCAGCTCCTTTTGCAGGTATAGCCATCGGCCCCATAGCGGTGGCGATAGGAATAATCGCTCTAGGATACGTCGGATATGCTGGCGCGGTGGCTGCGCGAGAATATATACAGTCGAGGCCTCAGACAAAATCAGAGGAGCGAGTCGATGCCCAACCTGTTCCAAAGACGAAGTGTAGATGTAGTACTTACATGCCAGCAATCGGAAAAACTATCGTCCAGCCTGCAACACAGCGAATTGCATTTGCTAATGCGACTACTAGCGCAGGTATAGCCATGATACAATCTAGTCTTAAGATGGGCATAAAACCCGGCATAGAAATGGACATAGAATTGAATGATCAGAATTATATCGGGTGGAAGAAATATAAATTGAAAACAGATAACGAACATGAATTCCATTATAGTGTACATGAGAACGAAATGGGAATTTGTGAATACGCCGACATAAAAGATACTTATGCAGAAAAGGCAAGCTGGAAAAGAGGAGGTTGATAGAATGTTGCTAGTACAATACAACAATGAAAGATCTGATGCGAGGTATGAGAGCTGGGGAGATGCGATACTTCCTGTCGTAGCTATTATTCAAAGTAATTATATCGTCGATGATCGATATGCAAACTACTACCCGCACCAATACTCTAAAGCTCAATTAAACGAGGTGCATGGAGACATACCAAGAACCTGGGTAGGCGGAGAAAAAAACGTCATCTCCTTTCCAGAATGGGCAAACGATCCACTATTCTACAATTACTTTATTGAAGATGGATTAAATCGCTACGATTATGCGAATCAGGTACTATCAAAATACATTAACGAACAAACAGGTTTGTTTGCAGTCGAGATCTTCGGCTCCATCGAGCGCGCGCAACTAGAGGTAGAAAAATATTATAAGTTAATGCACCAAGATTACAACAAAAAGCGCGGTTTGGAAGACGTGTCTTTTGAGGCTGAAGCACTCACCTTCGATTCGATTTATCGTACCTGGCAGAAATTTCCTATATTAATCGATCAGACGTAAAGGTTCGCCAATCCTTAAAAAGTCGAAATAGCATATAACACAAGCTTGCACTTTAAGATAGAATGCTCATCCCTTCGGCGAACAACTCCCAGACACCACCGACCCCAAAAACACCGCCCCTGGCAGCACCTACAACTACGTAGGTATCCATCAAAAACAAACCGAGACTAAATTCACCATCCGCCCTATCCAAATGGGTGCACGCGTCTACCTCCCAGGCCTCGGCAGGTTCTTGCAGGTTGATCTGGTAGAGGGTGGCACCCTTAATAACTATGTGTATGCGATGGATCCGGTGAATCAGAAGGATTTGAATGGGGAGTGGCTACAGCTCATTGCGATAGGAGTGCTTATAGCGGGTAGCGTTGCTCGCGCGTCAAAAGAGCTCCAAAACAATCCTGGCGATGGCATGAACTGGTTTAATATGGGCATGGCTACGGCAGGCGTATCTAGCTTCTCATCGGGTCTTCGTGCCCTTCAGTCCTCAGGCGCAAGAGCCGCCCCTCAAAGTATCTTAGGTACTCCATCCAGATCGACGGCAACTATTTCAAGAGAAGCGAAAGAAACAATCGACTATCTTAAACAAGTTAAGTTTTCATCCCCGGCACCGAACACAGCAGGCGGCTCAGTCTGGCGAAATGATGGGGGTAACTTCGGCCAAGTATTACCGAGATTTAGTAATGGAAGTGAAATCAAGTATTATGAGTGGGATGTGAGACCAAAGGTTCCTGGACAAAGTAGGGGCCTGGAAAGATTGGTTACAGGCACAGATGGATCTATATGGTACACTGATGATCACTACCTAACCTTCAAAAGAATTGAGTAACTCGAGTAATATGTTATAATTTAATTTAAACGGTAACAACCATCAATGGATAATGACTACAAAAACATTTTGACGAAAGCGGGTATTCTGTATGGAGACGGTCTGGATGAGCGTGCCATCGGTGCGATAGAGGCTGCCTTTAGGGTGCGTCTGCCAGTTGAACTGCGCATATTCTTGACAGAATGTACGCCAATAGGTCCGGGGTTTCCTGATTGGACAGCTCCGTCTGAAATGGCCCGCGGTACACTGGAATATATTTGCGAAGCATTTGAGTTTGATATCGAGCATAATGGTTACTGGCATCCACTTCTGGGAGAGAGGCCATCTAGTACTCTTCGGGCTATTGTTCAGGCTCGGTCAGTTGTCAATAGCCACCCCCTTCCTGTACCAATATACGGACACCGTTTTGTAATGACGAATGAGGTGAGCGGAGCTGCCCCTGTCATATCTATAGTGCAGCCGGGCGACACAGTAGTGTATAGCGAAAATATCAAAGATTATCTAAAGCAAGAGTTTTTGAATAAGCTACCCGACCGTTCCCCAATCACTACAAATGCTCCTTTTTGGTACGAGGTACTTGGCATCACGATGTAGCCGAGGAAGGTGGAAGTTGAAAGGCCGGTATTGAGCTAAGACTATATCCCGCCCTATCCAAATGGGCGTACGCGTCTACCTCCCCGGTCTTGGCCGCTTCCTACAGGTTGATCCGATTGAGGGTGGTAATGATAATAATTACGCTTATGTGGGTGATCCGGTGAATGGGTTTTCGATGTCGATGCGACAATATACACTATCTTGCACTCGCAGTCCCCATGACTTCTCTCATCTAAACATTGACGAACTGCACCTATAGGTATAATATAATCGATATGAAATTCCGCTTAAAATTGCCCAGAACCCGCAAATCTCTCTTCCTGATAACTATCACTGCTGTCATGATACTCTGCGTAAGTGGAGGTATAGCGTATGCATTGTATGGTCGCGCACAAGCCAAGCCCGCACAAACCGCCGCAAGACCAGCCGTAGAGACTCACAAACCACAGCCAGCGTCGCACGCCGAGCCAGCACCACAACCCACACCGCCAGAAGCAAAATCCAACGCAGCATCGCAGCAAAAAACACCCACAACCACTGAAGATCGCACTCGGGTTATTCGATTTTCTGACAATAATGTTGATATGAGCGAACGCCAAGTCAGGCTGCGCGCCTGCAACCAAAAATTAAATGATATGTACGCAGAGCATAATCGAATCACCGCATCACTAACTCAAAAGAAAGCAGCCGCCCTCGCCGAGTTAGAGTCGATGTACTCCTCTGGTGCATTCGCAAAAGATCCCGACGGCAACCAGCTCACCACAGACCAGCAATACCAAGCGTATCAGCTCGCTCGCTCGTATGCCAGCCAGATATATGACGATAAGCTTATGGCAGTCGCTCGCGAAAACGAGGCGGCTGATACTGCACAGTACGCTGAATGCCAGAAAATCTAGGTTTAAATATCGATAGGCGCCCTACGATAGCCACTTTCACTACTTATAGTGTCGGACAAAAATAATACGTGTCGGCGCGATTGTGATAGGCTGCTGCCGGAGCGCTGCTACATTACCAGCTTGGCGCCACAGCCAACTCGGAGTATACTACTACTAATAACCGGAGGAATCATGGCCACACCAACTATTCGATCAAAATTGCTACGCTACGTAACGGCACTCTCGCTGGGGCTCGTCACCGCACTACTAGCCGGCCTAGCGCTGCGCTGGCAATACGCGCCACTACTGGGCTGGGACGTGTTTGCACTTACCATCGTCGGGACGCTGCTATGGGACCTGCATGGCCACTCCGACCGCGACATGGCGGCATTGGCCAAACGCGACGACATGAGCCACTCGGCTGTCGACGTCATCGTTTCGCTCGCTAGCGTCATGAGCATCATCAGCGTATTTGTGCTACTATCTGGCAAATCAGACGACGCCACGCCACTCCTCTGGCACGTCTGCCTAGGCCTTGCGACCATTGTCAGCTCGTGGCTGCTGCTGCACACGCTCTATACGCTGCGCTATGTCATATTGTATTACCGAGGGCCGCGCGCTGGCGGCATCGAATTTAGCGGCACGAGCCATCCACAATTTAGCGATTTTGCCTACTATGCCTACACCATCGGTATGACCTACCAAGTGTCTGACACCACTGTTACCGACAGCGAAATCCGCGCCGTCACGCTACGACACGCCATATTGTCGTATATTTTTGGTACCGCCATCATTGCAGCTTCGATCAACATGATCGTCTCGCTTGGCAGCTAAATTACCACGGCACACCACAAACTTGCAATTATACACATTTTGCGGTATAATATATAGATATGAAGGTGACTGCGCTATCGCTAGGTTCGATACTTCTTGCACTATGTGCATTAGTAGCCACGCCCGGCGCGCTACCTATTAGTCGCGCAGCAGGAGTATGTACACCCAGCCTTAGTATCGCCACCGCCGTAACCGGCAGCCAAACCCGCAGCAGCCTATCTGGATCGGCCACAATGTGCGCAGCAGGCGACACCGCTACCATCGGTATCCCTAGCCAGTTGAGCATCCCGAATGGTACCACTGTCAGTGGTGGGGCAGTTACAGGAATCGTCAGCGGTAAGACAATCATGCTCACCGTCGTATCGCCAGGCGCCATTAGTGGCGCAGTCAGCGGCCAAACCGCCGGCGCAACGCCCACCACCCTCACCTGGACACTCAACGGCACGCCAATCGCTAATGATACCGTCAGTACTGTATCTGGTGGGCCAACCTGGTTTAGCAAATGGACCAAGGTCAACAGCGCCACCACCACGCTATCAGGTATCATCTCGCCCGTACTGCCACAAGACGGCATCCAATTTACTATGCACGACTCCCTGAGCGCCGGGCAAGCCTGCAAAGCGGTCAATATATTTGTATATACAAACGGTGTCGGCGCGTGGGCGGGGCGAGGCCGCTGTAGCGCCGATGGCACCAGTGCCGAATCGGTGCCAGGCGATTTTCTGACCTGGAGCGCCGGTCGCCGCGACCCGCACGCTGGTTCGTACATCACCTGGCTGGTCGAGGCCACAATTACCGATCCCACCGTCGCCAACTACTCTGATCGCGCCACCATCACCTCGTCGTATTATCCTAGCGCTAGCGTGTCTGCAACTATCGCCGCCCCTGCAAAAAACACCGGCAACGCCGCTGCGCCTAGCCCTACCGCTGCCGCTAGCAAAAAGCCCAGCTTCAGCCTCGAAAACTACGACGACACATTGGCAAGCGGCGACCGCGATACCGCGCAAACCGCCAAATCGATGCCTCTGCACAGCGCTGCCACCGTACATGTGCTGCTCACCAACACCGGCGATGAAGCCCTGCAATTCGAGTCGATCACCTCGACGCTCGCCAACACACGCGGCACGGTACTCGTCCCAGATCTCGCATGCCAGCCCAGCAGCAAAACCGTCACCCTGGCGCCGCGCACTACATTTAGCTGCGATATCGCGCTCAGCTCGCCCGACGAAAGTGGTGAATTTGTAGTGCAATCAAGCGTCACCGCCCGCGGCGTCGATAGCGGCACGCTACTACGCGCTAGCGACGCCTGGTATATGCGCAGCGATCCGCTCGTTGGCACGCCACTCGGCGCCATACTGCCGCCCAGCATCAGCGATGCGCTCGCGACACAAAGCGCACCTAGCCTGCTACTGACCGTAATCGCCGGCCTGTGCACCAGTGGTGTCATCGCTGCACTCATCCTGCTGTGGTACTACCGCCGCCGGCACCCAAAACGCCCCATCCGCATCCAGCACGCCAGACACCGCCGCGGCCTGCGTATCCGCTAGCTATGCTATAATGCGTGTATCTATGACACGCCCCGTTATCGGTATTGTGCCGTCATTCGACGAAGCGACCCGGCTGACATTTACGCCGCGGGCGTTTTTCTTGCGGCGTGATTATACAAATATCATCCGCCGGGCAGGCGGCGAGCCGCTGATCATCACACCCGACATGTCCGACCACGCAGTGCTGCGGCTGTGCGATGGTATCGTGATTTCTGGCGGCGACGATATCGATCCCACGCACTACAACGAACCGCTGCTCGATGGCCTCGAGTCGTGGATCCACGAGCCAGACGAACGCTACGAGTGGCTTGCCCGGCTCATGCCGCTGCTCGATGCAAAGGGCACGCCGCTGCTCGGTATTTGCTATGGCATGCAATTCCTCAATGTTTACTACGGTGGCAGCCTGTATCAAGATATCCCGACGCAGCTGCCAGGCGCGATCAATCACCGCCAGGTGATGCACGAGGTGACATTTGTGCACAACATGCTCGGTCAACGTGCCGGCGACACAGCTATGGTGAATTCGCGCCATCATCAGGCGATCAATCGGTTGGCCGATGGTTATACTGTCACCGCCAGTGCTAGCGACGGCACGATTGAGGCCATCACAGGCCACAGCCATCGCTACGGGCTGCAGTGGCATGCCGAAGCCGATGATTCGGGCCACGGCCTGTATCGTGCATTTGTGGCACAGTGCTCGCGTGATATCATAGAAACATCGTGAGATTACGCATCCTTACCCTCAACAACTTAATTTTTGCATTTATTCTGCTGCTCTGCGCCGGGATTGCCGCCAGCGCCGTCACCACCACTGATCCGACGTGGGTCAAATGGCACTTTAGCCAGCTCGGCGAGGGTGGCACGCTATCGGCGCACATGTTCAACACCACCATGATTGTGAGCGGGCTGATCCTATGGCTCTACGCTTCCCAGCTGCGATCGGCCATGATGCGGCAACTATCTCGGCACCAAGTAGCAGATTTTGTACACCTGTATCGGCTGATGTTTCGTTCACTCGGCGTAGCACTAGCAGGGGTCGGGCTAGTTGCCCGCGACCAACATCTTCTGTTGCACGATATCTTTGGCTACAGCGTCTTTACGCTGTGCGTACTGCTGGTATTTGGCTCGGCGTTGATTCCGCAATTTTTCCCGCGCGATCTACAGATGTACTCGGCAGGCGCCACCATTATTACGGTGTTACTGTGGGCGATCCACGCTGGATTTCAGGGCAATATTGTTTCGATGACTCAGGTTGAAATCGTCGGTGCCACCGGCATGTTTATCTGGCTGTGGTTGTTTACGAGCCACATTACCAGCAACTCTTTACGAAACCCCGCCAACTAGTGTATAATTGGTCGCATACGCGCGACGCGTTTTGGTCTGATGTTGTCCCTAGTGGACGACCCTAGTCCTAGAGCTCGCGTCGTGCCAAATAATACTAATTAGGTAAGGAGAACACTTACAAATGGCAGATTTCGATCGAAGCAAGCCTCACGTAAACGTCGGTACCATGGGTCACGTCGACCACGGCAAAACCACGCTTACTGCCGCGATCACACACGTGCTCGCAAAACGTCTTCCAAGCGACACTAACAAGCCTCGCAACTACGAAGACATCGACAACGCACCTGAGGAGAAGGCTCGTGGTATCACCATCGCCAGCTCGCACCAGGAATACGAATCAGAGAAACGACACTACGCACACGTCGACATGCCTGGTCACGCCGACTACGTCAAGAACATGATCACCGGTGCGGCTCAGATCGACGGCGCGATCCTCGTGGTTGCTGCCAACGACGGTCCGTTGCCACAGACTCGCGAGCACGTGCTGCTTGCTCACCAGGTGAACGTACCAAAAATCGTCGTCTTCCTCAACAAGATGGACCTCGCCGACCCAGAGCTCGTTGAGCTCGTCGAAATGGACGTCCGCGAACTCCTCACTAAGAACGGCTACGACGGTGACAACGCGCCTATCATCAAGGGTAGCGCTACCAAGGCCCTCGACGGCGATCCAGCCTCTGAGGACGCTGTTATGGAGCTGGTCAAGGCACTCGACGATTACATCGAAGAGCCAGTGCGCGACCTCGACAAGCCATTCCTGATGCCTATCGAAGACGTCTTCTCAATCAAGGGCCGCGGCACCGTTGCCACCGGTCGTATCGAGCAAGGTATCGTTAAGGTCAACGACGCAGTCGAGATCGTCGGCATCCGTGCCACGCAAAGCTCTGTCGTTACCGGCATCGAGGCCTTCAAGAAATCCCTCGACCAAGGTCAAGCCGGCGACAACGCTGGTCTGCTGCTGCGCGGTATCGAACGCGAACAGATCGAGCGCGGCCAAGTGGTTGTCAAGCCAGGAACGCTTGAACCACACACAGAATTCGAAGCCGAAGTTTACATCCTCAAGAAAGAAGAAGGCGGTCGCCACACTCCTTTCTCAAAGGGTTACAAGCCTCAGTTCTACTTCCGCACCACCGATGTTACCGGTGAAGTCGAGCTGCCAGCAGACAAAGAAATGGTCATGCCTGGCGACACCGTCACCTTTAACGTCAAGCTGCTCGCCCCAATCGCCATGGAGCAAGGTCTCAACTTTGCCATCCGCGAAGGCGGCCGCACCGTCGGTGCTGGCGTCGTGACCAAGATTACCAAGTAATCTCGGCCTACACCCATCGCAAATCCCCGGATCATTCCGGGGATTTTTGGTATGCACAGCACAAACTATCCCCCAGAGTTCTGGGGGATAGACAGCATGCCCAAGTAATTGTGGCTAGAAACCCTGGATCATACGCACCAGCCGATCCTCGGTCTCGACAGAGGTTGGCATGCGGCGACGTTTGGGCCGGGCGGCGGCGGAACGATTCGGTGCCTCGTTGCGGCCAGTACCGCGCGGGCTGCGCGATGGCCGGTTCGAACGATCATCACGTGCAGAACGCTCGCCGCGTGGCTCGCGGGGGACTGAATTGTTAGACCGCGAATCCATCACAAATGTCAATGCGATGCCAGATTTGCCGGCGCGACCCGTTCGACCAATACGGTGAACGTAATCTTCGTACTGGTGCGGCGGATCAAAATTGATGACGTGCGACACATCAGGAATATCAAGCCCGCGCGCCGCCACGTCGGTGGCCACCAAAATATTCAGCCGACCCGTTTTGAAATCACGCAGTGCACGCTCGCGCTGCGCCTGGCTTTTGTTGCCGTGGATGGCAGCCGCTGGGAAATTATCCTTGGTCAGGCGATCGGCCAAACGCTGCGCACCGTATTTGGTCTCGCAGAACACAATCACACGCTCGTAGCCCGGCTTGCCGAGGTGCTCGAGCAGTAGGTCAATCTTGTGCATTTTGTCGCGCGCATGCACGACATCTTGCTCGATATGATCATTTGTCTCGCTACGCACCACCGACACCAGCTCGGGATTTGTCATAAATTCCTGCACAATGGTCTGCACATCAGGGGTCATGGTGGCGCTAAAACAAAATGTCTGGCGCTCGCGCGGTAGCTCGGCCTCGATGGTACGAATATCGCGCACAAAGCCCATATCGCACATGCGATCGGCCTCGTCCAGCACAAACGTCGTAGCCATGCCAAGGCGCAGCACGCGGCGATCGATCAAATCCTTGACCCGACCGGGCGTACCAATCACGATATGCGCACCGCGGCGGACTTGCTGTATCTGGCGATTGATATTAACACCGCCCACCACCAGCACCGAGTAAAGCTTATGACCAGCCGCGAAGCGTTTGAATTCCTCGTCGATCTGCTGCGCCAGCTCTCGCGTCGGTGCCAGCACTAGAACGCTGGTCATATGGCGATCGGTCAGGAGCTTTTCGATAATCGGCAGCAAAAATGCAGCGGTTTTGCCGGTGCCGGTATTGGCAAGGCCAATCACATCGCGACCAGCCAGGCCCAGCGGAATCGTCTGATCCTGGATAGGCGAGGGCGAAGTGTAGCCAATGTGGTCGAGCATCGCAACCGTGCGCGCGTGCAGCCCAAAATCATGAAAGGTGTGCGTCGGCACATAGGGCGTCTCGTCGGCGGGGGCGATGGCTTTGTTGATAAAACGGCTGGCGTTAATCGCTGCCGGTTGTTTGCGGGCACGGCCAGGACGACCTGACCCGCGCGGGGCACGTAAGTACATAAAAATAGAACCTTTCTTGTACGTTAGTGATGAACGACAAGAATTAATTCTATAGAGACTAATACGAGTATTCATCCAGTAGGACTTTGCTACTAACCTCCATTATAGCACAAATAGTACCAAAACACAAGCATCTAGCTCATGGTTGGGTCGGCGGCGGTGCTGGTTTCGCGGTAAAAGCCCTCCCAAAGATCGAGCGACACCTCTGCCGGCCCGTCCCAATCGACTGGCGGGTGCCAACGCAGCGCCTGCAAATCGTGGTCCCAGGCCACCCGCACCGCCGGCACAAAGCGCGAAACACGCGGCCAGGTGCGCGACTCGAGCGCCGCGATGACATACTGGCGCACATCAGCCTCGAGCCGCAGTATGCCCAGATCTGCCATGATTAGTTCGCCGTACGGCAGCGGCTCGCCGGCACGCAGCACCGCAACAGATTGGCACCAAATACCCAGCACCATCTCGTCGATGGCAGTAATACGCGCTTCGTACGATGCAGATTGCGGGGGGGTCGTTCCATGATTTGTAGCCATCATACCACAAGAGCCTGACATGCGAAACCCGCCCCATGATACCCCGGCTGGGGCCGTAGGTTGGGCCTCGCAAGACAGGGAAGGGGCGGGAAGGATACTAGCGCGGCGTGTCGTTTTTAACGATCACCGACAGCCGGTAGAGATTAACGCCTGCGAAATACGTCACTTCAACCCGTGGTGATCGACGGGCCAGGGATTATAATTACGTTGTAGCATATTTTGTGTTAATAGTCCAATATGATCGTGGCGGCTTTACAGCGGCGGGATTTTGCGGTATAGTAGCAAAGAATATCAAGCTAAGTATCGCGATAACTCGGTCAGACTGAATAACCCAGATTCGAGCAGAGGTTACGCGATTGCACATAAGGAGAACGCCCGTGGCAAAAGCTACCGAGCAAGCACCAGAAGGCCTGCGTATTCGCATTCGCCTCAAAGCCTACGATCACAAGGTGATCGACCAATCAGCTAAGCAAATTATCGACACCGCGCTGCGCACCGGCGCCAGTGTTGCTGGCCCCGTGCCACTGCCAACCCGGCGCAGCACGTACACTGTGGTCAAAAGCCCGCACGTCTACAAGATGGGCGGTGAAGCCTACGAAATGCGCGTGCACAAGCGCCTGATCGACATCACCAACGCCACGCCAAAAACCATCGACAGCCTGCAAAACCTGTCGCTGCCCGCTGGCGTCGACGCCGAAATCCGCATGTAGTCATCCCAAAACCGCCATATTGCGCCAAAACAGAAGCCATCTCAGGCTTCTGTTTTACTATATGATGGATGCGACAGCGCAAGGGTGCGCGCAGGGGCGTGTGGTACAATAAAAGGGTTATGCCTAGAAAACAAAAACGGGGT
The DNA here is from genome assembly GCA_002337095.1 of Candidatus Saccharibacteria bacterium UBA1932. Lineage (GTDB taxonomy): Bacteria > Patescibacteriota > Saccharimonadia > Saccharimonadales > Saccharimonadaceae > Saccharimonas. The sequence goes on from DDFI01000014.1 coordinate 46,362, forward strand.
TCGCAGCGCGAGTCTGACGGCCAATATCTGCTGAAGCTTGTGCTGATGCTGATCCTTGGCTCGGTGTGGCTGCGCTGGCATCAGGGGCTGCTTGTCAACGGCGCAATGCTACCGCCGCTGCCGATCGGCATGGCGCTGGGGCTAGTGATGGTGCACCAGTTTGAGCATTACGCGATGGACCGCAAGATATGGTTTGTGGTGCTGATCATCACGGCGATTATCAGCTATTTCCTGCCATCTGGTATTATGATATAGCATGAAACACGCACCACGACGCCACCACCGGTATCATTTTCATCTGCGGCTTATCACTGCAGTGTTTTTGCTGGTGGTCGCCGGCACAATTGCGGCGCTGTCGATCTACTATGTCAACGACCGCCCGGGCGCCCGTATTGGCCCTACTACTTATCGGCGCGGCACTAGCTACGATGGTATTTCGTCGCGCAGCAGCGATGTGTTTGACCGTGGCGTGCACTATGTCATCGAATACCCAGTGACCGGCGTATCAACAATCGACAGCACCGTCGCCAGCTATATCGACCAACTGCGTGGCAGCATGGCGGTGCCAGCCGATGACCCTTACTTAGGTGGCGACACTGGTGAATTTAATGCCAGCTACCTGGTGCGATCGGCCAATCGCGATTATATCTCGATTGTGGCGCAGGTCAATATCACGTATCCGATGGACGTTGGCGTGCACGATGCCGCCTATTGGACGTTCGACCGCCACACCGGCCAGGTGATTAGCCTCGAGCAGCTATTTGGTGATCGCGCGGCCGACGGCGTGGCGCGCGCCGTGCTCTACATTCGCCAAGCCCTAGGCGAGCAGGCCGCCAAGCGTCACGAACGCGTCGACGACGCCTATCTCGAGCGCGTCGTCACCGCTGATACAATCAGGGATTTCCTGGTGCGCGATCGCTCTACTATCGAGTTTGATTTTGGCCAAGGCACGGTGGCACCAGAATCGGCCGGGCCGGTGACGGTGGCGTTATCGATCGACCGCCTGCAATTATTCTTGCAAAACGACCAAGCCCGCCGGCTGCTAGAGGTGGCAAATGTTACTACTGCACGCTCCACGGGCAGCGAAGTTACCACCGAGTGCAGCCGCATCAAGTGCATCGCGCTGACATTCGATGACGGACCGGGCGCCGAAACCGGGCGGCTGCTCGACATTCTAAAGGCCAAGCGTGCCCACGCTAGCTTTTTTGTGATCGGCGGGGGCGTGCGTCGCAATGCCGCGCTGGTCAAACGCGAGGTGACCGAGGGCCACACCGTCGGCAATCACACCATGACCCACCCCTCGCTCACACTCGTAACCGACAGCGTGCTGCGTAGCGAAATCGCCACCACCAATAGCCTGATTAGCCAGATAACCGGCGTCCGGCCGCATTTCGTGCGGCCGCCAAACGGCGCGGTGAACGCCCATGTGGCCAGCCTATTTGGCGAGGAAGGCATGGCCGGTGTGCTGTGGTCGATCGACACCCGCGACTGGGCCGATCATAGTAGCGATATCATCTATAACCGCGTCATTGCCGGCGCGCGGCCTGGTGCAATTGTGGTGCTGCACGACATCCACCCCACCAGTGTTAATGCCGTGCCGCGCATTATCGACAAGCTGCAGGCGCAGGGCTATCGTTTTGTGTCGCTCGACGAAATGCTGGGCAATGTGCCTGCTGGCAAGATCTATTCGAGCCTCTAAATTATTACTGATCTAAAAAAGCGAAATGCCCGCCGCCTTGCGGGCAGGATAGGGGTCGACAGTGTCGATCCTATCCCGCCACGCATAGGCCACGGGCTCAGGGGCGGTCGGACACGCGGCGCGCGACGACGCGTAGGAATTTATTGATACGGTCGCTAAAGACCGCCTCGTAGAGCTCCTCGGCTTTGCAGCCGAATGCGACCCTTAGCGCAAAATGTAGCGAGCAGTCGCCCTCGGGCAGCGGCTCTCCGGGCTCCACGACAATGGTCAAGACGCTGTCATCAGCGATGATCAAAATCTCCTGTTGCCCGCCCGACATAGGGTTGACATGGCACTGCGTCACCTGATTTACCAGGCGACGCGCGCCCCACATCATCGCACCGCCAAGCGGCATTGCGATGATAGCGGCCGTGGCAGCCTTTTGCCTGTTTGACATCGACATGTGCGTCTCCGTTCTCTGGGGAGTGTATAGCTGGGTGCTATCTCGACTAAAATATCACATCTACCGGCAATAAAAAAGCCCCTCGCGGGGAGGAGGCGAAATGCCGGTGATGGTCATATTTTTATATTATAGCAAATTCATGATTATTTGTCAATGACTCGCTGCGCGGCGTATTTCCCCTGGTAAAACCCTTGACTACGACCGGTGTTTCGTGCTATGATAGCTCGGTAACTTATTACGTAATAACAACTTGTCCCAGCGTGAATCGGTAAGTCGCATGCGAGCGATACTGCCAGTCACCGGGGATTTTAAATGGGAGCAAAGAGGGCTATGAAAGCACTTCTCGGTACCAAAATTGGTATGACCCAAATCATCGGCGAAGATGGTGTTGCTACTCCAGTGACACTGATCCAAGCCGGCCCCCTGACTGTGACTCAGGTGAAGTCCGTCGAAACCGACGGCTACAACGCAGTCCAGGTGGCATATGGTGAGGGTAAGAACCTGAGCAAGGCCGTGGCTGGCCATGTCGCGCCAGCCAAAGTGACCCCGAAACATATTCGGGAATTTCGAGTCGACGATCTCGCAGAGATCAAGGTCGGCGATACATGGGATGTCACGGAGTTTGTACTCGGTGATCATATCGACGCAACAGGCGTCAGCAAAGGCAAAGGCTTCGCTGGCAACATCAAGCGTCACAACTTTGAACGCCACCGCAAAACGCATGGTGGCAAGGGTAACACGCGCAAACCCGGCTCGATCGGTAGCATGTACCCACAAAAAGTCTTCAAAGGCAAGCGCATGGCCGGCCACATGGGCCACGAGCAGGTCACTGTACAAAACCTGACCGTCGCCTACATCTCGGCCGACGACAACCTTATCGGTGTCAAAGGCGCAGTACCGGGCCCTAAGCGCGGCCTGGTCGTCATCAATAGTAACGGAGGTACTAAGTAATGGTTGAAGCAAAAACCAGCAAAAGTACGACCACCAAGCCCGCAGCTGCGGCCAAGGCGGACTCCTTGTCTCGCGACGTATTTGGCGTCGAAGTTAGCAATCATCAGCTGCTCAAAACAGCCTATGATGCCTACCTCGCCAACGCCCGCCTGGCAAGCGCCACCACCAAAACCCGCGGCGAAGTCAGCGGCGGTGGCAAAAAGCCGTGGAAGCAAAAAGGCACTGGCCGAGCCCGATTTGGTAGCTCGCGCAACCCTATTTGGCGCCATGGTGGTATCGTATTTGGGCCACGCGGCAACGAAAACTACAAGCTAAAAATCAGCAAGACCAGTAAGCGAGTAGCGCTGCGCCAAGCATTGACCCTAGCTCACAAAGCCAACAAAATCACTGTCAGCGAGATCAAGACCACCGGCAAAACTGCCGATATCGTCAAGTTCCTGGCTGATCACAAGATGGAGCGCCGTGTATTGCTCGTCGCCGACAAAACCGACGTGCTGCTGCGCGCCACCAACAACCTACAGAATGTGTTGCTATGCAGCCCCACGTATCTGTCGGTGTATCATATCCTAAATGCCGACGCGATTGTATTTACGCCTCAAGCCCTCGAGGCCACAACCGCATGGCTAACAGACATGGAGGTACAGTAGTATGAAACTCATCACTGTCACTCCACGCGCCACCGAAAAAGCCTACCGCTTGATCACTGGCCAAAACACCTACGTGTTTGATGTCCCATTGAATGCAAACAAAAACGAAATCGTTGCAGCTGTCGAGGCCGCCAACGACGGCGTCAAGGTCGCAAGCATCAAGACCGTCGTCCAAAACGGCAAAGCCATCCGATTCAACCGCGGCAAGCGCAAGTATCCTGGCACAACCACTCGCAAAGACACCAAAAAAGCCTACGTCACATTGAGTGAAGGCAAAATCCGCGTCTTTGACGAGCCCGAAGCGAAAGAGGAGAAGAAATAATGCCGATTAAGCAATACAACCCGACCACTCCTGCTCGCCGTGGCATGACTAGCCAGGACATGAGCGACGTTACTACTCGCAAGCCGCTCAAGAGCCTGATCAAGAGCAAAAAGCAAAACGCTGGCCGCAACAACACTGGTCGTATCACGGTGCGACACCGCGGTGGTGGCGTCCGCAGGCACTACCGCTTGCTGAACCACCGCATGGCAGCTGATATGACCCTGACAATCGAAGAAATCGAATACGACCCGAACCGTTCGGCCCGTATCGCCCGCGTCAAGGATCAGCACGGCCTGTACCACTACATTCTGGCCGACACCAGCATGACCAAAGGCAAGGTGATCAAGACTGGCGCTGACGCTCCCGTCGAGGCCAGCAACCGCCTGCCGCTCACCAACATCCCTGTTGGTAGCCAGATCTACGCGATCGAAATCAACCCCGGCAAGGGCGCCCAAATGGTACGCAGCGCCGGCACCAAGGCCCAACTGATGGCCAAGGAAGGCGACTACGCCATGGTGCGCATGCCTAGCGGTGAAGTGCGCAAATTCCGTCTGGAATGCCAGGCTACCCTGGGTGTCGTGGGCAACATCCAGCACCAAAATATCAAGATCGGAAGCGCTGGTCGCAACCGCCGCAAGGGTATTCGCCCTGGTGTTCGCGGTGTAGTTATGAACGCCGTAGACCACCCACACGGTGGTGGTGACGGTGGACGCCACGGTAGCGGTAAACCACCACGCACGCCATGGGGCCAGCTGACACTCGGCTACCGCACCCGCCGCCGCAAAGATACTACCAAGATGATTGTCAAGAGTCGTCATGACGCTAAGAGGAAGAGGTAATATATGAGTCGATCACTCAAAAAAGGCCCATTCGTCGACGCGAAGCTTGCCAAAAAGGTGGCGGCTTTGAAGACGGGTGACCGTACGGTCACGAAGACGTGGGCGCGCGCAAGCACGATCACACCAGAGATGGTAGGATTTACGTTTGCGGTGCACAACGGCCGCGTGCACGTACCAGTGCTGGTGAACGAGAACATGGTAGGCCACAAGCTCGGTGAGTTTAGCCCTACCCGTAAGTTCCGCAAGCACGGTGGAAAGGATAAGAAATAATGGCTGACACACAATACACTGTTCGTGCCTACGCCAAAGGCATCGACCTGGCGCCCCGCAAGGTGTCGATCGTCGCCAGCCTAGTGCGTGGCCGCAGCGTGGCTGATGCGCTGGTGATCCTTGATCACACGCCACGCCGCCCTGCGACTGCAGTCAAAAAAGCCATCCAATCGGCCGCTGCCAACGCCACCCACAACCACGGCCTGGATGGCAAGAGCCTGATGATTACTACGCTTAGCGTCACTGCCGGCCCTCGACTGAAGCGTTTCAAGCCGCACATGCGTGGCATGACGCTGCCATTCCAGAAGAAAACCACGCACATTCTGGTAGAAGTAACTGGCCTCGAGAAAGTTAAGAAGAAACCCGCAGTAAAAACTGCGCCTAAGGCTGAGAAGCCAGCAAAAGAGGAGACTAAATAATGGGTCAAAAAGTAAACCCAATTAGCTTCCGCCTCCAAGTCAGCAAGAACTGGAGTTCTCGTTGGTTCGCTGGCAAAAAAGATTTTGCCAAGTGGCTGGAAGAAGATATCAAGGTGCGCGACCTGGTAGAAAAGAAGTTTTCGTCGCGTCCAACGATCGCCAAAGTCGAGATTGAACGCAGCGCCAACCTCGTGACCATTACCATTCACACTGCCAAAGCTGGTGTAGTGATTGGCCGCGGCGGCGCCGGTATCAACGAACTCAAGCGCGATCTCGAAAAACTATCGAGCCTGCCCGTACGTATCAACGTCGAAGAAGTCCGTCGCCCCGAGCTCAGCGCCAAGCTGGTGGCCGAGAACATCGCCCACATGCTCGAGCGCCGATCGAATTTCCGACGTGCTACCAAAATGGCTGCCCAAAATTCTATGAATGCTGGCGCCAAAGGTATCCGTATCGAGGTAGCCGGCCGATTGAACGGCGCCGAAATGAGCCGCCGCGAAAAACTCATCGAAGGATCGGTGCCGCTGCACACGCTGCGCGCTGACGTCGATTTCCACGTTGCGCGCGCCCAAGGCCCTAATGGCACCGGTATTATCGGCGTCAAGGTATGGATTTACAAGGGTGAAAGGAGCGAACGCTAATGTTACTGCCAAAGAAAACCAAATACCGCAAAGTCCGTATCGGCACTAACACTGGTCACGCTACCCGAGGTCACTACGTCGCGTTTGGCGACTACGGCCTGCAAAGCCTCGGCAACGATCGTATCACCAGCCGCCAGATCGAGTCTGCTCGTCAGGCAATGACCCGCTACATCAAGCGTGGTGGCAAAATCTGGATCCGCATCTTCCCACACACCCCTGTGACGCGCAAGCCACTTGATGTCAAGATGGGCGGAGGCAAAGGCAACCCAGAGTTCTTCGTCGCCAAGGTCAAAGCTGGCACCGTGATGTTCGAGATGAAAGGCGTCACCGAAGACGTCGCCCGCGAAGCAATGCGCCTGGCTGGTCACAAACTGCCGGTCAAGACCCGATTCGTCAAGAAAGAGGAGGTATAATATGGCACAAGCCAAAAAAACCACCAAAAAAGCCACCCCGGCAAAAGCTCCTACCCTCGAGCAGCTCCGCCAGGACCTCGCCGCCAAGCGCGAAGACCTGCTGCAATCACTGCGTGGTCACCGCGCAGGCGAGCTGACCAACCCGCGAGTATTGAGCGCGCTCAAGAAAGACATCGCTCGTCTGATAACGGCGATTCGTGAGCATGAATTAACCCCAAAGGAGAGTAACTAATATGGCCAAGACATTGTTCGGCAAAGTCACCTCGGCACGCGCCGACAAGACGATCACCGTCACTGTTACTAGTCGTGAAACTCATCCACTTTATGGCAAAAAATACACTGTTAGCCGTAAATATGCTGCTCACGACGAACACAACGACGCGCAAGAAGGTGACATGGTGTTTATCACCGAAACCCGCCCTGTCTCGCGCACCAAAGCATTTGCGCTCGACCGCATCCAGGAGCGATCAAAAGGCTCTGTGCAGCTGAAATCCGACGTCAACGAAGCTGTCGAAGACAAAGCTGATCTAGACCACGATCACGCGGAGGACGCCTCATGATCCAGCAAGAATCACGCCTAAAAGTATGCGATAACAGTGGTGCCAAGGAAATCCTATGCATCCGCGTACTCGGCGGCACCCGCCGTCGTTACGCCCGCGTTGGCGACATCATCGTCGCCACGGTCAAACAGGCCAACCCTACCGGTAACGTCAAGAAAAAATCCGTCGTCAAGGCCGTCGTCGTGCGCACGCGCGACCAAATCCGCCGCAAAGACGGTAGCACCATCTGCTTCGACGACAACGCCGCCGTCATCATCAATGACGACAAAACCCCAAAGGCAACCCGCGTATTTGGCCCCGTGCCACGCGAACTGCGCGACCTTGGCTACGCCAAGATCATCTCGCTCGCGCCGGAGGTACTCTAATATGGCACATCGTATCCGCAAAGACGACCTAGTAAAGGTCATCGCCGGCCCAGCTAAGGGCCAAACCGGCAAAGTACTCGCCGTATCTGGTGAGGCTGCAATTGTCGAAGGCATGGGCACCCGCGTGCGCCACGTCAAACCCAACCAACTCAACCCCCGCGGCGGCAAAAAAGACGTCGTCACCGGCATCAGCCTGCACAAGCTTGCTCTGGTCGTTGACGAAAAGTCTGGCAAAACCAGCCGTATCGGCTATGTACACAAAGTCGACGGTGGCAAAGCCCGCGTCGCTCGCCAATTAAAAAACAAGGAGATTAACTAATGGTCAAAGCCACCGTTTACACTCCTCGCTTGAAAGCCTTGTACCAGGACACGTACGTCAAGGAACTGCAGGCCGAACTTAAGCTCGACAATGTGCACCAAGTGCCATCGCTCGAGAAGATCGTCGTAAGCGTAGGAACCGGCAAAGGCAAAGATGACAAGCGCTACCAAGAAGCAGTCAAGAACACCTTGACCCGCATCACCGGCCAAGCACCTGTCGAACGCCTCGCCAAAAAATCAATCGCAGGATTCAAAATCCGCGCCGGCATGGGTAGCCCTGTTGGCATCAACGTCACACTGCGTGGCGCTCAGATGTACGAATTCCTAGATCGCCTGGTCAACATTGCACTGCCACGCGTCCGTGACTTTCACGGTGTCGGCATCAAATTTGACCGCGGCGGCAACTACAACCTCGGCCTCGTCGAGCAATCGATTTTTCCAGAGCTGACATTCGAAGAAACCCAGCTCGCCCACGGCCTGCAGGTCACGTTTACTATCAAAAACGGCGACAAAGTCAAAAGCCGCGCGCTACTCGAAAAATTCGGTATGCCATTTGAAAAAGAGGGGAACAAATAATCCATGGCTAAAAAATCAATGATCGCCAAAGACCTCAAACGGCAAAAAATGATCACCAAATTTGCCGCTAAACGCGCCGAGCTGAAAGAGTTAGGCGACCAAGAGGGCCTGCAGAAGCTACCAAAGAATTCTAGCCCAACCCGCTGGAAAAACCGCGACGCACTGTGCGGCCGACCACGTGGCTACATGCGCCGGTTTGGCCTAAGCCGCATCAACTTTCGCGAAAAAGCCTCGAAGGGCGAAATCCCTGGCATCACAAAGAGTAGCTGGTAAAGGAAAGGAGTAAGAATATGTCTTTACAATCTACAGACCCAATCGCCGACCTCCTGACCCGCATCAGGAACGCTAACATGGTGGGCAAAACCGAAATCCGCGTGCCAACAAGCAAGCTCAAAAAAGTTGTTGCCGAGCAGCTGGTCAAAAACCACTATCTAGCCGACGTTAAGGTCGAAGACGGCAAACCACGCGGCACACTGGTGGTCACGCTAGCAAAGCCCGGCGCAGCCTGCCCCATCAACGAAATCGCTCGGGTGTCGAAGCCCGGCCGCCGCGTCTACGCCAGCGCCGCCGACATCCCGAAGGTAAAATCTGGCCGCGGCATCGTACTGATCAGCACCAGCAAAGGTGTGATGACCGGTCGCGAAGCTGTTAAGCAAAAACTTGGCGGAGAGGTACTGCTAAAGGTCTACTAAATGGAAACATTTGACACTAGCCATATCTGGGAAGGTCCCCTCACTGATGAGCAGACGTTTGAGATTGGCCGGCTTGCACAACTACTCTACAGTGCGAGCAATCGCAGGCAGCAATCACAGCGTCAGTCCCTCTGTAGCGGTTTTGGTCCTCGTTATCGATTACAAGACCAAAGTCTAATCGATAAAAGCCGAGCTAACTTAGCAGCGCTCGGAGTTCCCGAGGATCGGCAACGTGTCGAAGTCCAACGAAAAGTGATGAATTATAAGCAAATGAAAGGTAAGAAATGAGTCTGAGTCGAATCGGAAAACTACCAATCGAGATTCCGTCAGGTGTGACAATCACGGTTGACTCTGGCGATGTTACTGTCGAAGGGCCAAAGGGCAAACTGACACAGTTCATCACGCCAGCAGTAAATGTGCAAGTAAAAGACGGTGTCTTTACTGTAGAACCAAAAGACGAGAGCAAAGTCGCCCGCAGCCAACACGGCCTGATGCGCGCGCTTGTCAATAACATGGTCGTGGGAGTTACCAAGGGCTACGAAAAACGCCTCGAAGTAAAAGGCGTGGGCTTCCGCGTGGCCAGCAGCAACAACGAGCTCACCATGAGCCTGGGCTTTAGTCACGAGGTCAAATACAAAGCGCCCGAAGGCGTAACGGTCGGCAACGACAAGATGATTATCATTGTCAGTGGCATCGACAAGCAAAAAGTCGGCCAGGCAGCCGCCGAAATCCGCGCACTGAAGAAGCCAGAGCCATACAAGGGCAAGGGCATCATGTACGAAGGCGAACAAATTCTGCGTAAGGCCGGAAAGGCAGGGAAAAAGTAATGTCTAACCTAGCAAAAAAACTCTTGAACAAAAGCCTCCGCAAAGCCCGCGTTCGTGCCAAAGTGCAGGGCAGTGCCGAGCGCCCACGCCTGACCGTGACGGTCAGCAACAAGCACGTCAGCGCCCAGATTATTGACGATACACAGCAGCACACACTGGTGAGCGCCACTACTGTAGGTAGCAAAGCCACCGGCACCATGAGCGAGCTCGCGGCCCATGTCGGCACCGAAATCGCCAAAAAAGCCAAGAAAGCAAACGTAACCGCAGTTGTCTTCGACCGCAACGGCCGCCAGTACGCTGGCCGGCTAAAAGCCCTCGCCGACGCTGCACGCAAAGAAGGATTGGAGTTTTAGTATGGCTGATCAACCAGCTGCACCAGCAGCAACTGCACATGCTACACCACAAGCAGGCGGCCAACGCGGTGGAAACCGTGGCGGCAACCAGCGTGGTGGTCGACGCGATGACCGTCGCAACCAGGCGCCAGAAGCGCCTAAGGAATTTGAAGAAGTTGTCATTAACATCGACCGTGTGGCCCGTGTGGTCAAGGGCGGCCGTCGCTTCCGATTTAAGGCCCTAGTGGTCGTCGGCAACCGCAAAAACAAAGTCGGCGTCGGTGTCGCCAAGGGTGCCGATGTGCAATCTGCCATCACCAAAGCGACCGATGTCGCCAAAAAACACCTGGTGACTATCCCGGTTGTCAACCAAACCATCCCCCACGAAGCCGAGATCAAGCTCTCGGGCGCCCGTGTGCTGATCAAGCCCGCCGCCCCTGGTACTGGTATCATTGCCGGTGGCGTGGTGCGTTCGGTCATTGGCGTCACTGGTATTCGCAACATGCTTAGCAAGTCGCTCGGCAGCACCAACAAGGTGAATATTGCCTACGCTACCGTCGAAGCCCTGGGCGGCCTCGTGCCGCGCAGCCAGTGGCTGACGACTGATACCGCGGCCAAAAAGCCTGCCGCTACGGCCGACAAAGCAGCACCCGCCAAGAAGCCTGCAGCCAAAAAGGAGGCCAAGTAATGACTAAATACAACGAACTCCAAGTAACCGCCAATAAATCGCGCAAGCGTGTCGGCCGCGGTATCGCTGCCGGCGGCGGCAAAACCGCAGGTCGCGGAACCAAGGGCCAGGGCGCTCGCACCGGCAAAAAACTCCGTGCGACATTCCAGGGTGGCCAGAACCCACTCGTACGCGCCACACCAAAAGCCCGCGGATTCAAGAGCCTGCGCACGCCAGCTCAGGTAGTCTATCTCGACCGCCTCAACGACCTCAAGGGCACCGTCGACAATATGGCACTGTACGAAGCTGGCCTTGTCGCCACGCCGTTCCACACTGTCAAGGTAATCGCCCGTGGCGAGCTGACCGCCAAGATCACCCTCAAGGTGCAGGCCGCCTCGGCCAGCGTCATCGCTGCGCTCCAAAAAGCCGGCGGTTCGTTCATCAAGACCGACACCCCGCTGCAAAAAAGCGCCAAGCAGGCCGAAGCCGACGACAAAAAATAGTCAACGCCCGCGTCGCATGCCAAAACATGACCTCTCCAACAGGTCATGTTTTTTTGCGTCGCATCCTGCGGGGATTAGATGCTCCATCTCCCTCATCACAATATATCACACAATATTATCTCATTTCGCACAACCTGCAGGTTCCGACCCTGAGGTACTTTTTGGCAGGATTGACATGGGTAGAGAGAGTATCTCAGGGTTGGAGCCGATAGATACCGATAAGTGCGATCGACAATCAATTAGCTGATAGATATGAGCCCATAAATTGATAGACATATCGACAGATTAAAGACGCGGGAGGTAGGGTTGAGAGCGGCGAGAGAGCTTTTTGATTAACAGACAGATATGCTATACTGGTCTAGAAGAATTACTTACTATCGACTGGACGAATAGGGAACTACTACATGAACTGGAAAACCATCCTGCACTCACTAAAAAACCGTGACATGCAAAAACGCCTCGCCATCATCCTTGGGCTTATCGTAGCCTATCGATTTATGGCCCACATCCCCGTGCCGCTGGCCGAGCCAACCAAGCTCAAAGATATCGTCGCAAGCCTCACTAGCTCGACTGATTTTGGTGGATTTCTCAACCTTATTTCGGGTGGCTCGCTGGCGAATTTTAGTATTGTGCTCGTCGGGCTCAACCCCTTCATTACCGCTAGCATTATCACACAGTTGCTCACTAAGGCTATTCCAAGCCTCGAGGAGCTGCACAAGGACGGCGAAACCGGCCGCCGCAAGATCAACCAGTGGACCCGTCTGCTCACCGTACCGCTGGCGATCGTGCAGTCGATCGCCTATATCTACCTGCTGCGCCAGACCGTGCTGGCGAGCAACACTACTGGGCTGGCTGCCATGTCACCTATGGATTGGGCGAGCGCCGTCATCGCCATGACCGCCGGTTCAATCCTGCTAATGTGGGTGGGTGAGCTGATCACCGAGCAGGGTGTAGGTAACGGTATTAGCCTGATTATCTTTGCCGGTATCATTAGCCAGCTGCCAAAAAGCCTGGCCACCGTCATCAATTCGCTCACTAATACCTCGGGCGGCGACCTGAATGTCTTTGGCTGGTTCCACCTGCCGGTCAACCCTACGGCGTTTTACGTGACGCTGGGTATCGCGGTGTTATCGATCATCTTGCTGTACTGGCTAGTCAAAATTAACGAAGCCCAGCGCGTCATCACCATCAATTATGCCAAACGCATCAACAGCAATAGCGCCTATGGCGGCGTGCGTAGCATCCTGCCGGTCAAGATGATCGCCGCTGGTGTGATCCCCGTTATCTTTGCGGTGGCCTTCCTAAGCCTGCCAGCATTTGTCGGCGAGGTGCTCAAGAGCACCGGCAACCCCGCCTATGCTGACATCTCGGCCAATCTAATCGCCTGGTTCCACACGCCAACCGCCCAATCGTTCATGACGGCCGGCCTGAGCGCCTGGATTTACCCGGCGATCTACTTCGTGCTAGTCATCCTGTTTACGTATTTCTACACCGGCATCGTGTTTAACAGCAACGAAATTGCCGAAAACCTGCAAAAACAAGGTGGATTTATCGAGGGAGTACGGCCCGGCACTCAGACCGAAAAATTCCTGTCGCGCACCGTCAACCGCCTGATCCTCTTTGGGTCGTTGGCGCTTGGCATCATTGCCATCATGCCCTTTGTGTTCGAATACGTATTTACAGTACTCGGCGTCGATGCAGCCAACCTATCGATCGGTGGCACCGGATTGCTGATTGTGGTTACCGTCGGCCTCGAGACGCTGCGCCAGCTCAACTCGCGCGCCCTAATGGTCACCTATGACGATTACCAGTAGTCACGGCCTTGTAATTATATAATCTTTGTGCTATAATAGTAATACTATTTCGCGCGCGGCGTCGGGCTTACCGTAGCTCGTCGATATGTGCGGATCAGCCGTCCGGGAGGTCACCTCCTTTACCTTTCACTCCCTTTGCATAGGGGAGAACGGAGAATAATACAATGATTGATCGCGGCCATACTCCTCACAACAGGAAGAACCGGCCAAGGAGGTGATCAATGAGGGCAGACCCCGCGAGCAGCCGACCATCGGCGAGCTAGGGACCTGGCCAAACTCCCGGGGCTGATCCCCCCGGGGTGGAGCATCGCCGCGAGGCGACGTAGGCCACCACCGGCGAAACTACCGCCACGGAGCAGAGAGAGCCCGTCACTAGGGCATCTCAGCCGTCGGCACCAGGGTCCGCGGACGCCTCACCAGCGTCCCGGGCCCTTTCGCACATATATCCATTACCTATCACCCCAGGCGGGTGTTTTTTGTTTGCAGAGAATCACGAGCGCAACGCACCACGCACCTCCTCATACGGCGGTCTAACGACACGGGACAGCAGATGGCTTGACACCGCCAGGCGGTTTGGTATAATGATAAGTACTGCTCGTACAACGATTGTACGAAATATCTCTGCTATGCTGTTTACTTTTGACCTCAGATAGATTATAATGTACTACTGTATATCTATGGCAAGTCAAAAGGAAGTAATCAAATTGCAAGGCAAGGTGGTGGAAGCACTGCCTAATACGCAGTTTCGTGTCGAACTGGAGAATGGCCTAAGTATCATCGCCCACATTAGCGGCAAAATGCGCAAGCATTATATCCGCCTGGTGCCGGGCGATCGCGTGGAAGTCGAGTTAACCCCCTATGATCTCACCAAGGGCAGAATCGTCTTCCGCGTCAAAGATGAACGAGTTGCTGTTTAAACCAACTCGTTGATCACAAGTATTAACCATAACGGAAACTGGGGTTTTGGAGCGCTCATGAAAGTTCGTGCGAGTGTAAAAAAAATCAGCCCTGATGATCAGCTGGTGCGCCGCAAAGGCCGCCTACGTGTCATCAACAAGAAAAAACCTAAGAATAAGCAAAGGCAGGGTTAAGCATGGCTCGAATCTCTGGGGTAGTCATTCCCGCTGAGAAGCAAGTGCAGATCGCATTGACGTATATTTACGGCATCGGTCCCAAGCACGCATCGACCATCCTTGCGGCGGCAAATGTAGAGCCGACCACTCGGGTGAAAGATCTCACCGAGGCTGAAGAACAACGACTTCGTGAAGTAATCGACCGCGATTACACCACCGAAGGCGACCTACAGCGCTTGGTAACTAATAACATTAAGCGCCTGAAGGACATCAATGCATATCGTGGCCTACGCCACAAGGCAGGGCTGCCAACTCGCGGACAACGAACCCGTACGAACGCACGAACTCGCAAGGGTAAGGCTGTCGCGGTGGGTGGCGCACAACCAAAAGCAGCAAGTAAAACCTAGGAAAGGATCTGATATATGGCAGAAGCAAAGACTACCAAATCAAAGAAGCAGCGCCGATCAGTCCCTACTGGTCAGCTGCACATTCAAGCAACATTTAATAACACCATCGTTACGTTTGCCGATAGCAAGGGCAATGTACTGGCTGCATCGTCAGCTGGCGCCTGCGGATTCCGTGGCAGCAAAAAAGGCACCGCCTATGCAGCGCAAGTTGCTGCCGAGAAAGCCGCCGAAGCTGTCAAAGCTGGCTTTGGCATGCGCACCGTAGAGGTGTTTGTCAAGGGCGTGGGCCTGGGTCGCGACAGCGCAATCCGTGCGCTCAGCAATTTTGACATCACTGTCGAAGGTATCAAAGACGTGACGGGCGTGCCACATGGTGGCGTGCGTCCCCGAAAGGCTAGGAGGGCTTAGGCTATGGCAAGAGATCGATCTCCAATCGTCAAACAATCCCGCCGCGAGGGCGTGGCGCTGCATCCAAAAGCCCACAAGGTATTGGCGCGCAAAAGCACCATCCCTGGCGAGCACGGTAACGGCCGCCAAAACAAGCCAAGCATGTACGCCACTCAGCTACGCGAAAAGCAAAAAGTACGCCGCATGTACGGCCTGCTCGAGAAACAATTCGCCAAGCTAATGAACGAAGCCACGCGCAAAGACGGCTTGACCGGCGAGAACCTGCTGCGATTCCTGGAGCAGCGCCTCGACAACACCGTGTACCGCGCTGGATTTGCCACAAGCCGCCGCGCTGCGCGCCAGCTGGTTGGCCACGGACATTTTGAGCTTAATGGCCGCCGCGTCGACATTCCGTCGATCCGTGTCAAGCCAGGCGACGTGATTGTCGTCCGTCCCAAGAGCACCAAATCAGTCTATTTCACGGCTGAGCTCGATAATGTGCTGAAAAATTCGGTACAGGGACCCCTGGGCTGGCTCAAGAGCAATCCAAAGAAATTCACCATCGAGATCACTGGCCTGCCCACACGTGCCGAGGCAGAACCAGACATTAATGATCAGCTAATCGTCGAGTACTACTCGCGCTAAAAAAGGGTAAGGAGTAATTACAAATGTCTAAAGCAATTTACAATCCCGCACTTGCGAGCATCACCGAGGAGGGCGCCAACACCGCCAGCTTTGTGATCGAGCCCCTCCACGCCGGCTACGGCAACACCCTTGGCAACAGCATGCGCCGCGTACTGCTCTCGAGCATTCGTGGTGGCGCTGTGGTCGCATTCCGCATTCAGGGCGCGACCCACGAATTCACCACTGTAGATGGTGTCCGCGAAGATGTTGTCGATATCATGCTGGGTCTGAAGGGCGTGCATGTTACCGTACACACCGACGAGATGATCGAGCTGCGCCTCGAGAAAAAGGGCGCTGGCCCTGTCACCGCTGGCGATATCAAAGCCACGAGCGATGTCGAGATCATCAATCCCGACCACGTCATTTGCACCATCGACGACCCCAAAGCGTCGGTCGTGATCGACCTCGTGGTTGAGGCTGGGCGTGGCTATCGCACTATCGAGGAGTCATCGAGCTCACGATTGCACAGCGATATGATCGCGCTTGATGCTAAGTTTTGCCCTGTCGAGCGCGTCCGCTACAAGGTAGACGGCACTCGTGTCGGCCAAGAAACCAACCTCGACAAGCTCGAGATCACCATCGAGACAAACGGCGCCCTGACCCCACGCGAAGCATTCGAGGAAGCCGCCGCCATCTTGGTCAACCAATACACCGCACTCGCCGGCAGCACCACTGTCGAGGGTGCAGCTGCACTTGGCGCTGGCAAGGATGATGGTAGCAGCGAGCTAAACACGTCGATCGAAGACCTCGGCCTTAGCGCTCGCACCGCAAACGCGCTGATCAACAACGACATTCGCACCGTGCACGACCTCGTGACACTAAGCGAACAGGATCTGCGCGAGCTCAAGGGTTTTGGCAGCAAAGCCCTCGATGAAGTCAAAGATAAACTAGCAGAATTGGAGCTCTAGATGCACAGACACGGATACGTCGGGCGCAAGTTTGGTCGTGAACGCGATCAACGTCGTGCGCTCCTCAAAGGTCTGGCCACATCACTAGTGATGGAAGGCAAGATCGAGACGACTCTGCCAAAGGCAAAAGAGCTCGTCCGCTACATCGAAAAACTAATCACCAAAGCCAAAAAAGGTGACCTGGCGAGCCGCCGTATGGTGATCGCAGGCCTGTCGACGCAAGTCGCAGCCTTTAAGCTCGTCGACGAAATCGCCCCGCAACTGGCTGGCCGCACCAGTGGTCATGTCCGCGTTGAGCGCACTCGTCTGCGTGTGGGCGATGGCACCCAGATGGCCACCATCGAGTTTGTAGACCAGCTCAAGGCCGTCGCTAAACCAGCCAAGGAGGAGAAATAATGTCTGAGTTTAAGACTTTTTCCCAAAAAACAGCTGATGTTGATCGCCGTTGGATCTTGATCGATGCAACCGACGCGCCGCTGGGCCGCCTGAGCACCGAAATCGCCAAGTACCTAATCGGCAAATACAAGCCTACGTACACGCCGCACATCGATGGTGGCGACTACGTCGTGGTCATCAATGCCGCCGAAGTGCCAGTAACGGGCAACAAAGAAACCGGCAAGATCTACTACCGACACTCTGGATTCCCGGGCGGCATCAAGGATGCACAGCTCAAGGAAGTCCGCGAGAAATTCCCAGAGCGAATCATTGAGCAGGCTGTCAAGGGTATGCTGCCAAAGAACAAATTGTCGGCCGACCGCATGGCTCGCCTAAAGGTATTCGCCGGTAGCGACCACGCCCACGCCGCGCAAAAACCACAGAAAGTAGAGGTGAAATAACATGGCTACTGCGAAATACGACTACGGCCTTGGCCGACGCAAAAGCGCCACTGCTACTGCTCGCCTGACAAAAGGCAAGGGCAACGTCGTCATCAATGGCAAATCTGCTGGCGATTACCTATCGGGCAACAAAGCCATGCTGGCCGAAGTGACCGACCCGCTCGCCATCGTTGGCAAGCAGCAGGAATTCGACGTTACCATCCTGGTCAAGGGTGGCGGCCTAGCTGGCCAGGTAGATGCGATCAAGCAAGCAATTGCCAAAGCAATCACCGTTGGCGCCGCTGATCTGCGTCCTGTACTCAAAAAAGCTGGGTTTATGAAACGTGACCCACGCGAAAAAGAGCGCAAAAAATACGGCCTGCGCAGCGCCCGCAAACGCGAGCAATACTCGAAGCGCTAAACGCTTTTAGCCCTACGGTACCATCCAACACCCCATTACGTGGGGTGTTTTTGGTGTGCGAGCTTGCAGCGGGCACGCTAGTATGGTATAGTACAGCAAAAGATATCAATCGATTAACGATTAGGAATTCTGATGGAGAAAAAGACGGTTACACGACCTGGTGGGGCGCATATTACTACTGAGTCGCAACCAGCGGCAGGCGAGCACGCGACGCGCGCCGAGGTGGGGGCAACCCGTCACCAGCGTACCGGCGAGCTAGCGGTAGTGCTCTGCGAGCAATCACCACTAGTGCCCGAAGCGGAGCCTACTGTCGACGACCGGCAGCGGTATATGCACGACACAACCCCCGAGGGCATGCAGCAATTCCTGAATCGCATCTACACCGACGCCAAAGACCGCGCCGCTATAGCCGCGCTCCATCCATCGCAGGCATCATGGCTGACGCGCCAGCTAATCGATCAGTGTTTTGCGCAGCTACCGCCCAAGACACCCAAATCAGCCCGTACGCTCCTAACGGCGTTCCTGGAAGGCTGGACTTGCTTATATAGCGATACACAGGACTACGGTGATATGCTACTCACGCAGAACGCCGTCGACAAGGCGATATCCTACCTCAGTGGCGCCACTCGCAAGTTGCCTGCCGACGACACGACCAGGCTGTTGCGCGCTGCTGCACGCCAGACGGATCACGCGCCTCAGGCCGCTGCCGACCGCGTAGATGCAATCGAGCCGTTGCCGCAGCTACTCGATACGCCCGTTGCACCGCATGAGCCAGCAGAATCAACCATCGCCGAACGATCGCCGCTCTACGAAACAATCCCCGTCGCCATGGCTAGCCTGCCCGAAATTCCCCAGCCGCCGACACCCGAACAATCCGAGGACTATACTATCACAGACGCCGAGATCGCGGCGCAGTTCTGGTCGACTGACGATCCAAATGGTTTGCTCAAGGATCTATCTGTACGCGCCCAGCAGATTCGCACTCTATTTAATACCAATGAATCTACGACCGACTGGAGATCCCCCGACACACGCACTGCCACGCAGTGGCTGGTCGCTATCATGCGTACAGCCGACCACCTAAAAACCCTCGATATCACCGACGCTCGCCTGAATAGTATCGTGGATGAGATAGCGGGCAAACTTATTACCAGTTATCAAGAATATTGCAGGTGTATCGCAGATCCGCGTATCCCTAATCACCACCCGGGCATCGATATCGATGACCTCATCGCCGAAGGCAACATAGCACTGCTTACGGGGCTCAAGAAGTTTAACCCCTACTCGAAGGTGCCATTTCATCTATTTGCGCATCGGCGTATCGATGGCGCCATGACAGATTATGTACGCTCACAGGGTAGCACCATCCGCCTACCGCGATCGGCACTATCAACTCTGCGCGCCTACAATACTAGTCTTGGCGAGGGGATGAGCGAACCCGAAGCGCTCGCCGCCGTGGAAGATAATGAAGCCAGAACCCGCTCGACGATTGCCAAAGTGAAGCAAGCCAAAGCACTAAGCCTGGATATGCTGCAAGAGGCTACGGGTGACGCCCATCACCCCGCAATAACCGACTACCGCCCGACTACTGTCGATGTTGATATCATCGACCCACTCAAAATGATCAAAGATCTCGAAATACTTCGCGTCGCCCGTAAAAACAGCGACAAACGCACCCGCATGGTGACCGCCGAAAAGCGCTGCAAAGATATCATCCCGGCCTACTTCGGTCTCGGTGAGTATCGCAACAATCGCCAGTCCATGACCGAACTCGCCCGAAAGCACGGCGTGTCAGAATCGCGCATCTCGCAATTATACCACCAAGGCCTCGCTGCGCTACGCGAGCAGCTGCCCGACGACTTGCGCAGTGCCAAGTCAATTACATCCGACCCATCCTTGTATGTAGTAATATCCGACAACACCCCCGATGATCAGGCTGCCGCGCATTGACGCGAGGGGCGTATTGATGATATAATACCCCCTAATCCGTACATTCGGAGAACGCCCAAAACAGGGGGATGATAAGATGAGCGGCAACGTACAGGCGCCCGCACCGGGCATGCAGTCGGCAATGGCGATCCTGACCGCGCGCGTGCAGAGCATGGATGGCGGCTGCACCGTCAAAGAATATGTCGAGTTCTTGCGTGAGGAGATGGAGGATCAGGACCCACTGATCCTAACCAGCGCCATGGCTAGTCTGGCGTCGGCGCTACTGGCCATCGCCTCGGGCGGCACCGGCATCCCGCCGTACGAGCTGCTATCCACGATCGGCCTGACGCTGGCCGAAGCCTGATGGCCTATCGCCCCTCCGCACCCACCCATCGCTCCACGACCCGTCCACGAGATACGCTCCGTGACGTCGGTGTCATGGAGCGTATTTTCGTATTTAGCCTTATACCAGTACAATAGTGGTATGTGGCAAAAAATCTGGCACAAGTGGCTGCGCATTCCGTACAGTTTGCATGTTACGGAGTTTCGTCGGCCCAAACAATACGACGCCACCATTATCTTGCTGCATGGCATTGGGTCGTCTGCCAAGATGTGGCAAAAGCTAGCGCCTAAATTGCCCGATGCCACCAGAGTGATCGCTGTGGATTTGCTAGGATTTGGCAATTCGCCCAAGCCTACTTGGCAAACCTATCGCGCCCGCACCCAGGCCGACTGCCTAGCCAAAACGCTGGTCAGCATGGGGATTACTGGGCCGGTCATTATCGTAGGACATTCGCTCGGGGCATTGGTCGCGGTAGAATTTGCCAGGCGCTACCGGATACTGGTGCGCCAGCTGGTACTCGTCAGCCCACCATTTTATCGGCCGATCGATAGGCCGCTGCATTTTGTGCCACACCGCGAGCGCGATCTTAGGACGTTTTATAAGCTGCTCCACGATAATCCCAACAGTGCGCTCAAACTACTGCGCCAAATCAGCAGGCTGTATTTTGCCAACCGCGCTCTCGCGATCAACGAGGCCACGATCTCGGCATTCCTCGCCACGCTCGAGGCCGCTATTTCTAACCAAACTTCATTTAGTGATGCGCTGCGGCTGCGCTGCCCGACGCAGTTGCTACTAGGGCGCCTCGACATGGTTGTCATCCCGCGCAATGCCAAATACATCGCCCGTCACAACCCGCGCGTCACGCTGCGGATGATTACCGCCGGCCACGAAATCACCGGCCTGATGCAGGCGGCGACAATTGACGCAGTCACGAACGCACTGCGGCAGATCACTCGACCGCCTCGCCGCCACTGACATACTCGACACCGCACAGCAACTGGCACATGCCTGCAATCATCCGAGGGACTTATACAGCCTAACGATGGTCAGACCATGGAGCTTATGGTATACTAATGACAAATGAGAACACCCGACACTAACGAAGTGGCGCCCCTAGGCGAGGTAGAGCTCGCGGAGCTGCAGGACGAAAAAAAGCGCCATAGGGCAAAAGGGCACGACTATGCGACCTACGGCATGCACACCCATGTCGCCGAGCCCACGCCCGGACATCGCTCGGACAACCTGCGCCACTCGCTAGTGCGCCCTCGCAAGGCTCGGCCCGGCTCGACAATTCCTGGCTACGTGTTTGGCGCTGGTGGCATTGTGCTGATTGTCACAGGTGCAAGCGACCTGAATGGCTTCTACATCATGGTGGGACTATTCTGCCTAGCGGCTGGCGTGCTACTGATCGCCGAGCGGTAGGGGGGCTAGGGATGAGCATTGCCACCCGACGAATCTCGCGCGCTCGGCGGCCGTCGTATTGGAGTATGGGGTATATTGCGTCGTGGGACGCATCGATGCCTGTGAGCGATATCAATTGGAGTGGATTGACCCATGCCATGGCGTTTGCCGCGCTGCCAACCGCAACCGGGCAGCTCGATACGACGTTCTCGCAAAACACCGCGGCCCAAGGTGCCGCGTGGGTAGACAGCCTGGTGGCCGCTGCGCATGGTGCCGGCAAGAAAGTCTTTTTGACAATTGGCGGCGCTAACACCCAGGCACAATTTGCACCTGCGCTGGCAAATGCTACCTATCGCGCCTCGCTGGTCTCGGGGGTACTTGCCTACATTGATGCCCATGCGTTTGATGGGCTCGACCTTGACGACGAGCCAATTGCTGATGCCGACATTCCAAATCTACTGCTATTTATCGACGAGCTGCTGGCACAGCGGCCGCGGCTAGTGCTGTCGTTTTGTACAGGGATTGCCAACATGAACTGGCGCGAAAGCATGCTGTCTGACGCCAACTTGCTTGCGATTAGCCAGCGCGTGACCATGCTCAACTGCATGACCTACGGCATGGCCGGTGACTGGCAGGGCTGGTCGTCGTGGCATGGCTCGCCGCTCTACGGACACGCGCCAACCACGCCATCAGACATTGACATTACCGTAGCGCAGTGCCTGAACGCCGGCGTGCCCGCGGCCAAGATTGGGATTGGCGCTGGGTTCTTTGGGGTGGGGTATAGCGGCTGCACCGGACCATCGCAGCCAAGCACCCTCTGGACGTTCGCGGGTAGCGACGGCAAATTCGACTACAATACTATCGTTAATACCTATCTGCCCTCGATGACACGCGTCTGGGATGCCACGGCGCGGGTGCCGTATGCGTGGTCTAGCACTCCAGTCGGGTCATATAATGCCACCTACATTAGCTATGACGACGATCAATCCATAGGCGAAAAATCCGCCTACATCAAACAACATCGCATCGGCGGCATGATCATGTGGCACGTCGCGCACCAGTATTTTCCGGGCCGCCCGGCCGGCAGCCGCAGCCCGTTGCTATCTGCAATTCGCACTACGTTGCTGAGCTGACCACGAGCCATGGTATAATTTTGACAGATGAATTTTCCCAAAAAACCTTCGTATTCTAAGTCTGACCTTGATCGAGCCGGCAATAGTATCTGTACCCTAGCGCCAGAATCCGCCGAATATCAGGCCGCCATCGCGATGGTCGATGAGTGGCGCGCCAGCCACCAGTATCCTATGCAGACATTTAACGTCACCCTGCGCAATCACGCTCGCGCGATTTACAAACAGGCAATCGTCGCTCGGCGCCTCAAGCGCATGGTGACAATCGTCGACAAAATCAGCAATCGCGAGAGTGCCATGAACCTGAGTCGCATGCAAGATATTGGCGGCGTCCGCGCGATTATGCAATCGGTCGATCAAGTATACAAGCTGCATGCCATGTACCTCGAAAAAGGCCGTTTTCCCCACACACTCAAGCGCAACAAAGATTATATACGCGAGCCAAAACCCAGCGGCTACCGCGGCGTCCACCTGGTATTCAAGTTTAACAACAAACAGGGTCGACAACCCGACTCGAGAGATTGGGATGGGCTGCTGGTCGAGGTGCAGCTGCGCACCGAGCTGCAGCACGCATGGGCGACTAGTGTCGAGATTGTGGGTACTATGCTCCACGAAAACCTAAAGTCTAGCCTTGCAGCGCCACACAATCAAGAGTGGCTGACGTTTTTTCAATATATGTCATCGGTGATTGCCAAGCTCGAGGATCAGCCCGTGCTAGAAGCACACGCCAACTGGCGCGCCCAAACGCTCTATCACCGGGCCAACCATTTAATCACCAAGCTTGAGGTTATCGACAAACTTCAGGGGTGGCTTACCGGCATGCGCTGGATCAACGAAAAGGGGACTTCTCACTACAATATTCTGATGCTTGATGTCGAAAGAAAAGTCGTCCAAATCAAAGGGTTCAAAAAAACCAATTTTGCTCGCGCCAATGCGCGGCTTACTCAGCTTGAGCGCCAGGCGCTTGCCGCCGGTACTCCGCAGCCTGTCTTGGTAGCAGCAGGGGACCTCAAAAGCCTCAAGCGCGCCTATCCAAACTACGCGCTCGACTCAAAACGCTTCCTCGAAATTGTTCAAATGGTTGCAAGAACCGTAGAAGAAAGCGTATAATAGATACAGTTATGAGTAACGCCACTATTCTCAAAAAAATGAAGCGGCTATTTACCGAGAACAAAAAACTCGCGTAATAATTGGCCACCCCGCACCGCACGCCGTAAACAACTCAAAACCTTTGCAACATCTGCGCAGGCGTCCGCATCTGTATTCCTAAGTGTACTCTATCATTGTTGTAGTAGTCCAGATAACGCGAGAGCTTCTCTCGCTGGCGTGGGAGCGGGACGCTCACTCGCCAGTAGTGCCCAATACATTCTGCTTGAATCGTACGGTTAAACCGCTCGATGTAGGCATTGTCATTGGGCCGGTGGAGTCGACTATGTCTGGTGCGTATGCCGGCTCGATGCAACCGGGCCTCAAAGTAGCGGCTGTACTCTGGCCCATTGTCACTCTGTACCATAGCAATGGACACTCCCCAAGCCTGTTGGGCATCCAGCACGGCCTCGGCAGCCAGCCCAGGCCTGAGCGTTGTTGCCATAGTGACGTGCGTCATCCTGGTAAATAAGTCAATGACGGTGTAGTAATACAGTCGTCTGCCCGTGAACGGATCAACATGGTGGATAGTATCGGTCTGGACGAGATCACCCGGCTTGGTGGGGAGCGGACGTTTCGGATTGTCTCGCCGCAAGCGTGGTTTCCTGGCACCGTCAAAGCAATGATGACGCTTTAGGATACGCTTGACGCTCGACAGGCTTACGGTAATGTCCAGTTTATGGGTAACGTGCCACCAGACCACCTCGGCACAGCGTTTTAGCGTGGCGCGTGTGGCGAGCACGAGCCGTACGATGGCTTCAGGGATGGCACGGGGACTATGGAGTGGTCGTGAACTTTCGGTGGCAATATACCAGCGTAGGTTGCTGTATCTAAACGCACTCCCGCCTGGACGTGACGGACGGTTGTCGTTGGTAAGTTGGACGTGCGTATTAAGCTTGTCCCATTTACGTTTCCAGCGCCAAATGGTCGTCCGGTGTACACCGCACTTGCGGGCGACGAGGCTGATCGACATTGTATCGATCAATAGTAGTCGCAGCGCGATTGCTCTAGCTTTTGGGAGGTGAGGATTGATAGAATAGGCCATAGCAGGCCTCCTTTCGATGTAATTAGTAGTATAACTACAGCTTACAGGAGCCTGCTTTTATGTTGCAAGGGTGGTGGACTGGTACAGCACGCTGGCGCCACCCCCTAAGAGGTGGTATACTATACATATGACAAAACCTGTGATTTTGACTGGGATACGCGCCAACGAAGAGTTAACGATTGGCAATTATTTGGGCGCTATGGTGCCAATGGTGCAATTGCAGCGCCAATTTGCTGGCGGTTACCAGCTAAATATGTTTGTGCCCGACCTCCACAGCTTTACCACCCCTGTTAATCACGACGAGCTGCGCGACAACATCATCAGAAACCTCAAGTATTTTATGGCTGCTGGCCTGGACATTCACCAGCCAGATACCTACATTTATCGCCAGAGTTATATTCCGGCGCATAGCGAGCTCACCTGGATTCTCGATTGCTTTACCTATGTCGGCGAGATGCAGCGCATGAATGAATTCAAGGATAAATCTGCCAAAGAAGCCAGCGTCAGCATGGGGCTGATGAATTATCCGGTATTGATGGCGGCTGATATATTGCTGTACGGTGCGCGCCATGTGCCTGTGGGCAAAGACCAGTTTCAGCACCTCGAAATCACACGTGATATCGCTATGCGCATGAACAACAAGTTTGGGCAGGCGTTGTTTGTAGTGCCTGATTCTACCGAAGACCAAATGAAATTTATCCGCCGCGACACCGGCCTCAAAATCCGCAGCCTCACTAACCCACTCAAAAAAATGAGTAAAAGCTCTGATGATGACGATTCAAAAATCAACCTAGGCGACGACCCAGCACTGGCCCGCAAAAAAATCATGTCGGCCGTAACCGACAGCATCGGCACCATCCATTTTGACTGGGACAACCAGCCCGGTATCACTAGCTTGCTGCAAATTCTTGCCATACTGACCGACACTCCGCAAGCGCAAGTTACTGCCGAGTGGCAGGGGCGCACCAGATACGGCGAGCTCAAGGCTGCCGTCGCCGACGCGGTCGAACAATTCCTCGCTGACTACCAGGCAAAGCTCGCCGCCATCAACGACGACGACCTCTACGCGCGCCTCGAGCAATGCGAAGCCGCCATGCGCGACGTCGCAAACGCCACCCTCCTACGCGTCCAACAAGCCGTCGGGCTGAGACGCTAATATGAAAATCACCTCGAGCGACTTGCTGGCGATTTTGCGACGTTTTGGCGAGGCGGGCGACGAGCACGTGCCGCGCCATATCGACCAAATCAAACAATCGCATCCTAGCCCCATCAATCAGCTGGTGCAGCTCAGGTTCAACCGCCACCATTATTTTGTGCTGATCGACGAAACCGCCGAGGACCGCGCCGGTTATATTATGCAGCAAATTTTTGTCGCAAAAAGCGACGCTAGCGGCGAGATTCTGCAAAACCCAACCAGCGATCTTACCACCTACGGCCTGCCATTCAAGGGCAAAGACATCTACCTGTTTCGCCAACACGACGGCAAAAAACGCCTGGACGTCATCCTAGCCGAACGCTATCCCGACACCAGCCGCAGCACCTGGCAAAAACACATCCGCGCCGGCCACATTTCGGTAAATGGCCAGGTGGTCGAATCACCACGTAGCGAAATCAGTGACACCGACAACATCGCGCTCGACCTGCCGGCCGGCACCGATTATTCGGCACACGAGCTGCCGATCATCCACCTCGACGACAGCGTGGTCGTTATCGACAAGCCAATCGGCGTCTTGACGCACAGCAAGGGCGCGCTCAATGACGAATTTACCGTCGCCGAATTCATGCGTCGCTACACTAGCGTCGGCCTCGACACCAATCGCCCCGGCATCGTGCATCGGCTCGACCGCGACACCAGCGGCGTGATGATTGGCGCGCGCACTCCCGAAGCATTCGAGCTGCTCAAATCGCAGTTTGCCGACCGCCGCGCCCACAAAACCTACTATGCAATCGTCGTCGGCCACCCACGGCTCGATAGCGCACTCATCGACCTGCCGATCGGCCGCCATCCATCGGCGCCAAGCACTTTCCGTGTCGACGCCAAAGGCAAAGCTGCCTGCACCAGCTACGAAGTCGTGGCGCACACCGACAAGTATTCGCTGCTGCGCCTGCAGCCCACCACTGGCCGCACCCACCAGCTGCGTGTCCACCTGGCGCATCTCGGTACGCCAATCCTCGGCGACCGCATCTACGGCAAGGCTGCCGACCGCTTGTATTTGCACGCCGCCGCGCTCGAAATCACCATTCCAGTAGGCGACCGACGCACCTTCACCGCGCCGCTACCAGCTGCATTTACGACGCTATTCCCAGGGGTCGCCATCGATGCCGACGCGTAAGCTGCTGCTGCACCCGGGCACAATGCAACACCTCCGCCAGCTGCGCGCGCACCTGCCGCAGTCACTGCTGCTCACCGGCGCGCGCGGCGTTGGCCTGCACACCATTGCGCGCGATCTCGCCGGCCGCACTCTTATCCAAGACATCACACCCCAGGACAAAAAGGGCAGCTACACGCCGACCGCACCGATCTCGATCGAACGCATCCGCGAACTCTACGCACTCACACGCGGCAAATATACCACACCACATTTTGTGATTATTGACGACGCCGACCAGCTTACCGCGGCCGCCCAGAACGCCTTGCTCAAGCTACTCGAGGAGCCCACCGCCAACATCCATTTTGTACTGACGTCGCACGCGCCAGCACAGCTGCTGCCGACGGTGCAGTCGCGCCTGACCACCGTCACGATTACTCCTATCAGCCAGGCCAGCACCACCGCGCTCATTACCAGCCTCGGCATTAACGACTCCGCTACTATCGCGCAGCTGCAATTTGCCGCCACGGGTTTACCGGCGCACATCATCCGGCTCGCCGAGCAGCCCGCCCAGCTCGAGGCGCTCCGTAGCGTCATGGGTGATGCCCGCCAATTTCTGACCAGCACTCCCTATGAACGCCTGGTGCTCACCACGCACCATCAGTCGTCACGCGACCAAGCGCTTGCATTTGTCGATGCGCTGCAGCGGCTGCTCGAGCGCACCATCGCCGCACAGGCCGACGATCGCCAGCTGCGCCTGCTCGACCGCAGCCTCGACGTTTACGAGCAGCTGATGGCTAATCGCAACGTCAAGCTGCAGCTACTACGGCTCGTGGTATAATAAATAGCAGTATTATGTACGGACTTATTTTTCTCATTCTACTTGGCGCATTTACGATCATCCGCCAGCCGCGTGTCGAAGAAATGGCGATCGATTTGCCACAGCGCATCACGTCCAAGCTCGACAAGCTGTGGTCTATCGCTCAGGAGTCGCTCCGTGACAAAAAATATCTGCGCGCCGAAAAAGCCCTGCTTACCATCCTGCGCGTCGATGAGCGCAATGCCACCGCCTACAATCGCCTGGGCATCCTCTACGCCAAACAGCAGGCATTCAAAGACGCAATCGAATGCTTCGAGATCGCCCAAAGCCTCGAGCCCAGCGCCAGCAGCCTGCACAATGTCGGCCTGATCTACTACGAAACCGGCAGCTACGAAAAAGCCGCGCTGGCATTTAAGCAGGCTATCGCCATGGAAGACAATCTGCCGGCGCGTCACATCGCCTATGCCAAAGTCCAAGAAAAAATGGGCAACATCAAGGGAATGTTCGAATCGCTGCATCACGCCGTCACCCTCGAGCCAACGCCACAAGCACTATCAATCCTGGCCGACGCTTACGAACGCAACGATCGCGCCGACGCCGCCACCAAAATCCGCGAAAAAGTCCAAAAAATGGTGGCCAGCGCCAGCGCCAAGCAGCAGCGTGTCCAAAGCATCCGCCGCGTCAGCTCATAACCCTTGCCATCCGATTCAAAATACGTTACACTTGTATCTGTTACCTCGATATGCCGCTTTAGCTCAGCTGGTTAGAGCAGCTGTTTTGTAAACAGCAGGTCTACGGTTCGAATCCGTAAAGCGGCTCCACGTAATGAGCACGAATCACATCGTGCTTTTTATTTGTTATGGGATTGTGCAGCTACATACTCTGTTTTATACTACTATCATGAAGCCGAAAGAAAAGGGCGATATTGCCGCATCGTATGCAATCCATTATTTCATGACGCACGGCTACGAAGTATGCCTACCAATCGGCGACAAACGCCCATATGATCTTGTGGTCGAGCAGAATGGTCGGCTCTATCGTGTCCAGGTAAAGTATGCCGGCTACTATATCGGCGCCGGCACGCATAAAGCTGCCCTGCGCACAATGGGCGGCAATCAAACCTACCATACTGCCAAAAAGTACCTCGACACCGATTTTGACCTCCTCTTTGTTTATGTGGCAAATGGACGCACTTTTGTCATCCCGTGGGCCAACTTGCCAAATCGAAATTCTCTCGCAATTGAGGCTAGCAAATTTGCAGAGTATGAGGTAAAATAGTAACCGTTACCCCATCGCTGGGATAGTGAAGTGGTCAAACACGATTGACTGTAAATCAATTGGCTCCGCCTTCGTAGGTTCGAATCCTACTCCCAGCACCAATATAATTATCCTGTCCACGCGACGGGATATTATATTGGCCTACTACCGATTAGCGGCACTACACTCCTTACGGGCATTGACTATTATGCGTATTCGTGATATAATGTAATTTATATCATAGTTTGGGAGAACGTATGAATCCACGGCTCGTTTCGAGGTATCTATCGCTGTTGCCAAAACGCTCGCTGGCGCTTGCCTGCATGGGCGCATTTGTGATGCCAGCCATCATACTAAGCGCCTACCACCACTCACGCATATCGCAGGCCGATACTCTAGCCAGCACGGCCGCGGCACAGCCCGTCGAGGCAGCGCCGGCCCAGGCGATCGTCGCGGCATCGACCACGCCTAGCACTTCTCAGCCAGCCGCTGCCCACGCTACGCCACAATCGGTCGCAACTTCTGGCACTAAGGCCTGCACCCAAGCCCAGCTGGCCGCGCCGGCTGCACTCGACATGTACGACCGCGCACCCGGCGTTACGCATGTCGATCAGGGCACCGCCACCTATCGTGTATACGGCCATAACGCCGACGAGATCCGGCGGCAAATTGTGTCGTGCTCACCAGTAGGCGCTGATAGCAACGCGGCAGCAGCCGTCAGCCAAATCAGCTATGCCTATACCCTGGTGCGTGCTGGCAATACCTGCTCGATCACCAATGCGCGGGTCGGCCTGGTGTCACTACACATGCTGCCCGCGTGGGCGCCCGATGCGGCAGCGCCCGCTGACCTAATCGCCAAGTGGAACAATTTTGTCGCGGCCACCGCTACACACGAGAATGGCCACACTGCAATCGACATTCAATACGCTCATTTGATCATGGATCGCCTCAACCAAATCACCGACGTCGACTGCATCCAGATCGATAGGATCGCCCTGCAGGATTCCAACGCGCTGCGCGCTCAGCTAAACACCGCCCAGGCCAACTACGACGCCGCCACGCGCCATGGCGCCACTCAAGGCGCAGCGTTTTAGCGTAGCACCACCCCCGCATACGATCTGCAAAAATATATGATATAATGTGAAAAGTGCCGCGATAGCTCAGTTGCTGTCCGAAGCGCAAAGCGCAAGTAAATGATATCAGCGTAGCGCTCTACCAACTGGCCTATGGTTGATATCACAGCCGTACCTTTTGATTAATCAAACAGCACATATGCCGCGATAGCTCAGTTGGTAGAGCGCATCCATGGTAAGGATGAGGTCTCGGGTTCAAATCCCGATCGCGGCTCCACAATACACTTGCAGCATTTTCACCCTCATACCGGGTGATTTTTATTTTTTCGTAGTATTGGACCACACGCCCGTATACTCATAGCAATGGGGGCGCAATGGGTCGAATTGGCGCGCCACCGCCGGCGCAGCTTCCGCCGGGAGCATTATTAGCAACAATGGCAAGGTTCAAAATGAGCTTATTTAAATCTCGCAATAGTGGCGCATTGAGCCAACCATAGGCACTATCAAGTGCGGGGAAATCCAAACGGTTGGCTGTTTGGTCCAGATTCCATAGCCATGTATCCCAATCGCCTGAATCGGCCGAAGTATCCACTACATATGCCCCATAGCCCTGTAGTGCACCGGCAACTAACTGACCCTGGGCAGTCTCGAGCGCAAGGCTCGCAATTGATACAGTAGACGGAATCGCGAGCAGCGCCCCCATACCAAGCCCATCGAGTGGCACCCCTGGACTAGCGATTGGTTTGTAGCTTGCCGTCGCTTGGTCGTAATACATATTACTACCATATCCGTCTTGGCTCATATAGTTGCTATCCGCGGCAGTGGCCGGCCAGCGATAGCCGTTGACAATGCCGCCACCGTTTGTGCAGGCCCATTTTTGGGTATTAATTGTGACTGACAGCGCATGAGCAATGGGCGTCGTGCCGGTTAGCTCGCCGCCACGAATCGTGCCGCCAAGGCAGTTTAGCCCCGATCCACCATGGCTGCCAAATCCATCGCTTAAGCCATCACCATAAAGATCCCAGACGCCCCGCAGCTGATGGTGAAATGTCACATCTGTCGCCGGGTCGGGTCGACACGCATACTGGAATTCTTGGGCAAACCTAGCACTTGGATCTGGAGTCAGCATTGCCGCCATATTGTTGGGCGTATTACCCGCTGCAGGAGCAGGGATCACAAAATCGTCGGGCACCAACACGCGTGCGCCACTATCTATTGGCGTTACGCTCTGGGGATATGGCCACCAGTATCCGCGATCAATCAATTTACGCTGTGGAGCCTGTGGCGCTAGCGATATCCAAGACTCGTCGACGCTATAACCCTTAGCAGGCACCCGCCATGTCGTGCCTTTAGCGCTCGCAAGGCTGGCGAGCGTTACATAGTTTGCGCTACTTCCAATTGGGCGATTCCATATACTGTCGCTCGCAAACGGCTGACGGTATTTATCTCGTCCTACGCGATGGCGCCTTATCATTCTACGTGCTGCTATACTCATTACTAGTTAGTATAGCAATTTTGTCACAAGCATTATAGACCCTTAGGGCTCTTTATAGGCGGGGGATAGCTACGTTCGACCGCGCTATCGCTGCAGATATCGGTTTATTTGTTTTTTGACATAAGTAGACTATAATCTAATCATGCAAAGAGTTTGGACAGAATTGTGCGTGGCAAATTGGCCTACCCTGGGCCGTGAATCGCCACCTGGCAACGCCCAGCTACGACGTGTCGGTGGCTATGTGCACAATTTGGCCGAGCTGTGCGAAATGACGCAGCAGCTGGTGCCGGATATTACTGGCTGCACGCGCTTCTACCCGCTACCACCTGAAGCCTACCATCTGCCACAAATCGCCGCCGAACACGGGCTGCTAGTGCTGCGCGAGCCGCTGACGGCAAGCAAATTACTGTCTATCGTCAACAAGGAGGACTAATTATGACCGAACTTTCCCCCGCCTCGTTAACCACCACTCCTGAGCATATTCGTGTCATTGGATTTGACTGGGACGGCACTGTCGTCAACTCTGTTCCGCCGAAATTATTGCAGAATCAAGCGCTGGCACGCGAATTCGGCCGTGACTTAACTATCGAAGAAGTGCGATGTGAGTGGAATGCTTCAAGCGGGTTTCCCGATCTGATGCAGCGGCTTACTGGCAGTGGTGATATGGAACGTATTATGAAAGTAGTCAAAAGAGATTATAATAATCCTGATTTTGCTAAGCAAAGGTTTGAATTCGCAATACCAGCAATCAACCGTGTCCATGCACTTGGCCTACGTACCGCGCTCATCACTAATCTAACAAGCGAAATGCTAGCCAAAGATGCGGATGATCTTGCATTTGAGCTCGAAAAGTATTTTGATCTCATTCAGCCCGTTGATGCGTGTGAACACAAAAAACCCGATGGCCGCGTATTTGTCCCCGTATTCGTAAAACTCGGAATAGAGGCAGCTCAGCTCACGTATGTCGGTGATGAGCAAAAAGATCGTATCGCGATACAGGAAATTGGCGGCACATTCATTGGCGTGACGACCGGTATGACGAGCCGCGAGGAATTTATGTCAATAGGATGCGAACCGCTCAATTCAATTGATGATTTAACAAGATAGGAGAAAAAATGGCAGATTTTAGTTTTGATATCGAAAGCACCTACGACAAGGCCGAGATGAATAATGTCGAGCAGTTGGTGACGCGCGAGATTGCGAACCGCTATGATTTTAAGGGCACGCCGGCAGCGATTGAGTGGCTCGAGGACAAAAAGGGGTTTAAGGTGATCGGTAGCAATGAGTGGCAGGTCAACACGCTGATTGACATGATCGGCAGGCAACTGGCCAAGCGCGACATGACAAGCAAGGTGCTTGATACAAGCGGTAAAATCACCGAGGCCAACCTGCGTGCCTGGCGCGACGTGCCGTTTCGCCACGGCCTAACGCAAGATGACGCCAAAAAAATCACCAAGCTCCTAAAAGAATCACACCCAAAAGTCAGAACCCAGATCCAGGGCGACAGCGTCCGCGCCAGCTCGGCAAGCAAAAACGAGCTACAGGCGGCCATGACGACACTCCGCGCTGCCGACTTTGATTTTCCACTAACTTTTACCAACTACCGCTAGGAGTATTACCATGTCTCGACGTCGACCACATACACGCAAAGAGCAGCTACACGCCGCTGGCTACAGCGAGCGGGCCGCACGCAATAACCCGCATGAGGGCGGCCCTGAATTTGAAGCTCGGCTAGATGGCTACCAACGCATACGCGACACCTGGGGTGGCCACGCCAGCCGGCTAGGCGAACAGCTTGCGCTGAGAGGCGAGGCGATACCACCAAGCGAGCTGTTCGCGATGATGGGCATCGACCAGGCCGACATCCATACCCCTGGCATCGCGCTTTCGTCGTCGGGCGAACTTAGCGACTATATCTATGATCGTCGGACTGCATATCGACGCGAAGCTAACGCACTGTGGCGGCCGATTGAGGAGCAATACCGTAACGAGTGCATGGCTGCAATTGGCGCGTTATCGACACCTAGGGAGGCCCAGTGCGAGCTTGCCGATCAGTATTTCGACACAGCTGACGAAATCGAGGCTGACGAGGCATACCAGCGCAATACTGAACTTCTGCAAGAGGCAAGTAGTGCTGCGCTGATAGCGAGCGACAACCTTCTAGCAGCTCGATGCTTTGAGCCAAAAGATAGCCCAGAAGTAATCAAGCGGCAGGCGGAGCGCGACGCTACACATCTTCGCTACGAACAGGCTGATGCATTGGTCACTGAGCGCAGGCAATGTATTGAGCGTCTTCGTGCGAATGCTACGGCTATTATCCAGGGAGATTCTGCTTGCAAATTCGATGAATTCGGGCAATACCTAATCACCACGCTGGCGCAGATTGAGGCATCGAGCGATGCAACCAAATACGCAGTTTGGCGACGCGCTGTGCGCATTTTTTTTGATGAGGTGGAAGAGTATATGAGCGATGCGTTCGATAGCTGCACGCCGGACCAAGTATGGCTTAGCGAGGACGATCTCAATCGTTTTGTATGGCGGCTGACCACACGGGATGAAGTTGATGCCTATGTAGAGGCAAAAATCACGCGTCTTAAACTAGGATTCTTCACTGCCTTGCCTGTACAGCTGTTGCCGAAAAAACAGTCGACGACCGCTGAACAGCCTTGAGCCCTAGCTGAAAGCTATTACTATTTTTGTTTAGTATCGACACGATATTGCGTAAATAAATATATAATTGCTCCAAGCACTGGTACAAACACCAATATCACTAACCACAGGGCTTTCATATTAAAACTAAGGGTTTCTGAACTGAGCATACGCAAAATAAGGTAAATATGGAGAATCAACACCAATAACAGTGGTAAAAGTATGATTAATTCCGCAAATCCGAATCCGTATGTTTCCATAATATATCCTAAACTTATTATTAACACTAGTTTTTTATTCTATGACAATACTAACACAAACTATTGCAAAAAAAAAAGCGATTCAACTATAGTATACATCGTGTTGACAGATGTCTTCACTGCACTCGAGGTCTATAGGAGAACCTGTGTCTAGAAGCAAGATCGCCAAAAGATTGGCGATTTCCGGAGTAGTAGCCGCAACGATGATTGGTGCATCGGCAGGAATGTCAAACGCTGCCAGCAATGATATTACTATCGGCAACCAGAGCTGCGGGATTGCAAGCGGCTGGGGCTACACATGTACGACTGTCGAGCACTCAGGCGCGTACATCAATGCCGTCTGGGCGATCCGCTCCAATGCGGCTCCTCCATGGATATGCCGGGCGAGTGCATGGGTGTACTACGTTCCTCCGTGGGGAGGCGCATACGGGCTAGCCTACCAAGAGGATGGAGGTTGTCAGTATGGCACCTTCCGATTCCGCCTACCTGTTAATAGGTGGGTACCCTCTGGCTCACGCGTCTGCTCCAAGTTCATGGAATACGGCAACCCATCTGGGCCCGAGCCCTGCGTGAAGGTCTGGTAAGCACCCAACCTCACCTCGCCCTAGAGTAGCTCTATGGGCGAGGTGAGGCCTTTCCACTTTTTAACCTTGACCTCTGTCACTAAATCCGCTATAATGTGTCATTGATTGTAAGTATCAACCGCTAAAGGAAATCTAGATGGCTAAAAAAACGAATACTAAACGCAAGATCGTCGCTCTGGTCAGCCAGCTCACTGGCCACCGCACTTATGTCACGCGCAAAAACACCATGAATACCCCCGACAAGCTCGAGCTCAACAAGTACGACCCAAAGGCGCGCAAGCACGCCAAATATGTCGAGACCAAGAAAAACCTCGGCCGCAACGAAGTCAAGCCACGCAAGGGCTAGGCGTTAGCAAGGCTCACACGACACCTCCTACCGGAGGTGTTTTTGGTACGTGGGATTACGCCGCGATCAGCCCGGGTGTATCGAGCAGTTGCGCGAGCCAGATGCCATTGGCAACCATACGCTCGAGCATCGCCGCCGTCAGATGTGACGGTTCGCCATAAACCAAAATCGTGCCATCGACAATCTCGACAGACATGTGCGCAAAATGCTCTGCCATCATAGCAGTCAGCTCTGGGCGAAACATCCGTTCGACTTCGACCGCATGATCGGGACGAGCATAGATGGTGAATTGCTGGCTAAAACTTGCGGATGGCGACCCAAACATGCCGCTATGCACCGGCACCAAGCGAGAATATTTGGCCATAAATGCATCGTGGCGCAGGTTGTTGCCAACAAATACCTGCGGCATATGTCGCGCGGTGCGCAGGTCGACCGATACGATCACCCACCGGTACCGATGCCGGGACGTATCGCGGTGCACCAGCGTATCGCGGCGCTCAACCAGCATAATATCGTAGCCCTGCACAGTGCCAACGCAGTAGTTGGCGTCGCGATGCGTCGGCGAGACAGTCAGGCCGCGAATCAGGCGGTGATCGTCGTCGCGCTGGTCGACATA
Organism: Candidatus Saccharibacteria bacterium UBA1932; assembly: GCA_002337095.1. GTDB lineage: Bacteria > Patescibacteriota > Saccharimonadia > Saccharimonadales > Saccharimonadaceae > Saccharimonas. The sequence continues at coordinate 82,757 of DDFI01000014.1, forward strand.
GCCGAGGTAGATCAGACCCAGGCGGCTCGCAACGTGCTTGAACACGCGGGTATTGAGGCGCCGCTTGGTACGACGAAGGCCCGATAGCATGGTCATTGCTTGGCTCCAATGACCATATCGAGCAGCGTCGAAATATATTCTGCATGCGACCATGTCAGCGGCGCAACCGACACGATTTGATCGGTCGCAAGATCGACCTGTTCGGCCATCACACCACTGGGCCAGGCATGCGCACGCACCCATTCGAGCAGCCCCAGCGCTCGTTCGCGATCACCCGACTCTAGGTAATATTGCGCCATCCAAAGGGTCGTAACCGGCCAGGCATTCGAGCCGCTCGCGGCGCTGCGATTATAGGCATCGTCGGCAAAACGCGGGATGCCGCGCGTGCCATCAATCGCAAATTCGCGCTCCATGCTGGCTAGCGTACCGCGAAATTCTGGGCTATCAGGCGCAAATAATCCGTACATAAACACACCAAAAAACGTGGCGATATCGGGCGTGGTGTCGCGCTGGCGCTGACCATCCTGGTAGTACAAGCCCTTCACCAGCTGTCCGCTATCACCGTCGTAAAGGTGCTGGTGTGCCGCCTCGCTGATCGCTTGGGCGGCCTCGCGCCAGCGTACGGCATTGGCTGCGTCGTGGGCCGCATCGGCAAGTTCGGCCGCGGCCTGTAGCGCCGCATATACCACCGCCGTAGTATAGGTAGTGATGTAGAATTTTTGCTCCCACAGATCGTAGCTAGCGGCTGGCAAACCCGTCGGGGTATCGATATACTCAGCCAAAAAGCCCGCCATCGGCACTACCATATCGGCGTAGTAGTCGTGCAACAATTTGGCACTTGGGTGCAGCTGATAAAACTGTACAAACACGAATAACACCAGCGCTGTTTCGTCCTCTTGAATTGGCGGCGCTACCTGGCCATTGGCGTGCAAATAGGGGTGCCAGCTACTACCAAGCGCGCCATCAGCGCGATATTTGTGCATCAGATATCCATTGGGATGTAGGTTGCGTCGGCAAAACGTAAAGAAATTGAGCGGCTCTTCCTGATACCCTAGCCGCATCAGCGGCCACACCGCATAGGCACCATCGCGCGGCCAGCAGTAGCCGTAGGCATCGCGCGAATAATTTAGCATATTGGTATCGGTACTGGCGATCACAGCACCACGGCTATCACAGTGAGATTTGATAATCATCGCGCTGCGGATACATTCGCTGCGGTATTGGGCAGGAATGCGCGAGGAAAACTTAAGCGTTGGCCTAAGCCAATGCTGCCACCAGTTGTGCGTCGCCTCAAAATGCTTGTGCACGCCCTCGCGCTGAATCAGCCGGTGGTGCCCCATCGCCTGGCGCAGCGTCGTGCCGGCAGCGATCCAGTATGAGGCGCGCGCTGAATCTTGGGCATCGATGTCGAGCATTAGGCGCAGCGTCGAATCTACCCGACCATGCTCAACCGCGCTCATCGACAGTTCGCCGTCGTCGGCATCGCGATACGTGCCCTCGCGACCCTCGATATCAAAAAGGCCAATCGAATACTGATCAAATTCGTGATGCCCCGACTCGGCCGACACAATAAACACCCGCCGGCCGCGGTAGTGCAGCAGTGCGTGGTTGTCGGGCAGGTATTGGCAGGTGTCGGTGTTGCTGCGTGAGTCGCCAATCACAAATGCCTGGTGCATAAATAGCCGAATCGTACGGCGATGATCACGCGTGTTAATTACATGGATGTTGCGCATAAACACGTCGCTATCGCAATCGACCATGTCGTCAAACTCGAGCACCACACCTAGCGCCAGGTTGCGCGCAGTCGTGTGGCCAATCAGCGCAGTGTGTGGGTACGAATGTGTAAATTCCCACGCCGCATCGTCGTCGAGCCAGCTCATAATACCATCGGTCCATACGCCAATGCGGTGGCGAGTATGCGGGCCGGCCGCGTGGTTTTCGAACCCTACATAGGGGTAATAGAAATCATGCACCAGCCCATATTGATTAAGCCCGACATGCAGCCGACCGTTGCTGAGGACAATCGGCCTAGCCATGAGTGTCTCCGCGTCGATAGTCGAGCACCCGGTACCGGACATCGCGCAGAGCATTCATGTAGTTGAGAAACGCTTCGTAAGGGGATTCGTACGGGCTGAAGTACGCATGCACGTCGCCGTCATTGAAATATTTGGTACACATATAATACACATGGTCGCTGGTTTGCAGGCGGCGCCAATCACCGATCAGTCCCACGTCGCCACTGTGCAACACGTCGTGCTCGAGAGCGTAGAGGTGGCGCATGATTTCGTGCTGCATGGCATTGCCCAGCCAGGCGGTGAGATCGCGCTCGGTGTCTGCCCACGTCACGGTGTCGGGCATACTGATGTCGCCCGCTGGCTCGCTAGACTTGATTGCTTCGCTAACGGTATAGAAGGTGTGCGTGTCGTCCCTCAGCCAAGTCGCCACAAAATGCTCCATGAAATCGAAGATTCCGGTGTCTTCCCATTGGTGCTCACCAAATGTTTCGTAATCCATAAATAGATTGACAAGCGGCGAATCATGCCCAAATGCATCGCGCATCCAGTGGTCGTAGGTGTCGGCCTGTAGCGGATATTCGCTCCAGTCGCGGTTGCCAAACCTAAAGGCTAGGTCGTCGCTTAGGCGGTAGTTTTTGAGTAACAGGCGAATGCGCTCGGTGCCGCTTGGGCGATAGACGTAGTTCGGGCTGCGCCACTCAAGGATGGGATCCCAGCCCTCAGCCAAAATACCATCAAAGCCTTGCTTGTCGGCCCATTTGGCCAGCTCGTCATTATAGGCAAGCTCGGTATTACGAAACACTCGTGTCTCGACGCCAAATACCTCACGGATTTTCTGGCGGTGCAGCTCGACCTGATGTTCAAATTCATCGCGGCTGTAGAAAAACGCCAGTGAGTGATAGTACGTCTCGGCCACAATTTCCACCCGGCCTGTCGCCACTAGCCGCTGAAAACTCTCGATCACGTCGGGCGCCCACTCTAGCGCCTGCTCGATGAACACGCCCGAGATACTGAGCGATAGCCGAAAATCCGGATATCGGTGGAGCAGTTTCTCGAGCAGTGCGTTCATCGGGCGATAGGATTTGTCGGCGACCTTTTCCATGATTTTGCGGTTGTTGCGGTCGCTGTGGTGATCGGGCTCATCAAAATAGTCGTGGGCCTCGGCCGTATCAAACACCGTGTAATGCCGCACGCGCCACGGCTGGTGCACGTGTAGGTACAGAGTGATGCCGCGTTTGTCTATGCTCATGCGGGCACTCCTTGTTTCATGGCGCTATAAATACGCTCGCATTTGGCGGCGACATCGTGCCAGCTCAGGCGTGCATACTCGCGCCGTACATCATCACGCAGCGAATCGGCGAGGGCGGGTGAGGTAGCGACGCCCACCAACTGATCGGCTAATCGATCGATATCCCAAAAATCATACCGCAGAATACTCTGCAGCACTTCGCCCACACCAGACTGGCGACTAATGATAAGCGCCGAATTGTGATGCGCCGCCTCGAGCGCCGTCAGCCCAAACGGCTCCGACACGCTGCTCATCACAAACACATCCGAGACGTTATAGGCGTCTCGCCACTGGCGACCGCGCACAAATCCGGTGAAAAATATTTTGTCCGAAATTCCCAGCTCGGCACTCAGCTGTATCAACTCGTCGCGCTGCTCACCGTCGCCGGCGAACAAAAACACCAATTTGTCGTATTTTTCGCTGGCACGAGCAGCGGCACGCACCAGGTGCGTCAGGCCTTTTTGCACTGTGAATCGCGTCACGGTGCCGACCACCGTATAGCCCTCTTTCTTGAGGTCTTCGAGATAGCGGTAGGTGCGGCGATCGTAGTCGTAATTACCCATACTAGCAAGGTCGATGGCATTATGCACCACCTCAACCTTGTCGGCCGGAATGCCATATTTGTGCACAATAATACCCTTGGTAATGCCGCTCACCGCGATAATTCGGTCGGCCATCATCAGGCCCTGATATTCAATCTCGTGGATGATAGGATTGCCGCGGTCCTCGCCCGAGCGGTCAAACTCCGTCGCATGCACATGCACGATCAGCGGCGCATCGGTCAGCTGCTTGGCGCGAATACCCGCCTCCATTGTTAGCCAATCGTGGGCATGAATAGCATCCGGCCGCTTGCCGCGGCGCACCAGCCGATCGACATACTTGACATAGCGGCGCTGGACACCGCGGATATTCGTCATATCGGTCTCATCCTCGTCGCCGTCCTCGTGGTCGGCCCACACCTCGCCGGTATAAGCGCTCAGCAGGCCATTGCGATTGATCGGGTCGAGCTTCGTCGCGCCATGGATGGTCATAAATTCGGTATCAGGATGGTGCGCGGTGTAGGGGAGGACAAAATCAATACTGACGCCGCGCGAGGCGATAGCCTTTGCCATATGGTAGCAGGCCACGCCAAGTCCGCCACTGTTGTGCGGAGGCAATTCCCACCCTAACATTAGTATATTCATCACTCTTGGGAGTCGCTAATGGTGACTCGGATCCCCTTTATGTTTCGATTCATTCCTTATTGTAAACCTGACCACGGCTTTTTACAACCCGTTTATGCCTACTTTGTGCCTAGATAATTTGCCACTGTTCCCACACGCCACGCGTTGGTAGCGCAAATCGCCACCTATCTGGTATAATAGTGCAGTATCTACTATAGGGGTATAGCTCAGTTGGTAGAGCACTGGTCTCCAAAACCAGGTGTCGTAGGTTCGAGTCCTGCTACCCCTGCCACAACAAAACTTTTTTTGGATTTGGTCGCCCGAATGGGCGGCTTTTTCTTTGGTTATCTCTCCAGGCAAGCGAGGCCGGGGATGTAGACACGGGCTCCCATTTGGATGGGGCAGATGGTGAACTTCGTTTTGGTTTGTTTGGCGTGAATGCCTACGTAGGAGTAGGTACTGCCTGGGGCGGCGTTCTTTGGGGTCGACGGCGACAGGGAAGCTGCTCACTAAAAGAATCAGCTAGGCAATATTAAGGCATTGTACGTAGCGCTGTTATCGTGGCTGCGAATAGTACCAGATAAAGGTAATGAGTCCTAGTACAATGCCGATGATCGAAAAGGCAAGATATTTATTGTTGCGTATACGATGCGATAGAATTGCACCACGCACGCCAAACGCTAATCCTCCCAGGGCTGCGGGCCAAAACAGCATCGATGCAATCCCACATACAAGCGCTGCAATACTAAAGTTCTTACTTTCTTTTTCTGGATTTTTGGATGGGGCAAGTTGTACCATAATATTCTCCTTGTTATGACTATTATACTACCACCGATATCTTTTTTCGCCGGGCTGGAGTTTGTGGTCCATTTCTTTGAATTCACTATACATTATTGACCTCGGCGCACGCATTCGCGCTATACGTTTTGCGCATTCTTGGGAGTGTCCCCATTTTAACATCGTTTTCTTTGCAGAACGGTAGTCACCCAATACAAGCAGAGGAAAGGGAAGGATAAATAGTAGTGCAAACAAAATGACTCTAATGTCAGTACTCCGTTGCGCGATAAAGAATATCCCCATTGCTATACAGCTTATTGCTATAAGGGTAGTGAATATCGCTACCAACGTGCTACCCACTAAGATTACTCTATCCTTAGCGCAAGCACAATTAATATATTTGAGTCCTATATAATACTTATCTCGCATGATCTATCTCGTTTAAGTTTAGCATACCCCAGTACCGTCACAAAAAGCATTTACCCCAGCTTCTGCCCCATACCCCGCACCAAGCTCAAACGCGAATGAATTCATACCCACTGCCGTTCCGCCGAGACGTTCACCTACATTTAGCACACCCGTGAGTGCCTTTCCAATTTTATATGCTCCGAAGCTAAGAGCGCCGGCTGCAAGCGCTTGAGCGCCGACTCGCCTCCAGTCGTGAGTTTTATCATATGCTTGAGCGCCAGCAACGTAAGCGCTGTACGCTCCCGCTGCTACCGTTGCAGCTAGACATCCAACACCCGCCGTTGCCGCGCAAACCCCTATCACCGCCACGGAGGCTGCTATATTAATTAAATCACCGTTCTTGACATTGAATTGATTAAATGCCTCTGCAACCCTTCCGGCCTCGCGTATTCCCTCTACCACCTTAGGAGCTACATACCTATATACAGCCGTCGCAACTGTTACAGCAGTCGCTACAACTTTTCTACCATAATCAACCACCGCTCTAGTAACATTACTCACCACAGTGGCTACCTTGGCCGCAGTATCTACAACCGCTTTTACTATAGGAGCCACAACAGTAACTACGGCTTTGACTACTACGTTTACAACAGTTTTCACTACATTACATAAGTCACCCCAACCCCACATACCATTAAGGTCGTAGTTATTGACTGGATCATTTACATACACGTAGCTATTATCTGTGCCGCCCTCTTGTGGGTCCACCTGGAGGAAGCGGCCAAGTCCGGCAATATAGACTCGTGCACCCATCTGCATAGGACGAATTGTAAATTTAGAATCAGTGAGCTTCTGGTAACTTCCGAGATAGTCATAGGTGGTGCTGCCGAGAGTATTTGCAGGGTCGTTGTCGTTTGGAAGCTGCTCGCCGAATGGACCTGAAGGTGCAATGATCGTCGACGTGCCATCCGCGTTCACTGTGGCCATTGTATCGCCATGGAGGTTGCTCAGGCTATAAGTGACCGCTCCGGCAGAGGTAGACTTGGCATTAAACATAACGCGCACACCACCGGCGAGATTTACATAACGTTGTATTACATTACCGGCGCCATCCATGATAAAGTCGGCTGAGTCTCCTGATGAGGTGTAGCCATATATCGCCGAGCCAGCGCTGCTCCATGTCCACTTGGCAATAGTACTTTCACTGCGGCCAATGATCCTACCAGTGACATCGCGAGAATATGAGCTTTGGAATCCATTTCCCGCGACATCCGTCTCAGTTATACTGGTGTTTCGATCACTTGCATCGTATTGGAACTGTGTCAAATGGGCAAGATCGCCCATACGAGTTGTATTGCCGTGACTATCATAGCGAACGTCCGTATACCATAGATCACTTGAGCTCTTGAGCTGATCTGCGCCATTGTAGCAGTAATTTGTTACTTTGCTATTTAGCGTCATCTTAGTACGGTTACCGTCGCGGCCTGCATTATATCCGGCCACTGCCGCACATCCATCGCCTTGTGCGCCAAATTCATACTTGAAGGTGTTGCTACCAATCGTGGCATCGGTGAGGCGACTTGCTTTGTCATACGTGTACGACTTATTGACGCCGTTTTCTACGCCGCTTGTCACTAGGCCGGTCACTGAACGAGTTACCTGATCACTAATTATCTGACCACTGGCATTGTAACTGATTTTGTTCATGCGCCCTAGCGAATCGTAACTGTTTGTATCAACGCTGAGGCCTGCTTTGTAGTCTATATGCTGAATACGTCCGTATGTGTCGTAGGAAAGGGTAGCCATGGTGACACCATCAAGCTTCTGCTTAACAGGACGGTCAAATTGGTCATACTCTACCTCCTCTTTGCCGACGAGGCTGTTTCGACTAAGGAGTTTGCCAAATTGATCATACGTTGTGGTGGTCACTTTACCTTTAGCATCAGTGTACTTTATTGTGCGACCGAGTAGGTCATTTTCTGTTATGATAGTCCCGCTTGCATCAGAAGTTGATTTAACCAAAGGGTTACCGCCGACGGCGTACACGTTTATAATAGTCCTGCCCGCACGGCCCTCAACAGCAGGAATTGTCGTTTTTGTCACACGGCCACGTGCATCGTACTCCATACAGGTCCAAGGGTCGCTATTTGTACGAATGGCAACGATATCTCCAGACTCGTTATACACAGCTTCGCTGGTTCGGCCCGTCTGAGGTCCCGTTCCGTCGGGATCTGGCTCAGTTTTTAGCTTTAGGCGCCCTGCCTGGTGGGCAGCAGGCGTGGAAGTAGAGCAGGGATTTACTACAGTTTCATCCGCGTTGTAGTACTGGTAAGTGGTAGTTGCGCCACCAGCAAGGGTTTTACTGGTTTGCCGCAAGAAGCCTTTGCCGGGGTCTTCATAGGTAGCGGTACTCGTATAGTTAAGGCCGGCAGCGTCAAGGACAGTACTACTAATCTTCGCATAGGCTGGGTCTTTGTATTGAGTTCTGACTTCTGTATTACCTAGCTGTGCATCAAACACCTTGGTACTGGTCGCAAGATTGTACGCTGGAGCGAGTTTGTCGCCAACAGTATCACTCCATGCAGCACTGCCAGGCTCGAGCTGACTAAGTGATGCAAAGAGACGACTATTTACTCCCGTGCCCGTTGTACCTTTTTTGTACCCTTCGATCGTGATCGACACCAGCCTACCGGCTTTGTCGTTCTGGTATGTGCCCTCGGGCGAGGTGCGTTCTGCGCCATCCGCCCAGTTACTCATAATCAGAGTGTTGTCGATAAATAATCGAGCGCCGTCACCATGCTGTAACCTAAACTTGTAGAGACCCGTTTTGTCGAGGCGAATTTTGCCAGTTGCGCGGAACGATAGTCCATCTGAGGGTTTGACTGTCGAGTTTGTCAGATCAAGATTATACGAGCCATTAGGTAAGTTATTAAACGCGGTACTATTCAGTTTTGGTGCACGAAGCAAGCTGGCGTTATCATATACAGAAATACCTAGCCCGGTAATGCCTTCATCATACCCAGACTTTATATGTGGTACTTCATCGATATGCGTTACAGGAATGCGCTCAGGACCAAACCAATCGCTTGGCGCAAAACCATACACATCAGTCGTGCGATCTAATTGATCATAGATAGTAGTAGACTTCAGACCAAGATTATTGGTGCTTGATAGTTTGAGGTCTTTAACCGGGTCCCATTCTTGACTCGCGACCTGTCCTGTAATATCTGTCTCTTTTGTAGTTCTCAATAACGCATCGTATTCAACTTTCTTACTAAATCCCATCGGCTCGCTAGAGCCATTGATATGAAGCTGCGTGACAGCAGGTTTATAATCGATTCGATGACTGACCCTTGTTCCACCTGCTTGCGCAGCTGGCGCGGTCACTGTCTGTACCCTACCTAGTGAGTCGTAAACCACTTCGGTTGTGACGCTCGAATCGTTGGTGCGGACCCCTGATCGTACCGCATCTGCGGCCATATTATCTCGCATTGCAATGATGCGACCCAGTAGATCATATGAGTAGTCGACGATTTGTTTGTCGGGGAACTCTATACGGACTAGTTGACCAGCTTTGTAGTAGAAGTGCGTTTCGGCCCCGTCACTGGTCTTGAACGCGCACAGCATGCCACTAGGTACTTCGTCATAGTCAGCGGAATGAGCACACATACCTCCTTCATTAAAGCCTTTGTAGTAAACTGTCCCATATCGAGAAGCGGTCACGCCGTCTTCAATGCGAACAAGTCGTGAAGGTGAACCGTCATAGAAATACTTGAGCGCAGAGGGCTGCCGATCGTCACTAGGAGTAGTTAATGAAATAAGATTTCCCTCAAAGTCAAAGACATATGTGCGCCCATCCGCATCAAGCAAAGTGTAAGTCTTATCGATATCATTCTTTGTAAGCACACCATTTTCATTAGCGGGTGGCTGATAGGCATTGTTCTTCCATACATATTCATGCGTTCCGCCTGTAGTGTCATCGAGGATGACACTACTAGTTGTAACCCTCAGATGCTCATAGGCTGCCCCTCCGCTAACAGCTACGTTCAGTTTCCACGCATCCGGCAACACGTTAGCTTGCGGCGCAAGCCACGTAGCAGGAACCGTCGGCGTCGTACCATCAGCGGCTTTCACGATGAGGTTGATACCCGCACTACCACCTGCCTGCATGTAGTCAATGACGATTGGCATGGGCTTGTTGGCCTCTAGGGTGATTTCTTTCCCCCAGAACACACCGGCCTGTGCACCCCAGGAATTGGCGGTGATCTCTTCCATTGCGCCGGACAGCCCAGTGCCGGTTTTGATACGCACACCGTCATCGCTCGCGGCACCAATCGTGTATTTACCGCTCGTCGGCACGGTCAGATAACCCGTCCAACGTGCCATGAAGTTATTGGCTTGCATGCCGGGTGCGGGGCCATCTATGCCAAATTGCAGGTTTATGTTAGTATCTTGACGTGTGAGCATGAACCGCGCAGGATCTTTGGCAGCATTGTCAACATTGTGATCGCCATTATCTAGATAGTAACGACCAGTCAGACCAGTGCGCTGTGGCTCGTTAGTGACATTGGTGTAAAGCCAGTCGCGCGGGACGATTTGCTCTGTCACGGCGCCCTTGACATACAACTTAGCGCTCGCGCCACCAAGGCTGTCGAGGTGCTCGACGCGAATCGGCACAACTTGGCCGGCTTGTAGGGTCACCGCACCGCCATAGGCGACGGCTCCATTCGTGTAGCCAGTATTTACTAATTCCGTACTATTGACCACTACGCGCATGTTGTCATCGGCATTCGCGCCAAATTGGTAACTGCCTGTGACGGGCGCGACGAATTGACCCGTCCAACGCGAGTAGAACGTGTCGCTGGTAACGCCTGGTGCAGGCATGCCGGTACCCCAGTTGAAGTCGACGTTTTGGTCGCGACGAGTAGCGTTTGGTGTAGCGGCTGGTGCACCGCTCGCGAAGTTATACCCTGATTGCACGTTCCAATACTCACCGATTAGACCTTTTTTGACCTTATTGGGAGTAGAATATGTCAGCCCAAGTCCCATTTCTCCGCCAAGCGCATTCATACTATGGGATGATGCATCTAATGTAGCGTGTCCCGTTGCAAGTCCTACGCCGATGGGGCCAACTGTATCGTAACTTTGCGAGCTATCTTTATTCGTTCTCAAATCAACCTTGAAAGACCTCTTCTGGTTCGCGAGCGGGCCAGTTTCGCGCGCGCCAGATGTATAGACGTGCCAGTAGTATGTCATGCCATCTTGGAGGATTCCATCAGGTATTGTCCATTGCGGTGTATCGATCCAGTTAGAATCGATTACCGCGCCCGTTTCGGCATTCTCATTTGTACTAACTCGGAATCGATATCTTACCGCGTCGCCATCTGCATCAGTTACGGGATTGACCTTTAGAGTGGTTTGCGTGTCGACCACAACTTGACCATCAGCAGGGGCGACGAGAGTTGCAGGTGGAGTGGGGGTATCGTAGTCAATGTAGGCAGTCATGTAGTCATAAGTCTTATAGCTCTTATATTGACCTTCTTCACCCCAGAAACTCCATACTGCACCAAAGTCACCATTATTTACAGAGTTGCGCAACTCATTTGTAAAGTTAATATCAAAATCTTGATTAACGAGCGCAGAACCAACTCCATTACCGCGACACTCGTAACCCCAGCAGTTTGCGTGCCCCATTGCAATCCATCGTGAATCACCGATGCCATTCATACCCCATTTGAACGTACCGTGCATATTGGCATTTAACACATTTTTACCGCGCAACTGGTCATAGGGGAACTGCAGATAAGTACGCCATGATTTCCACCCGCCGTCATAAATTGTACCGATAAGGGCGTAGCACCTAGAGAAATCGCATGGGTAACCATCAGATTTATACATCATATAACCTGTAGCATTCTGTCCAAAGCTTGGGTCAATGTGCATCGGAAAAGCACTGCTGGGCTGCGCCTGCATCCAGGTGTTGTCCATGACGACTTGGATGCCCTTGTCGGTAACCTTCTGTGTAACGCGCTGCTCACTAATGACACCGCGCTCGTTGACATCGAGGGTGAGCTGGCTAAAGGCAAAGGTGTCAGGGAAGCCAGCGATGGTGAGCTGGTCTTTGAGCTTNNATCACTTTGCCGCCATCGATGGTGAAGTCAAAGGTACTTTTGGCACGCTTATCTTTGATCACAATAATTTCTTTGACCAGTTCGCCGCGCAGCTGGTATTCTAGGTCAACATAGGGCCAAGCGTCTTTATAAATAACGGTGTGGTCGTCTTTTTGGGTAGGGAGCGTGTTATTGACGCCAAGTGGTTTCATGGTCACCGTGCGCGAGCCACTCGTGATCTTGACGCCATCTTGCACGGGGTTCATGGTGACATTCATACTACCGGCTTTACCCTGCATTTCGGTAGGAGTATCGGGTGTTTCTTTTTCACCCATTAGCGACTGGAAGAAGTTTGGTTTATTGCCGGGGTTAGATTTTGTCACCGACAGTTTATTGTCGATTTTTTGCCATTTGCCGTTTGCGTCTTGGTAGTTTTGCTGCTCGGGTGAGTACTTCAACGTGCGAGTGCCGTCGCGGTTGACGAAGGTAGAGGTAAAGGCGCTGCGCTTGTCGGTTTCTTCGCGGACTGGGGTGCGATCGACGGGTTTTTCGACCGTGGTGCCGCCACCAGTTGCGGGAGCGCCGAGGACTTGCTTTTTAGCAGGCTGGGCACTCTGGAGAGGCTGGAGGGTGTCAGACCACGTAAACGGTCGATTGGCATTTGCCTGCGCAAGGGCATAAGTAGCTGTCGGCAATGCTAAACTCGCGCCCATAACGGACGCGATAAGTGCAAGCATGGCTTGGCGCAAAAGTGGTTTTGCATTTGAGATACATTTAATAAATGCACCACCTACGGCCATACAAGTCTCTTGCTCCCCTATAAAGTTATTTACGTGACATTTTTAATATACTCCTACAGGAGGGAAAGCACAATAGATTTTCGATGCGTTTCATATAGTATTAAGTGAGTTGTGATTTATCCTCACAAGAGCTACAGTATACAGTATGGTTAAATCAAAAAACTTCACTTTCAATGGTGGTGCGGCAACATATCTTGGCACTGGAATACTTGCGCTTATTATCACCGTCATTACGTTTGGATTCGCGTATCCTTATGCGCTTGTATTACGCCAGCGATGGATTGCTAAACACACCTACATCAACGGCAGGCAACTAGTATTTACCGGCACCGGAATCGGGCTATTCGTACATTGGGTCAAATGGCTACTGCTGTGCATCATAACCCTTGGTATATACGGATTTTGGGTTGCGCCACGAGTGCGTAAGTGGGTAGTGGAGCACACTGACTTCGCCCAATAACTGCAATCAACGTCAATCGTCAATATCTTGTATAGTTTTAGTGAGCTCATCGATTGCCATACCGAAATCTTCGTCGGGCTGACCATCGGTATCTGGCGTAATCGCTTTTACATCCCTGTATAGATTAAGGATTTTTACGGCCTTTACGGGACTCTTTTGAGCTATCAAGTCGAGATTGAATCCAACAGCATTAATATTTGCGCCATGCGCTTGGCTAGCAGCAACCGCTGCCTTGTGAGAATAAATACTTAGATCAGTTTTCTTGATATTTGTCATCAGCTATATGATACGATATTTTTGAGCAATAGTACGCCTAGAGTGATAAAATATACTTATGAATAACCTTGATGGCACTACGTGAAAAGTCGCAAAGAAGCTAAAGGCTTTTCGTTTGAGTCGCAATTATACTCAAGCAGAGTTAGCAGAGAAGTCAAAGCTAAGCACTAACTACTACGCAAAAATAGAACGCGCCGAATTGCGTCCATCCGTTGAAACCTATGAAAGAATTGCTAAGGCCCTAAAAGTAACAGTATCCGATATTTTTCCATTTTAGTTTACAAGGGCACGCAAACTCAACCTATCGAATAATACACACTCGTTGCCTTCAGCGAGACGTGTTGCAAAAGCGCTAAATGTGCTATTCGTAATGACCATTGCTCGATCGCAATCATACATCCTTAAGCCTGCAACAACCTGACGAACAGCCGAGGCGCCTACGATACCAGAATATCGTTTCGTCTGAATACCCCACCGCACACCGTCCTTCTCGGCGATGATATCTACACCGTAATCGTATTGCTCAGTAAGTGATATGTTCTTATAACCACATTGGGCGAGCAAAGCAGCAACATAATACTCAAACTCTATACCGCTCATTTCATCAACATCTCTTAGTCGCAAGCTATCCAGCGCATGCCTGATCTTTCTGATGGTATTGAGGGCAATTTTTACAATTAGCAACAATATGATAGCAGCAGATAGATACTTAATATAACTCCAGTATGCGTATATAGTGCCGGCTACTAGAATCAGTAGAAAGGTAGAGGGTCGATGAATACGTCTCATCACCGATCCTCCAACTCAGGATCTTTGTATACCATATCTAACTCTTTAGGATCAAAGTCCAGCTCGTCAGAAAAAGTTATATTCCCATCCTCGAGCCCCTGCCACAACAAAACTTTTTTGGATTTGGCCGCCCAAATGGGTGGCTTTTTCTTTGGTTATCTCTCTAGGCAAGCGAGGCCTGGAATGTAGACACGAGCGCCCATCTGGATAGGACGGATGGTGAACTTGGTTTCGGTTTGTTTCTGGTGGATACCGACGTAAGAGTAGGTGCTGCCTAGGGCGGCGTTTTTTGGGTCGGTGCTGCTAGGTAATTGCTCGTCAAAGGGCCCAGTGGGTGCGATGATGGTCGGGGTGCCGTCGCGGTCTACGTAGGTAGAGGTAAAGGCGCTGCGCTTGTCGGTTTCTTCGCGTACAGGGGTGCGATCGACGGGCTTTTCGATGGTTGTACCGCCACCAGTTGCGGGTGCGCCGAGGACTTGTTTGCGGGCAGGCTG
>DDFI01000014.1:97379-122739 GCA_002337095.1 Candidatus Saccharibacteria bacterium UBA1932
TAGATTTTCGGTGCGCCCCATAGATGATCCGAGCACGCTGGGTATGTCGTAATTCACAAATACAGGTTATACTTATACCATGGGAATAGGCTCAAAACGATTGCGTCGACACGTACATTCAGATGCATTCGTGGCGGCCTTTCGAATTGCTTGCGGGCAAACGACGCAAGTATTGGCGTTGCAGCCGCCTGCGTGGACGCCCGAAACGGGGTATTTTACTGGCGGGACCGCACACACAGATACAACTCTTATTACCACTGGCACTGCCCCTGGCGCTGCACCGCAGGCAATATATCAAAGCCAGCGATGGGGGCAGTTCAGCTATACTATTGCTGGCCTAGCCGCAAGCGCAACCTACAAAATACGGCTACATTTTGCAGAGCTTTATTATAGCGCTGCCGGGCAACGTGTCATGAATATCACTGCTAATAATCAGTTGGTTATTCAGGGTTTTGATATTTTTGTAGCTGCGGGTGGCGCCAACAGAGCGTGCACCAAAGATTTCACTATCAACTCGACCCCTGCGGGTCAAATTGTCATCGAGTTTAACGCAACCAGCCCTGGCGGAGATGCAAAGGTCTGCGGCATTGAGCTTGCAGGTACTATTCCCGCGAGCGACACTCCTCGCAACCTGACCGCAAGCGCAGCACAGACATACGTAACACTCTCGTGGTCACCGCCCACGTTTCCCTCTGGCGCGATACAAGGCTATAATATCTATCAAAACGGCTCACAGACCCCCCTCAACAATACGCCCATTCAGGCAACTACCTATAAGCCGGGGCAGGAATCACCAGCCCTCGCCCCTTCAACTCAGTATACTTTCTCTGTCAAAACTGTCATCGGCGGTACAGAAAAGGCGGCTGCAAGCGTGGTCGTCACTACAAATGCGCTCGTCCAGCTACTATTTGAAGATACTTTTGCAGGAACCTCCCTCGATCAATCGAAGTGGGTGATCGAAAGCTTCCCGGCCGGCACCACAAACAACGAGCTGCAGTCCTACGGAAATCCAGCTGCATTTTCGGTCGCTAACAATACCCTCACTATAAGCGCGCGTCGGGACGGTAATGGCAATTGGTATTCGGGTCGCATTCATGCGGCCGAGCAATACGCACTGTACTATGGCCGTCTCGAGGCCGAGCTAAAGCTTCCTAGTATCAAGGGGGCCTGGCCGGCATTCTGGACATGGGCGCTCTACGGAGGCGGGTGGCCCGGCGGTGGCGAGATAGATGTAGTAGAGTCTATCAACGCAGAATCAATTATTTATTCAAACCTTCATTATTCTCAAGGCGGCGGACACGGTCAATCAGGACCGCATGCGACACCTATCGACATCACCCAGTGGCACACCTATGCCGCCGAGGTACGACCCGGTTATGTAGAATTCTTTATCGATGGCGTATCGACGGTCAAGTGGACACAGAGTCAAATACAAGCTAGTGGTGGCAACTGGCCATTTGGCACCGTCAAGCAAGGCGTAACCCTAAACCTCGCCATTGGTGGCGTGTGGCCTGGTGTCGCGCCCGACCCATCCGTGACGCTAATACAGATGCAAGTACGCAATGTACGCATATACCCATAGCGCATGCGTAGCGTAAAGAAATGATCTGCCGACTACCTATTCGTACTAAACAGCAACTACGACCAGCAGCCAGTCATTATCGCCTGCGCTATTGCTCGTGGGTGGGGTGAAATTCTGAGAACCACTGTTAGTATACGTGCCGCTTCCGGCGGTAGAGTACGTACCGCTAGTTGGATCATACCATCGTGCAGTAACTGTCGAGGCGGTCATTTTTGACATATTAATGGTAATTGTCCGACGAGTTGGCATATATATCATGCCTAATCGGCCATCATAGGCTAATGCGGCAGTGGCGTAGTCGGTGCCACCATAGGAGCCGCCGCCGCTAGTCAAAAAGTCTCCCGCACGCGAGGGGGCAAGCGTCCACCAATTATGGGCCTGAAAAACCTTGGCGACGTAGCCCTGATGATATGCCCCTGGAATTTCGAGGGTTTGCTGCCATGTTCGAGGATCAGTTCGGGACATATCGTATGTGGAGTTTGCACCGTAGGTAAAGCCGAGCCCACCAGCAAGCGACATGTAATAC
Organism: Candidatus Saccharibacteria bacterium UBA1932; assembly: GCA_002337095.1. GTDB lineage: Bacteria > Patescibacteriota > Saccharimonadia > Saccharimonadales > Saccharimonadaceae > Saccharimonas. Next base: position 99,488 of record DDFI01000014.1, read on the forward strand.
GATTGAATGCGCGAGGTCTTGGCGGTTAATATATAGGGGTTAGCATCTCCGGGATGAGGCCCCTCATACCCCGACTCAAGCATAATCGTGGGTCGAGCAGGCGAAGTGTCGTAATCTCGATAAATGTTTTTGTACGCAGAGGACATATTATTAGTATTAAAGTCCCAGTAAGTCCCATGAAAATCAAGCCAACTATCCCCGTTATAGCCAAGGCTACTAGAAAGATTCACGCCCGGATGATAACTCATGAGATGATTGGCGTCTTGGCTCTTAATAGCATTTGCAAGCGCCCTAATTACTGATTGCGCAGGGAAATCGCCTCCGTCATACGGACCGCCACAGTCTCCACCCATTACCCATACTATATTACCACTGTTCTTATATCGCGCACCCAGGTAATTGCCATATGCCTGTACATTTGCTGCAGTAAAGGTAGGGTCGCTAGATGAACCACCATACGCCATCTGCAGCCACATAGGCCACACCATCAATAGCATGTCTCGCGAAGCTGCTTCTGACACCACGGAGTCGAAGTAGTCGAAAAAGGCTGGATTTGGCTGTGCAATGGTATTATTTAGGAAAAGCTTTTGGCCAGATCGGGTAGTAGTGGGCTGCACGCCGCCAGAGCTATGGTCTACCAGGGAAATGCAAATCGCATTAAATCCTTTGGCTTTGCGACCGTCCAGGTAGTAGCGCGTTTCGGCAAGAGTCAACTTGCTCGTGATAAGCCATCCGGTATCTGCTGCTACATAAAACGGTGCATTTGCACTATCTACAAGATAGCGCTTATTGGCGCTCACCTTCAGCGGCCACGCAGGAGAGCCGCCGGTGGAGACGGCCACCGTTGATCCCTGGGTACTCGCCGTGTTCGTTGTCCCGCCAGCCGCCAGGTTGCCGACGAGTGTATACGTATAGCTAGTGCCGCTTGCCAGTCCGCTATCGACGAAACTGGTGGTGGCGGCGGCGGGGGTTGCCACTGACGAGCCATTTCGCGAAAGTGTATAGTTGCTGAGCGCAGCGCCATTGTACGACCAGCTTAGACTAATGCTCGAAGTGGTGGTAGCAGCGACAACAAAATTAGAGATAACATTTGACGTTGGCAGCGGAATAGTGATTGTCGCGGTAGCAGTCTTGCCGCCTCCTGTGACAGTAAGGGTGTACGTATCGCCCTCCCTAAGCGCGGTAAATGTGAGCGAATGTTGCGACGCCGGAAGCGGCGATGAAGTCCACGGGCCAGTTCCGTCGCGATCCGTACCGTCGCGTGAAGCGATCCAGTTTACCGGGGTAAAAGATGCTGTCCAATGAAGCGTAGCCGAGCCATTACCTTCGTAAGTCGCCATAGCAGTAAGAGTCTCACCGCCTGTTGGGGATTTTTTGGCTCTATAGAGTCGACGTGTAGAGATGCTCATGATATTTGTCACTATTATAGCGTAAGCGGTATCAGAGCACCAGTACGTTCTGTCGGAATCTGATTAGCCTACGGCTGCGGATAGCACGCGTCAAAATACACCGCCGCATCTGCAGCGCCCGAGTCAGCAATCTTGACCCCAGCTAGCGGATCAAAATACGCCGGCCAGCGCGCCAGGCCATTTTCAAAATACGTGTCCTCTAGTATAAACGATGGTTCGTCACCGCCGCTATCGACAAACATAATGCCGTAGTCTTGCATCTGATGGAGCAAGAGTTTGCCCACCGGTGGCACCCCGGCAAACGTCACATCAATATTAATACTTGGCTTGAGCCGCAAAATCGCGCCCTGGGGAATCGCCAGCGGGTTGGTCGACTGGCCATCGCTGTAATAAATCGGCCAAACGCACTGCGTCGAGCCCCAGCTGTTTGGCAGCGCAAATCGCACCACGCGGTTGATCCGCCCAGCGGCCAGTTCGTTCCAGCGAATATGGCAGATATGACCATTTTTGCCATTTTGGCCGTTTTCGGTGTTGCGTGGATCACCGTTGGTCATGCCGGCGGCGACACCATTGCCGTCAAGATACGCGTGGCTGGCTGCCTCCGCCGACCAATTAGTACCGTCAAAACTCGCCTGCCAAAACCACCACACCACATTGCGCTCAATATCATACACCGTCAACTCGCCATCGCTATTGTTTGCGGCACGCGCACCGATAGGAATACGAATGCCGCTCCACGTGGCGTGGGCAGGGTTCCAGCCGTAGGAATTCTTGCATATCACAGTGTAGCTGGGGCTGGTACTATCGGCATAATAGGTTGGCACGCCCCAATTCATCAGCATGGCGCTCCCGCTCATCGCAAACCGGTTGTTTTGCGTACCGAGATTGCCGACAAGCCAGCGCAGCCGCGCGTCGCTGTCGGCGATAGGTGTCAGGGTAGAGGCCGGGCGGTTCCAAACACTAGTAGGAGTAAATGCCGCCGGCGGCGTGGCCGCCTGAGCAGTGTGGTACGTCGTGCCGGCGATAGTAACGGTAGGGCTAGGCGGCGCAAAATGGGTTTTTGGCGTAGCAACACGGCGCACCGATGGCGAAGCATTGGCGGTGCCCTGCCACGCACCGGCTGGGCTGGTCGCGCTAAACAATCCGTCGGCTGGCAACTGATCAACGAAAAACCCGGTATCGCGCAGCGTCAACGTCGCTCCGGCAGGCAGAGCCGTCGGCATCGTACCCGCGGCATTAAGCGGCCCCAAAAACCCAATCGTATACTCGACATAATAAGCCGGCAGCGCCGTCGGCGTGGTGTGGTATATCGGTAACGGCAGCGTTTGGCCCGCCGCCATTACGGTTTCGACCGTCGTGCCGGCCACCCAATTCCACGCGGTAGGCGTATCATACAGCGCGATATCGATCTGCACGCGACATGCATGGCTAGTGGTAAGCTGCGCGCCGGCCACAACCGTCTGGCCGGGCAGCAGCTGATAGCGCGTTTTGGCCGCCGTCACGTAGGGCTTGACGTACAGATTTAGACCGTTGGCGGTCGGGCGCGTCAACACCAACGAATCGCTGGCCGCATTATACTGCGCGGCCAGATTGGCATCGATATTCCAGTAGGCCAGGTTAGCGCCATTCGGCGAGTGGACATAATTAACCTCGAGCGGCCCCAGCCAATACTGCGACATCGCCACCGTTGCTAATTTGCTCCGCATCAATCGCCGCGCTTGCATGGTAATAATTATAGCATGTGCAAGGTAGCGAATCCCCGCCATGGAATGTGGCGGGGCATGCAACTACTCGGGGTAGAGCGGCTTATGCCAACTGGCGGCGGCTGACCAGCCAGGCATAGCCGGCAGCGACAAGCGCGCCTAGGCCAATCGTGCCGGTGACGGCTTCTGATACACCGGTCTTTGGCAGCTCCTGTACCGGAGGCTGCGGTGTTGGGGGAGGAGTAGGCGCAGGTGCGCACTTGCTCTGATCAGTGGTCATCTTGGTGGTATCGAAAGCATTTTTGGCGATAGTTTTGATTTCTTTTGTCTCGAGCACACAGACGACCATCTGGCCACACTTGCTCTGATCAGTCGTGTAGCTATCTTTCATCTGATGTTTGCGGATCGTAATGACGGTGTTGGTACTGGTGTCGCACACCGTGACTGGCTTGCAGTCGTCGAGGTTAGTCGAGTATTTAATAGTATCGTAGCCATCGTCGACCTTGACGATATTACCGGTTGCAATTTCGCAAACTTCCACTTGCTTGACCACAGGCTTCGGCACATCCACGGTCGCCTTGTCGCACGAATCAGGGCTGCCAGGGACTTCGCGGGCATCGATGCACGCCTGGTTGATGATTGCACCTTCTTTGTACGTAGGCACCGTCGCGAATATATCGTAGTCGACATGGCTACCGGCAGCCAGACGATCGATAGTGTAAATCCAGGCCTTGCCACCTGCGGTAACTTGGCCATGGCTTGCGCCGGTGAAGGTGACGCCAGCAGGGGCGTTGTCGGTGATAACGGCATTGATTAGGTCGACATTGCCGGTGTTGGTGATGCGCAGGTTGTACGTAAATGCCTGGCCGACATTGACGGTTTTTTGTTTGACATAGTCGACGGTTTTTTCGAGTTTGATACCGGGAGTTTTGGGAATAACAGTGTTGGTGCCACCAAGGGGGTTACCACAGTCCATAATAATACCGCCCGAGAACGTGCCATCAGCGCGGAAATACAGATAGGCGGGCAACGATTCCGACAAGAATACATTAGGGCCGCTGTTGGCCGACTCGTACCAGGTGTTGCCATCGGCGACAAAGCTGCGGCTGGCGCTGTTGAGCTTTTGGCGACCAACCGACACGCCATTTGTGGCCACCACTTGGCCAGCAGCATTGGTGATGTTGCCGTTACGGTGTGCGGCGCCGGTTTCGACGCGCAGGTCTTTGCTCACGCCATATTTGGCGTACAGCTGCGGGTAGGCAATCATCGCCTTATTGGCTGCCTCTACCGAGTGTACTCCACCATACATAACATCATTTGACTGATTGGCCTGCACGCCAGCGCTCGCAGCACCAAATGCCACCAAACCAGCCATCACCACTGCCAGGCTCGCGACAATTGTCTTTAGTTTTCCCATAGATTACTCCTTTACACTCCACATGTAATAGTTTATACATATAAATATAGCACAAATTTTACCTGACGTCAAGCAATCTATATAGTAATAATTGCAGCGTTCACCCCTAGTAGCGAGGGCACAGCCAGCCCACCAACTATGCTATACTACAACTAATCATGCCGACCGATACCTACCACGATCCCGACCTCGGTGACGTCAGCATCACGCGCCTGACGGCGTCGCGCTCTATCCGTGTACGGATCGCGCCCGACGGGCGTTTTCGGGCGACAGCCCCACGCTATGCGCCGCTCGGTATTATCAAGCGCACGCTGACCTCGATGAAGCCCGAACTGCTACGCATGAAAGCCCGCGACGATCAAACTGCCCACTACCTAACAGATGGTGTAATCGGCAAAAGCCATCGCTTAGCGATTGTGCGCGCTCATATCACCGAGCCGCGTATCACGCGCCGCGGCCGGGCTATTGTGGCCCATTTGCCGCACGAGGCAGCCATAGACTCAGCAGATATTCAGCGTATGATTCGCAGCGAAGTGCAAAAAGCCCTGCGCCTAGAGGCAAAACATTACCTGCCGCGGCGCTTGTCGCAGCTTAGCCAACAGCACGGCTATCGCTACGAAACCGTGCGCTTTACCCATGCTGGTAGCCGATGGGGCAGTTGCAGCTCTACTGGCACCATCAGCCTCAATATCGCGCTGATGAAACTACCGCACGAGCTGATCGATTACGTACTGATCCACGAGCTTTGCCACACCGCCGAGATGAATCATTCTGAGCGCTTTTGGCAGCTGGTAGCAGCGGCTGACCCGCATTACCGCGTGCACCGGCGATTTTTGAAGCGCGAGACTCCCTCGATATAAATGCTTATGGTATACTAATTGCAATGGGTGGCACATACCTCAACCAGCGAGAAATTTTGCTAATCCGCCTCGCGGGGATACTGGCGCCGATTCCGCTGCTTGGCTACGGGCTTTGTATTAGTGCGGGCCTTGTTCCATCGACACATTACCAGGGTGATCTGGCGCTCTATATGATCACCGGTACATGGATGGCGACTGGTACGGCGCATTTTTTCTACGCACGGTACCGTGCCGCACAGCGCGCATTTGTTGTTATCCAGCACCTTCTCGTTGGCCTCTATGTTATCCTCGTCAGTGGCATATATACACCGGTGCTCAGCCTGTATGTGCTGCTCCTTATCGGAACGTATTTTTATACAGGTCGTATCGGATTTTACATGAGTGCCTCGTGGGTACTGGCGGTATCGCTCTTTGATTTCATCTACACCACCGATCCAATTGCTCGGCTCAATATCTTGATTGCGATGGTTGCGCTGATCTTTGTGTCCAACCTGCTACTACTTGTCACGCGATCGCAACAGGTCGACCAAGAACAGTTTGCGGCCACCCGAGTATCGCGCAATCTTGAGCGCGACCGGCTCATCACCCTCATCAACAACCTTACCGATGCTATCATCAGCACCGACGTGCACGGCGTAGTACGCATCTACAACGCCGCGGCCCTCAACCTGCTTGATACCAATGCCAATCTCAACGGTAAATCTATCGACACCATCCTGAGGGTGCAAGACAAATCCGGCAAATCTGTGCCCATCACAAAGCTGCTTCGCGCCTCTACCAAAGTCGTCATGCGCGACGACCTCGTCATTCCATTTCCCGACGATCCGATGCGCCTCGAGGTCACACTCACCCCGATCCGCGGGAGCTTTAGCGACAGTATTCGCGACCCCAGTAGCGATGGATTTATTCTAATTCTCCGCGACATCACCAAGGCCAAAAGCCTCGAGGAGGAGCGCGACGAGTTTATCTCGGTGGTTAGTCACGAGCTACGCACACCGCTGTCTATCGCCGAGGGTACCATCAGTAATCTCGGGTTTATTCTGTCGCATGGCGGCATGGCCCCCGATCGCCAGCAAGACAGCATCAAGGCCGCTCACGAGCAAATCATGTTCTTGTCTAAAATGGTCAACGACCTCAGTACACTCAGTCGCGCCGAGCGCGGCGTTGGCGATGCACTCGAGACCATCGATGTCACTGCGCTGATGAATGGTCTGCACACCGAATACGGCACCGAGGCAGGGCAGGCGGGGCTGACGTTTAATATCGACCTCGGCACGCGCTTGGGCAAAATCACCACCAGCCCGCTCTACCTACGCGAGCTGTTGCAGAATCTCATCACTAATGCTATCAAATATACCCACACCGGCAGCATTACCATGCGCGCCCGGCGCAGCGGCGATCAGCTGGATTTTGCCGTGATCGATACGGGCATTGGCATCAGCAAGTCCGACCAGGCCAAGATTTTCCAAAAATTCTACCGCTCCGAGGATTATCGCACCCGCGAGACGCGCGGCACCGGCCTTGGCCTCTACGTCGCGGCCAAGCTCGCCCGCAAGCTCGGCACCCGCATCGAACTTGCCAGCCAGCTCAACCACGGCTCGACATTCAGCTTCACCCTCACCGCCGACCCACGCGAAACCGCCGCCTCCGCCCCCGGCCAAACGCTCATTATTCCACAACCACCCAGACCCAAATAGCGCGTAAGTTAGTGAGTGAATTTGACATAATGCCCGTCGTAGTGCTATAGTGGTACTTGACAGTCTGCAACAAGCAGGCTTTTAATTTTGGGAGAGCAGAGCCTTGGCTAAATCCTCATCGAAAACCACCAAAACCAATACCACAAAAGCGAGAGCAAAGACAAAAGCAAAGACCAGCGCAAGCAAACCCGCCCAGCGCGTTACTCGCATCAAGGCCAGCGAATCTGCCGCACCACGCGTTAGCGTGGACGTGCCGCAGCCCGCTACCGAAAGCACGGCAACACCTGCCAGCAAGCCTCGCAGCCAGCGAGCGACGAACGTGGACGGCGGCGTAACACGTCGGTCTCCATGGCGAGCCATCGCCGATTATTTCACCGGCGCGTGGTACGAACTACGCCAAGTACGCTGGCCAAACCGCAGCCAAACCTGGCAAATGACCGGCGCGCTACTGGGATTCACGGCGTTTTTTGTGGTCGTTATCCTGCTGCTCGACGCCGGCGCCAACTATCTATTTAATCATCTATTAGGACGCTAGCAAGCGATTAACTACGGGCAGCCGGCTGCAATCTGGCGCTCGAAAGGAAGCACGTATGTCAACAAACCGTTATGATTCAACTCGCCAGTGGTACGCTATTCACACCTATTCTGGCTACGAAGAAAAAGTCGCTGATTCGATTCGTCAGCGCATTAATGCCGTCGATATGGCCAACAAAATATTCGACGTCATGGTGCCAAAAGAAAAGCAAATCCAGATCAAAAACGGCAAACGCAAGGTCGTCGAGGCCAAGATTTTCCAGGGCTACGTACTGGTCGAGATGAAACTGACCGAGGAGACGTGGTTTATCGTGCGCAACACGCCGGGCGTGACTGGATTCGTCGGCAGTGGCAGCGATCCAACCGCAGTCAGCGATAGCGAAATCGCCAAAATCAAGAAACGCATGGGTGTCGAAGACCCCAAGCACCAGATTGATTTCGAAATCGGCGAAGTCGTCAGCATCACCGATGGGCCATTCAAGGGCTTCGACGGCTCTGTGTCGGATATCGACACCGCCAAGGGCAAGCTAAAGGTGATGGTCAGCATGTTTGGTCGCGACACCCCAGTAGAGCTTGACGCGCTGCAGGTCAAAAAAGTCTAGCCGTCACGCAGGATGTCGTCTGCTGCCTCGCTTCTCGCGCGTTATCCGATTATTTCTGACCAAATGCGGCCGGATGAGCTGCGTGATGTGTTGCTGGCGCTCGAACGCCAGCTAGCGAAGGGTGAGCGCGGCGCGGTGGTAGAATTTGGCTGTTATAGCGGTACGACGTCGTTGTTTATTAGGCGGCTGATTGATCAGTATGGCTTGGGCAACGAATTCCATGTGTATGATTCGTTCGAGGGGCTGCCAGCCAAAACCAAGGCCGACTACAGCGTGGCGGGTGAGCAATTCAAAGCTGGCGAACTTGCCGCGAGCAAAAAGCAGTTTTTGATGAATTTTACCAAAACACACCTGGCGCCACCGGTAATGCACAAGGGCTGGTTCTCGGACCTGACGCCAGCGGATATTCCGCCAGGGATTTGTTTTGCGTTCCTCGATGGCGATTATTATGAATCAATTCGCGATTCATTTTGCCTGATTACACCGCAGCTCGCGCCGCACGCTATCATTGTTGTCGATGACTACCAAAACGAAGCCCTCCCTGGCGCCGCCCGCGCCGCCGACGAATGGTGCCGCGTCCACCGCTGGCGCATTCAGGCTATGCATAGCCTAGCTCTGATCACGCCAAATACGTAGACGGCGTATAATAGGATACATGAGTACTCCAAGGACAGGATACGTTATCTGTTGGGATATGGTCGATTCTACGCAGGCAATCCAACGTGATTTTGCTTCTGCCTCCCAATACATTAATGTCATCGCACAAAAAACCGCGGCGGCGGCGCCCGAACACGAGGCGACCTTACTTCAATCTATAGGCGATGGCCAGCTCTATTGGATACCGGGCGACAATAGGGAAAAGGAAGCGGTAGCATTTGCAAAAGAAATCCTCGCAATCGCTCGCAGGGCAAAACGCGACTACCCAACACGTATGATCAAAGTCGCCACAGCACCGGGCTCGCTCGTCGAAAGTACGATGGGATTAACCGGCCCTGTTCTTTGGAATATTCACACTACCATGAAACGCACCCCCCGCTCAACGCTACGCCTTATCAACGTTAAATCAAAGCAATTGGAGGAAACATATGTCTAGAATTATCATTGACACCCGCAGTCCCGAGGAATACGCCGGTCACCATGTCGAGGGCGCGATTAATATTCCGCCCGAGGAATTTATGACTGGGCTGCCCGCAGCGCTAGCTGATATCGCGCGCAGCACCGAAATTATCGTCTATTGCCGATCTGGCGCCCGCAGCAACACCGTCAGCCACATCCTGCGCGCCCAAGGGTTTACTAATATTATCAATGGCATCAACGCCGGGCATGTCGAGCAATTGCTGTCGCGGTAGTTTGGGATAGCCACGACACGCATACCGCTTGCAAATACCCCGCATGTAGCGTATACTTGTATCTGTTACGCACTAAATATTAGCTTCAACAATATATTTAGTAAAAAGGAATCATTATTATGGCCAAAAAAGTAATTGGTAATCTAAAACTCCGCATCCCAGCCGGCCGCGCGACGGCAGGCCCGCCTGTGGGCTCGACGCTTGGGCAGTGGGGGCTCAACATGATGGATTTTATCAACCCATTTAACGACGCGACCAAGGCCGACATGGGCAAAGATGTGATCGTACACATTCAGGTGTTCGAGGACCGCACTTTTGCCTGGAAAAGCCTTGGCCAGCCAGTAGATGATGCCATCCGCGAAAAAATCGGCATCAAAAAAGGCAGCGGCAAGCCGCACGCCGAAAAAGTTGGCAAGATCACTCGCGCCCAGCTTGCCGAGATCGCCGAGATGAAAAAAGACCAGCTGAACGCCATCGACGAAGCAGGTCGCATCAAGATCATCGCCGGCAGCGCCCGCAGCATGGGCGTCGAAGTCGTCGACTAATACCTTATATCTCATCCACCAAAAATCACCTGGCTAGCAGGTGATTTTTTGTTACCTAGTATAGGCTACAGCCCCTGGATGCGCACGCCAGGCTAGGGCCAGAGATCGTGCGCATCAGGGACAATTGCCTAGCGTTTGCGGAGTTTGAGTACCAGCAGGTAGGTGAGTGACCCGGCTACAAGTGGCGCCCACATTGGCAGCGTGTCACTTGGGCCAGTGTGTGGCAGCTCGAGTGGCGTTGGCGATACTACAGGGGTAATCGGCAGTGTGATCGAGCCCTTGCCAGGAGTGACTGGCACTTCGGGGGTAGGTGGAGTCACAGGTGCGGGGCCGGTGACGCCGTGCCATTGGTTGCTGTTCGATACTTCGGTGCCGGTAGATACGCCGACGCCGGTGACGCTGGCCGTGTCGCCGTGGACGGCATCATAGCCAAGCGCAGGCAAGCTGCCGGTGCAGTCAAATGTATCGCCAGGTGCAAATGGGCCATCCCACGCCGTGCCGGTAGCCGCGCCACCCAGCGGGCTAAAGTCGCAGGTGATATCGGTGAGCGTGCCGACGCCCGTGGTGGTTTTGTCGCTTACCACAATGCCAACCAGCGTTTCGTTACCAGTGTTGGTAATCGTGAAATGGATCAGCTGCGCGGTAGTAGCGTCGAGATTTTTGGCATCGTCGGCAGTATCATGCGCGCCGGTGACGCGGTCGGTGTCCCATTTTTCGATCGAGATCGCTGGCGCAAGCTGCGTGCCGTTGCCACCACCGCCGCCGCCATACACGGTGGCGCTACGGGTAATTTTGATCTCTTGGCCATTCTGCAACACCGTCGCAGTGTCGGTGTAGGCAGGCAGTGTGCCATCTGTGTCGGCCATTACAACAAGGGTGTAGACTTTTTGGGCCAGCGTTTGGCTAATCGAGACCGTCACAACATGCGGCGCACAAGTGATCGTGGCCAGAGCAGTGACATCGGCCTCGGCGACAAGTGAGCCGCGACTGTCGAGCACGTTGCTTTGGCGTACCAGCCGCAGCTCGTTGCAGCGAATAGTCTGATGGCTATCAACGCGGTCGGTGATAGTGACCGTTTCGTTGTTGGTGGCAGTCACGCGCGAATTAATGCCAGAGATTGCGACCAGGCCATCAGTCGACACTACGGCCCATTTGTCAGGGCCGGTGTAAAGGCCACCGCAGTAGGTGCACTCATCGGTGACAACATGGATTATTTGAGTGACGCCATTTAGCACGAATGACAAATCGTACGGCGTACCTGGCTGAACAGTCTCGGCAAAGCCAGCGTACAGCGTAGCATTCCAGGTGACACAATTATGAGTCGCCAGGTAGGTGCTGTCAAAGGTAAACGTCACCTTGTGGCCATCAGATACCATGTGGCCCATCACAGTAGTGCCGTCTGGGGCATATAGATTGTAGGTGGCGACGTTGCCGGCAAGTTCGGCTGGCAGCGTGGCGGTCTTGGTGTAGGTAGTATCGCCATCAGGGATCGCACCACTAAAGTTAAGCTTTAGCTTGGTCCACACGGTATAGTCCTGGGTGCCGCTTTCGTTGGTCAGCGTCATGTCAAAGCTATTTGTGCTACATCCTGCCACAAGTGGCGCGACCGGGGCAGGCTGTGCTACGCTTAGCACAGGGGTCGATGCAGGTTCGGTTGGTGTCTCTGCCGCATAAGCACGGGCAACTGGTACTATGGCCTGCGCCAGCACAACGGCAAACACGGCAAGTCCATAGCCAAGGGATTTGATGGCTTTCATTTGATACTCATTCTCCACTAAGTAATACTGATCGTATTCTAGACTATATTTTACATATAGTCAATTACATTATAAACATAAGCACTGTACGGCCAGAGGTTAGTGGTATAATAGTGCTATAACGGGATGTGGCGCAGTTGGTAGCGCGCACGGCTGGGGGCCGTGAGGTCGCAAGTTCAAGTCTTGTCATCCCGACCACGGTGCCCTTAATCGAACTATCGACCTGAAAGCCAAGGCCGCCTGACGAGGAAGATCCTCGGCGGGCGGTTTCTTGTTGGGCGCGTTGGTGGTGACGCAGAGCAGCGAGGTGTAGTTCTTGCCGGGTGAGCTGGGCGAAGGGTGCGTTTAGGGTTTCGGTGATGCCCCGGCTGGCCGTTCCGGCGTGGTCGTCATCGGTCGGGTTGATGGCGATGTGCTCGAAGAACACAAGGTTGAGGAGTTTTTGGACGTTGGGTGCTGAACTCGGTGGTCAGCTGGTGCTGGGAGGCGTAGGTGAGGTCGACCAAAATATTGTATAATATACGCTAATGCTTGACAATACTGACGAACATTAGCATACTGGGCCTTGATGCATTGCGCATCCCTCTGACGCTTACGAGCCGACGAGACTTCCCATGAGAAAGGAAGGCCGCTATGGATACGTCCCGCGGTTTGGAGTACTTTGAGTCAACAGACGGTCGCAAGGAGCTAGATGACCTCTTGACCTTGCATCGACAGGGTGACACCCTGCGCCTGCTCCATGGCTACCAGGAGCAGGCAAGTATCATGGAGCCCTCCACGACTCGCTTCGAGGAGGAGATGGGATGCGACTCGCAGTCTCGTCCCGTTCGCCTCCTTGGTCTTGCGAGCGTGGGGGTGGAGACTATGAAGGGTGGCATTTTGTCGATTAAGACCGGCATAAGCCAACGCGAAAACGTCGTCACCTTTGCTCGGGCTGGGGGCTTTTCACAGCCCTACTGCGTGCGCGTCATTCGGCCCGATGGGCGCTTAGCGAGCAGCGACACATTCGAGCAGGCGTTCCGCCTAACCTGGACAGGTCTCTGTACAGCCGAAATCTGGGCCGCACTCCGGTTCCTGCCTGGCCGGACGCTCTATCTCGATATCGCCCAGGAGCTTAACACGCTCGCCAACGCAAGTGCTACTGGGATTGAACGACGTGCTGCAAACATGCGGCGTGTGGCGACTCTCTCCGAACACCGCATGACCACCACCTGACCCCGCACTAGGTTGAGACCCCGTCTCCCTCGGCGGGGTCTCAACATGTACGGAGGCTTTGCACTTAGGTGGTGCGACACAGTATAATACTGCATATGCCTCATATTCATTCGCATGCTCCCGGCCCTCGCCGCGCGCCGCTACTTATCGTAAGTGTAGTGGTGGCAATGGTGGCGATATTTGCCGGCACCCTGGTGGCGCTGCGCGTTGGCATCGGCGCACCCAGGGGTACCGTGCCGGCACTTGCCATTATCACAATCAAATCACCGTCGACCACGCCGTTTTGGCAAGCAATCACCAAGCCAGCCGATCAAGCGGCCATCCTCGATGTCACGCCGTCTACCATACCCTGCGATACGCCAAATGCGCATTCCGATCCCAGGCAGATCAACGTCGTTATCAACAAAAAACACTGCCTGTCACCACGAAGTTTCGCCCCGAGCGACCTCGTCACGATCGGTGGCGCCACCCTCACCAGCGCAGCCGCCAGCGCATTTGGCAAAATGGCAGATGCCGCGGCAGCGGCCGGCGTGCCCCTTAGTGTTACTAGCAGCTATCGATCGTACCAAAGCCAGGTGAGCACCTACAACACCTGGGTCGCCCAAAACGGCAGCGCCGATGCCGCCGACAAAGTCAGCGCGCGCCCTGGCTATAGCGAGCACCAAACCGGCCTGGCGCTCGACCTCGCAGCCGGCAGCTGCGGGCTAGAGTGTTTCACTACTACCGCGCAGTCAGCCTGGCTGATCACGCACGCTGCCGACTACGGATTTATCAATCGCTATCCACGCGGCGCCGAAGCAATCACCGGCTACAGCCCCGAGCCGTGGCACTACCGCTATGTTGGCGTCGCCGTTGCTCAGGATATGGCCGCCCGCGGCATCCCCACGCTCGAACAATACTGGAATATCACTGGCGGCGATTATTAGCCCCGCGCCAACTGCTAGTAAATAAACCCACCAAATGTACCCGGCGCCACGGTGCGTTTGTTGTAGTTGCCGGCACGGTAGTTCCAGCCCATCTCGCTTACGACATAGCTGCCGTCGGCATTGACACTTTCGACGTAGGCCACGTGGCCATTCTGCACCGCAACTGCGCCAGATTGTGGTGTGGTGCCCGTGGCTTTGCCCTGGGCCCGAGCCGCGCGTATCCAGCTATAGCCGGCATTGCCGTACACCGGCACATCGGGGCGCTTGGCATGCACATAGTCGGTGCACCACATGCCGCCGCCCACATAGTAGCTGGTCGAATTGACCGGTGCCTTAGAATAACTACGCGTCACGGCCGGTGCCGACGCGGCGGCCACGGGCGCCGCGTTTGCTTGATAAGTAGCAAAGCGATCTTCGAGCGTTTCATCAGATTTCGGGATGCGGATTTTTTGGCCCACATCAATCATATCCGGGTTGGCGATATCGGGGTTGGCGTTGTACAGCCGCACATAATCCATGTCGTGGGCCTTCGCGATCGAATCGAGCGTATCGCCTGATGTTACGATTATTTCTGTTGGTCCGGCCGCACCTGCGGTCGCACCCTGTAAGACAACGCCTAGGCCTATGGCAAGCGCAGTCAGCGTAATAGTACGCATAGTGTTCTATCCTCCTTATTTCCGCCAGGTACTAATAAACGGCGGGTCTCCACGTGCTCACAAATCCATGAGACACAAGCGCGATCATAGCATGCGGCATTTTGCGTCGTCAAGTATTGAAATTTGTGTTTTTGATGGCATAACCATAGCCGATATAAGGGGTAGGGGCAAAAGACAATCTACATCATGTTGTATGACAAAACGCAACTCGCTCCTCTGGCGACTGCGTCGTTAGGCCGCCATTTGCCGCCAAAACATGTCACAACAGGGGTGAGCTTGTGACATTGCGGCAGCATCCGGCGGTTGACTATGCGCGGCGTTGTTGGTATAATTGCTACATTACATATCAATGTTGGGAGCACGCCTACCGTGCGCTTGTACCACAGAAAGGATCACCCTACGTATTATGGCCAAAAAAGCAGACCTGCTAGAGCAAGCAGCCGCGCTGAAACTTGACGTTTCGGCAAAAAACACCATCGCCGAGATCGAGGCAGCAATTACCGCTGCTAGCGCTAAAACAGAGAGCACAAAGGACGTCGTTGCTGAGCGCGAAGCCGTGGTTGCCAAAGCCGGCAAGCGCAGCGCCAAAGCGCTTGAGGAAGCCGATGCCAAAGCCGAAAAAGAAGCTCGCAAGGAAGCCGGCGACACCAGCGCCCAGGGCGATGCCGACGAAAGCCGCAAAAAAGGCCCCGCACCAATCGTCCGCTCCAAGCTGGAGCGCCGAGGCAAAGCCTACCGCAAAGTTGCCGAAAAAATCGACACCACCAAGGTCTACAGCCTGACCGACGCAATCGCGCTCGCTCTAGAGACCAGCCCTGCTAAATTTGACGCCAGCGTCGAAGTCCACGTCCGTTTGGGTGTTGATCCTCGCCAAGCCGATCAAAACATCCGCTCGACCGTCAGCCTACCACACGGCACCGGCAAGACTATCCGCGTCGCGGTATTTGCACCCGAATCAGAGCACGACGCCGCCAAAAAAGCCGGCGCTGACATCGTGGGCGACGAATCATTCCTGAAGCAGCTCGACAAAGAAACCCTCAACTTCGATACCCTCATTGCAACCCCGCAGTACATGCCAAAACTCGGCAAATACGCCCGCCTGCTTGGCCCACGCGGCCTGATGCCAAACCCCAAGAGCGGCACCGTCGCCACCGATATCCGCAAAGCTGTCACCGAAGCCAAGGCTGGTAAGGTTGAATACCGCGTCGACAAGCAAGCCACCATCCACCTGTCGATCGGCAAAGTCAGCTTTGGCGCCAACAAGCTCGAGGACAACGCCCGCGCATTCTTCGCTAGCCTTTCTAGCCAAAAGCCATCCAGCCTAAAGGGCATTTTCGTCAAATCTACCGCCATCGCCACCACTATGGGCCCTGGCATCAAGCTCGAAAACCAGGCTTAGTTCGCCACCGCGCGGCTCCACAAACGCCGTGGTGAAAATCACGGCGTTTTTGGTGACCTAAGTTTGCTATCATGGATAAGGCTATGAAACACAATGGTAGTATGCACCGCACGCGGTCACAGACAAACACCTACAAAAAATACCGCAAGACAGTCACAGAAGAGTGCCAGTTTTGTGCGTTTATTACAGATGCCGAACAGGTGCTTGTCGAGCACGAGCATTTTTGGATTGTTCGCAATATTTTCCCGTATGATGTCTGGGACGATTACCGCGTCGCCGAGCATTTGATGCTCGTCCCTAAGCGCCATGTGGTATCACTCGCGGATTTTAGCGACAGCGAAAAAAGCGAGTATATGGAGCTTATCGCAGCCTACGAACAGCGTGGCTACAGCATCTACTCGCGCACCGATCTCAGCCCCACCAAATCCGTCCCGCACCAGCACACTCACCTCATCTGCATCGACCCGCGCCCGATAAACACGCTGTATTACTCCAACTTCCCGCACGTACTGATCTACCGCTAGCGGCGGCGATAGGTGACCTCGTAGGACGGGTAGACGTTTTGTTTGCGCGCGTGATTCGGCAGCATACCGACGGGAACGTACTCACGCTCCGTCTCGATCCATTCCTCACGAGGCAGCTCCGGGAACCGCATCTCTGAATCATGCGGTAAATCCGCATCAATTTCGGTAGCATATACTGTATCGACTGGATAGGGAAATTCTGCGTCGAGCGCCTGAGCATACATACTAGCACCGCCCGCAATCAGGGGATCGCTATGTGACTTTTCGACCGCCTCGGCAAGTGAATGCGCAATCTCAATACCAGGCACGGGTAGCGCGTCCTGATGTGTCACGACGATAACTTGCTCGACTTTAGCAAATGGCCGAGTATCAAGCGAAATTTGCTCATCAATCAATGATTTGCGCCCAATGATGAGCGTGCCCATCTGGCGGCTAATCTCGCGGAACCGCGCCTTGTCTGTCGCCATTTCGTATGGGCCATAGAGCAAGCCGCCCCGGGCACCGATTCCGCGGCGGCGTTCGTAGGCGACAATAATTGCCGGCATCAGTATTCCTCCTCGTTATAGACACATTCCGTCTCGGCAAAGGTCGCGCCGGTGTCGAGCATGGCAAGCGTCTGGGCCGTCGTCGGAAACAGCGGCGTGCGCGCCAACAGTTCGTCGCGCGTCAGCCACACGCTCTCGCCACCATACCATTCGCGAAGCGGTGGTTCGTGCTCAACATCCGTGACGACAATCGAAAATAACTTGTCTTCGAGCACTTCGCCACTGGTCGAGCGGTCGATCACGTGATACACGCCGTGCACGCTAAATGTCGCCTCTACCCCTGTTTGCTTAGCGAATTCCTCGCGGGCGGCCGTCACGATCGATTGACCGCGCAACACCGGCGCGCTACCAATCCCCCAAAACCCATAAAACGGCTCACGCAGCCGCCGGTGCGCCAAATACCGCACTTCGTCGCCCGTATGCAGCCGGGCAACGAGCAACATCGAGGCTTTGGGCTGGGGGATTTCACGGCCGGTTTTTTCGTCGAGCCGATTGGCAAATTCTTTGCCGCGCTGCGTCAGGCGATAGCGGCCACTAGGGTGCTTGCTAATGTAGTCGAGCGCGACGAGTTTTTGAATATGGAACTTAAACACATCGCTTGTCATATCGGTCGTGGCACACAGTTCACTAAACCGCGCCCCGGTCGTGCCGGGACGGTGGCGCAAATGCACCAAGATATTCCGCTGCGCCTTGTGCATGCCATGTTGTTTCATAGTGATGATTATACCCTAGACTCCCGCCAGGACACTAGGGTAGTAAATTACCCTAGCATTCATCCAACAGGCAACCGTATACTAGCTAGCAGGGTGAAGGGCACCCGTCCACCGAGGAGGCAAGCAGCATGAAACAGTACCTGGATATGATGCAGCACGTGCTCGACACAGGTTACCAGCACACCGATCGCACCGGCACCGGCACGCTCAATGTCAACGGCTACCAAATGCGGTTTGACCTGGCAAAGGGCTTTCCGATGATGACGACAAAACGGCTTCCGTTTCGGGTGATTGCGGAGGAACTGCTGTGGTTTGTCGCGGGCGACAACAACCTCGAGCGTCTGGCGCA
Source organism: Candidatus Saccharibacteria bacterium UBA1932 (assembly GCA_002337095.1). Lineage (GTDB taxonomy): Bacteria > Patescibacteriota > Saccharimonadia > Saccharimonadales > Saccharimonadaceae > Saccharimonas. Next base: position 117,688 of record DDFI01000014.1, read on the forward strand.
GGCCAAGGTTCGCATTTGGGATGATTGGCCGTACAAGCACTACGTACAGGCCACCCAAAAGCGCACGGTGGGCCGCGACGAGACGCTCACCGAAGAGTGGCGACGCGGCATGGACGAATTCGTGCAGCGCATCGCGACCGATCATGAGTTTGCGCAGCAGTGGGGCAATTTGGGGCCGATTTATGGCTACCAGTGGCGCCACTGGCCCGAGGGCAACGGCGGGGAAATCGATCAGCTCGCCCGAGCGATTCAGACCATCCGCACCACGCCCGATTCGCGCCGCATCATCGTGAGCGCCTGGAATGCTGCCGACATCGACGAGATGGCGATAGCGGGGCTGCCGCCGTGTCACTGTTTGTTCCAGTTTTTTGTGCGACCAGCCGCGGATGGCGGCCCGGCGTATCTGGACTGCCAGCTGTATCAGCGTTCGTGCGATAGTTTCCTCGGCGTGCCGTTTAATATCGCGTCGTACGCGCTGCTCACGAGCATGGTGGCGCAGGTGACGGGGCTGCGGCCGGGCGAATTTGCCTGGACGGGCGGCAGCGTGCACATTTACCTCAACCACATCGACCAAGTGAAGGAGCAGCTCTCGCGCACTCCTGGCGCACTCCCAACCCTGTGGATTAACCCTGCGGTGACCGAAATCGACCAATTTACGATTGACGATTTTCGGCTCGAGGGCTACGCTCCACAGGCCGCAATTGCCGCACCAATTGCGGTGTAGGCGCCGCACCATGACGGCTCCTGCCCGCGCCCTCCTTACCCGAGGAGCGGCGCGGGCAGGGCCGCAACACTTTACACACATAATCATCATACGATACAATATTCCCATACTAACGGTGGGGCAAAGCAGGGGGTATACCATGAGCGTCTATAGCAACACCGAGATCAAAGCGGCCATCGCAAACGGCACGATTGTCAGCGTTCCCTACGACGATAGGCACGTGTCCGAGGCCAGCCTCGATTTCACGCTCGGGTATTATTTTTACCAACAAGAAGTGCGCGAAACCAGCCGCATGTACAATCCGTTTGATCAGGCTGACGTGGCGCGGTATTTCAAGGGGCCGCTGAAGGCCACGCCGCATCACCAGTGGTGCCAAAAGTACGGCTACAAGCCCTTTGCCAACATTCCGCGCAACCACCCGATCATCGTGCTGCGGCCTGGCGAGCGAATTTTGGCGCATACTCACGAATTTATCGGCATTCGCGCCCACGGTGGCGCCGCCGAAGTGCGTGCTCGCAGCAGCTGGGGCCGCAACGGTGTGGCGGTGTGTTTTGACGCTGGCTGGATCGACCCAGGCTACATCAACCGCATTACGCTCGAAATCTATAACCTCAATCGTCACGAATCCGTCGTCTTGCCAGTAGGGGAGCGTATGGGGCAACTGGTATTTCACAAAACAGGCGTCGTGGAGGGTGATTACAGCACTGGCCGCGGTGGCATGAGCGGTAAATATCAATCCACTGACGATCTCGATGAACTCATCGCGACCTGGAAGCCCGAGGACATGCTCCCGCGCAACTGGCGCGACCAACGCACCATGCCACGCAAAATCAAGGGACTCACGGAGGGATTGCTATGAGCGAATTACCCGGTACATACGGAGCGTTCGAAGGGAATGACGGGACTGGCAAGTCGACCCAGGTGCGCCTGCTCGGCGAATATCTCAGCGAGCTCGGTCACGAAGTTGTCATCATCGAAGAGCCTGGCAGCGACGACCCCGACAAATCGACGCCCGTCGCCAACGAGCTCCGTAGAATTATCAAAGACGGTCGTCTCGAACGGGCAGGGGAGATAAACCTCGCGCTCTTTAGTGCGGCACGACGCGAATTATGGCAGCAAAAAATCGCCCCAGGGCTTAGCCGAGGCGCATATGTACTTGCTGCTCGCAATTATATTTCTACGCTCGCGTATCAGGGCGATGGCGAGGGCGTGTCCGCCGATGATATTCTACGTATGACCGCACTCTTCACCCATCCGCGGTATATGAGCCCTGATTATATGGCGATCCTCGATCTGTCGAGCGAGACAGAACGCGCCAAGCGCATCGCTGGCCGCGGCGAGCTAGAAGTCGCCGATACCTTCGAGTCGCGTGATGGCGCTTTTCAGCAGCGTGTGAACGCCGCCTACCACCGTATCGCGCTTGAGCGCAACATTCCACTCATCGATTGTATCGACCCCGCCGGCCACCGCAAAACCCCCGACGAAATCCAAGCCGAAATCCGCCAGCTACTCGGTGTCTGATCCGTTATTATCAATGGCCAAGCGCCGCAAATCATCCAGTGCCGCCCACAGCACCTGCCACGAAATCTGCCCATCTTCATACAGGCGCATAAAATCTTCCACCCGCTCTTTCCATAGCGCGTCTTGCGATATACTTACCCGGCCTAACTCTTTTGCGGCTGAGTGGGGGCGCCGCTTTGTGGCCAAAAAGTCTCTGCGGCAGTCCTCTGTCTCAAACTCAAGGGTCGCCCTCACCGCATCGTAACCCTCATGATATGCCTCTATGGGCGAGGCCGTCGTCTCTGGACCGCTGGCGATGTCGTCGCCACTCTTGATGGCATGCGCCCGCAACAGATTATGGTCGAGCTCAGTTGCCTCGTTGATCTTCCTGCGCACTGGCCCAGCCCTACGATACCCGGTGCGGGAGTTGTAGTCAGCGGTGCGGTAATAGGCAGACAGCCCAAGCGGATACAGACCGACGTGTCGCTCCTCGCCCTCGGTGTCAGTCAGAGTGAGCGTTTGACCACGCTCGCCACCAATTACCTGATCATACGGCACTGCCACTTGCGTGTATTTGACAATAATCTCTGTACAGCTCGACACAGAACGAGCTTCGCCTAGCTTAACTTTACTTACTAGTATACCCTCTGAAGTCAAGTATTGGCTGATGAGACGCTCCTCGCCTGCGGCAGAAAGATAAATCTCGGCATCGCGAAATTCACTCTGCATATGCATCATCCAGGCACATATATAGTTCCAGGCATTGGCTATCTGCCTCTGATCAAGCGGCTTGACAAATTTCGCAACCTCGACCGATATCATCTCTGGGTGCTCTTTGATCAGCCGCAGCAGCTCAGATGGGTTTGCTTCACCAACTCGTGCCCGGCGAATGATGTCCACCATTGCCTCGTCTAGGGGTAGCCCCGCTTCGATCACCGAATCATGCAGCCGAGTCATCGATTCGTGATTGCGCTGTATGCGGTTATCTAGCGCATCACCCGCCACCTCTTGATGTATGGCAAGCTGCAGACGCTGGTCGGTGATACCATAGGCCTCACACGCCTGGCCCACCCGAGCATGGAGCCGACTCCGCGCATACGTCGCGTAGTCACCGCCGCCCACGGCATAGATATGGTACGGATCAAGTGGCGTGGGATTGCTATTGCGGTGCGGCCGCAGATCATCGTAGTCCACGAGCCCTAATCGGCCATACTCAATCGGCTCGGTAAACACTGGAAACATGGGATGAGGAAGACGTTCCGAACAATCGGCTGGCGAGATATGCTCTGACATTACTTATATTATACAGCATTTTGTGATTTTTTGCAATAGCCGCCTCTTTATTTTGCCCGAGTGTTGACTTTTTTACCGCGCATCTGGTATAGTGGTGCTAGACATTGCCAAAGACAGTAGCGGGTGCTCCAGCATCGATAAGAAGCTACCGAGGAATGAAATAAACATTTCAATCCATACGTCAAGTCTTTGATAGTGCGAGAATCAAAGACTTTTTGGTATCAAAAAGTCCCACGAGCACATGTCAAGTCCATTAACAATGAGGCGAATAACAGATGTAAACAAAGGAGTTTTTATGGCAATTACACGCGATAAAAAACAAGCTTTGGTTGCTGAACTGGCGGAGCTATTTGCCCAGGCAAAAGGCACAGCCTATGCCAAATATCAGGGGCTCAGCGTAGCGGATCTGCAAGATCTGCGCCGCGCAGCGCGCGAGGCCGGCGTGACGATCAAGGTCGTCAAAAACCGCCTGGTGCGCGTCGCCATGGCCGATCACGACACCTACCGAGCCGCCGACACCGGCGCCCTGGTAGGTCAGCTCGTCTACGCATTTAGCGCCGACGACGAAATCGTGGCCGCCAAGGTGCTGCATGACTTTGCCAAAACCCACCCCACGCTCGAGCTTGCGGGTGGATTTAGCGGCGAAGGCGCCACCCTGAGCGCTGCCGACGTGACGGATCTCGCTGGCTTGCCAAGCAAGAACCAGCTCATCGCCGAAGCGATCGCACAGCTGCTTTCACCGGTTCACGATGTCACCAATGCACTCAGCGGCAACCTGCACGCACTGCTGGATGGCGTCGAAGCCAAAGCTACCGCGTAACAACTACGCGGCGTACCAATGAATTAAAAATGGGGTAGACATACTTGATACCATCATTTTTCTTTCGCAATACAATATTAACTGTGTTTTATACATGACCGTAATGTGGTCGATGACGTTTGAGGTGCGGTACGTTACCGCACTCCTCGCTACCCCATTACTGTCCGAAAGGAAACCTCATGGCAGACGTAAAGAAACTNNGCTGTAGCTGTTGCTGGCCCTGCAGCTGGCGCTGACGCCGGTGCTGCAGCCGAAGAAAAATCAGAATTCACCGTCACCCTCAAGGACGGCGGCGCCCAAAAAGTCGCTGTCATCAAAGCAGTCAAAGAAATCACCGGCCTCGGCCTTGGTGAGGCTAAGGCTCTGGTCGACAACGCACCAAGCCCAATCCTCGAAAAAGCCGGCAAAGACGATGCCGAAAACGCCAAGAAAGCCCTTGAAGAAGCTGGCGCAACCGTCGAGCTCAGCTAGTTCCACCCCACGCCTCATTGTAATGCCCGACACCCCGCTGTTGCAGTGGGGTGTTTTGGTACACTCAGTATATTTTACTCGACCGATCGTTCCGTCAAAATATACTAATTTACTATCATCGATTCAGTTTAGAGGGGGTGGGCTATAGGCGAAGAAATGGCGGAGGATACGAGAAAGCTTGCATTTTATTGATAAGTGTGCTATAATAGTATTTAGCCTACTGTAGAGGCGTTTTTGATGCCCT
>DDFI01000014.1:122772-123208 GCA_002337095.1 Candidatus Saccharibacteria bacterium UBA1932
AAAAAGCGAGCGACGGATGGTGCTGCGAAGCAACTAATCGAGGGCCGCATAGGGAAGTGGAGCCAATATCCACTGCCGTATGCGCCCCTCGACGATCATGTCGAAGGGTGAATATGGAGCATCCTGCTCCGCCATTCAACCCGACCCTGGAGGTCAACCCACATGAAGCTTCGCACCGCCCTCGCCGCCGCCACTGCCACTCTCGCTCTGGGTAGTCTCGGCGCGAGCGCCGCCCAGGCCGCCATCCCGGCGCCGCCGGCGGTCCCGCCGATCAGTCGCCCTCCGGTATCCGCCGAGCGGGTCACGATCACTCCTGGCACCCGGTGGATCGCGCCGCGCATCGACACGAACGCGGTCTACGCCTGGGCTGGGCCGGCCTGTCGCAGTATCACGCCGGCGGGCACCTACCTCGCCGCCTACGGCGCGGCGGGCAAGG
>DDFI01000014.1:123275-125585 GCA_002337095.1 Candidatus Saccharibacteria bacterium UBA1932
CGTACTGACCTCTCCTTTAGGCCCGACCGCTCGCATCAACGCGGGCGGTCGGGCCGCACCACCCATCTGTATATATTTAGTACGCCCCGGGCATTCCTGGAGCAGTTTTTTATATTCCCAAATGAGCAGTTTTGTCCACGGTAATACTTACAACGTTTTTGCAAATACCTCATATATACCTGTGGAATACTCACGCCAGCGATCCGTAGGTACAATCACACGCATAACGCTTGCGTTTGTGCCATACGAAATGATATAACTATCATTAGTACGAATTGATTATATGGAGGGGCACTATGGCGCGATTACCACAACCAGGTAAGGATACAAAAATATGGGGGAATATCCTCAACGAATATCTATTGGTAGCGCATAACACCGACGGCACACTGCGCCAAGAGGTAGTAGACCACCGCGCGCTCAAGCCATTCGCCGTAAGCGCCAGCAACATCGCCGCAGGCAGCCCCAAGGATGGGCAAGTTCTTGTCGTAGACTCCAGCCAGCCGGGCGGGCTGATATGGAAAACACCATCAGAGATAAGCTCGGGAGTAGCACTTGCGCCCGTGAGTACCACCACCAAGACAGCGTCAAGTCGCACCGGCGCTACAATGACGGCAGCGGCAGCAGCCACCGACTATCTTAACCTTGTCGGGTACAATACCGCTATGGAAGGCACGCCAGCGATTCTCGCGCGCTCCGATGCTTCCCCCGCGACCGGGTCTGGGTATTACAAGATCCTCGATGTGATGGCGCCAAATATGTACAACTCACAATGGGTGCAGATTTGCTTTGGCCGTAGCCGTGCAGTAAGTGAGTGTGGAGAAATTAATTTCCAGGCTAAGGGAGTGTACTCTCAGGTAGCGCTTGGCTTTTATGGTCGCATGTCAATATTTGCGTTTGACTATTCTGGAAACTTCACCTACTATAGCAACCCAGATGCCGACACGACTGTCGCGTGGGGCGAACGCAAAAACTTTGTGTTTGGCACGACCACGGGCACCAAAATCGGTACCGACGCCACCCAAAAGCTCTCGTTCTATGGCGCGACCCCTATCACGCAGCCATCTGGTGACGTGGCGACAGCACTCTCAAACCTAGGCCTGGTATCTAACCCAACCGTTAATGTCAATATGGCGAGCCTCACCGGTACCGCCGCACTGGCAACGCGCGGTGGCTACGAGAAAGCCGTCGTTACTACTTCGCCTACGCTCGATCTGACCCTCGGCAATGTCTTCCAGGTGACGCTGGGCGCCAATGCAACGTTTGTGTTTAACAACCCCGCGCCAAGCGGCTATGCATCGTCATTCTCGCTGTATGTCAAACAAGACGCCACCGGCAACCGTACCGTAGCATGGCCAACAAGCGTGCGATGGTCTGGCGGCAAGCCCGCTGCGTCGACCGGCGCCAACAGTATCGACCTATACGTATTCGAGACCTTCGACGGCGGTGCCACCTGGTACGGCGCCCAAGCCGGCAGTAATTTCGCAGCATAATTGCTACGAAATAGCACGTGGGCAAACATGGAACATAGCGAACACCCGTGTATTGACATATGCAGGTATAATGTATTATAATATATAAACTTAGCGTGCGCATTCGCTAGCTAAGGCTTCTTGACAACTAGATAGAGACACGTCGAATAGCGGGTTGGGCCGCGCTGCGTCCGCGATCCTACCCGCTATTCGACTCACCAACGACTCGGATTGCGGTGCCACGGACGTCATCCCTGGCAAACGTCTAAGCCTAGCCGAGATCGTCTCGCTAGGTACTGGCGACACGCACATGCGTGTCAGGAAGGAGTATCCCATTATGGGTGCTTCGTTTGTGTCCCGCCTGGTCGCAACAGGTGCCGGCCTCAGTCTCGCCGCTGTTGGCTTCGCTGCGGCAGCTCCGGCCAATGCCGCGTCAACCCAGTCAAACTGGGTCGTCACGAAATCCGCGCCCGTCGTCGCTGCGCCGATCCCGGCAAGCAAGGCGGTCACCAAGCCCATCGTCGCCAGTCAGATCCCCACGAACCGGGTGGTCACGAAACCGTCGCCAGCAAACGTCAGCACATCGGCAGTTTCCACCCAGGGGTGGAGCGACATGTGCGTCAAGTTCCCCTGCCCCAAGGGGTGGGGCTGGAGCAGCTGGGAGTGGTGCACTTTCGGCTGCTAGTTATTCACCGCGGGCACGGTCTTGACGATCGTGCCCGCGGTGGGCCGCCTCTCTATCTAGTTGTCATTTTACTTTTACGACGCTACATGTAGCGTTTTTCTTTTTTACACAGCTTACAGGGGTGAAGGTCTAAACCACCCCACACCTGCCCGC
>DDFI01000012.1 GCA_002337095.1 Candidatus Saccharibacteria bacterium UBA1932
ATGCGCTCGGCGGCCTCTCGCCATATCTCGGTTTCGGCACGCTCGGGCAGTAATTGTGCCAAGTCCTGCAGGGCTTCAATCGCAAAACTCTGCGTCTCGACATAGGCGATCGGCTGGCGGTAATTCAACGCGCTGCCATCTGGCCAATAGTACGCTGTTACTGAGTCCTGGAAAGTCTGATAGGGGATCGACAGTCGGCCGGTACGCGCTGGTGCAAATAATCCCTTGGTATCGATATTATCAACAATCCAGTTGCCGGCCGCCGCCAGACTATCGCGAATCGATACTGTATCGCCGCGGCGATTGCGCACCGTACGATCCAGAATTGACCGATCAATGCTAGTGGCATATTTGTTGACCAGCCGAATATATTCAGCTGTAGTATCCACCGCAAAATAGGTCAACATTTGGCTATGGGGCGCACCCCAGACGAGCCGCGCCAGCGCAAAGCCAATTCGATCTGTCCAGCGATGCGGCCGCCACAGGGTAAAATCCCGCAACTCATGATGGATACGGCCCGGCTGTTCCTGGGTGCGACGCTCTGTGCGCGTACCCTGCAGTGCTGCCAGCGCGATAATGGTATCGTACGCTACTGCATGGTCAAAATCCGCCACAAATCTGGCGCTCATGCTGGCATCGCGCCCAAAGAGGGTGTGGTTATAGAATGCGCCCATGCTGGTATACATCCCCATGCCATTGGTCGCGCGCAGTTTCTGATACGCATCGGTCACCCCAGGCACGACAGCATTGAGTTCATCGGCAATATTCGAGATATCCATTTGTATTTACTGTAGCACAAAATGGGGTAGGGATAAGCCCCTTCCTAATGAAAGAGCCGCCCGTTCCGCATCACTGAAGTGACGCATACTAGGGCGGCTCCCTTGTCAGTGGTGAGCCCAGAAGGGCTGCCATTTAGCCACGTGGGCGTGGGCGGCTTTGTGGGCCATCTCTTCCTTGCTAGTGGAGTTGTCAGCGATGACTAGCCCGACCCAGACGAGGCCCGGGACGAGCGCGACGAGGAACCACCACGAGGAGTGGTCGGCCGCCACGGCGACGAGCGTCGTGATGATGACGTAGCCGTACAGGCCGTAGAGCGCCAAGTTGTGATACAGCTTGGTCGGCGACAGGATCGCCGCCGTCGGGTAGGCGCCGCCCCTCCATTCGCCGTAGGTCAGGGAGGCGGCGACGGCCAGAGCCGCCACCAGCACGAATACGTGGAATGCCGTCGATTGGTGGCCGAGCTTGAGGGCACCGACGCCGATCGGCTGCGACCGTTCTGGCAACAGCTGAGCCGCCGTTAGCAACCCCGCCGCCATGAGGCCGAGGAAGAAATCCCCGGGCCAGAACGACAGGAACTGGCGCTTCGAGTCAAGCGGCACCAGCCGCCCTTCGAGCACCAGACCAATCAGGATGAAGAGGCCTGGCGTGATACACCAGCACACCAACAGCGTGCTGATGAATCGACCGAGCGGACTGTCACCCACGAACGAAAGATCCGCCAACCAGCCGAAGCCGGGCAGCAGACCAATCTTGTCAGCCGCGTTCACGACTGATCACCAACTTTCTATGACAAGGGGCGACTCAATCGCCCGGGGATGTGATCTCGAAGCGTAGCGTCGAGAGACCTCTAGGACGAGAATCTAATTATAATTATAACTCTAATACCGTTATTTGTCAAGTTTTATGGAGTGTGGTCTGATTTTTGGATGGTATACTAAGGACATGAAACTCTATTCATGGAACGTCAACGGTATCCGGGCGGCGCTGAACAAAGGTGCGCTGCAGGCGTTCATTGCTGAGCACGATCCGGACGTGCTGTGCCTGCAAGAGACCAAGGCCGAGCGCGGGCAGGTAGAGATTGACCTGCCGCAATATCACGAGCATTTTTATAGTGCGGTCAAAAAAGGCTACAGCGGCACCGCGATATTTAGCAAGACAAAAGCTCACCAATATATCGACGGGTTTCCTGATGATATTATCGAGCGCTACGGAGTAACCGGCGACAGCTACGGTGACCCGAATGCCGAGGGCCGTATCATCGCGGCAGAATTTGACGATTACTGGGTAGTGACTTGCTACACACCCAACAGCAAGGGCGACCTAAGCCGCCTTGGCCTGCGCTACGACCACTGGGACCGCGCGGTGTTGGCCTATCTGCAGCAGCTCGAGCAGAGCAAGCCAGTGCTGTACTGCGGCGATATGAATGTGGCGCACGCCGAAATCGACCTCGCCAACCCGCGGCCAAATATCGGCAAGCATGGATTTACTAACGAGGAGCGTGAGCGATTTCAGGATTTTTTGGACGCAGGCTTTGTCGACACCTACCGCGCCGCGCACCCCGATCAAACGGCCGCTTACACCTGGTGGACGCATTGGGCCAATGCCCGAGCGCGCAACGTGGGCTGGCGCATCGACTACTGGCTAGCTAGCCGCGCCATCGCGAGCCGAGTGCAAAACCCGGCCATCCATGCCGATATAATGGGCAGCGACCACTGCCCGGTAAGTATCGAGCTAGCATGACCGATCCTATCGCTCACGATATCAAGCGCACGCTTATTTTCTTGCGCCGCGACAACGAGATTTTGCTCGCGCTAAAGAAGCGTGGGTTTGGTATGGGCAAGTGGAATGGTGCTGGGGGCAAGCTCGAAGCAAATGAGAGCGTTGAGCAAGCCTTGGTGCGCGAGACAGAGGAAGAGATCGGCGTGACGCCGTTGCAGTACGAAAAAGTCGCCGAGCTTGATTTTATCCAGGACGCCGACACACCCGACCCATGGCATATGTATGTCTACGTCTACCTCTGTAGTGAGTGGAGCGGCGAACCGACGGAAAGCGAAGAAATGGCGCCGCGATGGTATGCGCTTGATCAAATACCCTACGACGAAATGTGGGAAGATGATCGCTACTGGCTACCGCAAGTACTCGCCGGCGAGCGAGTCACCGGCGTGTTTACTTTTGACGCTGACGACCGTATGGTGACGCACGATATCCGCCTCGCCGATGTCGAACAGCCGATCATTGGTATCAAAGCGCGCGTCGAACAGATCATCGCAAACTCTGAATCCTAGCGCCAACCCGCTCATGGATGACAGAAGCGGGTGAGCGAGCTATACTTATCTTTACTTTATGGCACAGCAAAAATTCGCGGCATTTGATATCGATGGCACGCTATTCCGTAGCGGGCTGTACCGCGAAGTGTCCTACGAACTGATGAAAATGGGTGCGCTCCCGGCCGACATTCTAGAGGAAACTACTGCTAAAAATCGCGAGTGGCGGCACCGTACCCACGGCAACGCATTCGAGGAATTCGACATGCTTGTCGTGAACCGCGTCGATCACTCGCTTCCGCAGCTGCGAATCGATGATTACGAAGAGGCGGCGCAAATCGTCATTGCCAAACGAGCCGATAATGTCTACGTTTACACCCGCGATCTGCTCAAGAAACTCAAAACCGATGGGTATTTTTTGATTGCCATCAGCGGCTCGCAGATCGAGCTGGTCGAGCCGTTTGCCGCCAAATACGGATTTGACGCATGGGTGGGGCAACAATGGGAACGCGGCGATGAATATTTTACCGGCAATACTATCCAGACCCACACCCACAAAGACGCCATCATCCGCGACCTCATGCCTACCTACGACCTGACGCTCACCGACAGCGTGGCCGTGGGCGACAGTAACGGCGACACCGGCATGTTGCAGCTCGTCGAGCATCCGATCGCGTTCAATCCCACCTACGAGCTCTACGAAAAAGCCGTGGCAAACAGCTGGGATATCGTGATTGAGCGCAAAAACATGATTTTCGAACTATCAAAATCTGCCGACGGCAACTACGCACTCACCGGCGCATCACATGTGTAGCGCACCGCTATCGTACTTATGCATGACAATCGCCGCATAGCGCGCTACACTAGCTAGTAGTATGACTCAGCACAAATTTGCAGCATTTGATATCGACGGTACATTATTTCGTAGTGGGCTGTACCGCGAGGTGGTATTTGATATGCGTCGGCGACGCAAGCTACCAACTGATCTGTTTCGTGCAGCCGAACAAAAACACGACGCATGGATGAACCGCAAGGGCACATTTGACGACTTCGAACAGGCGCTTGTCGACACTTTCGATGTGCATTTGTCAGAGGTATCGCCGCGTGACTATGACGCCAGTATCAAGCGCGTCTACGCGCGCGAGCGTGATCATGTTTATGTCTACGCGCGCTCGCTGCTCAAAAAACTCAAAACCGATGGGTATTTCTTGATCGCCATCAGCGGTTCACAGACTGAAATCGTCGAAAAGTTCGCACCGTATCACGGATTCGATGCCTGGACGGGGCAGGTGTACGAACGTGATGGCGAGCGTTTTACGGGCGCCGTCACAAAAACCCACACCGGCAAAGCCGCACTGCTGGCCGAGCTGGCCGAGCTGGCCGCCAAGCACCACCTTACCTATGACGACAGCTACGCCATCGGTGATAGCAATGGTGATATGGGGCTGCTCGAGAGTGTCACGCACCCGATTGCATTCAATCCCACGCTCGAACTGCGCGACAAAGCAATGGCGCGCCACTGGCCGATAGTCGTCGAACGCAAGAGTTTGGCGTATACTCTAAAGTGGAGTGACGCACATGAATCCTACCTATTGGCACACACAGACCCCGACTAAACCCCTGTATCCTGATATCGAATGGAGCCGGCCCGAGCAGCGCGCCCAGGCTGGTCGCTTAGCGATTGTTGGCGGCAGCGCCCAGGGCTTTGCAGCAGTGGCCGAAAGCTACGGAGCGGCACTCGAAGCCGGCGCTGGCCAGGTGCGTGCACTGCTGCCTAGTGGCCTGCGGGCGGCGATCCCGACCAGCATGACAGATGTGCGATTTGCCCCGACCACGCCGTCGGGTAGCTTGTCGCGCGATGCACTGGGCGATCTAACCGCGCTTGGCGAGTGGGCAAATACGGTGCTGATGGTAGGCGACGCCAGCCGCAACAGCGAGACGGCCATCGTGTACGAGACATTTATCCACGAATCGTCGCACCCACTCGTTATCACGCGCGATGCCATTGATCTGGTACGGAGCGGCCTGCCCGAGATCGTACAGCGGCCTAATACCATGCTGGTGATGAGCTTTGCCCAGCTGCAAAAACTCTTCCAGATGGTCTACTACCCAAAAGTCCTGACGTTTAGCATGCAGCTGCTGCAGCTGGTTGATACCCTGCACAAATTCACCATCACGTATCCGCTGACTATCATGGTGCTGCATCAGGATACGATGCTCGTCGCGCACCAGGGGCAAGTCACCACCACGCCCTGGCACGAGCCGATGCTGATATGGCGGGGCATTACTGCGGCGCGCGCCGCCAGCTACTGGATGTGGAATCCTGCTCAGCCGCTCGAGGCCGCTACCGCGAGCCTGGTGAGTGGCAAGGGCCGATAGAGGGTAGGCAACTGGGGCGATTTCGGGTATACTCTTAGTATGCCGCGATGGTGGAATTGGTAGACACGTTAGACTCAAAATCTGATGTCCAATCGGACGTGCCGGTTCAAGTCCGGCTCGCGGTACCAAAAAACCCTTTGCATATTTTTGAATTTCCCCCCGCCGAGATTTCTTTTTTGTAGTTAAAAAGGGTGTTTTCTGGTGGCTCGACTAGTGCAAGCAGTAGAGGCGTCGGGGCTTCGCTCAGGCGGCAAAGCCGCCACGTGTCGCAAGCGACACGTAACTCTAGTAATCGGTGTATAATCAAGGTAATGGAACGTAGAATTAATGTACGCGGTGTAGTTGTTGATGATAACGGTCGTATTTTTGCCGTCAAACATCGTGATAGAGATACAGACGGCGAGTCGGACTTTTGGGCAATTCCTGGTGGAGGGTTGGACGTTGGTGAGTCTGTGGACAAGGGACTCATAAGAGAGTTTGGGGAGGAATTGGGTATCAAGCCAGTCATCGGGCGTTTGCTGTTTATGCAACAATTTATCTTCACACACCGAACTGGTAATCAATCAGAGAAAATGGAGCTATTCTTTCATATCGAGAATACGACGGATTTTCAACATGACATACACTTGACTGCAGCAACTCATGGGCACGAACTTGCTAGTGTAGCATTCATCGACCCTGCTGTTAGTGATTTACTCCCAGATTTTCTGCAAAAAGTAGATGTTCGTCACCATATAGACACCAACCAGCCCGTACTATTCGTCGATAATCTCGACGAATCCTCTCGTTAGCCATTATTGAGCTATAATGAAGACATGAACAACTGCGAAATCTGCCCAATTCTCACCACCTACAACGATGGTAAAGATGTACAAATCATTGAGACCGAAAAATGGCGGGTTGTTCTCGACCCGAATCAACAATTTTTGGGAAAAGCATTTGTAACTCTACTAGATCACAAGCCATCTCTATCAGACCTTGATACGGAGGATTGGAGAGATTTTGAGGCACTTGTAGGGCATCTTGAATCTTCTCTCAAAAAAGCGTTTCAGCCAAGCCATTTCAACTGGTCATGTCTGATGAATATCGCCGCTATGAACGGTCAGGAAATGCACGTCCATTGGCACATTCACCCACGATATGCCGAACCTGTAGAGATTGCGGGCGAAACATTTGAAGATACACAGTGGTATCCGCGAAAAGAAAAGACCAACAACGTTGTTGAGACTACTGTTTTGCAAAAGATTGCCCAGAAAATCAAGGAAAACTTATGACTAGCGACATACACGGAGTAGTTGAACACTCAGGGAGTGCACGCAAAACAGATTATCTATACCGACTATCAATAAAGGGCATCATCTTCAATGACGCTGGAGAGATATTGTTCGTGAAAGAGAGCGGACGCGATTGGTGGGATTTGCCAGGTGGTGGTATGGACCACGGCGAGGATATAAAGACGGCTATCGCTCGTGAGATGAAAGAGGAAGTTAATTTAACAGGTGGTTTTACTTACCAAGTTACTCATGTTGATGATCCAAAAACATTAGAGCATGCAAAAGTCCTGCAAGTGCGACTCATATTCATCATCAATCCCGAAATAATGGAATTTTCTCCAGGCGATGACGGCGACGAAGTCGCGTTTATATCTCTTGAGCGGCTCAAGGAGATTGATGAGCCGAAGTATGATTACTTGCAGATGATTATAAATAACGTCCGATGAGGCGCTTTTAATCCTTTTCAATGCGCCACTACCAGAAAACACCCTTTTTAACTGCAAAAAAGAAATCTCGGCGGGGGGGGAAATTCAAAAATATGCAAAGGGTTTTTCTGGTGGGGCGAGCGGGTGCATTGCGCCCGCAGGCATCGGGGCTGAGCTTTAGCACTTCGTGCTAAAATAGGTTCTAGCGGAGTTGTTAAATTCTACCAAAGCAGTACACATATAGCCCCACCTTTCTGGGGGGCTGTTTTTTGGTGTGGTCAACCATAAGCGTCATGACATTTGACCTCAGATATTGTATACTAACCTACAGATATGCAGCCATCAAACGACCCCTTGCGCCAGATTGACGTGCCCGATCGCGGAGCCGTACCACCACCCGCGGACCGCGCGTCGTTTACTGCGGCTGCCCAACAGCAAGCTGCCGCAAATGTGGTGCGTGGCCAGATTGATTCGCTGTTTGACCAAGCGACGGCCACCGCCGCACAAACGCAGGCGCCCATACAGCCACCCACCGCTACACAGCCAGCGCCCACTCAGCAAACCCTACGCCACAGCATGACAGTGCAGCCGCTCAGCGACACCAGTGCCTATGCCCGCACCCACGACGACGAGCCCAAAGCCGCAGCGGCCGAGCCGCACGCCTGGCAGCAGTATCACTCGGCATGGCAGAATTATTACCAGCAGTATTACGAGCGCTACTATGTCGGGCAGGTGTACCAAGCGCGCCAGTCGATCGAGCAACAAACCCCGCTGCAGCCTGGTGTCATGGGCTCGACGACAGCCAGCGACGGCACCATGACCGAGCGTGAAGCACTCAATGACCTGCGCGGCCAGCTGCGCCATCGCCTTGGTACCGCCACCAAGCGAGTGCGCGGTAGCCGGCATTTTATACCGATTGCAAGCGGTATTGGGGTGATGATAGTGTTTGCGTTTTTGCAGTTCAACAGCATGATTTTTGGCGCGGTGGCGGCCTATACCAGCCCCGGCCAAATCGACCAAGCCAGTATTATTATTGACCCGACGGCTAACCCAACCGTCGATCCGGCGCCAAAACTCATCATTCCAAAAATCAACGTCGATGTACCTGTCGACTGGAATGCTGGCGTCAACGACGCCTCGCAAATGGCGGCCATGCAAAACGGTGTGGCGTATTTTAATGCGACGGGCGCGCTACCGGGGCAAGTCGGCAATGTACCGATCGCCGGACACTCTAGCAATGATTTTTTTGAGACGGGCAATTACAAGTTTATCTTTGCCAAGCTCGACCAATTGGTGGCGGGTGATACTATTTATCTGAATTATCACGGTGTGCGCTACACCTATAGCGTTACTAAGTCGCGGGTGGTGGGGCCAAATGACGCCTCGGCGCTGCGAGAGCCGACCACCAAGCCACTGCTGACACTGATCACCTGCACACCGCTTGGTACCAGCCTGAATCGCTTGCTAGTGACAGCCGAGCAAGTGAGCCCTAATCCTGCGAATGCTAGCGCGGTCGCCCCCAGCACGCCGTCGCCAAGCGGCAATATGCCAGGCAATGCGCCGTCGCTGCTAGAGAAGATTTTTGGCGCACGCTAGTTAATTAATTTGACGCGCGTCAGCTCGTAGCTGCCAGGCGTTGGCGCCGCCATATAGTAGATGTAGCGGCCATCCTGGGCAAACGTCACGTCGCCAGCCGCAGCATTGCTCGCTAGAGTTTGGGCATTTGTACCGTCAAACTCATACATCACCAAGCGGCCATCGCGTGCCGCCGCCAGGTGGAAGTTGTCGAGCCAGCGCAGCGGTGTAGTGGCCACGCCGTCAAGTGTAGTGGTAGTGGATTTCTGCAGCTCGATATCGTAGACCGCAAATGCATTCGCGCTCGCCGCCATCACAAAGCGCTGATTGGTGTTGGCGCTAAGGCTGGCGCCGGCCGGCACCGTGATAGTCGTCACGGGGGTGGTAGTGTAGCTGGCGGTGCTGTCGCTTGCCGGCAGGTTGACCTTGACGATCGACATACGGTCGTCCTGAATGGTCGAAATATAGTGATCGCCAAAATATTTGCTAATCATTACCTGCAGATGGCTAGCGCCAGGAATCGACTGAATACTGCGCGATTTGGTGGCGCCATCGGTATAGTAGCCGAGCGTACGTACAGATTTTTCGTCGGGCAAGGTCTGATAGGTGATGGTGCCCGAATCGGCCGTCGCAATTGAGGCCACACGATCCGCCAGCACTCGGCCAAGGCTCATATCGCCCAGCTTGATCTCGCGCAATTCGCCGCTCGTCGTTACCACGTACAGGCGATTGGCATCACTTGCATTGGGCTGCAGCTGCTTGATATCGATACCGAGCTGCTTGGTCAAATTATGCGTATGAGCGGTGTCCTCGATATCCAGGCTCAGCCACTCGCTCGCCGTGTCGTTGTAGGTGTGGCGGATGATCAAGGTGCGATTGTCGTCGGCCCAAGCGATTGGCTCAAAGCGCTGCGGCTTGCCCTCGGCCGGCGCCGTAAAACTATCGGCCGGAATCGCTACCGAGGTAGCTTTGGGGCTGTTCTGCGTTAGATCGTAGCGATCAATAGTCGGCGAACCATCACTCCGCATTACGACATACCATTTGCTGGGTGTGGTAGCGAGCGAACTTGTAGGCACCGTGTAGGACGCCAGGCGCTCAGGCGTCAGATTAGTCGGCACCAGCACTGCATAGGTAAACCACAACACCTCGCCGTGGTGCAGCGTGAGTTGTTTTTGCCAGTCGCGGTAGCCGGCCCGCTGCATGGTCACACTGTGGTCACCACTCGCCGCAGTGAGCTTAGTAGCCGTGGTGCCGCTCAGACGCTGACCATCGAACATCACCGTGGCGCCGGCCGGTCGAGAGTCGAACTGCACCAAGCCACCTTGCTCAAGCTTGCCGCTTTTTGTATTAAAATCATAGCCGAGCGTCAGCAGCATCAGGATGCCAACGATACACACCACCAGAATAGTCATGGTCATGTAGACGAGCGTCAGGTAGATAGCTTGGCTGCGTTTGGAGCGTCTTTTTGGCATTGCTACGCAAATTATACCATATTTTTGGCTACAAAACACTTGCATGCTACTTATGTTTGGGCTACTATACATAAGTAGAACAACCAGGGGGAATCAGCTATGCCAAACAAAACAGTCGAGATCAACGGTCGCCACTATGATACGCGTACAGGGGTGTTGGTAATTCCTGCGCGCAAAACGATCGACCAACCGACCGGCGATCACGCAATTAGTCGATTTGCGCCGCATCCCGCGGCTATTGCTCCGCAGGCCAAGCATTCAAGCGACATTGGCCCCGTGCCACACCGTGCCGCCACCCAGGCTGCTGGGCGCAAACACATCGTGCGCAAGCTGCCCGTGACATCAACCGAGCGCACGGCGGTGCATACACCAGCTCGCGTACTCAAGAACCAAGCTATCGACGAAGCCCTGGCCAAAGCGCCTGCCCATGGCTCGCGCCGACTGGTTAAGGCTCGGCGCACGCCGTCACGGCATATCCGGCGCCTTAGTGTCGCGACGGGATCACTGGCGATTTTGCTGCTTGGAGCGTATTTTACGTATCTCAACATGCCGGCGCTATCGACGCGCGTTGCCGCCGCCCAGGCTGGCATTAACGCCACCTATCCCAATTATCACCCCGATGGCTACAGCCTCAATGGCCCCATCGCCTACAGCCAGGGGCAGGTGAGTATGCGCTTTGCGTCAAATGGCGGTGGGCAGAATTTTACCCTTGCCCAAACGCATAGCGAATGGGACTCCTCGGCGCTCCTCGAAGACCTTGTGCAGCCAAAAGTCGGCGACAAATTTACCATTACACGCACCGGTGGCCTCACTGTCTATACGTATGACGACGGCGCGGCCTGGGTAAACGGCGGTATCCTGTATACTGTTAGCGGCAACGCGCCACTCTCGCCCCAACAAGTCAGCCATATGGCTACCAGCATGTAGCCTGCATCACGCTACTGCTTTGACCTAGTTGCAAATTATTGTATGATATAAGTGGCAAATCGCCAACTGCCCAGGGGATGAGTTCCTATTGGCAGTGCACATTTTCAACGAAAGGACACGTCATGGATGCGTCTATGGCTCCTGGTACAACCGACCTTGAGCTCGCGATCGAGCTCGTCAGAGCGATGCGCACTGGAAACAAGCTGACCGCCGACCAACTGGTTGCCACAGGTCAGGACGTCGAGATTTTTGGCGACGTATTGCGTGAGTTCCTGCCCCATCTCAAGCGGATGCGGGGGTTCAAGCCCTGCCTTGAGTACTATAATGACTACCGACAGGCCGCCGCGCTTACCATCGATGGCAAGCCTGCCAGCAAGATTCATCTGCTGCATGTCTATAAGTTTGACACGCAACAGCAGGCGCTTGATGGCCCTAAGTGGACTGCACGGAAGTGGATCAGCGTGTTCCTAACACGCGGTGGCAAATGGGTCGTGATCGATCATGGCCAGCCAGAGAGTGACCAACACTGGCATGAAGCACCATTCACTGCGGGCGTCACCCAGATCAGTACCGAGAACCCAGCAGAGGGCTTCGCGGCACTGCGTCATGACTTCATGTCCCGCCTCCCCGAGGGTGCCCGGCATACACGCACGAGCGACTTGGTGAGCTCCTACAACTCGTGGAATCGCCGTACCTACTACCATGACGTCGAGGCGGAGTCGCTTGCTCTCATCCTGGCACAGTGCTTATCCGATACGCTTGCCGCGTCGCGCCGCACGAAGCTAGAGGAGCTGGAACCAGAGGGTCGCACGGTCGAGACGGTGCAACGGGCCGTATCATGCTTCAAATACCTCGATGACGGGAGCCGTATCGTCTGGTAATCCTTTCACCCTCTGCCCGCCGGGGCGACTAGAGCATTCCGCTCGTCGCCTTGGCGGGCGGGATACTCTAGTATTTATATCTGTTATAATTATTCCTATGACTATTCGCACTCGTTTTGCCCCCAGCCCCACCGGCTATATTCATGTTGGCAATGTCCGCGCGGCGCTGTTTCCGTGGCTGCTGGCGCGGCAACAGGGTGGGGCATTTATATTACGGATCGAGGATACCGACCAAGCGCGGTTTGTCGAGGGTGCGACCGATCTGATTCTTGATACGCTCAACTGGCTCGGGATTGACTGGGATGAGGGCCCGCGTGTCGGCGGTGAACACGGGCCGTATGTTCAGACAGAACGCCGCGCAATTTACCAGAAATGGGCCCAAAAGCTGATCGACAAAGGCCTGGCGTACGCCGACCCCTACAGTCCAGAGCAAGTGCAGGGCTTTCGCGAAGAAGCCATCGCGCTCAAAAAACCGTTCCTGTACCGCGATCACCGCCCCGAAAATCCGCCCGTGTGGGACGGCAGCCAGCCACTGCGCTTCAAAGTGACCGATATCAAACGCTACACATGGCATGACCCGGTGATGGGCGAGCTGTCGGCCGGACCTGAAGTGCTCGACGATTTTATCCTCATCAAGGCCGACGGCCTGCCCACCTACAACTTCGCGCACATTGTGGATGATGCCGAAATGGGCGTCACCCACGTCATCCGCGGCCTCGAATATATTAGTTCCATTCCTCGTTATCTCAGCCTCTACGAGGCGCTAGAGCTAGCCCCACCAGCACTAGCGTGCCTCCCGCATATCATGGCTCCAGACGGCAAAAAGAAACTCGGTAAACGTGACGGCGCCAAGAGCGTCGCCGACTACCGCACCGACGGGATTCTGCCCGAAGCGATGCTGAATTTCCTGGCCAGTATGGGGTGGAACGATGGCACCGAACAAGAATTGTATTCACGCGATGAGCTGGTCGAAAAGTTTAGCCTAGAGCGCGTGCAGCGTAGCGGCGCGCGTTTTGACGAGCAGCGCCTACTGTGGATGAATGGCCAGTGGATTCGACGCCTCGAGCTCGACGACCTCTATACTCGCGTGACCGCCTATTGGCCCGGCTGCGCTAGCGGGGCGGAGGAGTCGTACAAAAAAAATGTACTCAAGCTCGTCCAAGACCGCCTGAAAACCCTCGCCGAGCTGCCCATGATGACGCGCTATTTCTTTGAAGAGCCGCTGCGCAACGACGAGCTGATCACCGGCAACAAACAGCTCGCAAAGCTGTCGCCGGACGAAATCAGCACGCTGCTTGCTGCCGCCAAAGCTGAGCTAGAAGCACTTGGCGAGTGGACGCCCGAAACAATCCAGACTGCGCTCAACCATCTGCTCGAAACCACCGGCCAAAAGCCTGGCATTCTATTTAGCCTCATTCGCATCGCTACTACTTGGGCGCCATTTAGCCCGCAGCTGGGCGACACACTCGCACTCCTCGACCGCGACCGCACCGTGGCGCGTATTACGGCAGCGCTGAGCAAAAAATGATGCTATACTAAACATATGACAAAGCAGACGACTAACGATGACATTATGGCGATGCTCTCGCAGTTTGCAGAGAGCGTAGACAAGCGATTTGAAAGTATTGACTCTAGGTTTGAAAGTATTGACTCTAGGTTTGAAAGTATTGACTCTAGGTTTGAAAGTATTGACTCTAGGTTTGAAAGTATTGACTCTAGGTTTGATAAACAAGAGAGGTTCAATCTCCAGCTCATGAAACTGCTGGGCGAACACGACAAGCGGCTTCAGACAATCGAAGAAACGATGGCAACAAAGAACGATATCAATCGTCTCGAAGGAGTTATCGATGGATATGCTCACAAAATTGATAGTTATGCCACCGAAATGGCGGCTATGCAGCACAAAATCAATCGTCTCGAGCGTATGATCGACTACTTGGCCGAACAAGCCGGCATCAGCCGCCAAGCCCTCGAATCCTTATAGTCTAAATACGGCACGCATCGCCACTAAACACAAGCGATATATGCTATACTATCCCTGATGATCGATCCCAAAAAACCGAGCCTTATCGCACGTTGCCGCGCCTGGATTGCAGCGCACCGCACGCGCGTGGTGATTGGCGCTGGCGCCATGGCAGTCTTGGCCGCTAGTGCGACGACCTATCTGCTATTATCGTGGCCCCTGGCGCCAATTGCGCAGATCACCACCGGTACGCTTAAGCCCAAACCACCCGCACCTCGCTATTATTCGCCGCTAAACGGCATCGAAATCCCAGCTGCCGGCGACGCCACAAAGCCTGTCACAGCGATCATGCTCGAGAACAGTCTTGACGCGCGCCCACAATCTGGCCTTAAACAGGCCGAGGTGGTATACGAGGCGATCGCCGAGGGTGGCATCACGCGATTTTTGACACTATTCCAGCAGCACAGTCCCGAACTGGTTGGTCCGGTGCGCTCGCTACGTATGTATTATCTGGACTGGGCGGCTCCATACCATGCCGGTATTGCGCACATTGGCGGCAGCGCAGCCGCGCTCAGCGAGGTTCGCAATGGTAATTATTATGATCTCGACCAGTTTTTTAATGCCAGCAGTTACTGGCGCGCCGCCGATCGCTACGCACCACACAATGTCTACACTAGTTTTGACCGGCTAGATGCTCTAAACCATGCCAAGGGCAACACCACTGCCGCCTTCACCAGCTTTGCCCGCGTTGATGGCAAGCCAGCCGAGACACCAACGGCAACGTCGGTTGCGATTAATTTTTCTGGGCCGCTCTATAACACCAGCTATAGCTACGACAAGCAATCGAACACCTACATGCGCTCGATTGCCGGCAGCGCCTCGACCGACCGCGAAGCTGGCCAGATTGCACCAAGCGTTGTGGTTGCCATGCACGTCGACATGACACGGGTAATGGAAGACGGCTACCGCGAATCTATCACGACAGTGGGTAGTGGGCGAGCCGAAGTGTTTCAAAACGGCACCGTCACCCAGGCCACATGGCGCAAATCTAGCCGGGGCGAACCCCTACAGCTGCTGGATGCCGGCGGCACGGCCTTGCCGCTGGTGCGCGGCCAAACCTGGATCGCAGCCGTACCTAACGGATCGGGGAGTGTCGCATGGCAGTAGCCCCCGCCACGCCCGACCTGCCACAACGACCAGCGAGGGTCAAGGATTACTGGCGCAAATTCCATCGCACAACACAAATCGTAGCCGCGGTAATCGTGGTGGCAGCACTGCTCGGCACGACGCTTGTGTTACTGGCCCTCGATATTTCGCCAATCTCGTCGCAGGGAATCGTGCTATTACTGACAAGCGGCTCCACTACAATCATGGGCAGTATCGTGCTGATACGCCGGCTAACAACACCGCACCACGATGTCATCGCTGCACTCACCAGTGTCTCGGGCGAAGAAACCGCCGCGGTGCCACCCAACCCCAACCGCACATCGTACCAAAAAACCGGCCTAACCCCAGTGCTGCAGCTGATCTACCAGCTGGCAAGCGGTGATCGCTCGACCACGCCCGAAGGCGCTACCAAGCCGCAGCTCGATACCGCTCTGATTACGGCGTTTAACACCACTGCGGCGGGAATTGTGACGCTCGATCACAATCGACAGGTGAGTTTTTATAACCGCGCGGCGCCAATTATCACCAATGCCGCTAATCGGCCCGAGCTAGAACTATTATTTGACGATACGCCCGATCTATTTGGCTGGCTCGACCAGTGCGAACAGGGGGCAATCCACGCCGAGCGCACCTGGCAGCGCGTTGCCACCAAGGTAACTGGCGAGGAGGGTAGGCGCATATTTGATATTTCGGCCAGCTACGACCGCGACAGCGTGCATGAGGTAGTGCTCGTAATGATCGATCGGTCGGCCACCTATGTGCCCGAGGATGAAGACCTCGACTTTATCTCGTTTGCGGCGCACGAACTGCGCGGGCCAATTACCGTGATCCGCGGCTACCTGGATGTACTTATGCAGGAATTACCCAACCTCACCCCAGATCAGACCGAGCTATTCAAACGGCTCATCGTGAGCGCCAACCGCCTGAGTAGCTACGTCAATAACATCCTTAACGCTTCTAAATTTGACCGCAGGCATTTGCGGCTACACCTCAGCGAAGACCGCCTAAGTGATATCTACGCCACCATTGCCGACGACATGCAAATGCGCGCCAGCTCGCAAAACCGCCTGCTCGCCGTTGACATCCCAAGCAATCTACCGACCGTTGCCGCCGATCGCGCCAGCATCAGCGAAGTCATCAGCAACCTCATCGACAACGCCATCAAATACAGCCACGACGGAGGCACTGTTGCAGTTACCGCTACGCAGGATGGCGAATTTGTCACCGTGAGCGTCTCGGACCAAGGCATTGGCATTCCGTCAAATGTCATGAGT
Organism: Candidatus Saccharibacteria bacterium UBA1932; assembly: GCA_002337095.1. GTDB lineage: Bacteria > Patescibacteriota > Saccharimonadia > Saccharimonadales > Saccharimonadaceae > Saccharimonas. The sequence continues at coordinate 16,382 of DDFI01000012.1, forward strand.
AACCTTTTTCACAAGTTTTACCGCAGCCACCGCTCGCGCGAGACGGTCTCGGGCACGGGCATCGGCCTGTATATTTGCAAGGCAATCATCGAATCGCACGGGGGCCGCATTGGCGTCAAAAGCAACGAGGGCCAGGGATCGACGTTTAGTTTTGCGCTACCAATCTACGCCACCGTAGCCGACAAATTAACCGACGGCGACAATGCCAACCTCATTGCGACCCACAGCGGATGGATACGTAACCACACTAGGATGGAAGGATAATTATGGCAATCAAAACGATATTGTGCATCGAAGACGACCGATTTATCGGTGAAATGTATGTGCGCAGCCTGCGCAATGCCGGCTACGTTGTCGACTGGATTGTCGATGGCAACGACGGGCTGATCGCCGCGCGCAACAAGCCGTACGATCTGATCCTGCTCGACATCATGCTGCCCGAGATGCGCGGTAATGACATCCTAGAGATCTTGCGAGGGAAGGGCGAAGACCTTATTCCAAATAGCCGCGTGATTGTGATGACCAACTTCGACCAAGACGAAGAATCACGCATTGCCATGGCGCACCGGGCCGATGCTTACCTGATCAAGGCCGAAATCACCCCAAAAAAACTCCTCGATGTCATCGCGCATCTCGACGCTACACCTACGCAATCTGCGTGATACTCGGCGTGCTACATTCGATGATAGTCTGGCCAGGGCTTTGGTTGCGATAGAGGCCGTGCTTGAGGTAGAGTCCCGCCACATCGTTAAAACCCATTGGAATTGTGCCGTCGAAATACGTTGTACCGTCGAATAGGTATTTGAGGTATCCAGCACCTTCGCCTTTGTCAAATTTGAGCGTCACGTCAATGGTATGCCACACACCCTTTGTAAAAGGAATTACCGCGCGATCAACGGGATTAAGTGGGGTGGTCGAAACCTGCATAAGCACCATCCACCCTTTCCAAATATTGCCCGGCGTTCCCTCGTAATCAATCGGTGATGCGCCCGTCAAGCGCAGCTACATGCTCCAGCGGTAAGTCGCATACTGCATAAGGGTCTGGTGGCCCTCGAGCTCTACGCGCTCAGTCGAGAGCGGGTTGTAGATATGAATGGCGTCAGTCCCGAGCGTAAACCGAAACTGATCCGGCGCAGCTATTGTGCGCTCTACAAGGGTCGTAACCTCTGCGTGGCCGCCATTGTCGGCGTGGATCACCCACGGCCACCCCGCCCAAGTTAGCTCGGTCGTACGGCCAGTCGTCACCTCTGCGTACACCGGCAAGGTAGGCTTTTGTGCAAAGTGTAGTCGTCGCGATATCGTCATACTTACATCGTACCACGAGCAGTATTCGTCCATCTAGACAAATACCTCTGTATTTGATAGAGTAATGGGTGAGTTTGGTCTCATCTGACTACAGATCAAATCGCTCATCTCGGAGATATCCGAGTGCAATCCCTCGTACATTTCTCTCACTTTCACGGTCTCATCGTCTAACGTGAAGACTGCCAGTCGGCAGTCTGCAAGGCCGGAAGCCGGATGAGCTTTAGCTCACCGACTGAGGCGGGCCCGCGAGCGATTTCAAGGAGATCGATGAGCGGGTAGGGCGCCAGGCTGTCCGGTGAAAAACGAGCAGACAGTTCGTACAAAGTACCTTATAATCATTCACATGGTCTCATCGTCTAACGGTTAGGACACCAGGTTCTCATCCTGGCAATCCGGGTTCGATTCCCGGTGAGATCACCAAAGAAAATTGCTCAGCCCTTCAGGGTTGGGCGATTTTCTTTTGGGCGAATTTATTCGCCAGGGATCGAACCCGACGCGGTTCGCTATTACCCGGCGAGCTTGCGAGCGACGGCGTAATATATGTATATTCCCGGTGAGATCACCACGTAAGCGCCCCTGTGAAAACAGGGGTGTTTGCGTGGTGATCTGTACGCGCGGAATTGAACCCGGATGTTTTGCATGAGCAAAACGAGATCCGGGTTCGGCAAAGCGCAGTGCAGACAGAAAAAAGCTTGCTTTTGTTCTGGCAGGCCAGCGCGTCATGAATGTTTCTTGCAATGGCACCACGGTTATTACTGGATTTGATATTTTTGCAAGCGCCGGTGGCCAAAACAAAGCAGTGGTGCGGAGCGTTACGACTAGCACCGACGGTACTGGCACAATTACAATTGTATTCACCTGCACAAGCAGCGGAAACGACCCAAAAATATGTGGCATCGAAGTGCTTGGCAACGTCACCCCTAATAACGCGCCGACGCAGCTGCAAATCCAGGCATCTAGCACCTATGTTACGCTTGCATGGAATGCGCCACTTGTGCCGACCGGTACCGTGACAGGCTATACGGTGTACCAAAATGGCGTCAAACTGACCGCCACACCTATCACGACGACGTCGTACCGCCCCGGCCAAGATTCGAGCACACTGACTCCTCTCACCAGTTACACCTTCGTGGTAAAAACCGTCATTAATGGCGTAGAGAGTACAGGCAGCGTATCGGGCCAGGCTACCACGACAGCAGCAACGACAGGTGGCGTGACGTATCCGCTACAGATTGCCGCGAATGGTCACAGCCTACAAGATGCAGGCGGGAAGCCATTCTTGACGGTGGCCGAAACATCGTGGACAATGCTGACCAAACTGTCGGTAAATGACGCAAAATGGATCATCGACAAGCGCAAAAGCCAGGGTTACAACACGATCATGACAAGTATCGAGGCGTTCAACCCTGGGTCGTCTGGCCCACGGGGTGGGGCATTCGTGGGTGGCGACATTACCAATTGGAATGAGGCCTACTTTACAGGGGTAGATGCCATCATAAGTTACGCCGCTACGCAGGGCATGCATATTATGCTCAACGGCATTTGGCTGTCAAGCTACTGTGGGTACAACGGCGAAAATACAGGCACGATACCGTCGACAAGCGCTATGTCTACGCTCGGCACCAAGGTTGGCACGCGCTACAAAGCATTTGCGAATGTCTCGTACTTTGTTGGCGGCGACGAACAGCCAGACATTACCCCGCAAGTATGGTCGGTCGTGCAATCGTATGCCACCGCCCTCCGCGCTGCTGCACCCACACAGCTGATCACGTATCATCCTCGTTGGTATGCGTACACGGCCACCAATGGCCAATCATGGCTCAGCTACAATTCATTCCAAGCAAATGACAACAATGTTTCGCTCAACCAATGGGCCCAGGATGGCTACAATATGTCTCCCACACGCCCGGTCTTTTGTATGGAGCCGCCCTATGACCCAAACACCGCGATGGGCAACACCACCTCGCCGCTCTATAATCGCCAAAACCAATGGGGTGCATTTCTAGGCGGCACGCTGGGTGTGTCGTATGGCGGCCCACAAACCGTCTGGTATGCCGGCTTTGGCGGCAACGACAATCCTGGCACCTATGGGCCACTCGACTACGCATCCTACGACCGTACGTGTGCGCAGGAGACACCGATGATTGGCGCTATCATGTCACGCTACGCATGGCCAAAATTAGTACCAAATAACGGCGTAGTGTCAGGCGGTGGCCCTGGACGCGGGCAAAATTACGCCGCCCTGGCGAGCGACGGTACGCTGCTCGTCACCTATACACAGGGCAATGTGACAGTTAATACCAGCAGTATGACCGGCACGCTAACCGCGCAGTGGTATAGCCCGACAACAGGACAACCAAGCGGCGCAAGCATTGCAGTCGCCAAAGGCAGCGGGCAGTACATGACATGCCCCACTGGTGGCGATGGGGTATTAGTTATTACATCGGCCTAGCTAGGGCCAACAGCAACCATCGCACCTCTCCGCTGCAGCATACCTCTTCCCATCCCAACAATCTTATGCTTAAATACTACCATAGCTAACTAACATAACAACACGCTGTGGTTACAGCAAAAAGGATAGGCACATGAGCGGCATCGAGAGAGAGAGAGAGAGAGAGAGAGAGAGAGAGAGAGTAATCTAACACTTCGCGCAGGCAGTGTGTGCTGTGATACGCTAGACTATGCTCACCTAGGTAGGGAAAGGGTGGGTTTTTAAGTCTATGGCACGCTTACCTAATCCCGGTGGCGACAACGGCAATTGGGGCACCATCCTCAACGACTACCTCTCCCAATCCCATGCAGCTGATGGTACGCTTAAGCCCTCTGTCGTCCAAGCTTCCAACCTAGTACCTGGTACTGCTACCACTGGCCAGGTACTCACCTACGACAGCGCTGCTGCTGGCAAACTAACCTGGACTACTCCTCAAGGCGGCGGTGCCTCCCCGGCTACAACCAGTGCGCTTGGTACTGTGCAGCTAGCTGGCGACCTAGGCGGCACGGCGGCGGCGCCTACCGTGCCGGGCCTAGCTAGTAAATACACCAAGCCTGCCGGAGGCATTCCTGCGGCTGACCTAGCCGGTGGGATTACTACCACACAGCTGGACACCGCTACGCAGTCGGCCCTGGGTAAGGCCGGCACTAGTGTCCAATCGATCAATGGCAAAACACCTAATGCTTCGGGTGTCGTCACGCTGACTGCAGGCGACCTTGGTGTTAGCGGCGGTGCTACGGCACTCTCCGCCCTGAGCGATGTCACTATCCCTACGCCACAGGACCGTCAGGTACTGTCCTACGACGCAGCTACTGGCAAATGGATCGCCGGTGTTGTCACTAGTGCCGTAGTGTCCCCGGCCACCAACCTGGCACTTGGTACCGTGCAGCTGGCCGGTGACCTCGGTGGCACCGCCGCCGCACCGACCGTGCCCACCAAAGCCGACAAAGCCACTACTGTAACAGGTACAAAATCCCTCAGTGGTGGCGGTGATCTTTCTGCCAACCGAACACTCGAACTCGTAGGCGACAGCGCCGCGCCAGGCAGTAGCAGGTATTATGGCACCGATGGCACAGGCGGCAAGGGCTGGTACGCCCTTCCAAGTGGCGGCGGGGGCGAAGTGAACACCGCCTCCAACATTGGCACAGCTGGCGTAGGTGTCTACAAACAAAAGACAGGAGTTAACCTAGAGCTTAAGAAGCTTAACGCTGGTAGCAACAAAGTGACACTGACAGATAACACTGCCAACAATACCATCGACATTGATGTTGCGACGGCGAACTTAGGGCTCACCAAGAGTAGCGTCGGCCTTGCCAATGTAGACAACACCAGTGATGCCAACAAGCCGGTGTCGAGTGCAACGCAGGCGGCACTGGATGGAAAGGTTAGTCAATCAAGCTTTACTACTAAAGGCGATATCTTGGTTGGTACTGGTGTGGGAACTTATGCGAGGGTTGGGGTTGGCAGCAACGGACAAACGCTTACGACAGATTCAAGTGTAGCTAGTGGGATGAAGTGGGATGTCCCAGAGATCGGCGCAGGCCTCATAACTGGACTCGATGCATCCGCCACTGCTGATAACACTACAATCATACAGGCCGCAATCGATGCAAGGCGCACTAGTCTAGCTGGTGCGCTACTTTTACCAAGAGGAACTTGGCGCATTACTGGCCGTATCACATTATATGATGGAATGTCGTTAGTTGGTGAGTCTAGTAGCGACTCTTACAGCGCAACTGAGCTAATCTGTGCAGCCACGAGCGCAGGGATAGATGTCATTGGTAGTGGTGGATATCTACAGGATATTGAGATCAATGGTAATGATATCGCCACAAATCCACTAAAGTTTGGCGAGGGAGCAGATAGGACGGTGCTGCGCGTAAATGCGCACAATGCAGCTCAGGATAATGTCATTATCGAATATCTGCAGAATTCTTCGTTTATATCTTGTACATTTAATCGCTCAGGACGAGACGGTATTGTTCTTGACAAGGAGAGCGGAGGCATACATTTCCTGAGATCAAATGTATCAAATCCAGGAAGATACGGCATACGCATAGATCAGTCGGTCGCGCCCACGACCGCATATACTCAACCGCAGCATATACGTTTCTCACACTCTTTAGTAGAGAGGCCTACAACAAATAACTCGCTCGTATATATAAATTCAGGCTTCTTTATAGTTTTTGATACTTGTATTTTTGCTGCCGGTGCGGCAATGATATCTGCCCCTATGATGACCAACAAAGGGTCAAATATAACCGTAGATACATGCGAATGGTCTGGTGCCGGTATCTCAAATATTGTCGCCATAGACAACATTGCATCAGCAAGAATGTCAATAAACGGCACTCAATGGCTTATAAGTACGGCGTTCTTTATTAATAATCCATCTGGTACAGTTCAGGTAAACGGAGACGTGTTCTTAAATGGAGGTGTATTTGTCACGACAAATACACCAAGTAATGGCGATATCAATGTTATATCGGAGACGCAGACTGCTACAATATCCGTTAGGCCGAATACTGGCGCAATAGTCATGAAGGGTCGTGTGAGCAGTGAGGCTGGCGAGCGATTTCGTATATTTGCAGACGGCCGGGTATCCTGGAGTGATGGCAGTAATTATGCATTTAATACATCAATATATAGAAGAGGCGATGGGAAACTAGGTATCGATGGAGGCATGGCAACTGGAGGAGATCTACATATGACTAGCCCATCTGCGCGCGCAGGATTCTTCGGTGCAAATCCGATAACCAAGCCTTCGGTGAGCGGATCAAAGGCAGGAAACGCGGCGTTAGACTCGCTATTAACGCAGCTTGCAAATCTTGGCTTAATAGATAATCAAACGACCAGCTAGCTTAGCTATAATAGATCTGTTGACATGACGCAGGTATGATAATTCGCCTNNTCGTAGCAGTGAATATCGCCAGCCTGCTGGACAGAAGCGCCGTACAGCTGAACACACAGCGCACCGGGGGTTGGTCCGCGGTCGAGGTCGACGCCGCGCAGCGTGATATTGGCCGAGCCGCCCACGGCGTTAAGCCCGATATGAAGCGCGTAGGTAGGGTATATTGCGTCGTCAGCAGGCGGCGTGCCCTTGCCACCCATATGATGCCAGTTAGGATAATTGCTGCCGCCGATCCATTCGAGCACAAAACCAGCCTGACACGCCTCTAGATTGATGCCGCTGCCTTCGTTGAACTGATTGTTGACATCGATCAGGGTATGTTTGCCGGTCGAATTCCAAATGGTCATCATGCCGACGCGACTCTCGCGCGCATCGGTACGACGAATCGTGCCGCCGCTCGAACTATTGACCATAACTGGCGAGGTACCTACGCGCGCGCTGGTGCCATCGCGAGTACCAAGGATATTCGAGTCGATATAATATGTCCCCTGGGAAGTGCAAATACCACCGGTCTCGCCGTTGGGCACACCCATAAATCCACGCCAACCATTGCTAATATCGAGGTGCTCAAACATTTGCAGCCCCGAAGCATAGGTCGCAATACCACTAAACGCCACGCCGCCAATATCGCGCGCCCGCAAACAAAAATTGCCAAAATACGGTGAATCATGCGCAGCCTCGATGATTTTCTCCTGCGCGCCAACTAGCTCGCCCTGACGCACCCCCGCAGTGTTGGTCCAGTAGCGTCCGGGCGACACCCAGCCATCGGGCTGCACACTAGCGGCATCCTCGATCTGCGGCGCTTGGGTCCAGGATGACTGGCTGAGCTGAATCACTGCTCGCGGCCCGAGGCCCAGGATGCCGCGCTGTGCCCGCGCCATCGCAAACCACGTGCGCGCTGGTCGCAAGCCGTGGTAGGTGCTGACAATGGGTAATTCACCATATCGGCCAGTAACGCTGGCGACACCCGCCGCTCGGAAGCCTTCGGACGAATCAATCAGATATGGCTGGTCGCGCTCGGGCAGCACCAAAATATCATTTGGCCCAAGGCCCGCAAACACGTCTTCGAGATCCCTGTCAACAGGCCATGCCGAATCCCACACGACATAATTGGCATCGATAGGGGCTCGCAGCACCGCCCGCGCTGCCACCAAGCTCGCAAATGATACCGGCCCACGAGCAAGCGGCGCATCAGATCGTTGCAGACGTCGGGTAGCGATACTCATGCCTCTAGTATACATCGAAAATGCTAAGCATGAGTGGTATCATAGACACATGAGTAGCTTTGCCCGCAAGCTTGTTCGTGCCCGCGCGTCCCCCCCCACGCTAGATATTCGATGTGGGTGGCTAATACGGCATGGCCAAGCGATGTCGAGGTGACGCGGGTCGCAGCGCGGCGGCTGTCATTTGCGGTGTTTAATTACGACTCCGGTGCATGGGCGGCAAAGATCAAAGCGCTCGACCCGGGCATCAAGCTATTTGCCTACGTTTGCCTCAGTTCGGCGCGCAGCTACGAGCCGACCATTCCGATTGCGGGCGCAGTTGCCTATAACGATGCGGTTGCAAACGGCTGGATCGCACGCGATAGCAACAACCAAGAAGTCACCTGGGCGCAGTATACTGGCCACTATCAGATGACAGTGTGGAATAGTGCCTACCAAGATGCCTATCTGGCCCACATTCGCACTGTACTTGAAAATCCTCTTTGGGATGGGGTGTGGGCAGACAATGATTTTTGGACGCTTCGTTACTACAGCTCAGCGATTCTGGCTGGCACGACGACACAGGACGAGACCGACCAAAAACTTCGCGCGGGGCTAGACATCCTTGTTTCTCGCGCCGGCGCATTTGCCAAGTCATACGGCAAAACATTCATGCCTAATTATGGTGACGGTAAGCTTTCACCCACACGCCAGGCTCAGCACGCGAGCTATGGTGGCGGTTCAACTGAGGAAATGTTTATGGCATGGCCCTGGTCACCACCGAGCGATCCCAATGTGCCAATCGATTACGCCAGCGCCCCGCCGCAGAAATACCTGGGCAACAGCTGGAGCGAAGAGGTTGGTAATGTCCGTTCTGGCATCATAAATGGCGCTATTACCCAGATTCCCGCTGTCGACAGCCGCTGCACGGGGCTCGACATGCAGGTGGCCATCTACGGATACACGAGCTATTTGCTCAACGCCGCACCAGGGAACGGCTGGATGCCAAGCCTACCGGTGTATGTCCAAAGTGTCTGTCCGTGGTATGATTTTCAGAGCGCTGATATTGGCTATCCGCTTGGCCCATACCAAACCCAGGGAACTATCTACACGCGCACATTTGAACGCGCCTTTGTCGCCGTCAATCCTACGCTCACTACTCAGACCGTCACGCTGCCCGATGGCACAACACAATCCATTGGGGGTAAATCCGGGCTGTTCTTGCCGCGCTAGCTATTGGACGACATTGTAACTGGTGCCGATTTTCATCCCCATATGAAATACGCTCACACTGCCAAGGCCCCAGTTACTTCCTGCTCCTTTGCGGTACATGTTGAGGTAAAGGTCACCGGGACCCGAAGTATCTTTGACCTCAGTCGCGATATGCGCCGTGGTGCCATCGGTCGATATCCACTGACCTGTCGTATCATAATTCCACCACGAGACGGGGAGGTTTTGTTGCTGCTTCACCCCATCTACCCATACCTCAAGCAGCCCTTGGCCACCTATCGTGTGAACGACTAGATGCTGCGTCACGGTTATCCAGCGATCGAAGGTAATAGGTGCGTACCACGTCGGATACCCACTACCATTCTCGCCATAGAGACAGAGCTGGCCATTATAGTGCTTAACCGAAACCGCCATGCCGGGGGATGACGAATATGGCGGAGAATGGAGCTGGCAGACGATATTCCAGTCGCCGTCCGCACCGACAACCGGCCAATGATCACCCTGTGCGCTTGGCACGTACAACTTCCATGCGAAATACACTTCATCGCCATTGCCGAGCAGCGGGCCACTGTGTGCCTGGGCGCGAGCAGTGCTCTGTGCTCCATCGGCATAGGCGGTAAATGCTGCCGGGTAGCCACCCCACAACGGATCAGCTCCAGGCCACCAGCTGATTGGCTTGGCTGCCGGATCATACACGGTAATTGCCGAATTTGGCACCCCCACATACTCTGCCGATGCCCACGGTGATGGCGGCGTGCCGCTACCGGTGCTCGGGGCGGTGTACGTGCCCGGTGTTACGAACCGTCCATCGAATAACAGCTGACCAGTTTGTGTTTGAATACACTGTAGTCGTCGCGACTGTATGCTCATAGCTATAGTATATATCTAATAACCATAGGCGTGTATAGGTAGTATGTGATTAAATGAAAGCAACATAAGTTGCATACCCTCTAGCTACAGAGTGTTCTAAATAGTAAGGATTAACCATGACCACCGCGCGTCGCCTCCGGAGAGTCGCTAAAAACACCCATGTCTCGCGGGAAAATTTTGACTATACGACGGAAATATGGTCAGAAGGAAGCGTCCAGGCAGACGGCCGCTACTCAGTACTCTGGGCAGGGGGTGGCACGGTGCAAATCACGGCGGAACATACTCTTCGGCTTGAATCGTCCCCCAACCCTTCGTCAAATGGCTGGGGAGACACGTCCTCATCTCTTGTGGTGAGTCGTAATTCAGTCGGCGATTTTGATGAGACAGTGCGGCTACGAACACTCGCGCAGCTGCGCAACGAGGCAACGCCACTTGGAAGCCGCGGTTCGCCAAACGCATGGGAGGTAGCTTGGTTTGGCTGGCATTTTGTGCGTAGTGGCCCTGATAACGCGTTTTACTATGTTGTTCTGAAGCCTACAGGCCTTGAGCTGGGCAAAGTCGATCAACGCCTACGCAATCCAGACGGGAGCTACCTTCTGGCCGGGGGCCAACGATTTCTCTACACGGATAGCACCCCGTATCCGATAGGAGCATGGTACACGCTTCGCGTACGACAGACGGGTGCGACAATTGAAATCTGGATCAACGGCAGCAAGATCACGACATATACTGATGGCCCCGGCTCATGGGGGTGGAATAGCGCCGAAACTGTGCTAACAAGCGGTGGATGGGCATACTACCACGAAGATGCTCGTGTCGAATTTGACGATTGCCCCGTAGTGCCACCTATACCTACGCAGCAAATTGTAGCTGTTTCCACCGCCGCCGAACTCTCTGCGGCGCTATCGAATGCGATCGCTGGACAAACTATCCAGCTTGCCGATGGCACCTACAGCGGCAACTTTGTCCTCCGCGCCAAAAACGGTACCGCCTCGCAGCCAATCATTATTCAAGGTTCGTCAAACGCAATCATTGATGGTGGCGCCACTTCTGGTGGATACGCGATGTATGTCGACGCGTGCTCATATATCGCGCTGCGGGGATTTCAGATCACTGGAGCCCAAAAATCAGTCGTGTTTGACCAAGTGCAAAATTCAGTTATAGACGGTTGCATCGCGCACGACTGTGGCGCCGAGAGTATGCTGCTGCGCAACCTGTCCTGCGATAACCGTATTCAAAACTGCGAGATTTATCACACTGGTCTCGTCAGCCCCGGCTACGGTGAAGGGATTTACATCGGTATGTATTACGGCGATTGGACCACCGCAAAATCGCGCACCGGCGGCGCACCAGATGCCTCTGATCGCAATCAGATCCTCTTTAATAACATCCATGATACCGCTGCCGAATGTATCGATATCAAGGAAGGGACGTCTAGTGGCATCATCCGAGGCAATACGCTCGAAGGCTCCCATATGTCGGGCATCAATTACGCTGATTCGTGGATTGACATCGCGGGATGCGGCTATACCGTCGAAAACAACACTGGTACCGCAGCGCTTCTTGACGGCATTCAAACTCACACGCAGCCAGCTGGTATACTCACCGCAAGCAACAATATCTTCCGCAGCAACACGCTCGTTGTTAATGCTGGCGGCTTCGGCATCAATATTGATACTGCCGGTACCGGTAATGTCGTCTATACATCCAATATCGCAAGCGGCGCAGCGAGTGGCCTCACTAACATCATAGCCGCTACGGGATAGTTATCCGCTGATATCGCGTGCGCGGCGGCCGCACAAGCTCACCCCTAAACAGGCGCGCAGAGCACCTCGCACATAGAACCTCTATAGTGGTGGGTTATATTTAGTTAAAGATTGCGGGTGCGACAGCCTTGACAGCAGCAAAGCCACCGAATCGTTCGCGATTGTCGTCGTAGACGAAAGCGCCACGTAGCTGTGGGCGCACTGCTTTGACGGCAGTATAGGCATTGACGATTGTTTGAGGATTAGGTGTAACATTAGCTTCTCCTTGAGTATAGCTGCATGAGAAACCTAGCACCATCTTGTTATCAGGAATTCCAGCGCCCGCCATAATGTTGCATTTATCGATACATACCCCGCTCAAACGAGAGTCGGTGCATTCCGGAAAATCATAGAGCATCGGTGCCATGAAATCGAAGTTATCACCAAGCAGCTGGGCGGTTTGAAGCCACATTGTCTGTAGCGTGCCATACAACGCCGGCGTCAGGACAATAATAAAGCTCGATCCATAGGTCGCTTTGAGTTTGTTGCCCAAATATGCCATTGCCTGGGGCGTAAACATCGTAGTATCTTCGATATCAAAGTCAATACCGTTAAATCCGTACTGGTTTTTGAGAGAAACGATGCTATTAAACATCACGTCTGCATTTGCCGTAGTGTTGAGGCGCGTGGTGCTGCCCGCACCTCCGATTCCCATAGCCACATTAAGTCCTCGCGTCACAAGCGCACGTACGTCTTGAGCCAGTTGCGCTGGGCGCGCCGCACCAAGGTAGATTGAGCCGTCAGTGCCCGCTCCTTGAGCCATACCGAGTGATATAAAGTTATATAGAGGCACGATATCGGCAGGATATTGAGAAATCATAACGTTGCTAGAATTAAGTGCATTGTGCCAGATACTGAGAATATGCGCTGGCAGCGTACCGTTATTAACCGGGGTGTTCGTAGTGGCAGATGCGTTCACTTGCTCTGTCGTAGTACCGTCTGCATAAATACCCGTGAGAGTGTAGCTATAGTTCGTACCCGGAGCGAGCCCATTGTCGACAAACGACGTGTCCGAAACTCCTGGGCCAGAAACGGTTACGCCGTTTCGCTGCAAAGAATAGCTCGCAAGTGCAGGGCCGCTATATGACCAGGTAAGGCGAATAGAAGATGTGTCGAGCGCAGAGGCTACGAAATTACTCAGACGCACGCTCACAAAGAGCAGCTCGATTGACGCCCCGACCGGCGCATTATCCAGGAGCCACTGTCCCGCATAGTTCGCCCCAACGCCGTGCCCCGACAATACGTACGCCCCCTCTGGAATAGGCGTACCCGCTGTCGAACCACTTGCGACTCGGTTATTTACCGATAGGACCTTACCGGTCGCGAGACTTATTACAATCTCTACCCCATACTGATTGGTTGGAGTGACGGTCTGTGTACTCAATCGTGTATAGCGTATAAGTTGGTTTGCTCCGCGCGGTACGTCGGTGCCATCAAGATCTCGCGTCACAGTACTATTAGCGCGCACTGTATTTGCATCGACGATTACCCCATTAGATAGAGGTTTTTTGCTTCTTTTCCATTTTCGAGCGCCTATAGCCATATAACTATGGTAGCATAAGTAGCATAAGTAGTATAGCTATGGGTGATAGATTCGCGAAATATCAATTCTCTTGAACGTACCCGAGCCATTGGTCACGATAGAATCTGCCGCTGCCATATGTGTCGTCGTATCGAGGCCTAGCTGCGCCGCAGTTAACGTCTGCAGGCCGCTGACCGTTACCTGCGGATAGACGGGGTAGTTGTCGGCAGCGCCTGGCACCGAATCGACAATCAAGCAGTTGCTCACCGTATTGTACTTGGGCACATTTGGCTCGTCGCTCAAGATAGTGGCAAAATGCGGATACTTAGCCCAGGCAGCCGCCTGATATGTCGGTGTGTTGATCATGTCATTGTATCGCTGCGCCAGCATCGCCTGATTATCTGGCCCTGATCCCCAGTTGCCAACATGCCACGCCATGCCCTGGGCACGAACGATGACGTTGTTATCAAAAAAATTATCGCGTCCACAGTGGTGCAGCCCGTACCATGTGTCTACCAGAATATTGTTAGTCGCCACAAACCCCGACTCGCAATCGTCGTAATAAATCGCTACCGTAAACCGATGATCCGGCGTACCAATATCGCTAAACCAGTTGCGGTTGAGCACATTGCCGCGCTCTGTCCAGTCGCGCCCACAGTAGAATGCTCCGGCGTCAGAATTGTCGAGCACGCCGTGGTGGATCCAGTTGTCCTGGATCAAGTGGTCGTTGCCGCGCAGTATGATCAGAGCGTGCGGCGAATTATAAATATTGTTGTGCAGCACCTTTGCGCCGACACCGTTGATATCAACGGCCGGATTGTAATTTGGCACGCGCAGGCTACAGTCGTACACTCGACTGTACTGCAAGGTATTGTTGCCCGGCATCAGCGTCGGTCGGTCACCGCCCGACAGGCTCACGCCCACCGTGCCGATGTCGTGCACGGTCACGTTATCGAGCAGTGTATCAGTGGCGTCATTGAGCATAATGCCCGCATTTAGATGGGCGGCCGTGAGGTTGCGCAGCGTGATGTGGCTACTGCCCGAAATCGTGTAGCCATGAAATCGCCCCTCAGCGACACCGATACCGTCAAAGGTAAGATACGACGTATAGTAGCAATGGATGATAGTAGTATTGATTGTCGTCACACTCGCAGTAGTGCCGGGCACAAAATACGCTTTGCGGTTTGCGGTGTCGATATAGTATTCATTTGGCGAGTCTAGCGCCTGCGGAAGATTGAATATATAGTAGCGTCCAATACTCGTGTCGGGCGTCCCAACGCCCCAGTTGCTGTGCGCCTGGGCGGTGATAGTGCCCGCACCGGCATCGATGCTCGTCACATTCATAATTTGCGACGCCCACTGGTAGACAATCTCGGCACACAGCCGTGCATCGCCGGTCGCACCGGCCCAGCTAAGTACAGTAGCATCGGTGGTTTTTAGTACCACAGGCGAATTCATGTCGCTCGCCGTCGAGCCGGCCTGCACGGGCAGCCAGCCGTTATTGGGGTAGCGGGCGAGTGTTAGCGCGGCGCCATCTACCACGATCGTCGCACCTGTCGCGGTCCAGCTGTCACGATCTTGTGTTTCGACTGGTGTGTCGACCCCCAGCGCCGCCAAGTCTACCATGCATACTTGGCTGCGAATATTACCAGGGAATAGCGTGGCCATTGCCGGTGGTACCGCCTGGTAGGCGCTGGGCGGGATGGCGACCGATCCTGTCAGAGTGACCGGCCCACCAACGGCGCGCCAAATTACCGGCGACGCTGCCGTACCGCTATCGCCGGCAACAAAATCCACGCTTGCCGACTGCGGGTAGGTGCCCGCCATCACGTTGACCGCAATGCCGCCTACTGGCCGGCCTGCAGCGATGATGCTGCGTACTTTGTTACGCGCGGCGACAATGGTCGCAAGTGGGGCAGCCTGCGTGCCAGGGTTGTTGTCGTTACCACTTGTCGCCACCCACACCGACACCCTCGGCCCTCGACTGGCTCGCTTCATGCGGGTAGCTGCAATGCTCATGGTTACTAGTATGGCAGAATTCTTGCCTAAACAAAAGGCTATAGTATCCTCATATATAGCCAAGCCCAGGCACCTCGGGTATACTATATTCATGATTACTCAGCCAGCCCCACCGCAGCTCGCAGCCATTCGCAGCGACATGGAGCGCGTACTCACTGAGTTTCTAGCGGACAAAAAGCGTGATGCACAAGCGATTTCGCCGCACTACGAACGATTGTGGCAGGGCATTGAATACATCCTACAAAGTGGCGGTAAGCGGATACGACCCTACATGCTCGCACTGTCATACACCGCCTACGCATCAACAAACGACTACGAAAAAGCTCTACCGGCAGCACTTGCGGTCGAGCTTATGCACAACGCTACATTAGTCCACGACGATTTGATCGATCGTTGACATTCTGCGCCACGGCGTGAATAATATGACAGGAATATATCTAGAGCATTACCAAGCGGTAACGCCCACCTCTGAACGCACCCATTATGCAAATAGCGCCGCGCTGCTCGCCGGGGACTTGTTGCTTTCGTCATCACTAAGCTTACTAGTCGAATGTGCCGCACGCGCCAACCTACCAGCCATACGCATCATGCGTTACGGCGAAAAAGCAATCTTTGAAGTGTGTGGCGGTGAATTACTTGACACCGAGGCGGCTTTTATGAACGACCAACGCGAAAGTCCGCTGGTAATTGCGCGCGCCAAAACATCGAGCTGCTCGTTTGAGGCGCCGCTCGCAATTGGCGCAGCACTCGGGGGTGCCGACGATGAGCAAATCGCCCTGCTTTCCCGGGGTTTTGGCAACGCGCTCGGTCAGGCGTACCAACTACAAGATGACCTGCTGGGCGTATTTGGCAACACACAGCTGACTGGCAAAAGTACCGACAATGATATTCGCGAAGGCAAATATACCTACCTGGTTGAGC
Organism: Candidatus Saccharibacteria bacterium UBA1932; assembly: GCA_002337095.1. Taxonomy (GTDB): domain Bacteria; phylum Patescibacteriota; class Saccharimonadia; order Saccharimonadales; family Saccharimonadaceae; genus Saccharimonas. Next base: position 32,658 of record DDFI01000012.1, read on the forward strand.
AGTTTTATACCCGCGCCAAGACCGAGGCGATTGCGCAATTTGAGCAAGCATTTGGGCGCCAGAACGCCACAACCGAACAACTGGCGACCACCAAGCGAGTCTTGAAAGAAAGCGGGGCGATTGAGCAGACGCAGGCAAAAATTGCACAATTAGTTAAGGAGGCCGAGGCGAGCCTCGCGCAAACAGCTATCCCCGATGCGCACCGCCAAGCCTACAAGCAACTCATCAATCGCTGCGTGCAGAGGCCTTCGTAGTGGAGCTCTACCGCGACACAGCCTACCAGCTGAGCGAGCTGCTCACTAAGCGCTATTCGACGTCATTTAGCATGAGTTCGCGGCTATTCAGCGCTCGCATTCGCCGCCATATTTATGCCATCTATGGGCTGGTCCGGATTGCCGACGAAATCGTGGACACTTACCAGGGCGACGACCAGCTTGCGCTGCTGGATGCGCTCGAGCAAGAAACGTGTCGCGCCATCCATCAGGGCCATAGCGCCAATCCGATCGTGCATGCTTTTGCACTAACTGCACAAAGCTACGATATTCCGAACGTATTAATCGAGCCGTTTTTTGCAAGCATGCGAATAGATGCGCGAGGCGATTACCAGCCGGCAGACTACACGCGCTACATTCATGGCTCGGCAGAAGTAATTGGGCTGATGTGCCTACGGGTATTTTGCGAGAATAACAAGCAGCAGTACAAACAGTTAGCGCCGGGAGCGGCCTCGCTTGGTGCGGCCTACCAAAAGGTGAATTTTTTGCGCGACATCGCCAGTGACCATGAGCAATTGGGGCGGATGTACTTCCCGGACACCACTTTTGCGGCATTTGATGACATCGCCAAACGAGCGATCGAGCAAGATATCCGGGAAGATTTTGCACGCGCTCGCACCGCGATCGAGCAATTGCCCGCTAACGCGCGCATCGCCGTAGCGACCAGTTATCATTATTACGAAGCATTGCTCGCGCAGATTGAATCGACGCCGGCGAATGAGCTAAAGCGGCGACGAGTGCGGATTAATAATGCACGCAAGCTACGGCTACTGCTCGTAAGTATAGCGACTGGTGGGCGCGTATGAAAAAAGTCGTAATCATTGGCGCTGGGATTGGCGGGCTAGCAACGGCAGGTTACCTGGCAAAGGCCGGCTACGATGTCAGAATTTATGAGCAGCTTGACTATGCCGGTGGGCGAGCTGGAACGCTCGACATGGATGGGTTTCATTTTGACATTGGGCCGTCGTGGTATTTGATGCCCGAAGTATTTGAGCATTATTTTGCATTGATGGGCACCACGGCCGCTGAGCACTTAGGTTTGGTGCAACTTGACCCGGCGTACAAAGTATTTTTTGGCAGCGGGAAGCCGATTACCATTATGGCCGATCAAGCCTGCAATGTGTGTACGTTTGAGGCAGTCGAGCCGGGCGCAGGCGCCGCCCTAACACGATATGTAGCCCAATCGAGCGATATCTACGATGCATCACTCAGGCACTTTTTGTACACCAATTTCCAGTCCCTTCGCGACCTACTGAAGTGGGATGTCATAAAGCGTGCCCCTACGCTACTGCGCCTAACCACCTCGTCGTATGACCACGAGGTACGGCGGTTTGTGCACAGCAGCCGCTTGCAGCGCGTACTCGAATATTCGACCGTGTTTCTGGGTGCTTCGCCGTTTGACACACCGGCGATTTATACACTCATGGCGACGCTTGATTATCGCGATGGCGTATTCTATCCGAAGGGCGGCATCGCCACACTTGTGGACACAATGCGTCGACTTGCCGAGCAGGCCGGCGTGAAGATTGTGTACAACGCACCAGTCAAAAATATCATCGTAGAGCAGGGGAGCGCCCGAGGGATTGTACTTAATAATGATACGCGCGTGGAGGCTGACATCGTGGTGTCTAACGGCGACATGTACCACACCGAGACCGCACTGCTTGAGGCGCATTACCAAACCTACCCAGAGCGCTACTGGAAAGCTCGTAACCCTGGCCCGAGTGCGCTTATGATGTACCTGGGCGTACGCGGCAAACTACCGGAGCTCGAACATCATTCGCTGCTATTTGTAGATGAATGGCACGAAAACTTTGATGCTATTTACCACCATAAGCGCGCACCGCGACCAGCATCGATCTACCTATCGCGTGCCACGGCCACCGACCCCCACTTTGCGCCCGATGGCCACGAAGCGCTAGTGGTGCTAGTGCCTTTCCCGGCCGGCATCGAGCTAAGCCACGATGAGTACGAAACGCTGGCCGATGAGTACCTGTCAGACATCGAAAAGATGACGGGAATTAGTGACTTGCGGGAGCGAATCGTCAGCCGGCAGCTAATGACACCCGACGATTTTGGCACGCGCTACCATGCCTGGCAGTACGGCGCACTGGGGCCAGCACATACATTGCGCCAGACCGCGATATTTCGTAGCCGCAACAAAAGCAAAAAAGTCGCCAATTTATACTACGTAGGTGGCAGCACCATTCCGGGCATTGGCATGCCGATGGTGACGATCGGTGCTGAGCTGGTGTACAAACACATCGTGAGTGATCGGCGGGGCGGACCAGTGGACTCAATCGAAAGGCACGTGGCGTAATGCAAAGCTTTACGTATTTGGCTGCGTTGGTGTTCTCGCTATTTGGCCTAGGCATCTTAGACCGCCGCTATCAACTCGCGCTGTGGCACGACGCCAGGCGCACGCTCAAAACAATCGCGGGAGCGGGGAGTGTGTTTATTGTCTGGGACCTCGCCGGGATAGGCCTCGGGATTTTTCGCCATGGCAACGGGCCGTATAGCTTGCCGGCGCGGATCATGCCGGAATTCCCGCTCGAGGAGCTATTTTTCATTGTGCTACTTTGCTACACAACACTGCTCGTCTACCGGGGGATCGAACGATGGTCTCGCTGACTTACTTGGCGCTTAACTGCGCGATAACGTTTGCGGCGGTTACGCTGCTTGGCGTCAAACTACGCTGGCCCAGCCACAGGGTATGGGCTCTTTCGCTATTGCTCGTTGGCCTAACGCTATTATTCGATACGCTCATTATCGCTACTGGTAATGTTGCCTACGACCCAACAAAATTACTTGGTATATTCGTGGGCATTGTACCAATCGAGGATTTCGGCTATACCATACTCGCCATCATTATTATCCCGGCATTGTGGCGCCGATTTGACACAAGGAGGAACCATGTTCGCGACAATTAAAAAACTATTCTGGATATCCAGGCCGGTCTCGTGGGTCAATACAGCGTTTCCATTTGCGGTAACCTACCTGGTAGCGAGCGGGCGCATTGATGCCATGTGGATGGTCGGTACATTGTTCTTTTTGATACCCTATAACTTATTTATGTATGGCATTAACGACGTATTCGACTACGAATCCGACATACGCAATCCGCGAAAGGGCGGCATAGAAGGCATGCGCGAACAGCGCAGCTTTCACCCGACGATTGTGCGCGCAGCGACTATTACGACGGTTCCGCCCGCGCTGTACTTGCTATGGCAGGGTACTGCGACGTCAAACATAACCCTTTTGGTATTGCTATTTTTGGTGCTCGCATACTCAGCTGCGCATCTGCGATTCAAAGAAATTCCGTTTGTTGACTCAGCCACTAGCAGCGCACATTTTGTCGGACCAATGGTGTATGCCCTTACGCTAACGACCTTTCCGGCCCATATCTGGCTACTGGTCGGTGGATTTTTTTGCTGGGGTATGGCATCGCACGCGCTTGGTGCCGTACAAGACGTCATACCAGACCGCAAAGCCAAGATCGCGTCAATCGCCACTGTACTTGGTGCCCGCACCACCGTCAGAAGTGCGGCACTGCTCTATGGTCTCGCATGCGCATTGGTCGCATTATATGGCGGAAACGCAGCTTTCATCGCGCCCGTAGGGCTATTCTATATCGCAAACGTACTGCCATATTGGAATATTGACGACAGACGATCTAGTGACTGCAACCTCGCCTGGCGACGGTTTATTTGGCTCAATCTATTCACCGGGTTTGTGGTAACGATAGTACTGATTATTGGGTAAGCTGCTCGCCACAGGTAACGCACGACCTGCAGCTCGTCGCTTATGCTTGCGCGTACGACCTGCTTCAGCGTATGCTAGATTCACTATGGAACGTCCAACTCCCCGCCGCGAGGTATTGCAGTGGCGCGACATTCGCGATACTAATCCGATCGACCGGCCAAGCGACGAATTGCTCGCCATACTACAGACGATACAGTACAAATTACAGACAGGGTTTTTTGATGCGGCGACGCGCATGGAAGCGGCATTACTGGTTCGCACGCTGCAGTTCGAGCTGGGGTGTCGCGAAAAAGAAGCGGCTGATTTTCGCCTACAGCTCGACCAGGACACGCTGGTCGCCCTTGCATCACTCGGAAATGCCTGCCGATAGACGCCTCGCAAGCTAATATTTTGACGATTTTTCAGTTGTCAAGCCCTTAGTACTTATGCTACACTACAAGTAATTCCAGAGTGAGCCAAAACGGCAAATAACTAGGGGGCACAACAATTAAACCATTTGCGATTTCGCGATTTTGGCAACGACGCACGTATGCGGCGGCTATTATTTGGGCGATCGCGATTGGCGGCATGTATGCTGCATCGCTGTCGCCCGACATCAAGGCGCAGTTTGGCTACCTGAGCGTCTCGCTCGTTCCGCTTATCGCGGGCGGCGTCGCGGCCGTCGTCGGTGTCGCTTGTATGGCGTGGATGCCGCCACGGCGGTTTGTGGCCCCTATATTGCTCCTGATATATGCGGCCGTTGTCACCAGTATCGCCGCACTGATCCTCGAAAACGGCGGCGTGCAGCATTCGCCATACCTGTTTTTGTGGTCGATTGCCAGCGTGGTCGCGTTTGCCCTCGGGGCGGGCGCCGCGATGATCGTGGCGGGTGGCACTTTTATGTATCTGATGTGGCAGTCGCTGCAGCACCAACTGGGATTGCTCGACGTCATTATTCTCAGTATTTCGACGTTTTTTCCGCTAGTTATCAGCTACACACTATGGGGGCATCGTACGCCGACGGGCAAAGAAATCGACCCCGAGGAGCGTAATTATCACGAGCTGGCCAGCGAGCTACGCCAGGTGGCTGGCAAGTCCGAGGTAGTGATCAACGCCATCGACGACGGTGTCATCGCGCTCGATAGCCAAGGGATTGTCGAGCTGATCAATCCTGCCGCTCAGCGCATGATTGGCTGGGGCAAGCACGACGCGCTAGGGCTCAATTACAAATCGGTACTCAAGCTAGTTGATGCCCGCAACCAAGACATGACCGACGCAAACGACCCCATCGCAAAAACTCTCGCCACCAACCAATCAACCGTCGACGAGACGCTAAGCCTGGTCACTAGTGCCGGCAAACACATGATACTATCGATTGTCGCCACTCCTGTGGGGCAGCTCGGGGCAGGGGTGATTGTGGTATTCCGCAATGTCACCCAGGCCAAGGCCGAGGAGCACGAGCAAGCAGAGTTTATCAGCACCGCCAGCCACGAAATGCGCACGCCCGTGGCCTCGATCGAAGGCTATTTAGGCCTAGCGCTCAATCCGGCTACCGCCACTATCGACGACAAAGCCCGCGACTTCATCAGCAAGGCCCACGCCGCCGCGCAACACCTCGGGCATTTGTTCCAAGACCTGCTTGATGTCACCAAGGCCGATGATGGGCGCATCGTCAGCAACCCCCAAGTGATCGATCTTATCCCGCTGGTATCAGAGGTCGTCGAGGGCTTTGCGCCACAAGCTACCGACAAGCAACTCCACTTGATCTTCAACCCTACCTCTGGGGTGCGCTCTGCTGGCAATGTCAACCCGATTTATTACATCGACGTCGATGTCAGCCATTTCCGCGAAGTCATCTCTAACCTCGTCGAAAACGCCATCAAATATACCGCCGAGGGCGAAGTTGTCGTCGATATCGAGGGCGACGATAGCCATGTCACGATTAGTGTGCGCGACACCGGCATCGGCATCCCCAAAGAAGACCAGTCACATCTGTTTCAAAAGTTCTATCGCGTCGACAACAGCGATACCCGCACCATCGGCGGCACCGGCCTGGGCCTGTATCTGTGTCGCAAGCTTACCGAATCGATGAGCGGCCGTATTTGGGTAGAGAGTGAATACCGAAAGGGCAGCACCTTCTACCTCGATTTCCCACGCCTTTCGCAAGAAGAAGCCATGCGTCGTATCGACGCCGCCGCTATTAATGCAGCTGTGTTGCCAGCCACTCATATGCAGGCAACGCCAGCGACCCAACCGACCACGACTACCACCGCTTTGCCGCCCGCACAGCCCGCCACTCAGCCGATGGCTGCAACACCGGTAGCAACGGTAGCAGCAGCGCCGGTTGCCCCAATTGCCGCGCCTACTCCGATTGCTGTCGCCACACCCATATCGCAGTCTATCATCCCAGCCCAGCCGGTCGTAACCGTCCCGCCGGCCACTACCACCCCTGTTGTCGTAGCACAGCCAGTTGCCGCCGTGCCGCCACAGCCCGTGCCCACGCCACCGCCCACCGTCACTCCCACCGCCCAGGCCGCCACACGTCCGGCACCAGCGCTTGTCACCGATAGGCAGGTACTCTCATGAATAAATTAGCCAAAACACTTACGGTTGTAGTACAATGGAGGTAATATGACAAAAATTCTACTAGTTGAGGACGACAAAAGTTTACGCGAAATTTACGGCGTCCGACTGTTGGCCGAGGGCTATGATATCGTGTCAGCAGGTGACGGCGAGGAGGCACTCGCCATGGCAATCAAAGAGCGTCCGCAGCTCATCGTCAGCGACGTTATGATGCCAAAGATCAGCGGGTTCGACATGCTCGACATCCTGCGCAGTACTACCGAGACAAAAAACATCAAAGTCATCATGATGACCGCCCTGTCAAGCGAAGATCAGCGCCAGCGCGGTGTGGCGCTTGGTGCCGACCGCTATCTTGTCAAGTCGCAGGTAGGCATCGAAGACGTCGTGCGCACCGTGCACGAAGTGCTCGAAGACAAAAACCCGCCTACGCCGTCGGCTACCACCGCAGCACCTGCAACGGGCGCCGATCCGAGCACTGTCGCCGCAGCACCTGTAGCCCCAGTTGCCCCCGAGGCTCCCGCGCCCACCACTATGCCGCCCGCAGCCGCTCCTGCCGCCGCACCCACTGCCGAGCCGGTAGCGCCAGCTGCTACGCCGCTACCGCAACCGACCGCTCCATTTTCGACACCCCGGCCGTCCAACCTAGGTGATCGCGTTATTCAGCCGCTTGAGTCTAATCCCGCCACCGAGAAAGATTACAGCAGCCTGATGGACGTCGAGCTCACCAAAGCCGCCACCGAGACGCTCGGCTCGTCGCCGCTCCCACCCGAAGCTACCATGCCGACGCCGTCCGAGCTACCGCCTGCGCCTGTTTTTAACGCGCCACCCCTTAGTGCCGCCCCTGTAGCACAAACTACCGAGCAGGCTACCGAGCCGACTTTGCCGGCAGCCGCGCCCGAAGATATCATCGGCACCGCGCCAAGCCCCATCGCACCTGCTGCGCCCGTCGCTACCTCAATACCCGTGTCTAGCACCGATGAGGGCCCCGATCCACTCGCCGATTCCCAGTCGCTTAAGGACCAAGCAAGCGCTACGGCCGCTCCTGCGCCTACGCCGCTCATGCCCGACGCCCCACTCCAGCCTACAGAGCCAACCGCCGAAGAAGCGCCGGCCACTAGCGTTCCACAGCTGCCAACCGATTTTGTACCGCCCGAATTCGAAGAAACCAATCCTGCGCGCCCACCGCAGCAGTAGGGTATACTAGGGGCAGTGGATACCGACTCGCAGCGACTCAACAAATTTCTCGCCCTGCATTTAGGGCTGTCTCGTCGTGAGGCCGACCAAATGATCGAGGCTGGTCGCGTACGCATTGGTACCGCGGTCGCGCAGCTCGGTGCTCGTATTACGGCCACCGACTCCGTATCTGTCGACCATCAGCCGGTGAGCGCCAACACGCCACACCAGTATTTATTGTTTCACAAGCCTCGCGGGTATGTCTGCTCACGCAAGCGCCAGGGGACAAGCGAGACTATCTACGCGCTCCTGCCGCCCCAGATGCATGCGCTTAAGCCTGTCGGTCGGCTCGATCGCGATAGCTCGGGCCTATTGCTGCTCACCAACGACGGTGAATTTGCGCACCAGATGACACACCCTAGCTTTCACAAGACCAAGGTATACGAGGTCACGATCGATCACGACCTCGCACCGCTCCACCAGCAGATGATCGCCGACTACGGCGTCGAGCTCGAAGACGGCCGTAGCCAATTCGCTCTGATGCGCCTCGCTGACGACGACCGCCGCCACTGGCAGATCACCATGAGCGAAGGCCGCAACCGCCAAATTCGCCGCACCTTCGCCGCGCTCGGCTACACCGTTACACACCTCCACCGCACGCAATTTGGCAGCTATAGCCTCGGCGATCTAGCTAGTGGTCAGTGGCGCAGTATTGCTCCGTAACTAAAACCCCACGATACTCGTGGGGGATAATAGCAAGTTAGTGCGGAGTTGGCGAGCGCGTAGTACCATAGGCGCCCGCGCCCGCCAACTCGTTGTCATGCCTAGGCCGGACACTCCGGAAGCGGATGATCTGCCCCAGTGAACCTATTAGTGTCTGAGTCGGTGTTTGCTCGGCGCAGCTTCTCCATAATACGCCGAGAAACCCCCGCACGCTTCATCACGTCTTCAAGCCCATCCTTGTCAACGAACATGTTACTCCTCGTGATCTATGCAGTCAGCAATGACACCGTATAATCTATCATAATCCAGCGGATACGTCAATCGCTTGGCCACCATCCACCCCAATAGGTTGCACTGTGCGACCTGCGCCGCTCTTGTCATAGTCATAGGATTCTTCTCGGCAAATGCCATAGCGCTCGGCCACTCTGTCGCCCAAAACCCTGGCGATAAGGTACCATCGGCCGCTACATCAACTTCGCGCAGTACCGACATTGCTACATGCGCCGCTGTCAATCCCGCCTCGACTACCGCATGCTCACGCAATGGCTTGCGCTCTTGGTTTGCCAGCCTATGCATCACCGCGGCATAGGCAACCAGCACCAACGCTGCCATATCAGCTGCCCGACGCTGCCGATAGGGCTGATCCACCTGGCAGCGCTCGACAATATCGACTAAATCCTCGTCTTTCGTATAGGTCACTCGAATCAGTTCCTCCACCCAGTCATATATCAACACAATATCTGGCTCAGTCATCTCATTACACAGCAGTGCATTCATCAGCCGTGGGTCGTTATCAAGCAGCGCAAGCACTCGATCAGCTACAAATTCACTCATGCGGTGTAGTAATGATTCTGGATAATCAAACAACTCATAGGCCGCAGTGGTGTACGATACCGAATCGGGCGCAAGTGTCCAGGCACGCTCATTTAGCTGCATGGCGCTGGTTTGCAGCCCAGTGTTGACGATTGTCGTCAGGGCAAGGGGAGCGTAGTCACGCAGATCATCAAGCAGCTCATATGCGTCCTCTACCTCATCAGAAAACTTCTCGGTACTTAATGGCCCCGATAGCTTGAAATTCGGATCAATTTGGGCCCATCGACCATTCATCAGCCGCACCATGCTCGTCGCGTGGTATGTATAATATTCGGACATAAACTCCTGAATTGCATAGGGCCGATATAGTACATCATCAGTAATCGCACTGTCGGGCGCTATCCGCACCGCCGAAGCCGCGAGCAGCATAGCGGTCTCGGCCGTACACCGTAGATCACTCTCGTATGCCTGCAGAGCCACAGTTGTATGCAGTGTTTTTGCGCCGGTTTTCTCTAGAAAGCTAGCCGCCAATATACTGACCCCTAGACACGTCGGTGGTACTTGTATATCGGGGTAACCGCCCATCAGCTTTGGTGATATTCGGATCGGGTGATACCACGGGGTTTGGCCATCATCTATATCAATTGCCGCCGCTTCACAGATTGCTCGTAGTCGCCCATCAAGCCACGACAGCACGGTCAGCTGCTCCTCTACACTTGTAGCCGCACGAAACTTCTCGACCTGCGCATCGGCATCCTCACCCAACACCTCGTAATACTCTTCCAGAAGCGCCTGGCCAAACTGTTCGGCCCACGCGGCTACCTTTGGATTTTGCTCATGGCTACCAAATTGCTCTGGCAAACGTAGCGGTGTATCGGTGTTAATATACCCACCATCCAACATATACGGCAGCTCCTGTCCATAGGTGATATCTGTCGCAGCCTTCATCCCGACCAGCCCTAGCTTCGCCACCAGCGCCCGCCGTGGATCATATTCCGCACAGTCAGCCGTAAACTCCAGGGGCATCGACAGGCACAACTGCTCCGCCACGGCACGCACCTCATCAAACTCCCTGTCTGCCGCCACCCGCTCGACAATCCGGCTTGTCGGGTCTAGCTGTCGCAGTCGCACATTTTGGCCAATCATGATTTTGATATCTAATCATCAAAAATAATTTTAGTCAAGATTTTGGCTATCACATCGCTTATGCTCGCTACAGGGGTGTTTTTCTGATATAATTAGTACCAAATGGCAACCAAACTACCTACAGTCGCTATCATCGGACGTGCTAACGCGGGCAAAAGCTCGCTGTTTAATCGTCTGGTGCGCGCGCAGCAGGCCATCGTCGCGCGCGAGGCCGGCACCACGCGCGACAATGTCATCGGCAAGGTCACCTATCGTCGCACCCCGGCGACGACCGACGATACCGAGGACGCCATCAGCGAATGCTGGCTGGTCGATACCGCCGGCCTCAAGGATCCACAGGACGAGTTCGAGGCCAGCATCCAGCAGCAGATCGACGAAGCGGCCGATGCCGCCGACGTCATCCTGGTCGTCACCGACAGCACCGAGTATCCCGGCGACGAGGACCGCATTGTCGCCAAAAAAGCCCTCAAAAGCAAAAAACCTGTCATCCTCATCACCAACAAAGCCGACCTAAAAGGCAGCCTGCCCGACGAAGAATTCCGCCGCCTCGGCATCAAAGACATCATCCGCACCAGCGCCGAGCACGCCAGCGGCATTAGTGATATCCTCGACCGCCTAGCTGAGCTACTACCCGCCGCTATCGCTACCGAGCCCGATTCTGTCACTCGTATCGCGCTGATTGGCCGGCCAAATGTGGGCAAATCATATCTGTTTAACACCCTCGCGGGCAAGCAACAAGCTATCGTTGCTAATGTTGCCGGTACCACCCGCGACCTCAACCGCATCCAGGTTAATTACCATGGTCAAACCCTCGAGCTTATCGATACCGCTGGCGTCCGCCGCCAGGGCAAGCAAGAAGTCGGCATCGAAAAATTTTCTGTACTCAGGACATTATCAGCTATCGAAGAGGCCGACGTTTGTTTTCTGCTGATGGATGTCAACGAGCTCAATGTCGCGCTCGACCAAAAACTCGCCGGCATCATCGCCGAGGCAGGCAAGGGCCTGGTGCTTGTCGTCAGCAAGTGGGATTCAGTCGAGGGCAAAGACGCATATACTCGCGACGCTCTGGCGCCCAAAATCGCCTATAATTTCGAATTTGTCCCCTGGGCGCCACTAATCTTTACCAGTAGCGTCACCGGCCAAAACGTCACCAAGCTCTACGACCTCGCCCTCGATATCATGGCTCGTCGCAACCAATCCACCAAAACCCGCGTCCTCAACGACCTCTTGCAGCAAGCCGTCGCCAAACACCCGCCCGCCGGCCTCAAAAACACCCATCCCAAACTCCGCTACATGGTCCAAACCGACACCGCACCGCCATGGTTCGTAGTGTACGGCAGCAACCTCAAATTCATCCACTGGAGCTACAAACGCTACCTCGAGCGCCTGCTGCGCGAAACCTACAACTACGCCGGCACGCCAGTCAAGTTCTCGTGGCGCGACGAAAAGCAAATCAAGGCCAACAAAGACCGCATCGCCCGCGGCCTCGAGCCCGTCACTAAAGCCTATAAACAGCGCAAAACCGCCGAGCAAGCTGTCATCGAGCACCCCAACTCAGACAATAAGGAGTAGCTTGCTACGACAGCGCAGATCGGTCACGCATGCGTTCTCTTAAAAGCTCACGAATAATACGCGCTTTAGTTTTGCCCGTTCTGTAGGACTCGAGCTCTAGAAACACATTTGTTTCGGGGTCAAGCATCATATTGAAGCGTTTTTCCTGGGTATTGAGCGCAAACCTCTCGATAAATAGCGCAATGATACTGCGCAGCTGCTTGGCATCCGCATACTCTTTTATCTCCAAAAAAGGATTATCCTCACCGACAATAATCGTATTGCTAAGCGGCTGATTTTTCGCAAGTAGCAGCACTGGCTTCTTGAAACTAAGCGCCATCGCAGCCTGATATCCAATACTGAATGTGTTCTCGGACACCTCAAGAATCACCACTTCAGAACGCGCCATGGCATCTTTAACATCATGCCAGATGGCAGAATACTCACTACGCGTATATGTACGGCGTTCATTCTGCCGCTCACGGTCAGCCTCGAGCCACTCACGCGTCAGGGAATGACCCATCTCATGGACACTATCCACGATTATTCATATAATCACCCCAGTGGTCGGACAAATTATGATTCGAGGCCGCAAAATAGATATTCATGGTCTAGAATTGCACTGAAGTAACTCTCAAATCAATGCCACGCGTGCGCTGATAGTACTGCGTGATACTCTCACCAGTCAGCGTATCACGCGGTATACCCAGAGATTCCGCGGTCGCATAAATCGCTTCTTCGCTGGGCGCCTCAATCTCGACATACGGCGCCACCCCTGGCCACTCATCAATACTTACCTCAACATCACCCAGATCGTATGCATCACGACGTGACTCCTGGATACTTCGGGGCTCGTAGCCCAGTGCTCGCAGCACGTCCAGCGTTGTATCAAATCCATCTGTCTTGACCTCGTGCTCCCGGGTGCCGTCAGCGGCATCGCTTACTCGCTCTTTAACCGCAAGTGTCGTCGTCGTACCGTCGGTACGCAGACGCATCCACTTATCGGGGGTAGCAGGAATCACATCAAACACGCCCCGTCGGTAATCCATATGGCCAGTTGCTAGGGCACCAATATGCTGAAGCCTCTTTTTTATCTCTTCTGCATCAATCTCAAATGCTCGTAGCTCTATTTCTCTTTTGTCTGCTAGAGGAATTGTATCTTTTGTCATATCTTATATATTATTCATCATTTTGCTATATTCTGCAAGTCTATGCCTGCGGATTGCGGCTGGGAGTATGCCAGCTGCAAAATCATCAATCGTCTGCGTCATATCCATGCGCTGAATACATACGCCAGCCCTGAACCGGTTCTCAGTGTCCTTATACATACGCACACCGTAGAATCCTTCCTCGCACTCAGTATCTCGTAGGCTACATGTACCGCATGACGTCTCCAAATACGACCGTCGTATCTGTTTGAATCCAATCTCACGGCCGTCAGGCAAGCGATAATCGACACTCATCCCTGAAGCTCCTGCGTTCAAATTAACACCGACCGGCTCCGCTTCTAAGCCGGCCAGCAGCTCGTATATTGCAGCATACGATTCGCCACGCCCATCAAGTGAGTTAAGGATACGCACCTTGCACATAGGTCCAAACGTATCAATGACTCGTTTAACTCGCTCAGCATGTTCATAGCTGGGCATGACGATATTGGCAGCAGCCGAGATGCCACGCTCATGCGCAGCAGCGATAGACCGAGATAGTGCGGTCAGTTTCAGTTCGGCAAATGCAGCATTGCTATACTTAGGCCCTTGTACCTCTGCTAACTCGGCCGGGGTAGTGCCAAATATACTAAACACCACCTTTGTCAGGCCGGCTTCTTGCAGGCGATCGGCAAGTGCATAAAAACGCTCACCATTGCTTGTTATTTTTACCTCTAGTCCGGTCGTTCGTAGCATACTCACCAGCTCGACGATACGAGGATGAAGCGTTGGCTCTCCACCGGTGAGATGTACCTCTTTTACGTCGATAAGCCCCCTCATTTGTTGCATTGTTTCTAGAAAATGCGTATCAGCCTCTATCATAGCGGGTACAAAATTTGCGCCATTGGTATTGAGGTAGATCGAACGTCGGCCAGAATTACCATAGTCAGTAAACTCCGCGCTAGACCTGTTGCGATTATCTACAGCTACTGGCGTTCCTTCATTGTGACAAAAGCTACACGCCATACCGCATTGGTCAATCACTTTTATGCGCAAAGATTCATCCATATGTACTGTGACAGGAGCTCCATACTCCAGCTGTCGAATACGTTCGGCGCATTCAGAGAGTATTATATCCTCAATTAATTCATGCCGAGGGTTGGTCAATTCTACGGAAGATAGCTCGTGGGGCATATTTTGACCAAGCTCAATAAAAGTTTTCATATATTTTTTAGGTTCAAGACTAGTTAACTCTCTTC
>DDFI01000005.1 GCA_002337095.1 Candidatus Saccharibacteria bacterium UBA1932
AGATAGCAGCAGCCCCGAACGCCTTAAAGCGGTTTGCAGTATTCCGCGACGAAGCAAAGCCTGGGGCTGGGCAGAGCTACCGGCACATGTCATGTGCCGGTGCTTGGGTGCAAGATTTCACCCACCTCCGCTTCAAGGGTGAGGAGCACTACGTCGCGGTCGTGCTCGACCTCAAGACTAGGCAGGTTGTTGGCTGGCGACTTGGCACCAGACATAGTAGCGAGCTGACGCTCGCCGCCGTCCTTGACGCCCTCAGCAAACATCCAAGTCCTGCAATACTCCATAGCGACCAAGGGAGCGAATATCTCAGCTACAAGCACCAAGAGTTATGCCAAAGGATGGAGATAACCCTCAGCTGTAGCAAACGTGCCAGTCCCTGGCAAAACGGCTTCATGGAGCGCTGGTTCGGCAACTTCAAGCTTGAGCTCGGCAACCTTAACCGACACCAAGATCTCGCCCGATTCCATGAGGCTGTCGCTATGGCTATCTTCTACTATAACCACGAACGAATACATCTCAGCCTCAAGATGAGCCCAGCGGCTTACGCCGCCCGGCTCAAAGAGCAAAACCAACAATCTAAAAGTTTAGAACGAGCGTTGCAAGAAACGGGAGCTTGACAGGTCTCAGTGACGACACAATGGTTGTGTCACAAGATGTTATTCGACGCGATATTTTACGAGAGCGTGACACGCTGCAAAAGCGCTCAGTTATCGACTTGACCGAGATAATAGTGGAATTTGGTCGCAAGCAGGGCAGAGTCATTATTTTAGAGGGGATTTTCTCCTCCAAGAAATATAGGACGATGCTATTAGGACTGATGAAGAAGTTTGACAAGGCATACGTCTATTATTTTGACCTGCCATTCGAAGAAACACTGCGTCGCCATGCAACAAAGTTAAATGCGCATGAGTTTGGCGAGGAGCTAATGCGTGAATGGTGGAATAAAGAAGATTACCTAGGCGTATCGAGCGAAAAAGCATTAAATCAGGAGCTGAGCGTAGAGAGCATTGTTAATCAGATTCTCGCTGACATTGATGATGCGCAGCTCGTCCATTAACCTGAGCCAAGGCATAATAAACGAAATCAGAACTGTTAATCCAGTTCTGATTTTTATACTCAGGATAGAGACTCGGACCAAACAGGGTAACTATGTGGCATGAGTTTGGTTTATATTTCTAATGCTTACATAATTCATCAAGTCAGTTTACATTTATTATAGCGAAAAGTACATCATAATATAACCAAATACTTACATAATAATAAATATTATATTCTTTATCTATCTGTTAGTTTGTTTAAATGCTTACATAAATGCTTACATTATGTTACATAATGTGCTATAATCTACGTTATGACAAATAGTAAAAAAGTTACATTACCTAAAGTTGAGTTTGATTCAAACCTAACGGGTCTTATAGTCGAGCTAGAAAGAGTACGAGAGAAATACAACAGGGGAACTACCCCGGCGTCACTTTTCTTTGAGCTAAAAGACATGTTTCAGTTATTTACAAGCATTATCTCTGCAAGAATTGAGGGAAACCATACCACAGTAATAGACGTGTTAGATGCGCTTAATGAAGCTTCCGACAGCGGAATTGCTATTCCGGATAGTGTCCAAGAGATCGAGAACATTCAAAAAGGAATTGACTTCATTGAAGCGCACATCCACTCTATGCCAATAGATAAAGAATTCATTCTTCAGTTGCATCGTATTGTCGTCAAGGGCCTAGTGAGGGAGGGCGATGTAAGAGCTGGCGCTTATAGAGTTACCCCGATTACGATCAGTAAGTCCAAACATATCCCACCGATGCCAAGTGATGTGGATGAACATATGGAGGAGTTGATTGCGTTTATCAATCAAAACCATGGCACGCAGTATGACTTGCTAAAAGATGCAATCGTACACCATAGATTTGTATGGATACACCCCTTCGGTAACGGAAATGGGCGCGTAGCGAGACTATTGACTTACGCAATGATGACTAAGCAAGGGTTTATAGATTCTACTGGCATAAGAACCCTAAATCCTACAGCTGTTTTCGGTAGCAATCGCGAGGAGTTCTATGACTATCTTCAAAAAGCTGACAGCCTAAAAGATAGCGACGTTCTGGAATGGTCAGAGTATATGTTAGGTGGTGTGCAAGCGGACTTAATCAGTGTTGGAAAACTACAAGATGCAGATTTTGTGAGAACAAAGATCGTACTTCCAGCCCTAAAAGCAGCTCATGAGGCTGGCAGGATAACAGACCAACAGCATCAAATGCTTGTAATTATAGCCCGAAGCGACACGGTGAAAGCAGCGGATTTTAGTAAAATAATATCTGGCTCTCATGTCCTCAGGTCTCAAGCGATTAAAAAACTCAGAGACGCTCGCCTGATACGAACCAAACCGGGCAGCGATAGGCTGTATACTCTGAGACTAAGCCCGAACGTTATCACGCGTTATATTAGAAAACAACTTGATGACAATGGTCTTCTCCCAACCGCTCTTAAAGATTGATCTCTGAAGGCAAATCTGTCTTAACTACGGCTATTAGTTGCGGTGTTGTGCGGTTGGCGTAGGGCAAAGGATTGAAAAATCGCGCCAAAGTTGTATAATTGCTAGTAATCATGACAGCAGTCATGATCTTCGCTCTTTTAGGGAAGCAGGTGAGGAGTGGTGGCTAGGGATGCTAAGCTTGGTCGGCTAGCGGCAGAAATAGCCCGTGCACAGCAGCGCGTACGGGAAGCAAGAGAACTTGAACGATCTGCACTAGATACGCTACAGAATGCTCGCACAGCATATCACCTCGCTCGCGTTGTACGGCAAGACGCGTACAATGCGCAGCAGTGGAGATGGCGTTGTTATCGGAAGGCTTTCGGGTCGACCAATAAGAAGCGACGTGCTGCGCGCGCGGAAGAACGGGCGGCCGTGATATCGCTCAAGGCTGCCGGGGCTGAGTTAACTCAATGCCAACAAGCCGTGCGCGACGCAGAGGCCCCGTACCAAGCCGCCCAGAACCGTCGCCTTCGGCTCGAGACTACGAGTCGTCAAGCAGAGGCGGCATACCGAGCACGGCAGAAGGAGCTCGGTCGCGAAGCCGCCATACGGGACGGCGTAGCGGTACAGGACCTGTGCGATATTAAGGTGCGGGTCAAAGATGACGGTGTTCACCTTTTCTTTGGTGGCCAGCGCAAGCCAGATGGCCCCGGCCACGGCCACTACGTCTTAGATAGGGTTGGTCGGGTGACATACCGTCGCCCGCCGAGGTCGCACCCCTCCGGCCCTCCCCTCCAGTAGAGCGAAGATCCCGCCACTCACCGTGGCGGGATTCTTCATATACTAATGGTACAATAGGCATTATATGAAATCATCAAAAAGATCATTCTTGTCACGCATTGGTGCGGTTATCGCAGCGATATCTGCCGTGGGTAGAATGAAGCACGGCAAGCAACGCAGCAGCAAGGTGCTTGCCAGCACGCCGACCGACTTAGGCTGGCGCGGTTGGAAACGAGCCTTGATTGAAACCAAAAACGCAATCGGCAACAAGCGCCTTGGTATGCTGGCATCCAGTGTAGCGTATGGTGGTACGCTGGCGTTTTTCCCACTGGTAGTTGCCTGTGTGGCGATTGCGAGTATGGTGATGAGCCCCGACCAAATCCGCGACGCAGTGGCTAACATTTCGGCCTATCTGCCGAGCGACATTGCCGGCCTATTGTCGGCGCAGCTGGTGAATGCTATGGGCAAGCACTCGGCAAATTTGATTGTAGCGATTTCGGCGATTGCGATCGCCCTTTTCGGGGTGTCGGGTGCGATGAATAGCCTAGTGAGCGCGCTTAACAGTGCCTATGGATGCAAAGAAACGCGCGGCATGGTGAAGTCGTGGCTAGTGAGTGTGGGGCTCACCTGTATGCTGGTGCTGGCGATTGTGATAGCGCTGCCGGCCATCGCGCTGGGTAGTGGGCTACTAGAGCGTTTCGGCGTGCCGGCTGTGATTGTGACTGTCTTCTCGGTGCTGCGCTGGCTAATACTGGCGGTGGTGATGACGCTGGGCCTTGCGGTGATATATCGCTATGCGCCTGATCGGCCAAATGTGCGATGGCAATGGGTCAGCTGGGGTGCGGTGATGGCTACGCTGCTGTGGCTGGCGGTTACGGTGCTGTTTTTTGTCTATGTGCAGTATTTTGCGAATTTTAGCCAGTCGTATAGCTTGTTTGCGGGCATCATTGTGCTGATGACATGGCTTAACTACACTGGGCTAGTGGTGCTAGTGGGGGCTGAGGTCAATCACCAGCTCGAGAAAGTTGCCGCCGCCAAATAAGACATTGGCGAGTGGCTGCACGATAGACACTTTATAATTAGGGATTATATTTATCACGGTGGGGGCAGCCCGCCCAGCAACAAGGGCGGCGCTCGCCGCGGCTGAGTTTGTCGTGGGCCACCTCGATGCGCCGAGCGCGAGTGGCGGGGCGCCTGGCAGAGGTGATCCAGCATATAAATTCATTGCGAGCCAGCGGCGTTATGTTCTGCCACTGTGCGTGGCAGACGGTGTCCGACTCGAGCATCGCGCGTAGGTCGGCAGGGATGCGATGGACGGTTCCGGCGGAGGTAGGCATACCATTAGTATAGCAGCCGTGGCCCGTAACGGTACAATAGGTAGAAACGACCTAGGTATTTAATACCACTAGCCATTGATCCCCAGGCATTAATCAGCTTGTTATTGCCTAATTACACAAAGAGCCTATAATTTAATAGGAGGGCCCATGAGTATCATCAAAACCACCGATTTGACCAAGCGTTATGGTAATGACCGCGGTATTCAACATGTGAATTTGGATATTGCCGAGGGCGAGATTTTTGGATTTATTGGGCCAAATGGCGCGGGCAAATCGACGACTATTCGCACACTGCTCGGCCTGCTGAGGCCGACGTCGGGTACAGCACAAATATTTGGCCGCGATATCACGAAAGACGGCCCAGCGATTCGCCAGCAAATTGGCTATCTGCCAAGCGAGGTGTTTTACTACGAAGGCATGCGAGTGCGCGACCTATTGCGGTATTCGGCGAGTTTTTATGATCGTCCGCGCGCCGAGATGCAGGCCCGCATTGCCGAGCTTGCCGACCGCCTCAATCTCGATCTGAGCAAAAAAATCAGCGACCTTAGCTACGGTAACAAAAAGAAAGTCGGCATTGTGCAGGGCCTGCTACATAGCCCGCAGCTGGTGATTCTCGACGAGCCAACTGGCGGCCTCGACCCGCTAATGCAACGCACATTTTTTGACATTTTGCGCGAGGAAAACCAGCGCGGCGTGACGATTTTATTTTCGTCGCATATCCTTAGCGAAGTGCAGCACATGTGCGATCGTGTGGCTATTATCAAGGATGGTCAGATCATCAAAACCGAGCGAATGGTCGATCTGCGCAGCCGCAGCTACACCAAATGCCGCCTCGAATTCGCCAGCAAACAGCACACCGCAAAACTGCGCCTCGATGGCATTAGCAACCTGCATATCATTGGCGAAGAGGCGACGTTTTTGTACCGCGGCCCCACCAACGCGCTCCTTCGGTTGCTCGCGCGCCTTGACCTCGTGGGCGCATGGCTCGAAGAGCCCGAGCTCGAGGAAATATTCATGCACTATTATCAGGCGGATGATAGCCAGGCGGCGGCATGAATGTCCTGCGGCAGGAACTGCGCCTGATTGTACCGGTGGCATTGGTCGGCACCGTGGCGATGGGATTAATCGCGGCATTATATTTGTCGATTTACCCGTCGTTTCACCAAGACGCAAATGATTTCATGAAATTTATCGCCCACTTGCCACCTGCAGTGCGTCAGGGCGTCAACATGCAGGTCACCAGCATTTTGTCATTTTTGGGCTTCTACGCCTTTACATTTACAATGCTTGGCCTCGCGGCGGCGGTGCAGGCAACTAGTGTGGGGCTGGCGATTTTTGGCCGCGAGGATACCAGCGGCACCATGGATTTTTTGCTGTCAAAGCCACGGGCCCGCTGGAGTATTTTTGCCCAAAAATACCTGGCTGGTGTCATGAGTCTGGTTGTGTCGAGCCTGATATTTACTGGGCTAGTGTATGCGCTGGCACGCTGGGTGGATGCGGGCGACATTGACACAGGTCACTTTGTGGCTATGAATGTCACGCTGCTCGCGGCGCAGCTGTGGCTGTATCATTTTGCGGCGATGCTTACGCAGCTGCGGCGTATCAAATCGGCGATTGGTGCCAGCCTGGGGGTGTCGTTTACATTCTTTAGTATCGGCGTGGTGGGTGCAATTATTGGCGACGAGAAGTTTCGGTATGCGAGCCCGCTGAAATTTTTTGATGTGAACAGTATCGCCAGCGGCGGTACGGTCGAGCTGCAATTCGTGGTATATGCGGTGATTACGGCAGCGCTACTACTTGGCGTGACGTATGCGATCTACGTGCGTCGCGATATAAAGGCGGTGGTGTAATGCATGTATTGTGGCGCGAGCTGGCGTCGCGGCGCAAGAGTTTGCCGATTTGGAGCATCGGCATGGTGGCGTATATGGTGATGTCGTTTGCCAAATACAATGCTATTTCTACCGATACACAATCGATCGGCCAGCTGCTCAAAGCGTTCCCCCAGACTATTCAGGCGGTGTTTGGCATGACGGGCCTAGATATGACGACGATCACGGGATATTATGGGGTGATCTACCTGTATATGTTGCTAATGCTGGCGGTGCATGCCGGGCTGACGGGGGCCGATGTCGTGATTGATGATGAGCGCGATCATACGGCAGAATTTATCTATACGCGCCCGATTGGTCGGCTGTCGATACTGACACAGAAAATAGTTGCTGGTATGGTTGTGGTGGCAGTGATCTGGATCGTCACGATGGCTAGCTCGTGGTTGGCGATGCAGCATTTTGTGGCGGCGAGTGTGTTTGGCAACGAACTATGGCTACTGATGGGGGCGGCGGCACTGGTGCAATGGGCATTTTTTGCGCTTGGATGCATGGCGGCCAGCATCAGCGGTTGGGCAAAAATCGCCACCTGGACGGTTGCGACTACGGTGTTTGTCAGCTACGTACTGTATGCATTTGCGCAGCTGTCATCGGCGAATGCGTGGGCGGGGCATAGCTCGCTATTTGCGTGGTATGATGCGGCAGATCTACTCGCTACGATGCAGTTGCCTGTAGGAATGGTCATGATGACGCTGCTTGGCGGGCTAGTAATGCTGCTGCTTGCCTATGTTGGCTATGCACGACGCGATATCCACCCCTGATAAGTATTGCAATAAATACGATAATATGATACAATAGTAATAATGTCTAGGCATCTGTCAGCGCGCTTCTCCTAGACGGTCGTCCGACCGAATCTGGAGCGCGAGCACCTACTATTTCTTGAGAGAGGAGACAGCGCGCGTGAGCGATCTCACTCGGCTTAAGTTGATCAACGCCCTGCAGGTGGTTACCATTGCACAGGCGGCCCTCGGGCCGTTCTACGTGCATGACCTTGGCCTCACTATGGGCCAGATTTCGCTGCTGCAGGCGGTGGGGATGGCCGTAATGTGGCTCAGCACACTGGTGCTGGGGCACATTACCGATCGCATGGGGTATCGCACTACCATCCTGGTGGGTAATATTGTCTACGTGGGGGTGCTCTTCGGCTATGCCCATACGAACAGTTTTGTCATGGTGATGGCCGCGCAAGTGGCGCTGGTGCTTTGCACAACGCTGCTCGCGACCGCACCGTCGGCCTGGCTCAGCCAGGTTTCGGGTCGGGAGTACCAGCTGCACGCCTCCGCTGCAATGAGCTGGCTGGCTATTGCTACCGGTGCGGCCCAGCTGCTGGGTGGTTTTGTTGCCCAGTGGGCGGGCAATCGAATGGCGATCGCGCTATCGATGCTCGTGCCGCTTGCATGTATTGCTCTGGCATATCCCACCCGCCAGGTTGGGACGCTCGAGCGCACCAGCCTGCGCAGTGCACTCCGCGTTATCCATTATGGCAAGGGTCGGCCCTTCAGGCTCGTTCTCGGCTATGGCGTAATGTACCCTGTTGCCGTGGCGCCGATCGCGCTGTTCAGTGCGTTTCTCGCCCAGGCGGGATTTGCAGTCTGGATGATTGGTGGCGTGCTGCTGTTGGAGTTCGTCGGCAGATTCGTGCCGCCGATCCTCTACGGCAAAATTGCTACGCTGCGTGAGCTTGGGCTACGTAAGGTAGTAGCGAGCTACGCATTGCTGGCCTCGGCTGGTTACGCGGGGCTGTTCAGCCGTGGTGTTATTGGGGTGCCGGTCGGCATCCTGCTCATTGCCGCGGCAGCAACCTGGGCAATGATGTACATGCGCCCCAGGCTGCTTGGCCACCCCGCGGTGGCGGGCAATGCCGCCATGGTGCAGAGCGTGGTAACATTTACTCATTGCCGATTGGCGTGGGTATCCTGCTGCTACTACAGCAATTGCTATAGGATCTTCCCCCCCGACAGAAAGTAGGTGAGGCATTGCCCCGTTTGAGTAATCAGCGGGGCATTTCACTTTGCACACGAACTAGCCGGGCTGGTTGTTTGGAATGTTTTTGTGAAAAAAGTTACACGCTACGCCCCGCGGCCACGATATAGTAATACACAGTCGATACAAATATAAGCACGACTAGTAATAAAGGGAGTAACAATAATGTTAATGAATATCATCGTTTGGCTCATTCTTGGTGCACTTGCTGGTTGGGTTGCATCCATGATCATGAAGACCGACGCCCAAATGGGCGCCCTCGCGAACATCGTCGTGGGTATTATCGGTGCATTCCTTGGTGGTTGGGTTGTTGGCCTGTTCGGCATCCAGGTTGTCGAGGGTCAGCTCAGCATCGCTAGTGTAGCTACTGCTATCCTTGGTGCGGTGATCCTGCTCGCTGTGCTCAAAATGCTCAGTGGTCGTCGCGTCGTATAATCGATAGCGCCCTCCCAGATTCCCTGCACATCAAAAACCGTCGCTGCCGAGCGGCGGTTTTGCTATATCAGAGCTGTGAAAAAGGTTACAACACGGCACCGATAAACAGTGTACCATAAAGCTATGGATACTCTGCCGGCCCTCGCTACGATTCTGGTTGTTCAGTACGACCACAAGCTTAATCGTGCATATTGCCGGTTACTAGAGGGGGCGGGCTATCGAGTAGATGGGGTCTATAATGGCCGCGAAGCGCTCGATCATATTCGGGCTGCGGGTGATCCGGCGGTAATTATCCTCGGTATGCACATGCCGGTGATGGATGGCCTGGCGTTCTTGCGAGTTTATCAGCCCATCGAGCACCCGCGCACTGCGGTAATAGTATTTAGCCAGGCTGGTACGCGCGCCGAGGTAGAAGAGGCCTACGCGCTGGGTATCACGCGTTATGTGCTGACGGCGCGGGCGACGTCGGCGATGTTGGTTCGGTTGGTTGCGGCGGCGCTGGCTATTCTTCGTGGGTCAAGTCGAGCTCGCTAAAGCTGTCTTCGCCAAGGAAGTGTTCGAGGCGTGACTTGTTTACCGCGTAACGCAGACCTTTGTAACGGATGACGCCGGCGTCGCGTAGTACCTTGATATTTTTTGCGGTCGATTCGCGGGTTTGCCCGATGAGATCAGCAAGATTGGTTTGGCTGAGGCGTACATCGATACGGTACCAGTCGCCGTTGTCTTTCTCGCCAAAGCGAAACAGCAGATAATAAAATGTGTAGCAGATCTTGTCGATGGCACGCGACTGCGTGAGGCCAGTGATGCGAAACAGCAGGCTGGCGTAGTTTTTGCCGGCATAGGTAAGGAGTACCTCAGTGAGATTAGGCGAAGCGGTGATCACTTCGAATAATGCCTGGCGTGGCACGGTGATAATACGCGCATCACTGACGATGTCGTAGTAGAACACCGCTGAATCGGCTCCGCCAAGCGCCCAGGCTAGTGGCAAGATATCGCCCCGGCCGTATAGAGCGGCAATCCGCTCCTCACCATCGGGGGTGATCGAGTAGGCGCGTACCATTCCGCTGACGATCACGCACGCAAATTGCGGCACTTCATTCTGAAAAAAAAGACTTTCTTTTGCTCGAAATGTCCTCAGTGTGCCAATAGGTCGCAGTTGCGCGATCAATCTATTCATAGGCCTATTGTCCCACTATTGGCAGTTATTTACCAGCACTGCCTGGTAAAGTATAATACAATGATTATGATTAGATCACGGATTGCCCGGCTATATGCTCAATTATCGCTGCGTGTATTGGTGGCGCTCGGGCTGTTTGCGGTGTGCATGCTGGCGTTTGTTAACATTGCGCTCGAAATCACCGAGCCGCACGCGCCAACACTTGATCAGCCGGTGTTGTTAGTGATTCATGCACATGCCTCGCCGATGCTTGATCGGTTGGTGCCGCTACTAACCGACCTCGGTGGGGTCGTGGTGGTGGCGCTTGTCGCCATGGGGTTGATCGGCTGGTTTGTGCGGCGACGTCAATATCGCCGGGCGCTGATTATGACGCTTGGTGTTGGCGGCGCGGCGGCACTTAATTTGCTGCTGAAGGCGTTTTTTAGTCGGCCACGCCCAGAGCTTTGGCCGCGACTTGTCAACGAGACTAACTTCTCATTCCCCAGTGGCCATGCGATGGCGACGATGGCGTTGGCGGCGGCGCTTGTCGCGGCGCTGTGGTACACTCGCTGGCGGATACACGCCATCATTATGGGTGTAGTATATGTGCTAATAATTGGGCTGACCCGGCTGTACCTAGGTGTGCATTATCCAACCGATGTGATTGGCGGCTGGCTGATTGGCGCTGCCTGGATTGCGGTGGTGTTTGCGGTACTTGGCCGCGCTACACAATCGTCGACAGTAGCTGATGCTCCGAGTCGATCCGTACCTGAGTAGATTCGGGCAGCTGGATAACTTCGCCATCAAGCTGGATTTTGACGGGGCGCAGTGTTTGGAAGCTGAAGGTAGCGACGCGCGCCGATGCCCGGTTGCGGCCGCTGGCAGATTTGAGCAAGTGGCGTAGCAGGGCTACGAATGAGCCTTGTTTGATGCCGACGACTTCAAATTTGCCGTCGTGAAACTTACTACTGGTTGATAATTGTAGGTATTTTGACATGCGATCGATTGACCCGAACACCAGGTGATCGTAGCGTTCGATGCGTCCCTCGTGACGGATTTTGATTGGCCGTACTCGGAACAGGTGGGTGAGTACCAGCCAGCATTCAATAATCGGGTTAAGCGTGGCACGTGTCAACACTTCGCCGATCTGCGACGTTAGTCCCAGGCCAATATAGCTATGGGCGTAGCGGTGGCGATGGCCGTAGGTCATTTTGAGCACATCGATGCGCTCGACGTCGCCAGACTTTATTCGCATGACGGTATTGCCACGGTGCAGTGCGCGGTAGTGGTCGTTGGCATTGCCGCTCGGTAGTACACCGGTGACGACGGTAGGGTTGGTCGAATCAAGTATGCCGTTGACGACTTCGTTGTAGCCACCATCACCGCTCGACGAAATAATCATCGCACTCGATGAATTGTTGGCGACTTGCTTGGCGATCTCGTAGGCATGGCCGGCGTGTTTGGTAGCTTTGAGGTTGGCTTTGATGCCGGCGCGCTCTAGGCGCTCGGCGAACTTTTCGGCGGTAGTCTGCCCTGGGCCAGTACTGTTAGGATTATAAATAATAGTGACATTGCGAATAGCCATAGGCTCTATTATACGCTACATACCCTGGGACCCGGCGTAATAGGCGCGGCAATCCAAGCATAAGGCACTTGACTAACAAGTTATACTTGTATAACATATAGCGTTATGGGTTGTCATTCACAATTACGCATCGCGGGTACCGTCACCGTCGGGCCAAAAGGCCAGGTGGTGATTCCGTCAGAGGTGCGCGAACAAATGGGTATTGCGCCCGGCGACAAATTAATTGCGTTGTCAGTTGAAGGCAAAAAATCAATCTCGTTTATCACCGAGAGCGATGCGCAGAGCCTTGTCGACGAGATGGGCGCGCGGTTTACCTACTATAAACAATCACTAACCAAAGAGAAGAGAAATACATGAGCCTGCATCACATTACGATGCGCGAAAAAATCATCGTGATGATTGCGGTGATGAGCGCGCTGCTGTTGGTTGCCCTCGACCAGACAATTATCGCGACGGCGCTTGGCGCGATCGTCAAAGAATTTAATAGTTTTTCGAGTCTAGGGCTGGTGGTGACGGCCTACATGCTGACAACCACTGTCACGGTGCCGCTTGCCGGCAAATTATCTGATATGTATGGGCGTCGGCCGGTGCTACTGACTGGGGTGATTGTTTTTACCATCGGCTCGCTACTGAGTGGATTGGCGGGTAATATCGAGTGGCTGGTTGCGTGGCGAGCGCTGCAGGGTATCGGTGGCGGTATTATTATGGCTAATGCGTTTACGATTGTGGGCGACTTGTTCTCGCCGCGCGAACGCGGCAAATGGCAGGGCTTGATTGGCGCCGTTTTTGGCATGAGTTCGGTAATCGGCCCGCTGCTCGGTGGCTGGCTGACCGACCACCAACAGCTGTTTGGGCTGGTCACCGACTGGCGCTGGACATTCTTTGTGAACGTACCGGTGGGCATTGCGGCCGGGCTGGTTATCGCGCGGTTCTGCCCGGTGATCAAGCACGATGCCGAGCACAAACCGGATTATTTGGGTGCGGTATGGATCACGCTTGCGCTGGCTAGCCTGGTACTGGCGGTAGACAATCCCGACGTTGTCTTCCGTACGCTGACACACGATTGGGGCTGGTCGCTCGATGCGATCAAGGCCGGGCTATTTAGCCTGTCTGCCGTTAGCGCCGCAGCGTTTGCGCTGGTCGAACACCGCGCAGCACAGCCAATTTTGCCACTGCGGTTTTTCCGCAACCGCACGTACACATTAATTATCGTGGCGATGCTGCTGTTTGGCGCGGCGTTCTTGGGGTCGATTCTGTATCTGACGCAGTTTAATCAGCAGGTATTTAATGCCTCGGCGTCGCGAGCTGGGCTGATGCTACTGCCGATGGTGGGCGGTATGATGGTGATGGCAATTGCATCGGGGCAGATTGCTTCGCGCACTGGCCGGTACAAATACCTGATGTTGGCAGGATTTATCATTGGTACGATCGCTATTTATAGCCTGACGGCGCTGCACCCCGACAGTCCCTACTGGCAAGAGGCGATTCGTATGGTGTTTGTGGGTGCGGGCCTTGGCATGGCGATGCCGCTGCTCAACCTTGCAATTCAGAATGAGTTTGGCCACCGCGACCTAGGGGCGGCGACCGCTAGTGTGCAGCTATTCCGTGGCTTAGGCTCGACCATTGGCACGGCGGTGCTGAGTGGCGTGCTGACCACCGGCGTGATGACGGCACTGCCCGATCCCGATACTATTGCGTATGTGCAGACGCTCAAATCTTCGCCAGCCAGTAGCCAGTTCTTCCAGGATGGCGTGACGGCCGATACGCTGCTGAACCTCAACATGCAAAAAGATGATATCACCACGGGTATGCAAACGGCGCTTGCTGCACAGCGCGTACCGGCACCTATCGCCGCCCAGCAGACCGAGAAATTTGTCGCCCAACAGCAGCAGTTTAGCACCGATGTTACCAATGCATTTACCGAATCGCTGCATCATATCTTCATGATTTCGGCCGCCCTCATGGCGGTAGCGGTGGTGCTGATTGCGCTTGTCGGTGAGCGCGAACTACGCTCAGATGTGCATCACGCTGGCGAAATGTAAGCTTTTTTACAACGATTATAAGCGTAATTACTATGCAAGAGGCGATACTGTTCATGCTCGGGCCTAGGGTAGCAATCGCAACACGCTATTATGCTTGAGTTTGGGAGCGGCACTTGGTATGATCGTCGATGTGTCCGCGTACACTGAAACAACGAAAAAGATCAATCTTAGCACTTGTCGAGATTACGCGGCGACAATGTACCAAGGAGTACAACCGCACATGCCAATCGCAATCGAGTTTGTTCCGACCCGGAGCGCCAAGATCGCAGTGGATGTGGTGCCTGCCGCATGGCAGCTGTATATCGCGCACTAGACGCCAATACGTCTCGTCGCACCAGCAAACAAGCAAACGATCAGTAGCTCACCATTGCTACTACACGACAATCACACCCCAAGGCACCGGGGTGTGATTTTGCTTCGAGCGAAACGTAATTTATTATTAATAACGCTATTGCTGCGTAGTAGTATCGACAGGCAGGGCGATGCCGGCAGCGGTGAGCGCAGGTTCGATGACTAGCTTGCCAAGCGCGGTGCGATCTGACCATACGGCGGCGGCGTCTTTGGTGCCGGCGGGTACGATCGCGCCGTTTTTGATGACTTGGGTGACGGCCTGGCCATTAACGAAGAAGCTGGGTGTGGCCTCGACATTTGATTTTCTCGCAAGGGCGACATCATAGTTGAGCTTTTGGCTAATGCGAGGATCGTCAATGTCAGACTTGAACTTGGCAACATCGAGACCCATTTGCTGAGCGTAGTTGGCAAACCGATCGCCGCGCTCGGTGCCAGAAAGGTCTTTCCAGTCACGTTGCTGTGTATAGAGCAAGTCGTGCATTTCCCAGAATTTACCCTGTAGGCCGGCAGCTTCGGCCGCCGCCGCCGCCGCGCGAGCATTTGGATGGAGCTGGCTAAGCGGCATATTGCGGAAGACGTAGGTGATTTGGCCCTTGTATTTCTCGACGACGTCTTTAATAACGGGTGCCACGCTGCTGCAGCCAGGGCATTGATAGTCGCCGTATTCGATCAGGGTGACTTTGCTAGCGGGCTGACCATAGGTATGATCGGCGATTTGGCCGTTGTCGGCTGTGGCCGTTTGCAGCGCGTTCTGGTCGACATTGCTGACATCGATGCGATTGTTCTGCGATAGATAGATCAGGCTGCCAAGTGCCAGTACACACATGGCGACAAAGATAATCCAGGTTTTTTTTGACATGCTATAGCCTCCGTCAGTTAGTCTTTTTAGTATACCTGATGATGCTAGTGTTCAACAAGCGTTTGGCGCGGTACAATATATATATGTCGCTACTACTTTTGGTTACTATTTATCTGCTACTGGTCGCGGCGGCGGCGCTGCACGTGCCTGATAGTCGGCTGAGTGCTGGTGAATTGATGCGTCGAGCAGATCGTGGTAACCTACCGGCGCAGCGAGAATACGCCCGTATGATGGCGCGGCCCGAGCTATTATCGCTGCAGCGAGTGATAGTGCTGATGCTGATTGCGCTATTCGCAAGTTGGTCGGCATGGACGCTGGGATGGTGGCTGGGTGGCATGGTAACGCTTGTGGCAATCTTGTCGTATGCCTGGTTGGCGCGCCGACGCCTGGCGCGACAGTTGGTAGCCAAATGGTACCGAGCCAGCGAGCCCATCCTGATACAGACTGTCACGACCCATCGCCGTCTCATGCGACTGATTGCGACAGCTGATCCTGGCCGCGACCGCGTACTGGCTTCGCGGGCTGATCTGGCTGATTTGCTGGGTCGCTCCCAGGCGGCGGATATCAGCCCAACATTGCGCCGGCGCCTGCTGCATATGTTAGAGTTTGATGAGCAACTGGTGCGTGATGTCATGACACCGCTTGCCCAGGTGCGCACGGTTGCTGCCGACGAAATTCTGGGGCCGCTGGTGCTCGACGAGCTACATCGTACGGGACATGCGCAGTTTCCGGTGTATCAGGGAAGCCCTGACCGAATCGTCGGCGTGCTGCATATTCAGGATTTGCTCAGCCTAAGATCACATGCCACGGCGCGGGCCAGCGATGTTATGATGCACGAAGTGGAGGTGGTAGCAAGTGACGACACCCTAGAGCACGCGCTGCATCAAAGCCTGGCGTCGCGCCAGCATCTGCTGTTGGTTGGCGATAACGAGCAGACTCACGGTATTATTACACTCGGCGATATTCTGGCAAGTATGCTCGGCGAAGATAATAGTGCGGCAGGCTAGCTTTTTACCCCTGTTGCTGGTATAATTATCTCGATATGAGCGAACACACCACTACTCGGATAATGAGCATAGCAGTCCTTGGCCACCAGGGGGAGCGGGTGATAGTGCAGGGCTGGGTGCACACTCGGCGAGACCACGGCGGCCTGATTTTTATTGATCTACGCGATGGGCAAGGTCTGGTTCAGCTGGTGATTAACCCTACGGCAGAGCAGGCATTTGCATTGGCGACTACTCTGCGTGATGAATGTGTGATAGAGGCTCGCGGCTTGGTAGCGGCGCGTGACGCCGGGCTGGTCAACGACAACATCGCTACTGGTACCGTCGAGATAGTCGTAGAAGAAATCCGCCTGCTTAACCGTGCCGAAGTACTGCCAATTCAGCCATTCGCTGAGGTGCAAGCCGGCGAGGACCTACGGCTCAAATACCGTTATCTCGATTTGCGTCGCCCCAAAATGCAGCACATGTTGAAGCGCCGGGCCGAGATGTTTTCGTTGATGCGTCGCCATATGGAGGCGCACGACTTTACAGAGATCACAACACCGATTCTGGCTAGCTCCAGCCCCGAGGGTGCGCGTGACTTCTTGATTCCGTCACGGGTACATCAAGGTAAATTCTACGCGTTGCCACAGGCGCCGCAGCAGTTCAAGCAGCTGCTGATGGTGGGTGGCGTACCGCGTTATTACCAGCTGGCAGCATGTTTTCGTGACGAGGATCCGCGGGCTGATCGGCTGTACGGTGAGTTTTACCAGCTAGATCTTGAGATGAGTTTTGTCGAGGATGGCGAAACGGTACGCTGCACCATGGAGCCGCTGATTTGTCAGCTAGTAACTGAGTTTGCGGGTAAACAATTGCTTACCAGTAATATACCGCGCATCACCTATCTCGAGGCAATGGAGCGCTATGGCTCAGACAAGCCTGACTTACGATACGGTATGGAGCTGACGGATGTTGCAGATATTTTTACCGCGACGGAGTTTGGTGTGTTCAAATCGGCACCAGCGCTCAAGGCCATTTGTGTCAAAAACGGCGCGACGCTCAGTCGTTCACAAATTGACAAATTTACTGAGCTTGCCAAGGCTGAGGGTGCGGGCGGCCTGCCCTATCTCATGCTGCGCGATGGTCAAGTTACTGCGCCGATCGCGAAATTTATGAGCGAGGCTGAGCTAGCTGCGCTACGCGAGCGCCTTGAGATGCAAGAGGGTGATGCGGTGTTCTTTGGTGTCGGTGAGCGTCCGCTGGTCAACGCCGTACTTGGTAAGCTTCGTATCGCCTTCGCCGAGCATTTTGAGCTGAAGGACCCTAATGTTGTGGCGCTGGCCTGGATTATCGATTTTCCATTTTATGAGCTGGATGCGAAGACCGGCAAGCTNNNNTGCAGCGGCGGTGTGCGCAACCACAACCCCGAGGTACTATATGCAGTATTCGAAGTTCTCGGCTATAGCCGCGACTACGTCGAGGCAAAATTCGGTGCGATGCTCGGTGCATTCAAATACGGCGCACCGCCACATGCCGGGTGCGCTTTTGGCGTCGATCGCATGTTTATGGAGCTTATGGGCGAGAGCAACATTCGCGAAATTGTTGCCTTCCCAAAAAACGGCAGCGGCGTCGATGTGATGATGAACAGCCCGTCGCAGGTAGACTCGGTGCAGCTTAAGGAACTTGGGCTCTAGCGCTGTACGTATCGACTAGCAAGTAAGTAACTACACGTAATCATCGCGCCAAATAGTCCCGTGGTAGCGAACACCAGCAATAGTTCGCTTGGTCGCGTCAATAGTTGCCACACATCAGTGTACATACTGACGGGGTTCAGCAGCACATCCCAGCTGTTCCAGCGCAGCACTCGCCCCGCGTAAATCGCAACACCACATAGCAGTGCTACCACCACAAGCAGCTGACGAGGGTGGCCGTAGCGCCGCATACTGTCAGAGCGCATCACTATTATCAGGCTGAGTAGGCCTATCAGATATGCCACCGCAGAAAATAACCCGATCATCAGCGCGTCAAACACATAGCTTGCTCGCGGCGCATACCGAAACAAATGCACATAATCGGTCACGACATAAAATGCATTTGGCAAAAACAACAGCCACCACACTAGTGCAGCCGCGCGCTGCCAATGTTTTTGTGCCACAACGACACTATAGGCGAGCCCCAGCGGTACCCACGCCAGCAGCAAGTTGTAGGGCAAAAACCAATACGCCAGCGAATGATTCACCACCGTATTTAGCCCAAATACTAACACGGCAACCCCGCTCCATATGCCGAGCTGTCTAATCATCCAAATCATACGTGGCGTCATAGATCTAGTATACTGGATGATATGGATGAGCACGAGTTTCGCGAATTAATTTGGGCAAAGGGTGGTGCGCTGTACCGCGATATGCCGTGGCGCGATCAGCCGACGCTCTATTATGTATTGGTGAGCGAGCTGATGCTGCAACAAACCCAAGTGTCGCGTGTGTTGGTGAAATTTGCGGAATTTACAAAGGCATTTCCCGATGTCGAGTCGCTTGCCCGGGCCGATCTGGCTGATGTGCTGCGCAGCTGGCAAGGGCTTGGTTATAATCGTCGGGCCAAATTTTTGCACCAAGCAGCGCAGCTGATTGCGGCCAAGCCCGCCGCATTCGCGGCTGGCCAGCAGACCGAATTGTTAGAGCGCCAACTAGCTACGTTGCCCGGCGTTGGACCTGGCACGCGCGGTGCCTTGCTTAATTATGTCTACGAAATTCCGACCGCGTATGTCGAGACCAACATTCGCACAGTGTATTTTCACCACTGGTATGCCGACCGGCAGGATGTGACAGATCGTGAATTGCTAGAGATTGTGGACCGCACCATGGACCGCACACAGCCGCGCGAATGGTTTTGGGCACTGATGGATTATGGCACCGAGCTCAAGCGTACGCATGGCGCCAGGCTCTCCCAAAGTAAGCATTACAAAAAACAATCGCCACTTGAGGGAAGTGTGCGCCAAGTACGCGGCCAGCTGATTGCGCGGCTCACCGCTGGTTCGCTGCGCTGCGACGAGCTCGAGAACGAATACGCGGCAGATGAACGCCTGGCACCGGCGGTCTCCGGCCTGATTCGCGATGGTCTGATCACCAGGCGGGCCGGACGATTATATTTGACCAAATAACTCAACTCGCGCATAATAAAAGAGATGAAACTTCGTTCGATTATTCTGGTGAGCTTGTGCGCTTTGTTGGTGCTGTCGCCACGAGCGAGCGCCGAAGGGCTGTTGAGTGACGCCCAGCTACGAACAATCCGTAGCAACTGCGCCTCGCTGCGCCAATCGCTGACCAAGACGCATGATGCCGATGCGGTGCTGCGTTCAAATCTGACGGCCCAATACGACGATATTATTAGCAAGCTCATGATGCCGCTGAACAACCGCTTGGTGCAGAACAAAATGGATGCCACCGAATTCTTGTCGACAACCGACGACCTACAAAAAAAGGTTGCCGAGTTTCGCTCGCAGTACAGTATTTACGAAAGAAAGCTTTCGAGTACCATCGATATGGACTGCGCAAATCAGCCGTGGGATTTTTATCAATCGCTTGGTGTGGCCCGTGATCAACGCCGCGGCCTGGGTAATACCGTGCATAGTATCAATGATCTGCTCAAAAGATACCGCAGCAGCGTCGATGGCCTATTGCCAAAGACTGGAGTGGCGAGATGATTGACCGGTTGCGCGAACGGGCCGCGCCCTATATTGCGACGTCGCGCCAACGATTTATTGTGCTGATCACTGGTGTGTTGTCGCTGTCGATGGTGATGGTAGCGATAGCATTCAATCTATATCGGCTGAGCGGTGTTGAGCAGGTGGATATGAGCCTGCCGCGCTATCAGAATGTTCGTCAACAGGTAGTACATGATGACCAAACGCCAGCTTTTGCATCGTCTGGCTCAGTCAACGATAGTGTGGTGAAAGATTTTATCGCGCAGTATGATGCCAGGACAAACAAGATCACGCCCGTCCAGGATTTTAGCAATAACGCACTGAGCGATGAATCGCTGGGCCTTGCTGCTACGCCACCGGCCCAGTAATGCTTGTGTAGGATTATTTTTTCTTGCCGGTAGCGAGTGGCATGCCAGGGATGTAGCCTAGGTCAATATGGTGACGATCAAACTCTGCCAGGATGCGCCGCCGCATCTCGGCCGTTACCGACCACTGATCAGATGGCTGGGTTTTGCCCGATACAATAATTGTAATCGCCGTTGCCGTGAAATCGGTCATAGTAGCATAGCTCGGCGCCTCGATGATTTTCGCCTTCCAGTCGTCCTCTGCGGCCAGCTCTTTGCCAGTGGTGTTGATAATTTCGATGACTTGGTCTAGGTTTTCTTCGGGCGCGATCAGTAGTGTGAATCGGGCCATGCTGTAGCCCATGGTTTTGTTAATAACATGCTGAATGATACCATTTGGGAAATAATGCACATTGCCATCGACGTCGCGGATAACGGTGGAGCGGCTGCCGATGCGCTCGACTGTGCCGGCGAATCCGTCAATTTCGATGACATCGCCGACGCGATATTGATTTTCGCTGATGATGAATAGGCCAGACAGGAAATCCTTGACGAGGCTTTGTGAGCCGAAGCCAATTGCTACACCGATGACACCAGCGCTTGCAAACAGTGGCTGCAGCGAGACGTCGGGGATTAGCTTGGTAATGATGGTATAGACAGCGATCGAGATGACCAGAATCCGCCAGAGTGCTGTCATCAGGCCGGCTAGAGTGTTTTGGCGTTTTTCGATATCTTTGCGATGCATGGTGCGGTGGGTGCGATAGATCAGCCGTCGTGTCAGCCGATCTACCACTTTATCGCCAACAACAAGCAGTATAATCGCGACAATGATCGTCATGACAATCGGTTGTCCAGTGTGTTTGATCCAGGTATCCCAATCGATGTTCATGCCTATATTGTAGCAGCTTCCGAGCGGTATCGGCTATAATACCACTATGATTACTCCTGTAAATCCCGACGACTATATCATTACGCGCCGTCGCAAAAAATACAAATTTGCGAAATTCCATAACGCCACCAACTGCTACGAGCTAGACGAATGGACACCGCGGCCGGTGGATGTGGTCGAGGTGGGTGCCGGCACGGGGCTGTTTGCGCTCGAGCTTGCGGCGCGCCATCCAGATTGGCAAATCGTGGCGGTCGATGTCAAGGCCGACCGNNTTTACGCCTGGCAGCCTGAGCGCCATCTGGCTGACATTTGCCGATCCCTTCCCGCGGCAGCGCAGTGCTGGTCGTCGCATGTCGCACCCGACATTTCTTGCCACATATGCTCGATTACTCGGCCCAAGTGGGCAGTTGTGTCTCAAACATGACAATCTAGATTTTTTCCATTGGAGCCTCGAGCAGCTGGTCGCATCTGCTTGGCGCATCACCGAATTGTCATTCGACCTCCACCAATCTACTCTCGCCGACGACTATAAAATCCTCACTACCTACGAAACTCGCTGGCTGTCCGAGGGTAGAACCACCTACTGTGTCGTAGCCCGCCCACCACAGCTTGACGCACCTGAGATAACGCAGTAGAATACCAAGCAAGATATAAGGAGTAACAATGTCAAAACGTGCCAAAGTCATTATCTGTACAATTGGCGGGGCGCTGCTGATCACTGTCATCGGCTTCACCTACGCCCTGCTATGGACCGGCTCAACTAAGGAAATCGTTGGTGTCGCTGATTCGTTCCATATTCCCGCGGATTGGAAAAAGGTTAGCGAGCAAGTTGAACCTCCGCGGCTAGTGTGTATTGGTGATCTGGTGTGTCCGTCTCTCATACGCAAGTATCAGGCCTATGCAACCATCTCGAGCAAGGAATTGATTTCAGAAATACTTCCGACCAATGTTACCAAAGTGAACTACGATGTGTGCGGTCAGGGGCCGGTACCCGCTCAAGCTCGTAAGATGTATATGGATTGTGCTGCCGATTTTATCTTGAGCAATGGCTACAAAGGCACTAGTTATGCATACCGATCATACGATAAAAACAGTGATGAGGTGGAGGTTTCGGTCTCCATAAGGCGTCAGCTATGAGTGTAGCATCTAGATTAACAGCTATGCTTAGTGTGCTCTCAGTCATTTTGGCTGGTATATTATTTCTGCCAAACAACGCCGGAGCCACGTCGTGCAAAGATGTTACCTTGATATTTGCTCGGGGATCTGGGGCGAGCTTAAATGTTGACGAGAATCAACAATGGGAGCGTGCCTTTAGGCGACAGCTAGGCCAAACTAAAGCCGCGTTTTATGAACTTGGTTCTCAGTCAATCGACGGATATCAATATCCCGCTGTCAATGTTTCGGATCTGCTTAATGGCAACGCAATTGGCGCCAAAGTAACTGGCGGAGCGGGCAATGACTATGGTAAGAGTGTTATGCAGGGGGTGCAAGAGCTAGTCGCGTATATTCGACAGACAAATCAGGCCTGCCCCAACATGAAGTACATACTGGGCGGTTACTCGCAGGGCGCGCAGGTGATGTCGCAGGGAGTTCAGTATCTGGCGCCGCAGAATCGCGATCGTATCCTGTTTTTGGCGACCTTTGGTGATCCGAAGTTGCGGCTACCCGAGGGCGATGGTCTTTTTTATGTGCCGGCATGTGATGGCAAGAACTTCTCGCCATGGCGTCGAGTGGTGGATAATTGTCGCACCAACAATGGATCATTGGGTGGCTGGAATCCTTATGTACCAGATGATATGCGCAACAAGACGTGGACCTGGTGCTATGCGCGGGATTTTGTGTGCGGAGCAGATTTGAACTTCACTGACAATTCTGGGCATGGGCGTTATAGTGGCCCCGGCATGGCGATAGATGATGCGGCAAATGAAGCAACAAAACGGCTCAATGATTATTTGAAGTCGGTGGAGCCAACTGTCGAGATGCCGCCTGTACCAGCAGCAGCACCAAAGCCTAACGACGTGGCATTAGTCATCGATACCACTGGGTCGATGGGTAGACAGATTGAAGCAACTAAAGCTCTGGCCACTGATATCGCCAACCGAGTAATTGCAGCAGGCGGGCGCATAGCGCTCACTGAATATCGTGATTTTACTGATGACATTAAGGCCGAGGTGCGATGTGGACTGACAAAAGATGCCGCTACGTTTGCCGCTGCGGTCAACGCCCTATCTGTTGATGGTGGCGGTGATGATCCAGAGGGATTGCTTCATGCATTGATGACTACCTATAATACCTTGCAATGGCAGCAGGGTGCGTCGAAAGCCGCAATTGTGATCACCGATGATACCTATCATAATCCTGATCTTATCGATGGCTCCACGATGGGCGACGTCGTCAAGCGTTCGCTAGAGATCGATCCCGTAAATACCTACGTCATCACTAACCAACGCGTAGCCAATAGTTATCAAGACTTGGCTAACGGGACTGCGGGAAAGGTGATTATTAATGATGGTAGTGTTTCTGCAGCGATCATGGATGCTCTGCACCAAGTCCTGACTCGGCCAACAGCTCAGCTGCCACTTACGGGTTATGAGGGTCCAGTTGGTACAGAGTTCAAATTTGATGCCTCGATGAGCAGCATTCAGGATTCAACCATTATATCGTATGAGTGGGATTTCAACGGCGACGGCACGTTTGACCGTACGACGACTAGTCCCGTGGTATATCATACCTACCCTGATAAGTTCGATGGCAATATGCAGGTGCGTGTCATTGCGGCAAATGGTAGTTCGTCTAGCGCTAGCGCCACAGTAAAAGTGGGGCAGACGACCCAGGTAATCAGACTTTCTCCCGCACAAGGCCTCACTGTCAGTGCACAATCCGCTCACGAAGTCACAGTAAGTTGGCGTGCGCCGATAGATTCTGCAGCTACTAAATGGATCGTGATGTTTAATGGTGTGCGTCTTGGTTATACTGCGGCAAGTCAAACCCGCGTCACTATTACTGACGTTGATCGTACCATTCCCACAGAATATGGTGTGATGGCCACCGATGATGAGGGGCACGTAAGTGACTGGGCTATGGTGACGCTGCCGAGCGACGCGCCGGCTGCAGGTGGTGCCAGCGCTACGAGTGAGGGTGCGGTACTTAATCGCGACATCACTCAACCTAACTCACCGACTATGGCCATGGTAGTATCTGCAATCACATCGAGCGCTCCTTCAGGATCTGACAAACTAATAGATGGGTCTCGGTCCGAGCCTGTCGGTACCGCACCACGGACCGAGCAGTCCCCTAGCTCTATGCCCGTTGGAGCCCTGGTTGCCGGCGGCATGGCGGCACTTGTAGTAAGTACCCTGTGGTATTGGCGCCGCATGAACAAGCGATAGGTTGTTGTTGCGATCCTACTATCTCGAGGCGTGTAGCGTATTACTGGCCAGCGAAGCTATCCTCGATGTTATCAAGCGTTGAAGGCGTAAGCCGTAGGTTGCGAATCGCGTCGAGCGCTAGCCAGGCTACCTCGGCCGTACCGTCAAGCGCCAGGGGAGTGCCGTCTTTATACTCTGCAGCGTAGACGACATACAGGCTTGCACGGCCATCCTTGCCGCGGATATTATTTGCAAGTGGGTGGATAGCATCAATACTAATGCCAACTTCTTCCTTGCATTCACGGCGCAGCGCACTCTCGAGATCGCGATCCGTAGGCTCGACAGTGCCACCAGGTATGCCCCAGTGACTCGGGAATACTTCCTCGTCGTCGGATCGTCGCACCATCAGCACTTCGCCCGACGAATTTTTGATAACGGCGCTGACGTTGACCTTGAATGATGAATAACTCATGGGTAAAAATCCTTCACTTTATAATTGCCTAGGGGTATCTTGTTCGCACGTTGTCTCTCATGATTCTCTATAATAGCAGAGAGGAGGCGATTTGTGGTCACGTGGCTCGCAAGTTCTGAATTTGAGGGAAGATTATATATAAGTTCGTCTAAGATTTTATGACGAGCAGCTTCATTGTGACCTAAATAACCTCCATCAGAGCGATGTTGCATTGTTTCATATCCACCATAACGAATATGCTCAAACGGCTGGCCGCCAATGAGTGCAGTGTTGCGAAATATATAAATATCAAAGTGGTTTTTGTCACCAACGGAATATGGGTTACCTGACTGTTCATTCACCTCGTATGCCTGGTAGGAGTGTATCTGTATAGAACATAGTGGTCCGACGTGCACATTTACAGATTCATGGCGCACTCTTCCGTTACCTTTATACGCGTCTTCCGGTAGTGTAGGCCACGCTCTCCTAGAAAATCCTGATTGCATAAGTGAAAGTTGAGCAGTCGTGATGACACGTTTGTTGCGAGTGTACTGGAGTTGTGAGTAGCTATCGATCTCCCCATAGTGCCTGAGTAATGATTCAGACATGTATGACTTGAAATGCTCGGCCTGCTGATGACCAAAGAATCTTGCATATTCTTGCTGTGAAATAGTAGCATGTTGATCAAGAGGGCTGACAAAATTTGAAAATATATGTAACGTATCTGGTATCTTCTCACTAAGCTGGAGATTAATCGAGGTTAGGTTATAGAGTAGATCGACGAAATGGTACCCAGAGTGCATTAGTTTGCCATAGCCATACTTATAGGGATGGTTTTCACGATAAACGAACTCATCTGGCATGTTCCACATCCCATCAGAGTGGTGGATATCTATATATGTAATAGGTATCTGATAACTAGACACGATATTGTTAAGCGTATCGGTCACAAGCCTATATCCTGCGTGATGGCGCCTTTGACACTCTACTAATACTCGCGCTCCCGGATGCTTGAGTATGCTGTTTTGCAGGTAGTCTATATCTTCCGTGATTTGGTTTGCCAAGGTGTGCTTATGCGGGAACAGCAGGTTTTTATGCAAGATAGGTGCAGTAACTGGTTTGTCAACGACTACGGGTATAGACTGCTTTATACATTCATCCAAATATATTTTGTGGGCTTTTGGCTCAGTAGAGAGTATGACTCGTTGTATTCTGTATTGTTTGAGTGCAGACTTCGCGAGAGGATGAACCTGACTTGGCTCGATCTGGCCATCAGACGGAAGATAGATGATGTGTTTTGGCATAATACAACGCTTAGCCAAAAACCTTTCGATTATATCTCTGTTCATCTCTAAATCAATTACAAGCTCAAATGAGAACTCCTTGCCCTTACTATTAATCAAATCTTCTACGTATGGGTAGTATATTCGACGGGCATGAGGCCCTAAGCCTATTAATGCTATGGCTATCATTCTCGTTAGTATACTACAGCGAGGTAGGGAGATAAAGATACTATTTGTTATAATATGTTTATAAGTATAATTTGAGTCAAAATGCTAAATATAAATTCTTCAATTCATATGATTCAGCAGCACATTATTACCGTGCTCACAACATCACAGTATGCTCGATTTAGAGATCTGAGGCCAGATCAAACAGATACAAATTTGGTCAGCTATCATCTTAAATTACTTATCAAAAATAATATAGTCAAAAAAATAGATTCACAATATACATTGAGTCAAAATGGTCTGGCCTACGTCGACCGCGTCAACGCCGAGCACATGCGGGTGCGAACCCAGCCAAAAATCATCACCATGCTGCTTATCCAGGACGGCTATGGCAAGGTGCTGCTGCAGCGCCGCACCAAACAGCCATATATCAACACCTGGACGCTGCCGTATGGCAAGATTCATATTGATGATGTGTCGGTTGTGGCCGCTGCGCTGCGTGAATCGCAGGAGAAACTAGATTTCATACCCAACAAGCCGATTCGTCATGTTGGCCATTGTTACATCCGTGTTTCCTCAGGCAACGAGATCCTTTCGACCACGCTGGCTCACATTTGCAGGGCTGAAGTCGATGATGTGAGCGATATCCCTGCCAACGATACGATTCAGTGGGTTGAGCCGCTTGATCTTGCCGCACTAGCTCTCGCGCCGGCCGTCGAGCAAATCGTCACCCGCGCATTTTTTGGCGATGAATTCTTTTTTGAAGAATTTAGTATCGAGGGGTAATTCCCGGCACAGATTATGATGGTGTTATCAATCGATCGCGCAGCCAGGCATCGATATTGCCGGCGCCCATACAGAGCACCAGTGAGCCGTTTGCGCGAGCTGTTTGGATGGCTTGCCATAGTTCGTCGTTGAGGTCGGCGATGTGTACGTGGTCGCGATTGGCAAGGTTGGCGATCAGCTGCTGCGGAGTAAGGATGGGCAAGTCGGCATGCTCGCGCGACAGATAGGTCGGTAGCCAGTAGATGGTGCTGGCGGCCTGCATGCAGTCGGTGTACTGATCGCGCACTTCGTGCTGGCGGACGTTCTGATGTGGCTGATAGACGAGGGTGATGTCCGAGGAAATCTCGCGTGCCATCTGCAGCGTGGCGGCGATCTCGACCGGATGGTGGCCATAGTCCGAATAGAGATTGTCGGCCAAACGCTCAAATCGCCGAGACGTCCCAGGAAATGTCGCGAGCAGTTCGATCGACCGTGTATTCGAGCAGAGGCTCAGATACTCGGCAGCTTTGGCGACCAGGGTGGCGTTTTGGCGCATATGAATGCCGGCGAGTGGAAATTTCATGACTTCATCGGACTGAAGGTGCCAGACGGTTTCTTGCATGAGACCCATCGGATCGAGATCGCGTGCCCAGCCGATCGCGAGCGCTGATTGCTCAATGAATTGCCGAAATGCGGCGAGGTATTCATCACGCGTGGGGTAGGTATCAGGGTGGTCGTAGTCGATACTGGTGAGCAGCGAAACATACGGCGAAAAATTCAGAAAATTCCGATCAAACTCGTCGCATTCGTAGACGAAATATTCGCTCGCTGGATCATACGCGCCACTCGGGCCAAAACTCAGCGTCGTGCCCACGCAGTAGCTGATCGGTAGATTGAG
The DNA here is from genome assembly GCA_002337095.1 of Candidatus Saccharibacteria bacterium UBA1932. Lineage (GTDB taxonomy): Bacteria > Patescibacteriota > Saccharimonadia > Saccharimonadales > Saccharimonadaceae > Saccharimonas. The sequence continues at coordinate 27,746 of DDFI01000005.1, forward strand.
CTGCTTCATCACCCAGATCATCATACCGGTGGTGGTGGTTTTGCCATGGGTACCGGCAATGGCGATGAGCTTGAGGTGCTTTTCGCGCAGGATTTCGCCAAGCAAGACATCGCGTTTGACAGCAATAATCCCCAGCTCTGCCGCCGCCTGCAGCTCTGGATGATCGGCGGGCAGGGCGGCAGTGTAGACGAAACGGTCGATGGGCGCCCGGGTATGCTCGGCGCGCAGATTTGCGCCGGTCTGATCGTAGCTAACAGTGACGCCACGTGCTGCCAGTTGCTGGCTCATTAGGCTTTGCTCGCGGTCGCTGCCGCAGGTGTCGTAGCCAGCGTCATGGGCGATCTCGGCCAGGGGTCCAATCCCCACGCCGCCAAGTCCAGAAAAGTAAATCCGCATATGTTTAGTATAGCACTTGGCCGTCAAGCGCTAGTCTTTTTGGGCTAACTGTGCTGTAATAGGCATAGGAACCAGCAAAAACCAATATGCTAAAACAGTTTATCATTCGCGTGTTTATGCGCCGTCATTTTTGGCGGTACATGTCATTTGACGATGTGGCCGAGATGTACGTCTCGCGACTGATGACGATTTTTGCGATCAATATTTCAACGATATTTGTGGCAGTATATATGTATGAGTCGGGCTACAGCATTCCTCAGATCATTTTGTACTATCTGGTGCTAAATGCGCTGCGTATTCCGGTCTCGTGGGGCGCGGCAATGGTAGCGGCATATTGGGGGCCAAAACACGGCATCTTGATTGCCAATATTCTGCGGATTCCATCACTGATGGCGCTGGTGATGCTGGAGCAGTGGGGCGTGGGTGCGCTGGCGCTGTTTGGTGTGCTGACGGCGGTAGCTGCGTCGCTTTACGACCTCTGTTATATGATTGATTTTAGCAAGGTCAAGCATATCGAGCATGTCGGGCGCGAGATCGGCACGATGCAGGTGCTAGAGCGCCTAGCCCGGGTAGTGAGCCCGCTGGTCGGCGGGGTGTTGGCGGCGTCATTTGGGCCACACACGACTATCATCGTTGCGTCGGTAGTGTTCTTGTGCGCGGCAATTCCGCTGCTACGCACGGCCGAGCCCACCGAGACGCGAATGAAGCTTAAATTTCGCGAATTTCCCTGGCGCGAGGCTCGGCGCACCTTTATCGGCGAAATAGCCGTCGGGGTAGATTTTATCGCCAGTGGCCTGATCTGGACGTTATTTATGGCGACAGTAGTATTTGTATCATCGGGCGAAAGTGTCTATGCGTATTTGGGCGCGCTAACATCGGTGGGCGTGCTGGCTTCGCTAGTGGCAGCCTGGACGTACGGTCACCTGATCGACCGCGCAAGGGGCCGCGAGCTGATGGTTGCGGGCGCGGTGGGCAACTGGCTGGTGCATTTATTTCGGCCATTTATTACGACTACCGCAGGGGCAGCTGGGGTGAATATCACGTCCGAAATCGGCACTGCGGCCTACAATATGTCGTTTACGCGGGTGGTGCTTGACATGGCAGATCGCTCTTCCTACCGGATTGGTTATCTGATGATCATCGAGATTATGTATAATATCGGCGCTACGCTTGCGTGTGCGGTGGCGCTGCTGGCGACCTGGCTGTGGGGGAATGTGTTTGGTATGCAGGTGACGTTTTTTGTGGCGGCATTTGCGGTGCTGCTGCTGATTGCAGCGCGCGACTTCGCCCCGCGGCGCTAGTCTGATATACTAGAGACACCACGGTGGGAATTCTATGGAACGAAAACGCAGATTACATATTGATATCAAGCGACTCCAGCAGCTAAAAACTTGGCAGCTGCTGATTATTTTGGTACTGCTGGGATTCGTGACAGCCACATTTTTGCGGCTCAATAGTGTGGGCATGGCCGAGCGTCGCGCTGCAGTGCTCAATGCCGACAAGGCTGGCGACACCACCGAGATTGCTCGACGCATTGTCGACCTGCAGCGGTTCGCGGCGACCCACATGAATGCCGATACTGGCCGTATCGAGCTAACCGAGCAGTACAAGCGCGACACCGCTAGCCTTGTAGCGGGTGCTAGCGGTGGCAGCGGCAGCAACGCCTACGCACTAGCCGATGCGGTGTGCAAGCCGCAGTTCCCACCGTCTACCTACCCCGCCGGCTACCAGCAGTGTATGCTTACCGAATCTGCCAAGCACCCCATCGATCCAAAAATCCTCGGCAACACCAAGCTGCCCGACGCCGCGCTTTACCGCTACGAGTTCGTCTCGCCCCTGTGGACGCCCGATTGGGCCGGCTGGTCAGCACTGCTGTGCCTCGGTATTATTGTAGTAATTATCGGCCGCCTGATCACGCTCGGCGTGCTGTATTTACTCCTAAAACGCAAGTACAGAGACGCATAGGTGTTGACAGGGGAGGCCGTAGCCTGCTACGCTATCTGGTGTAAGATGCTATAAGGAGGTATAAGATTTATGGCTTACAAACACACTAACTCTAAAGGCGTTACCTACTACCTGCACAAAACCGAAGTAACACTTCGCGGCGGCAAACCACAGACCATCTACTTCTTTGCTAAGGTAGAGAAGAACGCAAAAGGTACTCCAGTAGACCTGCCTGCAGATCGCATTGTCAAAGAAAACCCACGCAACGGTTTCCTGACTGTTTCAAAGAAAAAATAATCGCCTCATGCGATAATCGTAGCCCTTCTCTATACGAGAGGGGCTATTGTTGTAACTTTGTATGATACCGCTTGCGCTTAGTGTAACAACCCGCTATGCTATAAGTACAAACAAACAGGTGTTCAAAAGTAGCCCCTCGATGCCCTCGCGTCGCGGGGCTTTTTTGTAGCGACAGGGGTAGGATATTGATTTTTTGGCGCGATCATGCTATAATAGAAATAATGGTAAAAGAACGAACAGCCTATTACGAAGTAACTCCTTGCGGTGATATTGTACCGCCATTCAACAACGAACTACCCCCTGCAGTGGACGACCGGCGCGAAATCGATCCAGATGTCGAAGAGGCGATCCTCAAGGTAGAAATGCTGCGTGATGAGCTACAATCATATGGCGCAAATGAAGCCGAAGTTCGTCGCAAGATAGCGCGTCGTATTGCGCACCTCAGCGCCCGCTTGGTGCGCGAGCATGATGTTTCTGGATTACTCGCCCTTCTGTCATCGAAGCCAGCAGGCGAAGACGCTTGGACGCCCAGCAGCAATCATCCCGAACCTACAGAACCCCGCCATCCCGACTGGATGGAGCGCGCCGCCGGCGACTACTAAAGTACTCTATAGTGCATAAGCTCCATGCTATACTACTAGGGTGGACGACGTCATTCTTACTGCATCAGACATCGCTAAGTTATATACGATTGATCATAAGCGTGAACCGATACTTACCTCGGTGCAGCTGCAAGTATGCCGCGGAGAGGTAGTTGCCATCGTGGGCAAAAGTGGCAGCGGTAAGAGTACATTGTTGAATATACTGAGCGGCCTAGATAGTGCAGATGCAGGTAGTGTGATGGTTGATGGACAAGATATCGCTAAGTTAAGCGGTAGCAAACGTGCCGCTTGGCGTCTTAGGCATGTAGGATTTGTATTTCAGGATCACGGGCTTCAATCTTATTTGTCGGTAGAACAAAACATACTTGCCCCGGCCATCTTTGCAAAACAAAACGGCGAAGCAATGAAATCACGATGCAGTGAGTTAATGGATCAGCTAGGCTTGACTGAACGACGAACGCAACGAGCCACTAATCTTTCGGGTGGAGAAGCGCAGCGTGTGGGTATCGCGAGGGCGCTTATTAATAGCCCCGCAATAGTGTTTGCTGATGAGCCAACGGGAAATCTAGATTCTGCCAGTGCGGATTCTGTGCTACAAGCATTTCAACAGATTACAATACAAAATGGGACTAGTGTGATAGTTGTTACTCATGATGAGCGGGTTGCTTCACAAGCTAATAGAGTAATGAGGCTACAAGGAGGACTTCTAGTGTGAAATCTGAATCTTTGTTATTCAAAATGGCGCTAGCAAGACTGCGAGTACGTAAGCTACGACTATTCTTAACAGTTCTCACATCTAGCATATTATTTGCAGTGTTTATATTTGTTACCGGTACTTCCTCGGGACTTATCAACCAATATCGTCTACAGTCAGATAAGGTGTTTGATGGCAAATACTATGCTTTAGCGATCAAACCTTTAAACCAAGGTGAGCTTCGCCAAGATCCCGCCGTGATAGAGTTAGCGCGTAAGCTCTATAATGGCGATCCTAGTCATGGCAAAGACGGCTCAAATGGTGATCCGGTTCAGTATCAATATATTGGCGGCACAAAAACTGCCGAACTTGTATACGGGAATAAATATACAGATGAAGCGATTGATCAAACTGTAAGTGTAAAAGACCAAGCTAGATTGCAAAATGCGGGCGCGTTGTCGTTGCCAGCCCAAACGCTTGTCGCTAATGATGGTAGTTTAGAAGTGCTCCGCAATGGGACCGACCCCCGACTCAATGGTACTAAAAGTGCATCTCTTTTTACATCTGTTACCCCAGGCATTGTAAAACGACAGATGATTCAGCGCTATGTAGGCTACTCGGGTGAGGTTAATGAGAGCGAAGTCCCCATATTACTCACTGAACAATTAGGTCGCGATGTACTCCAAGAAAAAAATACTAATCAATCAATTGTCGGTCGCACATTCGCAGTATGCTATCGAGACAATGTGTCTACTCAAACAATTACATCCTTGCGGTTTGCATCTCCTGATGAGAAAATGCAATCTTCATACGAGTTACCGAAGTCAGACGAAGGGTGCCAGCCCCTCGTCTTGCGTCCGAATGTGCCAAAACAGATATCTCTAAAAACAAGAAGTGTCACTTTTCGTATCGTAGGCATCCTGCCTGCTGCGGTGTCTGATAAGCAGGAAACAGCACTTGGCTACTTCGGTATATATCCGCTTCTTCTTGGAAGCGATGCTCCTCAGGCGCTCGTTCCCCTTGAAGACTATGTAAAAGAGCAATTTAAAGATATATTTTTGACAACTACAAAAACGGGCCCTTATGCTATGTTTGGAGGCCAAATACGGTATTTGCAATTTGATAACGCGACACAGCTGACTTCATACATAGCTGAACATGGTTGCACGAGCGAGGAAGAACTAAATAACTGTCCCAGTCTAGCCAGACCGTTTGTTATTAAGGAGTTTGTCACGGTACAACAGCGGACATTACAGTTTGAACAAACATTACGATCATTAGCATTGCCCGTGATTTCGATACTATTAGTGATAAGCACTATCATACTCGGCAGTAATTTTATGCGGATTGTAGATGATGCACGACGCGAGATTGCAATTTATTATGCTATTGGCGCCAGCGGGCGACAGGTATTTCGTTTATTTATTTATTACGGATTGGCGGTCGCCACGCTTATAGTGTTAAGCTCTCTATTCATCGGAGTAGTAGCTATGGCGATAGTGTCGTCAATAGTATCTGCGCAACTATCGCAAATTATATCATCTCGTCTTTTTGCAAATCATGTGTTGAGTGGACTTAGTATCGTATGTGTTGACGTATACAGTACGATGATTCTTGCGGGATTAGTATATGCAACGGTGGTCGTGATCTTGTCTTGTGTAATCCTATTGAGGCAGGGGAGTATTCGGAAGAATTTAAGTAGTGAGTAATGATGAGTGGACTGCCTTGGGCCGGAAAGGCCCAAGGCAGTCCCACACGAGACCTAGTCGTTCTTGGTCTCGATTTGTGGGTCACCCCAGCGGACCTTGCCTAATGGGCAGTCGGCAGTTGAGTGGTACTGTCCTGACGGCGCCGTCCACTCTCCGTATCTCCACTCACCGAAGTAGTAGTTTCCCCACCACCTATTCGCACACAGAATGCGAACTCGGTAATGGCCGGTGCCGGCGTTGCATTGGGCCCGACCGCCTGTGTCGGAGCCGCCTGTGTTGCAACTGTACGGCCATGCGTTAGCGACACCCGCCGGGACGAACGCTAGTCCTGCTACCAGCAATCCTGCGCCGGTGAGGGATGCGATCTTTGTTCTGACCTTCATGGGCCATCATCCTCCAAATGGATGAGATTTGTGTCGCACGGGTTTGTGCGGCACGACATTATTGTAAATGGATGCCATAGAAGATACAAGATGATGTTCTATAAAATAAGAATATAATTCCTAGCCTATCTTTGGTGGGGGTACTTGGGTTTGAACCAAGGACCAACAGGTTATGAGCCCGCTGCTCTAACCACTGAGCTATACCCCCACAAAAGATAAACTATAAATGTTCCCCCAGGCGCATGCGTCCTTACCCCTGTCATTATAGCGCAAATTGCGACGATTCGCTATAATTGAGAAGTGACAACGCTTATGCAGCGCCTGCGGGCTATACGATTTCGCCAGTTATATTACCACGTCAGGTATACGTATTTGACGCCGGCTACTATTGTGCTGGCGGTAGCTTTGATGGTTGCGGCCAGCTGGGCGTGGGGATCGATGAGCGTGATGCAGCGCAATTATACCCTGCAGCGTAACCTTGATGACAAGCGGCGCCAGCAAACTCTGGCTGAGCTGGAGGTAGCCACACTGCAGTACCAGCGCAATTATCTAAAAAGCGCCGAATACCAAGAGCTTGCGGTTCGCGAACGTCTGGGCTACGGCCAGCCCGGCGAAAAAGTCCTGATCCTGCCACCGCATACCGCGGCAGCCACGTCCCTCGAGACTACCGTTCCAACCGTATCGCAGGCTAGCACAACCCAGCCAAGTAATCTGCAAGCTTGGATGAATTTTCTGTTTGGCGGAAACGCCCGCGATGTCAAATAATACGCTATACTAAAGACATGAATATTGTAGAAGTACGCGACCTGGTGAAGGTCTATGATGACAAGCGTGTCGTCGATGGTATAAGTTTTGAGGTCAAAAAAGGCGAGATTTTTGGTATTTTGGGCCCAAATGGCGCCGGCAAGACTACCACACTAGAAATGCTCGAAACGCTGCGGCCGATCGACGGCGGCAAGGCAAAAATCAATGGTGTTGATGTCGCCAAACAGCCCGACGAAATTAAACGCCTGATTGGTGTGCAGCCGCAAACGCCGGCGTTTCAGGACAAGACCAAACTGCGCGAAGTAGTAGAGATGTTTGCTGCGGCGTACGGTGAGCGGGTAAATCCGCTAGATTTCCTGCGCGATGTTGACCTAGATGAAAAAGCTGACGCCTACGTCGAGCAGCTGTCGGGCGGCCAGAGGCAACGCCTAAGTATTACTACGGCGCTGGTGCATGGCCCAAAGGTGTTTTTTCTGGACGAGCCTACTACGGGGCTTGATCCGCAGGCGCGCCGTCATTTATGGGAGCTTATCGAAAAAGTCCGCGATCGCGGTGTTAGTGTGATTATGACTACACACTACATGGACGAGGCTGAGATTCTGTGTGACCGCATTGCGGTGATGGATGGCGGCAAAATTATTGCGCTCGATACCCCAAAAAACTTGATCAAACAACTGCTCAGCCGCGGTTTCAAAAAAACGCAGCATGTCGAGCAGGCTAACCTCGAGGACGTATTCATCGACCTCACCGGGAAAGGACTTCGCGACTAATGCCACGCTCACTCTACACCATCCTCACGTTTGCTCGCATCAATACCCGGCGGTTTTTCCGTGACCGATTGGCAATGTTTTTTGGCATTTTGTTCCCGCTTATTTTCCTATTTGTGTTTGGCGGTATCTTTGGCAATAGTTCGGGGGCGAGTTTCCGCGTTGCGCTGATTAATCAGTCAAAGTCGGAATTTGCTACCAAATTTGTCGATAGCCTCAACGCTAATGATGCACTCAAGATCGAAACCAGCCACAAAACCCTTGACCAAGCGCGCGAAAAAATGGTGCATTCACAGCTCGACGCTACCATCGTGCTGCCAGAGAATTTTGGTGATGTCGACCCCGTGACTCATCTGCCGAGTGGCCAGGCAAAGGTGTATTATACCCAGAATACTCAGACTTCGGGGCAGACGCTGACGACGGTGCTCGAGGGCGGGCTCAAGGGTACGAACGCCAGCCTAACGCGGGTACAGGATCCATTTACGGTGAAGGGTGAGCAGCTGAGTGCCCATTCGCTGACGAGTTTTGACTACACGTTTGCGGGGTTGCTCGGGTTTTCACTGATGGGACTAGGGATTTTTGGGCCGGTGAATGTCTTCCCCGAGCTCAAAAAACAGGGAATCCTGCGACGTCTCAGCACGACAACGCTCAAGGTTTGGCAGTATTTCTGCTCGATGGCGATCTCGCAGACGCTGGTGGGGCTAGTGTCAATCTCGGTGATGTTTGCGGTAGCCCTAAGCGTATTCCATCTCAAGATTGTCGGTAATGTCGCGCTTCTAGTGGTGTTTCTCGTTTTCGCAATCGTTGAAATCCTCGGCATTGGCCTGGCGATTGGTGGCTGGGCGCGTAACGAGCGTCAGGCGGCGCCGCTTAGTAACATCGTGACATTCCCCATGATGTTCCTGTCGGGCACATTTTTCCCACGTTTTATGATGCCCGAATGGCTACAGGGCGTGTCGAATTATCTGCCGCTGACCCCTGTGATTGACGGTATTCGCTATATTGTCAACGAAGGCTACGGCCTCACGCAGCTTGGACCTCAGCTGGCTCTCATGGCAGTGTGGACGATTGTGATCTATATCATTGCCTTTCGAGTTTTCCGCTGGGAATAATACAGACATAGCATATGCTAGCTGGCCCGAAATTAGGTCTTGTCCATTGTGTTTATGCTTGGATATACTATAATGGTATATATGAAACGTAATACTCTAGCATATTGGGGGTGAACAAATGGCGCGGCTACCAATTCCCGGCGGGGACAATAACCAATGGGGAAATATACTTAACGAGTACTTGAGTCAGGTGCATACTTCGACAGGTGCACTTAAATCAGGTGTCATAGAGGCTGGGCATCTTGCGGCGACCGGTGGTACAAATGGCCAGGTGCTTGCGCTTGACAATAGCCAGCCAGGCGGCTTTAGCTGGGTGCCATCATCTACCGGTACGACGACTGTAGTGATGATGGGTGGAGATGTCACGGGCCCATCGAATAATGCTCAAATTGCTCCTGGCGCCGTAGGCACCACCGAGCTTGCAAATGGTGCGGTGACCACCGAAAAAATCGCCGATGGGGCGGTGACGACAGTCAAGATTGGTGATGGCGCCGTGACTACAATAAAGATCAGCGATGGTGCGGTAACAAGTACTAAGATCGCCAACAATAGTATCTCAAACATCCATATTGCCCCGGGGACGATAAATGAAACTAGCTTATCCACCAGTATTACCAACAAAATCAACAACCCAGTTGCAGGTATTGCCGATGGCTCTATCAATGCCGCAAAACTCAATACTCCCGCTGGCGCTACTACTGGTCAAGTGCTTGTATACGATACTTCCACCAGCGGTAGCTTTAAATGGTCGACGCTGACCACAGGGTCTGCGGCCCCTTCAGGTCCGGCAGGCGGCGACCTAACAGGTACCTATCCAAACCCAATCATTGCAAACGGCGCAGTCACGACAGCTAAATTGGCCGACAACTCTGTCACGAGTGCCAAGATTGTTGACGGTACGATTCAAGAGGCGGATCTGTCCAGTACGATTGTGACCAAACTCAACAGCCCTGTTGCGCCCAACAACTCTATTACGCCGGTCCAGATCAACGACAATAATACCACGCCCAATAACGGCGACTACCTTGTGTACAACAGTACCACGCAGACATTCCAGTGGGTGAGTGCACCGACTGGCGTGACAAATCTTTCCGCTACCACGACTGGCACGACAGTCACAGTAGTGAGCGACACTGGCAATGATGCGGTATTGGCTGCGGCGACCACAGTGGCAGCCGGTGTCATGAGTGCAATTGACAAGACAAAGCTCGACGGCCTATCGCTCACTGCAGGCGGCGACCTAACCGGTACCTATCCAAACCCAACCATTGCAAACGCCGCAGTCACGACAGCTAAACTAGCCGACAACTCTGTCACGAGTGCCAAGATTGTTGATGGCACTATTCAAGAGGCGGACCTGTCATCCGCATTGGCGACTAAGATTAACAACCCAACTATTCCTGCAAATACGATTTCGCCCACACAGATCAACGATAACAATACCACGCCCAATAACGGCGACTACCTTGTGTACAACAGTACCACGCAGACATTCCAGTGGGTGAGTGCACCGACGGGAAATGGCGTTACGAACCTTACTAGTAGCGCGACAGCAACAAACGTTACGGTCTTGAGCGATACCGGTAATGATGCGACGATCGCCGGCGCTACTACTTCGGCGGCAGGGGTGATGACAGCCGCTGATAAGACGAAGCTCGATTCTATTGCTTCGGGTGCTACGGCAAATCAGACAGATGCATATCTTTTGAGCCGTGCCAACCATACCGGTACACAGGCGATCGCAACTATTACCAATTTGCAAACATCGCTCGATGCAAAGGCCGACTTGGCATATACATTTAACGCGCAAACTGGCACTAGCTATACACTGGTAGCGACAGATGCGGGGAAGTTTTTGACGTTCACGAATACGGCCGCGGTGACAGTAACAGTACCGACAAATGCAAGCGTGGCGTTTCCTGTTGGCACAAGGATCTATATGTCACAGCTCGGGACTGGTCAGGTGACAATTTCGCCCGCCGGAGGCGTGACGGTCAACGCTGTTCCTGGGCGCAATATCGCCGCGCAGTTTGGTGGAGCTGAGTTAGTGAAGTATGCCGCAGATACGTGGCTACTTGTCGGACACCTCTCATGAGCTTTGGTATCATTGCTTCATCGTATGTTCGCCCTCAGGCCTGGGCATGGCGCTCGGGCGCGCTTGGGTATGGTGTTGACAATGGTACATTTGAAACGTGGCGTGGCACGTATGTGGGGCTCGCCTCGGCGTGGGGAGATTACAATACTGCCAACCAGCTCTCGGCATGGGCGCTTGACCCAGGCGGCCCCTACGCTAACTGGGCACGAGACATGGACTACAGTATTGGCGCAATCTGGAAAGCAGAGGGGATGACCTGGGCAAATGCTGCTTCGGGTGCCTATGATACCCAGTGGACCAATGCGCTGATATCGGTGCGAGACAAGTGGTATAGAATCAAACGAGGGCACCTATTCTTGCGATTTGCGTATGATATGAACGGCAACTGGCAGCCGTGGTGGGTTGCTGACTCAGAGGTTAACGACTTTAAGACGTCCTGGATACGCTTTTATAATTTACAACGGTCGATTATTCCTGCGGCCAGCCTGGTCTTTGGTGTGCATGGTAATACGGTGGGTCCAACCTATGATTGGCGTACGCTGTGGCCGGGTGATCAGTATGTTGATCTATTTGAGGTATTGTGGAATGCGCAGCATTGGAATCTACAGGGCAGCACCCCCACAGACCCATACGGTGGCCCTCAAGCCCTTGCGCTTCATCAAGACTTTGCGCGGCTGCACGGCAAGAGCATGGCAATCCACTGGTGCACGCGAAACGATCTGGTGGGCGATAACCCTGCCTACATTGACTACATGAAAAACTTCTTTGATGCACAGAAGGGCTATGCGCCGGGTTGCGTTGTGTATGAGTCATATTATAACAATGACGCGTCACCATTCGCCCAGATTTACCCTGATACGACTACGCAGCTGCCACTATCTGCAGCGCGGTATAAACAATTGTTCTAGGGACGAGCGCAAAGGTATGATTAATTACCCGACGGCTTGTTAATTTGACCCGCGACGAGAGACCTGCTACAATAAACATTGTATCGCGGGGTGGAGCAGCCCGGTTAGCTCGTGTGGCTCATAACCACAAGGTCGCAGGTTCAAATCCTGCCCCCGCAACCAAGAAAAATGTCGGTCTCATGACCGACGTTTTTCTTGGTTATGAGGCGGGAGGTTTGTGCCTGCGACAGCCGAGCTTGCTCGGCGTAGTCGCAGGTTTGTGACGTGCAGCGCAATCTTGCACGAGCTCGCTCGTGGCAAGATAAGCAAACACAAAAGGCCTTGGCCGATAATCCTGCCCCCACAACCAGAGAAGAGCCGGTCTCGTTGACCAGCTCATCTTGTAGGTTGCCTAGAAGTTGAAGGAGCCCAAGCTCCGACGGCTATGAGGGGCGGCGTCGGAGATGGGCTCTGATTATATATTACCACTTTATAGCCAAAAAGTCAATACTTTGACTTAGGAATAATCAATAACGGGGCGAGAGCAACCTATTAGTATAGAGATTACAGTCGATATGGGGAGCTGGGTCCCACACACGCCTGGTAGGCGGCTTTTCCGTTGGGCATTTGGCCGGTCATAAAGGAGTTCTCTACGTTGCCTGTAGCGGGATCGTCGAAGTATAACTCTAGGGCCATGACGTCGCGACTGTCCCACATAAACTGATACATTCGATTGATCCACCACGGCGAATCACCGCGTCCGTTGTTGTTGCCCTGTTGGCCGTTTGCGTATGTTACATTAATCAGTGCGGCAAGGCCCCATTCGTTAAAGCACACCCCCTTATTATGGGCGCGAGCAAAATCAACGCAGTCGCCGGGCCCAATGCCCTGAGGTGGCCGCAGGTGGGCCTGGAACTCTGCTTCATTTGAAGCCCCCATCTCCCAGGCGTTGTACCAGTCTACGCCCACTAGGTCGACGACATCGTCGCCAGGATAGCAGCGATCTGAAAGCATCGCTTTTGGTTGAGATGAGTCCCATATCGTTGCGCCATTTAGCTCGTGGCAGAACTTAGCATTTGGAAGTACAGCTCGGATGGAGTTTACCGCCTGTCGGAAGGCTGCCTTATAATTGTTCTCTTGGCCGATTCGCACCTGATGCGGGAACCATGAGCCTTCTAGCTCCCAGCCTAGGCGGAATATGGGGTCAACAAACCCGGCGTTTTTGAAGTGAGTCGCGATAGCGCTATAGACATAATTGCGCGCACCTGATGCGGCACTGGCATAGTTAAAGTTAGCCTCCTGGACGTTAAGTGCTACGCCGACGACTGGCCGAATGCCCGCTGGGTGGGGCGGGCTGCCGTTGAAATTATTAGCAGGCCACGATTGCGAGGCGGCATTTGCCCAGGTGTCGCGTGGGCAGTATGTCATGACTGCATCGAGTGGCGCCCCTCGCATTTGTTCAAAAGCAACCTGTGCGTTTGACCAGCCATTATAGCTATAATAACACCCAGATAACCAAGGTAGACCAGAGCGATTTGAGCCAAAGAGGCGAGCCGCTGCAGCCCCCATTGTGCCGACTGCGCCACCGCTGCTTGTCCTGGCGGATGTGGCGACAGAATTGGTTTGTCCGCCTGCCGCTAAGTTGCCGATTAGCTGGTAGTTGTAGGCCATGCCTGCGGTGAGTCCGTTATCTGTATACGACGTCGACGACGCGGGGATCGTCGCAATAGTAGTGCCGCCTCGCTTGAGCGTATAGTTGGTGAGTGCAGCGCCACTGTACGACCAGCCTAGGCTGATCGAAGTAGTAGTTACGCTGGTAGAGGTAAAATTCGTGAGAGGGTCTGCCTGGATAGTGATAGTGCTCGTCGAGCTGAGCCCTCCGCCAGATACCGTCAGGTGATATGTCTGACCGGCCACAAGGTTTGTGAATGTAAACTGTCGCAAACTCGAGGCGGTGGTAGTCGACCACGCGCCGTATCCGCTACCATCAGTACCGTCGCGCCCGACGGTCCAGCCTTCTGGGGGGTTTGCTGATGTTGTCCACTGCAGGACGACTGAGCCGCCGCCGTTATCGAATATAGTTGACGTGAGGTCTTGCGGCGGAGTCGTGCCGGTGCCGGATGTCATATCGAGGGTTTTTGAGGCGACGATACCGCCGCCTGCTACCGTGAAAGTGTATGTTTTGTCGGACGAAAGATTAGTAAAGTCCTGCGTGAAGGTAGAGGCGCTAACATTGGTAGACCACGGGCCATATCCGCTGCTGTCGGTGCCGTCGCGTCCAACAGTCCAGCCGCCATTTGGCGATATATTTGACGACCACGTTACTCTTGCACTGGAGCTAGAGAGCTTCTGAACAGTGACAATTAGCGTTCTCTTGGTGGGGACCCTGATAACTCTGCGTGCATAAAAGCTCATGCTTAAATTATAGCATATGCTACGCTCACTATGACATGCATTTTATGCAGCAAGAGCGTGGCGTATCTGCTGTACGGTCGGCTATTTTGCAAGTTTGCTGGCGGCGACGCGAATGGCCTCACTCCACGACAAAAAGCCGTGTGGGGTGGTGGCGATATCGGTGGCGGTCATGTGGTGCTGGATAGCCAGGGTGAGCTCGTGGATACTTTCGGCAGCATGGGGCGCTACTACTGTAGCGCCGAGAATAACGCCACGTTTGTCGGTGATAATCTTGACAAATCCATCGCGGAAATCGCTAGTATTACTACGGGCAACGATGCGCAGCGGGGCGACCGCCTTGTTGATACGCAGATCGCGGCGTAGGCAGTCATCTTCGCTGAGGCCAACCGAGGCGATACCAGGATGCGTGAAGGTGATACGAGGCAGCGCGGCATAATCGGGGCTGCGACGAGACTTGGGATGTAAAAGGTTGTGCGCAACCAGCTGGCCCTGCAGCAGGGCGCGGTGCGTCGAGCAGGCATCGCCGATGACTTCGCCTGCAGCGTAGATATGCCGCACATTCGTAGCCAGGTAATCGTCGACGTCGATACCGCGCGGCGAGTAGTGTACGCCGGCGTTTTCGAGGCCTAGGTCGACATTTGGTTGACGGCCGCTACAGATGAGTACTTCGTCGACCTGGATTTCGCTGGTAGTGCCGCCGCGGCTGTAGGTGACGCGGTTGCCAAGGCCCTTTTTTTCTATCGAGATAACCTGAGTGCCGGTCAGCCATGTAATGCCTTTCTCGTCGTGGAGCAGCTGGCCAATGAGCTCGCCCACCTCGCTGTCTTCATCGGGGAGGATGCGGTTGGCGATTTCGGAGACGTAGACTTTGCTGCCAAATGTCGCCATCAACTGCGCGTACTCAACAGCGGTGCTGTCGCTGCCGATGACAAAGAGGCTGCGCGGTGGGCGCGTGAGCGACATGATAGTGCGCGGCGTGAGGTAACTGACGGCGTCGATGCCAGCGATGCGCGGCGCTTCGATATGCGAGCCAGTAGCAACCAAGAAGCTCGCTGCCGACAGGTGACGGCGGTTGATGGTGATCTCGTGGGGGCTTAGGAAATGTGCGATGCCGTGGTAGGTGTCGATGCGTTTGCTCTCGTAATATTTTTGGTTGTCGCCGGCGCCGGTGCGTTTGACAACGAGGTCTTTCCAGCGCAGGATCGATGGATAATTATAGCCAAGCATGCTGGAGCGGATACCAAATCTATCGCCGCGACGAGCTTCGTCGTAGAGGTTGGCGATGTGGAGCATGGTGGCGCGCGGTACATCGCCCCAGTTGGGTGATTCGCCCCCAAATTCGCTCCCCTCGATTAGGGCGACACGCCGCCCAGCATCCGCGACTGTCAGGGCGGCAGTGCTACCACTGGCGCCGCTGCCGATGACAATGAGGTCGTAGTCGAATTGTGGTTTTTTGGCCATGGAATGCTCCTGTTTAGATAATCATAGTATGGTGCCGGTACAGATAAGCAGCTTCGGGATGATGGGCGTGTAAGCTGTCGGCGGCTTTGCGGCGCAGGTCGGCACTGGTGATCTGTGGGCGGTCGACGAGCCACAGGACAACACCGTCGCAGGCCCGCGCGGCGATGTCATCGGCCTGGCCATGCGGCGTGCGCACACTCAGGCAGGCAGCGACGATACTGCGGTGTAGCTTGGTGCGGTCGAACGCCTCGCTTGGTCGGCCGCCACGCTTGATGACGTCAATAAGCGGCGCCATACTTACGACACTCCTATACTTGCCGCAGCGACATCGCTATACAAATAGATGGCAAGGACGACCAGGGCCGCCCCAGCAATAAATTGCAGGAATTGCTTGTTGTGCTCGCGCCAGGCTTGGATATGGCTGATTTTGTGACCGCTGCCGATGAGGGCATTGACGATAATTAGCGAGCTGGTAGCGGTGATAGCGTACAGGCCCAGCGCGATCATTTGCCAGCCCGGGGTAAGCGTGATCATCGACAGCGCCGCAGCCGTGACCGGCCCGATCACAAATAGTAGTTCGCTGAGTACGCTGACCAAGCCTAGGCTGAATGCCTCGGCGGCATTATCGGTGGCTTTGGCCCGTCGTGACAGAAACGAGGCCGCGCCGCGGGGTAGCCACAGGGTCGTGCCGGGTGAGCGCCGGTAGTAAAAGGCCCAGACGGCCAGGCCTAGCCCGCCGAGCACGCCACAGATTGCTGCCCAGGCGCCGCTCGGCACTCGTGTGCCCCACCAGGTGGTCGCCAGATAGGCCGCAGTGGCGACCAGTAGCGTGGTCATGGTAAGTGCACCCCAGGTAAAGCTGTGGGTGAGTGCCATCAGCGTGCGCTGGCGACGCCCCGCACCGATGGCATGCCCTGATAGCAGTGTCAGCATGCTCACGCTCAGCTGAAAACTGGCGTGGATCAGCCCACAGAGGGCGATGATGATGAGGGTGTCGTAGGGTATCATGTTTGTCTCAAATATCTAGAGAGGACTCTCTTATAATTGTACCATAAGCGGTACGGAGTGCCAATGTGGGGTGTCAGGCCTGGCGTTCGCCAGCGATAAAATGCTCGCGGTTGCGCTGGACGAGCAGTATGAGGTCGCGTTCCTGGCGCAGTTTGACGTGTTTTTGGACTTCGACCAGCAGGTAATTACGCTGCGCACTTGATTGGTCGAATATCTCGAGCAAAAGGTTGTAAATATGCTCATGAATCTGCTGCAGCTCGCGTAGGCCAGTGTGGGTGCCGCGTTCGGCCACACGATCGGCTTCTTTGTCGCGAAAATCTTTGGTGACTTTTTCGAATATTTTAAGGAGTTTAGTGGGGTTTTTTTGATCAGAGTGAGGCAGCGCATCGACGTGGCGCTGGTAGCGCTGGCGCAGGTCCATCACCGCTGGATAATCCCAGCCGTAGCTGATGATTCGACTCACAATACTCTCAGGATCAGCGCTAATCGACGCCATGTGCGTGCTGATTTCTTCGAGGCGCGCGTCCTCGTGGGCGGTCATGGCGCGGCGTTCTTTGTTGATTTGCATGGCAGATTTCTGCCGATCGAGCCACGAAGCGTGCGGATCGCATAGGGTAATTTGGTGCTTGTCGGCCAGCTCCAGCGCCTCGTGATAGCGGGTGTAGCGCCCGAAGTAATCATCAATGGTGCCAATCGAGCGCGTCAGCAATTCGGTGGCGTAGGCATGCTGATAGGGCGTATCATCACCGTGGTGTGGGTACACCGACAGAATTGTCTCGTCACGAGCCAGGTCGCGGCGCGCATCCAGCACATCCTCGATGACCATATCGGCATCGTCCGGCTTAAAATGCAGCTTTTTGGTCAGGTACGTCTTAAACTTAGGATCCTCGGCCAGCTCCTCTAGCTCCTCATAAAGTGGCCGGAGGTCAGTCCGCCAGGCATAAAACAAATCACCGGCCGTCACCTTGCCTTTGTTGGCAAGT
The DNA here is from genome assembly GCA_002337095.1 of Candidatus Saccharibacteria bacterium UBA1932. GTDB lineage: Bacteria > Patescibacteriota > Saccharimonadia > Saccharimonadales > Saccharimonadaceae > Saccharimonas. The sequence goes on from DDFI01000005.1 coordinate 45,264, forward strand.
AGGCTCGCCGCCAGGTCGCGGTCCTCTGGTGCAAACTGCGCCAAGGCATCAATTGCCTGCGCCCGAAAACTCTCTCGGTCGGTTCGTATCAGTGCTTCGAGTGTCTGCCCACCAGTCATGCAGCTATTTTATCACAAACAATGATGCTTCTGCTAAGATACTAGCATGGATTCCTCGCCGATAATTGAGCTGCGCCACGTCAGCCGCGCCTACACGGTGGGCCGGGAGCGCATTGCGGCGCTGCGCGACATGAGCCTGACGATCAATCAGGGCGAAATTGTGGCGATTACCGGGCCAAGCGGCAGTGGCAAAAGCACGCTACTACAACTCATCGGCTGCCTTGACCAGCCAACCAGCGGCGAGATTATCATCAATGGCAAGGCAGTGCAGCACCTTTCGGACCGCGCCCTCAGCCAGGTGCGGCGAGCGACGATTGGGTTTATTTTTCAGTCGTTTTATTTGCAGCCTTTTTTGAAACTTAAAGATAACATTGCCGTTCCAGCTATGTTTTCATCACAAGAACCAGACGATATTAGGAATCGCGTCACGGATTTATTAACTCAAGTAGGATTATCAGACCGAGTGGATCATTTTCCTCGTGAACTGTCTGGTGGACAAATCCAACGTGCAGCGATAGCTAGGGCTCTCATGAACCAGCCGGCAATCCTATTGGCGGATGAGCCGACAGGTAACCTAGACTCTTCTAATAGCCAGGCGATAGTTGACCTATTTAAGAATATTCGAGAAAAGCTTGGTACCACGATCATTATCGTTACACACAACCCGGAGATCGCGGCTCAGACGGATAGAACCATTGTGTTAAAAGACGGAGTGATTATATGATAAGACTACGGTATGCAGCCACTCTTGCACGTACAAAACTTCAGTCAAGAAAGGGTTCACTGTTCACTACTATTGCGGTCTCAAGCATATTATTTTCTGTACTAATAGCAATAATTATTGTTTTTACAGCCGTAGAAAAAAGTACGATGTCCCTTGTAAGGGCAGCAAACAATGATCAATATCTCGTAAAAGTAAGCCCCGTCCTGCCGGGTGGCGCAGTAATTGGGATGAACCCAGTAAAGCTTACCGCAAATGATATCAAATTGGTACGCGACTACGAAGCAGATTATTATAAGAACCTCAAGAACAAGTACACAACGGCCGGTTTGAAATATATTGAGCCTGATCCCTCGGATAGCCTTTTAATACCTAATGCGTTTGCTGATCCGGCCACTCCGAGCGAACTACGCTACAGGTTGAACTTCAACTCATCTTTAATGCGCGGATTTGAGCAATCACAACTTGTCGCGTATTCCAAAACCGCCAGAAATACTTTTGCCGATCTGCAAAAAGTTGTAGATAGTTATCATGGAAGTGGCTATTACAATATTGGGGCAACACCGCTCCCACCTATACCAAACCAGCTGTTAATTATTGATGACAAAGAAACCTTCAATGACAATACCCTAAAGGCTGGGGATATGACATTGTATGGTTACTCAGTAAACGCAATCCATAACAGTTCATATGAAATGCAAGATCAACAACTCCTATCGCGCTATATAACTTATCGCGACACGAGTAGTTTAAAAGGTATTCCCGTTCTTGTTACCGCCCAGGAAGCCGCAACTTTATTTGGCGGAAGAATGGGAATTGCGAGCGAGCCAGAGAGTGACACGGCAAAACAATCGTGGCTCAAGGAGGTGAAACAAAAACTAACAGGGCAGGCATACCAAACCTGCTATCGCAATCAGCCCGAGCAGCAGTTGCTTGCGAAGATACAGCAGGACTATGCTAACATTGAGTCGCACAAGAATGATAAAGATTACAAAAAACCCCTCGCTTATCTATAGTTATCCTTCTGTGCCCTGTGGTGACATCACAGTTCAATCTGACACGCGTGACAAAACAGAAAAAGATGCTGAGGCGGCGCGCATTAGTGAAGAGAAGAAGCTCGGAATGTATGAGGCGCCTTCCCATGGAACTATTACATATCAAATAGTAGGCTTTATTACCGCGCAGCCTTATTCAGATGCAACAAAAGATATATCAAGTTATTTCAAGAACCTTTTATCCTATCATGCTGATTTAATGGGTGCGGTGATTCCTGAGCAGATGTATCAATCTCTGCCAGATAACCTCAAATTCAGCCCTTCTCAACTCGCAGGTACAAATCTAGGGTACACCGACGCGGCCGCATCCCTTGCACCTCATATAGTAGCCTTCTCGTCAATTGAACAAGCGCGCGCATTCATTAGTAATGAGGGCTGCTCGTCAAGTGATACTGATTGTAAAAAGTTATTTCATGCAGATCCGTATGGGTCAAACTACCTTATACTTGACGAGGTCGGTAAACTCTTCAGTAAGATTATGCTCTACATCTTGCCTGCCGTTATGATACTGGCTGGATTAATAATTTGGTTCATGATGTCGCGAGTTATGTCTGATAATCGAAAAGAGACGGCTGTGTATAGAGCAATGGGGGCACGCCGCATAGATATTGCGTTCATATATTTAACCTACACATTAATCCTGAGTATTCTAACGGTCTTTACATCATTCTTAATGGGCATTACCACTGCATATATACTCAATGAAACATATGGAAAGCAGTTAGCAGATACCGCTTCGCTAGCCTTTGGCGTGGGCGATAGTGGTGTCGCCAGGCTATCCCTGTTTGACGTGTCCTCGCCAATGCTACTGTATGCTTTCGGTACTATTCTTTGCCTATGTCTCGTAGCTGTTATTCAGCCACTCATTCGCAATGTGTTACGTCCGCCAATACGAGATATCCGTACAGAATAACAAGCTTAATAAGTACTTTATTATGCCATGACTACTCTGGCGTGCACAAAAGTGTACACCAGTCTATCTGTGAGGAGCAGATGATGAACTGTGTAAAGAGGGTTCTCATAACTCTCGTCGCCACTAGCCCGATCGTTGTTGGTGCCTTCGTGGGCACCGCCGGGACGGCAAGTGCATACTCTGGCATCGACATGAACCTGGCATGCCAATACACGGCGGGTCGTACGTCCTACGCTGCCAAGGTTGTTAACCAGAACGCCTCAGGCTGGCGCTGCTACGACCGCGCAGGGTGGGGTCCGACGATTGGCGCCAACCTCTGGGGTTTCTGCGTCGACGTCATGGGGGAGAACAAGGCGTACAACACCAACGGCAACGTGTATGGGTGGCATTGCGCCTAATACAGTCCGACCTTGAGCCAAGTCGTTAAACTGGCTCACTTTTCATAAATATGTATTAGGAATATTTCGCTACCATTTTTGCTGCGATGAAAGCAAAAGCCAAAGAGCTGATTGCGCTAACTACGACTACAGGCAACGGGCTGGTCAGCAGATAATCTGTCCAGCGGAGGGTTGGGGCGGCGATGAGGGCAAGCGCGCCTAGGCCGGTATAGTAGATTACGGCGAATAGCCGGCCATTGTAGCTGTGCATATCGTAGAGATCAATCACGTAGCTGGTAGATTGCTTGACGGCAAACAGGCCAATAAGCCCAAGCAAAAAGATAAAGAAAATACCCGCGACAATGCCCGCTACTTCGATGCCGGTCGCGCCAAGCCACGGCGTCAGCAACAAGCCAGCCGTGACACTGCTCAAAATGATGCCGCTACGTAGCCCGGGCCGGGCGGGCAACTGGGCAACCTTGGTTGCAATGATCTCGCGCCGCTCAGCCTGCAGCTGGTCGTAGGATTTTGGCGCTGGATAGAGCTGTGACAACTCGGGGCCGCGGAGGGGTGCTTGATTCTTTGGTTGCATTACTACTTATAATAGCAGATCACACGGCAGCACTGAACGCCATCATGCCAGACTATTGACTTTTTGTCATGCTTATGCTATATTGAATATATAAGCTAACCAACACAAAAAAGGACGAATACTACGCACATGGAAGCCGCATTCATCGAACCGGTCACTGTTGAAGATATCATGGGAATTGCGACATGGAATCGCCCGCGATCGAGCGACGAACTGCACGCATTTGTCGAGAGTCGCCACGCATCGTTGCCTGCCGACCTATTAGTGCTTGAATAATTCGCTCATGCTTGTGGTATACTGGTGTCATAAGTAATTGGAGATTTCGTAACCATGCAACCAACCCAACCCGTACAGCCCACCACGCCTGTCGAACAGCAAACTACCGAAGTGCGCGAAACCAACGTTGTCGAGGGTGGCACCGCCGTGCAGCGCCAGACAGTTGCGCAGCACACGACTGTCGATAACCGTGTCGTCGCCAAGCGCGTCGTGTGGTATATCATAGGATTTATCCTGGTGCTGCTCGCCATTCGTGTCGTATTACTGATGCTCGGCGCCAACCGCGCATCGTCATTTGTCGACCTGGTTTACGCAGTGAGCGGTGTGTTTGCCGCGCCATTTAACGGCATCTTTGGCACGCCAAGCTACGANNTCGGCTGGGGTGTTGGCAAGCTCTTTACCCTGACCAGCGCACATCCGGAAGCTTAGTCGTTACTAGCTGCTAGCTTATGATTCGCCCGTCTCGCACCAGAGGCGGGCGAAGTAATAGGTGAAGTAGTGTGGGGCGCTATGTCCACGAAGGGATGTTGGAGGGTTGTGGGTACGCTAGCGACCTGAGACGTTTACTCACTTATACCCACACAAGAAAGCTTGACTTTTTGTAGTACCTTGTATAACATAGAACTATACAAACTATAATACCTACAGGGTCAAAAGGAATGTGATATCACAGGTATGCATGATCCATCAATCTACGCGGACAATCTGGCGACGCAGTTACGCAAGGGCTTTCTCGCCTACTGCGTGCTGCGGGTTTGCGCTGATCGGCCGCACTATACCAGTGATATTATCAAGCGGCTGCTGGCGGCAGATATGGTGGTGGTCGAGGGCACAATCTATCCCTTGCTGAGTCGCCTCCAAAAAGACGGCTTGCTGCAGCACGAATGGCAAGAGAGCGAGCAGGGGCCGCCGCGCAAATATTATCGGCTGACCGACTATGGCGCCGAGGTGATGGCGTCGCTCGAGGGCAGTATCGCGCAGCTCACTCATACGCTCAAACAACTATAAAGGAACTACTATGAAAGAAATTACCCGAGTACATCTGGCGACTATCCCCTACCATATGGAAATAGTCGCCAAAACAGAACTAGAGAATTATTTGACGGCGATACAGCGTTCGCTTGGCGCCGACGAAGACGCCATGCGCGAGATCGAAGCGCGCATCGTGGAGTTATTCACCGAGCGTGGTATCAAAAAAACCAAAGCGGTGACACTTGAAGATGTCGAGGCAGTCAAATCGCAGCTGGGCGCGCCGCTTGAATTTGCCGATGGCGATATGGCGATTGGGCCGACTACTGAAGAATCATCGCAGGCAGCCGAGCGGCGGGTAATGCGCGATCCAAGTAGCGCGATGTTGGGCGGTGTGTGCGCCGGCCTGGCGGCGTATTGGCATACCGATGTGGTGTGGGTGCGGCTAGGAATGCTGCTGCTGACGGTGATGAGCTATGGGGTAGCGATTCCGCTCTACATTGTCGCTTGGATTGCCATGCCTCCGGCGCGAACCGCTGCCGAGCGCTTGCAAATGGCGGGCAAGCCAGTCACACTTGCCGCGCTAAAAGAGGCGAGTGCGCTGCCTGATGCGACGGCAAATCGGCGCGTGTTGCTACAGTTGTTGCGTGTTGTCACGGTCGTGGCGCTGGTGGGTGTGGCGCTGGCGGCAACTGTGGCGCTTGGGCTTGCGACCCTGCGGACGCATGAGGGCATTTTTGCTTCGAGTCAATGGCAGGTGATCGCTTCGGCGGTAATGATGGGGCTTGCTGGTGTGACATTTGTGCTGTTTTGCCTCGGCCTGGCCTATATGCTCGCTACCGAGCGCTATACGCGTCGGCTACTTGCCGCGCTGGGCAGTATGGTGCTGGTGGGGCTGGGGTTGTTTGGTGTTGGAACATCGGGCCTAATTGCCTATGGAAACGAGATGTATCATAGCAGCCAGCGGCAGTTTGACCAGTCGGCGAAGGCTATTTCGAGCCAGCACCCAGATTGGGTCGGTATCAAAAAACTCGTGGTACAAACTGATGATCTAGACGTGCAGTACCATGCCGAGAGCGGTGCGCCACATGCCCGACTCGAGTACCATACGCTTAATTATCCATCGGGGGTAGCGTACGCGGCGACACGTAGCGGCGATGTGGTAACGGTGAGCGCGGCCCTGGCGGCGCCCACATGCTCGACGCGTGTGGCGATAGGCTGCAATTCCCGTCCGGTGCTACATCTGTATGGGCCGGCACTCGAAGAGATAGATTCGGCGGGCAATCTACGGTACCAATCGTCGCAGCAAGAAGCGCTGAGCTTGACGGCGAGTCGTGGCAGGATGGAATTTGCACCGGGCACGGCGATTGCGACAGTGACGATGAATGTCTCGGGCATGGCGATGGTTGACGGGGCAAGTGCGACGATCGCGAATATCAAAGGTACGATCAAGACGCTCGGCTCTGCCAACTTTGGCATTGTGCATGCGGCTGATATCGAGGTAAATGCGGCCTGTCCTGCATCGAGCGAGGCGCCTACCTATGCGTTTGCCCGCGCCACGAGCCTGAAGGTGAACGGTGTAGCCTACGCCATCAGTACGAATTTGCCGTGCGTGACACTCGAAATAGGTGCCTAGCAGCGCGCCGAATCCTCCTGTATTTTGCCATGTTATAATCAGGAATATACCATGTAACAAAAGGAGCCATATGCCCGCCGCCAATACACCGGTGAAGGAAGTCAACGAACGCAGTGAATACCTAAGGCTGGGGGGAATATTTGCAGCCGTGATGCTCGCACTATTTGTGATCGGTGGATTTGTCACCTATCCGACGCAGGCGCATCGTGATGTTTCTACTAAGTCTGCATAAATAGTAACCGATGGGATTGCAAAGGGTTCGGACATGGGTGCAATTGTGAATTCTGACAAATTTAAGTCGACTACTCAGAGCAATGAATATCGTTATTCTAGTGATGCCTCGACGGCGTTTACCCTGCTGCAATGGGCGGTAACGGTGGGGATAGTGGCATATATCTATGTATATCTGCGACGCCATGAGGTGGGCGAGAATTATGTCAAGTCTGCCGCGTTGCTTGGGGCGGCGGTAGGGATGGTCGTGAGTGTCGTTTCTGCTCTGATTGGCAAATACGTCGGCTATCCAGATGTAAATGCCTCACCATTTGTGGGCATGCAGATAGTGGTGATTGCATTCGCCGCCGTTGTGGCATTTTTCATAAGCTGGCTCATCAGCTATATCACAGCTCGCATCGCAAAGTGGTGGATGGATCGCAAGCTGCCCGAGTCGCAGCGAGACTAAGCTGGCAAGGACAGCCAAGATAAAACGGCCACATAGAGTGACCGTTTTGTCTTGGTAGCACCGACAGGGAATGATCCTGTGACCTCAGGCTTATGAGTCCTGCGCTCTAACCAGCTGAGCTACGGTGCCGTGATGATTGACTTCAAACAGTATAGCAGAGGTGGGCAAAAAAATAAATGCCTTGTGGCGCGTGGCAGGATGCTATACTAGTAGTATAACTCCACGCGATACTCACTGGCCCCTTCGGTGGTTAAGCGTCCCTCGCTGATCGGATCATCCATTGTCTACGGCAAATGCTAGAAACGGGCAGGCGACGGGCAATACAGTTCAACGATCGTTTCTCTCGCAAATTGATAGAGGAGAAATTGATATGGAAAGTGAACTTTTTTTGAACGAGCGAGTCGAGGTGGTGGCGAGGTTTGGCGCTGGTCGTCACCCCTGTCAGCCGGTGAAATTTAGGCGGGCAAGTGGCCGCGAAGTGGTGGTGAGCGAAATCGGGCTGGTGCACCCGATTGTGCGCGGCCGGCGGCTGGTGCATGCCTTTGACGTGACGGACGGGCAGGCAGATTACCGGCTAGAATTCGACGCCGAGCGGCTGACATGGCGGCTGGTGATGGAGGGTGATCGAATGTGAAACGACCATCATTAGCCCTGTCATACGCGTCGCCTGCCTCGCTCGCCGTCACTCGCTTGGCGTATAATGACGCATGGCCGCTGGTCATGCATGTCGACCTCAATAGCTGCTTTGCGACGGTGGAGCAACAGGCGCGGCCATTGCTGCGCGGCCGGCCGGTGGGGATCGCTAATCGCCGCACCGATCAGACCGGCCTGGTGACGGTGAGCTACGAAGCCAAGGCCCGCGGCGTGCGGCTTGGCATGAAGGTCCGCGAGGCGCGGGCGCTGTGCCCCGATCTGGTGGTGCTCGAGAGCGACCCCACCAAATACCGCTACATCTATCACCGCATGATGGCAATCATGAGCGAGTATAGCCCAACATTTGCCATGAAAAGTATCGACGAAGGGGTGATTGATTTTGCCGATTCACCCCTGTTTGCTCAGGGTCGGAACCTGAGCAAACAAGAGGTGGAGATAGAGATGGTGCGGTTGGGGCACGAAATTAAGCGGCGGCTGCGCGAAGAGATCGGCTGTTGGATGCGCTGCAATGTCGGCATCGCACCAAACCGTTTCCTGGCAAAAACCGCCGCGGGGCTGCACAAGCCCGACGGCCTGGATGTCATCACCTGCGATAATTTGCGCCAGGTGTTGGGCGGCTTGGAGCTTCAGGACCTGACTGGTATCGCGCGGCGCAATGAGCATCGGCTGAATGCGGTCGGCATATATACACCGCTCGAGATGCTCGATGCCAGCCCCGCGGCGCTACATGTGGCGTTTCGGAGTATTAATGGCGAGCGCTGGCATCAGCGCTTGCGGGGGTGGGAAGTTGACGATGTGGTCTATGATCTGAAAACCATCGGGCGGCAATATGTGCTAGAAACGCGGCAGTTAGACCGCCGCCAACTGCTACAGCGGCTGCATCATTTGTGCGAGTCGGTGGGTGCCAAGCTGCGCGGCCAGGGCAAATCTGCCAGGGGAGTGGCGGTGTATGCGCGGGTGTACGGCGCGCCTCGTTGGAAATCGCACCTGTTGGCTCCCCTGCCCTTTTATTCGGACGAGGCGATTTGGCAGGTGGCGGCGCGACTGTTCTTGGGTGCACCGAGTACGGGCATTCGTGAGATCGGCGTGCATTGCTATCACCTGCATGACGGTGTGGCAGATCAAATGAGCCTATTTGGCGACGAGCTGGCGCGCGAGCAGGCCAGGGTAAGTGCCGTTGACGAGATCAACCAGCGCTACGGCGATCGGACGATTCATTCGGCAGATACGCTTGGCACTGGCATGTATATCAAGCAAAAAATCCCCTTTGGTAGTACCCGATATTTTTGACCCCCTATGACGCACTTGGGCCTAAGAAACGGAACGAGCCCGCCCCCGAGCGCCGGGAGCGAGGCTCGAACCGGGTCGGGTGGCGGACTGAAAGTACCCTATGAGGCGGAAACAGGGGCGGCCGTATTTTCCCACGTGCGCATCCAGCGACACCAGATGTGCCAAAGATCTGCTCGGACCTCGATGAACCTTTCGGCCGATAGATCGGTGCGCAGACGATCGATTATCTCTGGTGCGCTCTCGTGGAATCGACGCTCACACATCTGGTAGGTGCGCAGCCACGGGTTCGGATCGTTTTCGATGTCGAGACCACTGAGCTCGTATACGACATTGATGACAAGGTTGACATCCTCGCATTCCTCACGAGAGTTGGGATAATCGTCGCGCCACTCCTGCGAGTAGCGCGTCAACGCCTCCCAAAATTCCAGCATGGCATCCTGGGTGGAAGGCCATGCCTCAGGGATGTACTTCGGGTCGGGCTGGTACATCGTGCTACTCCATCTGTCGGGGTAAAGGTACGAAGTATATTATGCTGATTTATACAGAAAAATCAAGTATACTAGAGAGTGATGAACTATATCTTGGCAATTAGTGGTGGCGTCGATAGCGTGGTGCTGTTGCACAAGTGGGCGAATACGCATGCGGCAGATCGCTTGATGATTGCCCATTTTGACCACGGTATCAGGGAGGATTCGGCTGACGACGCACGGTTTGTGCGCGGGATGGCGGCGCAGTATGGACGAGAATATGTCGAGGGTAGCAGGGCGCTCGGTACGAATGCTAGCGAAGAAGCAGCGCGGGCGGCAAGGTATGAGTTTTTGTACCAACAAGCCCGCAAACACGCCGCCGTGATCGTGACGGCGCATCATCTGGATGATGTCGTAGAATCAATTGCTATTAATCTGCACCGTGGCACGGGCTGGCGGGGTGTGGCAGTGATGAACCGCGCCGGTATCGAGCGCCCGTTGCTTGGCATGACCAAGGATGATATCTATGCCTATGCACTGGCACATCGGCTGGAATGGGTCGAGGACAGCACCAACCGCGATCGGCGCTATTTGCGCAATCGCTTGCGCGCCAGAACCCACCAATTATCAGCAGAAACTAAGCAAAAAATAGGCCAACTACGCACCGATCAACTACGCCTGGTGCAGCTGGTTGACGTTCAAACAAGCGCGGTCTCCAGCCTAGAACGGCAGCCGCGACATCTGTATATTATGCTGGGCAGCCCCGAAGCGCGCGAGCTATTGCGGGCGTGGTTTGTGGCGATGGGGATCACTCCACCCACGATTCCCCAGCTGGATCGGCTGCTGCTTGCGATCAAGACAGCCCGCCCGGGCAGTCGGCATGATGTGGCCGGTGGGGTTATTGTGGATTTTACCTCTCGTGAATTTGGCCTAAAAATGCTATGATAAAACGAGGTGTCACTCTCGATGACGAGGGCGGCCATGATTGCTGTTAACCCCGAAAGGATTTGCCCATGCCACAACTCAATGCTCCTAAACGTCCGCAAATAAGCGCTTGGCGCCAGATTGTTTTTTGGGTGCTGGTGGGCGGTGGGCTGCTACTTTGGTGGTATATTATGTCGGGCGGACAGGCGGTCAAAGAAACCGCGCTGTCGGATATGGCGCGCCAGGCTAATAGTGGCGAGGTGAGCCGCCTGGTGGTGCAGGGCGACAATATCAAGGCGACGCTCAAGGGCCAGTCGGTGGCAACCGAGCATGCCATGAAAGAAGCCGGCAGCACTATCTACGACCAAGGATTCGATAAGGATACATTAGCCAAAAATGGCACGGTGGTATCAGTCGAGGCCGAGTCGCAGACTGGTGCGATGATTGGCAGTGCGGCGGTAGTAATTATTCCGACACTACTAATTATCGGGTTTTTCATGTATATGATGCGTCAGGCGCAGGGGCAGAACAACCAGGCGATGGGATTTGGCAAGTCGAAGGCGCGGCTGTATGGCCTGGACAAAAAGAAGGTGGTGTTTGGTGATATTGCGGGCAATGATAATGCCAAGCAGGATCTCGAGGAAGTGGTGGATTTCCTCAAACACCCCAAGAAATACGAGGGCCTTGGTGCCAAAATCCCCAAGGGCGTGCTGCTGGTCGGCAACCCCGGCACTGGCAAGACGATGCTGGCGCGAGCGGTAGCTGGCGAGGCTGATGTGCCGTTCTTTAGCATTTCGGGCTCAGAATTTGTTGAGATGTTTGTGGGGGTGGGCGCGAGCCGCGTGCGCGACTTGTTTGCCAAGGCAAAGAAAAATGCCCCAGCCATTATATTCATTGACGAGATTGATGCCGTAGGCCGTAAGCGTGGCAGCGGCATGGGCGGCGGCCACGACGAGCGTGAGCAAACGCTTAACCAAATTTTGGTCGAAATGGACGGATTCGAGGACGACAGCAATGTCATCGTGCTGGCTGCGACCAACCGTGCTGATGTGTTAGATCCAGCGCTACTGCGCCCGGGGCGATTTGACCGCCGTACGAATATTACGCTGCCCGAGCGAGCTGATCGTGAGGCGATTCTAAAGGTGCATTTTAAGAACAAGCCTAGTGATGCTACCGTCAACCTCGACAAGCTTGCCGCCAAAACCGCTGGATCGAGCGGTGCCGACCTCGCGAATATTGCCAACGAAGCAGCTATTATCGCGGCTCGTCGCAATGCCAAAAAAATCAGCAACAAAGACCTGACCGAAGCATTTGAGAAGGTCGCCATTGGCCCTGAGCGCAAAACCAAAGTAATGAACGAATACGAAAAACGCCTGACGGCCTATCACGAGGCCGGGCACGCGATCGTCGGCCATGTGCTGCCCGACAGTGACCCCGTGCACAAAGTGACGATTATTCCACGTGGTGGTACCGGCGGCGTGACGTGGTTCTTGCCACCCGAGGACAAAAGCTACACCAATGTCTATGAATTTAAGGATATTCTAGCGCGTGCCATGGGCGGTCGAACTGCCGAAAAGATCGTATATGGCGACGACGGCATTACCACCGGCGCTGGCTCCGACCTGCGCAAAGCTACCGAGATTGCTCGCGACATGATTATCGAGCAGGGCATGGGCAGCAAGCTGCGCGACCAAGTGTTTCACGAGGACAATGGTGGCATGGTGTTCGACCGCATCACCCATGAGCGACCGTACAGCGATGACACTGCAAGGGAGATCGATCGTGAGGTCGAGGCGTTGATTCGCGAGGCCGGCGTGCGAGCCGAAGCTGTATTGACGGCTAATCGCAAGGTGCTCGACGAGCTGGCGCACGAGTTGCTAGAGCGCGAAACACTAGAGGAGCATGATGCGGCGCCGATTCTAGACAAGGCCACTCTACCGAAGGGAGCTATGCTGCACGCATAGGCGACCTCGGGGATGATCAAAGTCCGCAGCGTACTCGCTAGAGCCAACTCGCGTCTCAGCCTTCAGTGGGCGGCGGCACTCCTTGCGAGCTCGACGCTGATATCGAGTATGCTGGGGCTGTACCGCGACCGTCTGCTCAATGGCTTGTATTACGACTCGTTTCCGGCATCGCTGAGTGCCTATCGAGCAGCGTTTGCGATTCCGGATTTTATGTTTTTTATCTTGGTGTCGGGCGCGCTAAGCGTGACATTCCTGCCGGTATTTAATGAGCGACTGGCGGCTGGTAATCGCAAATCTGCCTGGGAGTTAAGCTCGAGCATGATTAATTTTATGGCGATGATCACCCTAGTGGCGAGCGTGTTAATTATGATATTTGCCGAGCCGCTGGTAAATTACGTCGTGGCACCGGGGCTGTCAGAGGCAGGGCGCGGCCTGGCCATTAGTATGATGCGGGTGATTGCGGTCAATCCGTTCCTATTTGCGGTGGCGACGGTGATTGCTAGTATGCAGCAGGCTATCGGTCGGTTTACGTTTTATACGCTAGCTCCGGTGATTTATAACATCGGAATTATCATTGGGATCCAGTTTTTTACGGGCGGCATTACGCTATTTGGGCATCAGATCTTTGGTGGGGGTATTATGGGCGTGGCGCTGGGCGTGGTATTGGGTTCGGTGATGCAGCTGGTAGTGAGCGCGATTGGGCTTGGGGGGATGGGATTTGACTATAGTTTCAAGATTTTTTGGCGCAATCGAGGGTTTCGCAAGGTGCTGAGGCTATTGCCGGCGCGATCGATTGATCAGGGCGCCGACTATGTCAATGGGTTTGTCGAGTACAACCTCGCCTCGCGTATTAGCGACAGGGCGATCACCGCCTATGCCCAGGCACAGACGCTACACCTGGTGCCGATTAATCTGATTGGTGTGGCGATTAGCACCGCGGCTTTTCCCAAGATGACCGAGCATCTTGGGTCGGGGCGTCCCGACCTGTTTCGCAAAGACCTGCAAAAAATGCTTCGGGTGATCATTTGGCTCGCTCTGCCAGTCACCACGATTTCGTATTTTGCCCGTGGCTATCTGGTGAATTTCGTCAAGAACGGTGGTGCGCAGCTGATTTCTGATGTGTTGGGGGCGCTGGTGGTGGCGATTTTGGCGCGGTCGATTTATCATATTGCGGCCCGCAGTTTTTATGCACAGCAGGATACCAAGACGCCGCTATTTATCTCTTTATTCTCGATCGGGCTTAATATTGTGCTGGCCATTTGGTTTACAATGGGGCTGGGACTTGGTGTGGTGGGCCTGGCCGCCGCGCAGTCGATTATGGCTGTGATCGAGGTGATTATCCTGTTTGTTATTATGTCGCATCGCATTCCGCGGCTGTTTGACCGGCCATTTGTTGGAGCCATTGGCAGTATGGTCGCCGCGACGGGGCTGATGTCAGTGGTGACATATCTGTCGGTGCTGCTGTTTCAGCTACAAAATCGCGATATGAGCTTCTTCTCTACGTTTCCAAAATTTGCCATCATTGTGATCGTGAGTGCCGGTGCGTATCTGTGGCTGTCGCATTTGTTTAAACTGCGCGAAGCCCGACCGATCCTGCGCCGTATCGAAAAACTATTGTTTGGGCCACCGCCGGCTCGGGTAACTAAGGAGTAGGGGCTGCAATGGCACAGGATCATATCCGCAATTTTTGTATTATTGCGCATATCGACCACGGCAAGTCGACGCTGGCTGACCGCATGATGGAAATGACGGGAACGGTCGACAAGCGTGAGATGAAATCGCAGCTGCTAGATAGTATGGACCTTGAGCGCGAGAAGGGGATTACGATTAAGCTGGCGCCGGTGCGCATGAAGTACAGATACAATTCGCCGCTCCCGTCGTCACCAGCAGAGCTGGCACGTAGGTCGCTAGACGCGGGTCCTGCCAGCGAGTCTGCCCCATCTTCTGAAAAATCAGAGATTTCTTCAGAAGCGGGAGCTGCCCCGCTCGCTGTCACCCGCTTATCTTCGTTATCAGGAGTCTTTGACCTGAACTTGATCGACACACCAGGCCATGTGGATTTCAGCTACGAGGTCTCGCGTAGTTTGCAGGCTTGCGAAGGAGCAGTGCTGGTGGTCGATGCCAGCCAGGGCATCCAGGCGCAGACGCTGGCTAATGTCTATTTGGCATTGGAGCAAGACCTGGTGATTATTCCGGTGCTCAATAAGGTAGATTTGCCCGCTGCCGATGTGCCGCGCGTCAGCAAGGAAGTGATAAATCTGCTCGGCTGCGATGAGAGCGATATCATCAAAATCAGCGCCAAGACCGGCGAAAATGTCGACCAAGTGCTCGCCGCCATTGTCGAGCGCATCCCACCACCCATTTCACCCCTCGAGATCAAACTTGCAAAGAACAACCCTTCTCAGGGTTCAACCCTGGACAGGGGTGAAAAAATACAGGTTTCGGAAATACCGACGCGGGCGCTCATTTTTGATAGCTACTACGATGATTACCGCGGCGTGATTCTGTATGTGCGCGTGGTCGATGGCGTCATCCGCAAAAGTGATGAGATTCATATGATGGCGACGGGCGCCAATGGCATCGCCCTCGAGGTCGGACATCTGAATCCTAAAATGTCGCCCGACCCCGCCCTCGAAACTGGCGAAATCGGCTACATCATCACCAACCTCAAAACCACCCGGGATGCAAGGGTGGGTGACACGGTAACGCTAAGAAAATATGTTGGATAATAGAAAGGAAACCACATGGCACTCATAAAGATATATACAGAATCACCAAATTTTAATGAACTTCGAAACCATGTTGCGCGTTCTGTGAAGTATATCGGTGCTGCCGCGTTAAATGTGCCAGAAGTGGAAACAACGCCGAACAATGTAGAGACCGTACTAGGCGAAGGGTTAGATCTTATCGGGATTGACTATATTTGTGAGATTATTGCTGTGAGGCGTATAGGGGAGCAAGCAATTGCAGACGCATTTATACGAGGCCTTGGTGAGGTTTATCCGGAAAAAAAGTTTAGCGCATATTTTGTGCATATTGACCTCGATGGTATGAGCAATACTCCTCGGGCTAAAACCAGAAGCCAACCTATCTCAATGGAGGAAGCGATTACGCTTGCGAAGCAGGGTCTATGACTGAATATCGTATAGATATTGTCCCGCTGCCTGGGTATAAAGAAATCAAGCCGTTTGTGTATGCCGGGTTTTTTCCGGTGAGCAACGAGGATTACAATGATCTGAAAGAGGCAATTGAGAAGCTTTCCTTGAGTGACTCGGCGCTACAGTTTGAGCCGGAGAATTCGCCGGTGCTGGGGTTTGGGGTGCGGATTGGCTTCCTCGGCTTGCTGCACATGGATATTGTGCGCGAGCGGCTGGAGCGGGAGTACGACCTTGATCTGGTGGTGACCAACCCCAGTACCGACTACGAGGTGACGATGACCAATGGTGATGAGCTGGATATCAAATCGGCCGCCGAACTGCCCGATCGAGCGCAGGTTGCCACTATCAAAGAGCCGTGGATCAAGGGCGAAATCGTCGTGCCGCAAGATTATATCGGCGCGGTGATCCAGCTGATTGTAGGCAAGCGCGGGCGGCAAAAAAACCTGAGCTATATTGATGAGCGCGCGCTGATTAGCTTTGAGGCGCCACTGGCAAATCTCCTAACGGATTTTTACGACCAGCTCAAAAGCGTCACCAGCGGCTACGGCAGTTTCAACTACGAGCTCGATACTTACCGTGAGGAAGATCTGGTGCGCGTCGACTTCTACGTTGGCGGCGAAATGGTCGACGCGCTAAGCGTCATGTGTCACCGTTCAGAATCAATGTCGCTGGGCCGAGACGTGGTCAAAAAACTCAAAGAAGTCGTGCCGCGCCAAAGTTTCGAAGTGGCGCTCCAAGCGGCCATCGGAGGCAAATTTATCGCCCGCGAAACTATCGGCGCCTACCGCAAAGATGTCACGGGTTATCTGTACGGCGGCGACGTCTCCCGCAAAAAAAAGCTCCTCGCCAAACAAGCCAAGGGAAAGAAGCGTATGAAACGGTTTGGCAAAGTCGACATCCCATCAGAAGCCTTTACGGTGATGCTCAAACGAGAGTAATCGCTACCCCTTCGCCCGTTTCATCATCGTGCTAGACACGATGCTTCAGGGGGAGGAGCGCCGTTTGTGAATTTATTTCAAATGAACGCATTTTTGGTACAATTTCTCTAGAATTTCCCGCGTCACATTACTGGCCGATTGCTCGCCGTTGACATGAATCAGCAGCCCCAGCTCGTCATACGTCGCCAGGACGGGCAGTGTGTGGTCGTGGTATCGCGCCAGGCGCCGGGTGAGCCCGGCCACATCGTCATCGGCGCGCGCACCACGACTAGAGCCAGATTTGGCGAGGTCGTAGCGCCGCCACACCTCACTGTCACTGACGTCGAGCGCAATCACCGCCCGCATGGCATGGCCGCTTTGCTGTGCCGCCTCAAGGATAGGCTGCTCTTCGCCGTGCATGCGCCCTACGCTGCTCAGCAGCAGCGGCTTGTTGCGAAACTCTGGTCGGGCAAAATATGGCGTGACAATCGCTCGATATTCGTGCGTAGGCGACAGCTCACCACTGGCGATGATATCCAGGATATGCTGGGGTGTGGTGTCGCTGCGCAGAATATCGCCGCCACCAATCACCACTCCATCGAACAACTCCGCCAAGCGACGGCACTGCGTGTCTTTGCCGGCAAACTGCTTGCCAAATATATTAATCGAGCCCGCGCCCAGCCAGGCACGAATACTGGCGAGCTGTTCGGTCGAGAGATCTTGCATAGGGTATAGTATACGCAAGCCAAATAGGCGCTGTCAAACTAGCACTCGACTTGCATGAGTGCCAAATATCGCGTATAATACACTGCATGACCGATCGTCAACAAGCCATCCTCGCCGCCATCATCGAGCAGTACGCCGAAGTTGCCGTGCCTGTCGGCAGTGTTACCCTGGCAAAATTATTTGGCGTCAGCAGCGCGACGATCCGTAGCGAAATGGCTCGCCTAGAAGATATGAATCTGATCGCCCAGCCGCACACCAGCGCTGGCCGCGTTCCCACCGACAAGGGCTACCGCATGTACGTCAACACCCTCACTAACGCCGAGGCAGTAGATTTGCCGCGCGGCTTCGATCGCAGTGCGAGAGCGATCGACGCGCATGTCTCGAGCCACCTCGACAAATCCGATCGCGCTATCCGCAGCGCCGTCGATAGCCTGGTCGAGCTCACCGGCAACCTCGGCCTCGCCACCATCGGTAGCGAGCTATACATGAATGGCATCAGCAACCTCTTTAGCCACCCCGAGTTTATGAGTGGCAGCCACGTCCAGTCGGTTGCTCGGCTGATCGATAATCTCGAGCCATGGCTGCGCGAAGCCGCCCCAAATGAACCGCTCAACGTCTACATCGGCAGCGAAAACCCCATCGGTAAATCCAGCGGCGCCACTCTCATTATCAGCCGGTTTCGCTCGCCCTACAGCGACCACAGTTACATTGGGGTACTGGGGCCCACACGACAAAATTATGCCCGCGTTATGCAGCTGGTGCGTCACGCCGGAGCAATGCTAGAGGAGGTATTATGACAAAGAAAAAACCAACCGCGCCCCAGACTGAATCGTTACAACTACAACTAGCCGAGCTGACCGCTGATCTGCAGCGGACGCGGGCAGATTTTGAAAATTACCGACGTCGCATGGATGACGAAAAACAGTTGGCCGCGGCAACCGGAGCCACCAAGACCGTGCTAAAGCTTTTGCCAGTAATTGATACCATCGAGCGGGCGATTCTGCATGTGCCAAGCGACATCGCCGAGCATCAGTGGGTGCAGGGAGTGGTCGGCCTGATTAAGCAGCTCGATAAAACGCTGGATGACATGGACCTTCACCGCATCGAAGCCTCGCCCGGCACGACATTTGATCCGTCGCTGCACCAAGCCGTGCAATTTGACGAAGCATCTACCGGTGACCACGAAGTCATCGCCGAGCAGCTACAGACGGGCTATCGGCTGGCCACACAGACCATTCGCCCCAGCATGGTGCGCGTGACCCGTACCGATACCCATTCTGATGCGCTTAAGGCTGAGCACTAGCAACAGTATGAGTAAGTGAGCGCCTGGGCGGGATTTTTGGTGAGCATACTTATTTTTAACAACAACTATAGACACGGTTGATGCGTGTGATATAATACAAACTAAGCGTAAGTGAAATCAAAACTAAACAAGACGATAAGGGGAATTATATGGCACGCTTACCACAACCTGGCTCAGATAACGGTACGTGGGGGACGATCCTCAACGACTATCTGACGCAAGCACATAATACTGATGGCACAATCAAGCCAGGGGTAGTGAACGCAACCGCTCTGGTTGACGGCACCATCACCGAGGCCAAGCTTGACCCGGCCGTTGTTACCAAACTTAACACCGTAGCCACGGGAGTATCTGGGGTTTCAAGCGTCAACAGTCGCACTGGCGCAGTCACCCTCAGCAAAA